>DHXR01000042.1 GCA_002413785.1 Mucilaginibacter sp. UBA5151
GCCGGGGTTGCGCCACAGCCACCTTGCCGTAGAGAGGGTGGACCAGCGCAGCAATGTCCGGGTGAGTAAACTCACCGCCAGGCATTAGCGCCAATGCCGCTCGTATAGTTAACTCACCCCGACATTGCTTCGCTTGTCGACCCTCTCTGCCACAAGTGGCAAAGAGGGTAAAAAGTCAGATTTACCTAATGACTCAATGACCCCTTCTATTACACCACCAGATTCAGCAGCAACACCCCCGCTAAACCAGTAACGGAAATAATGGTTTCCATCAAGGACCAGGATCGTATCGTATCTTTGATCGACAGGTTAAAATATTCTTTAAAAAGCCAGAAACCGCCATCGTTAAGATGCGAAAAAGCAAGGCTGCCTGCGCCGATCGACAATACCATTAAATTGGGATTGATGGTATGATCATGCATAACCAGGGTTTGAACAATACCGGCCGCTGTTAAGCCGGCAACCGTTGCCGAACCTAAACTTATACGGATGATCGCGGCAATGAGCCATCCCAGGATAAGGGGTTGTAAATGAAAATCCTGCAAAAAGGTGGCGATATTTTTATCAGCGCCGCTATCGGTAAGTACGGCTTTAAAAGCGCCGGAACCCGCTACAATCAGCAGGATCAGCGAAACGTCTTTTACCGCATCGCCACATACAATGGCAATATGCTTCATGCTTTTGCCATATCTGACACCCAGGGTAAAAGTGGCAACAATCAGCGAAATGAGCATAACAATGGGCGCATCGCCGATAAATGCGATTAGTTTATGGACGCTCCCCTTACTATGATCAAAATTAAGATATACCGTAGTTGTCATCAGTAAAATAACCGGCAGCAAGGCGGTTAAGAAACTGTTCGCGGCGCCCGGCAGCTTATCGTCAGGGATCTCATCAGCCATAAAGGTTGACAGCGGGTTTGAGGTAATGTTCTTTATTGTACGTGCGAATAAGGGCCCTGCAATGATGATAGCGGGCACAGCAATGATAAGTCCGTAAAATAAGGTTGTGCCGATATTGGCATGAAAAATTACGACAAGCGCAGACGGCGATGGATGCGGCGGCAAAAAACCATGTGTTACCGACAGGGCCGCCAGCATAGGCAAGCCTATATAAACCGCCTTCAACTTGTATTTGTAAACTATCGAAAAAATAAGCGGCACCATCAGCACAAAGCCCGTTTCAAAAAAAAGCGGGATGCCAATAATAAATCCAACCACTACCAGCGCCCATTGTATGTATTTAATGCCGAAGCCGTTGACCAACACTTCTGCGATTTTTTGGGCAGCGCCGCTGGTGGCAACCAACTTACCTATCATCGCACCCACGCAAATGATAATGGATATTTTGCCGAAAGTATCGCCGAGGCCGCTTTGTACCGATTTGGTGACCTTCTCTAAAGGTATCCCCAGCATCAGGCCGGCTATTAAAGAAACGATAAGGAAAGCTATAAAAGGGTTTAACTTAGCCCAGCTCACTAACAAAACGAGCAGGATAATGCAGAAAAGGATGGTTAATAGAGTCATTATTTATGGATATAAGAATTGATTTACAAGGACGAAAGTAATAACATTATTTAGTTTTGGAATTTTCTGACTGTAATTTCTTTGTACATTAGAATAAAAAATCACAATCATGAAACTAATCGCTTACCTAAGCTTCCCCGGGAATTGCGAGAAAGCCATTAACCACTACCAGAAAATTTTTAACGGGAATATCAGCGACCTCAGTCGTTTTGGGGATACTTTGCCGGTTGCGGATGATCAAAAAAACAGGGTAATGCATGCCAGGCTGGCCTTTGGCGATAACATGCTGATGTTTTCGGACAATATGCCGGGCGCCTCCGTTGATTTCGGGAATGGCATCAGTTTAAGCTTGGGGCTAACCGACGAAGCGCAGGCAAGGTCAATTTTCAGCCAGCTGGCCGAAGGCGGTAAAGTAACCATGCCCATGGAAAAACAATTCTGGGGCGCATTATTCGGCCAGGTGAAAGACCGCTATGGGATTAACTGGATGATTAATTGCGATTTGGTTCATAGTTGATAGTTGATGGTTCATAGCTAAATTTTCGCTTTTTGTCATCCTGAGCGCAGCGAAGGATCTTCTACGCCCTGCAATTTCCGCCATGCATAGTCCTTAACCCGCTATTTGTCTGAATCAGAATTTTCAGAATTAAAGAATTAGCAGAATATAATCCGCCCGCATCTTGAAAATTCTTACATTCTGTAAACGGCGCAGCCCTCTTGAACGCCATTGAAAACAAACAACAGGTGAAAAATTCTGATTCAGAAAAAGATGTCCCCGGGCCCCGCTGCCGCAAGCGTCCCCGCTTGTGGCCCGCATGCTAAGTAAACGCAATGTATTACCGGCCTTGTATTTATCCCACTGTTTTAGGGTTTTACATCTTAATCATTAATCACCTTAACCATCGCCTGGCCTATCGGCTACCTGGCATGCGGGCCACAAGCGGGGACGCTTGCGGTGCGGTGTAAAAATGGTAAATTGCATTTGCAAGCTAATTACATTTCTAAACCTTTAGTCAATTCAATCAAATACTGGATTCTATCCATTAAATGATCTTTCATACGACCATCACTAATCGCTTCCCATGCTTGAAATTTGCTCCAATTATTATAAGGTTCACCAAGTCTTTTAAACCATGGCCACCAAGCATTATTTTTAGGCGTATTGTGTGGAAGGCTTTTAATCTTATCCCTAACAGTAGTAGGAATTGGGAAGTCGTTTGGATTCTTTTTAGTACTAACACCATAAACTAAATCCTTATCATAGTTTTGAAACTGAATACCAATATTAACATATTTCCATTCAGGTCGCCATATCCAAATGCCACTGTAATTCTTATTAAACGAAATACCATATGCACATTCTAATCCAATATCCATACATGCTTTTTCAATTATTTCGCCAAAATCGTTTGAAACTTTGTCACACGCTTTATCTAAATTATCAGCTATAGCAAATGATGCCTCTAAATTTGATTTCAATAAATCACTTAATTCTTCTTGCATGGTTTGGTTGAGGGTTTGATTGGTTAAGTATTTGATTAAGTTGATATAATGAGTTAAAGCTTCCCTAACAATTGGGTTTATTGTCACTTCTTTACGACACAGCTCCAACCAATTTAAAATATCGTGTTTGTAGGAATAGCATTTGTAATGTACCCCATCTTCCATTTCGCCTTTACTGTTATCAGATGGTGGTTTGCCATCTAAAGTTAAATAAATGATGTCTGCCTTATCTGAGTATTTATGGTAACGTGTTAGCTGGTGGTCTTGATCACCTGCGTATATTTTATTTTCAATTATAATTTGGTGGTAATGCTTATCCGTAATAACAATATCAATCCTTCCGCCCTGAGTTCCTTCTTCACGTATAGCCCCTATACCTTCTTCAACCTTCACTTTACAGGATTGTGTATCAATTAAATTCCCATTAAAACAAAATGCATTAACAAATAATTTCAGAAAAGTGTCTTTTTGTCCGTGACTACCATCCGGTTTCAATAACTCGGCGATGAACGCGGAGTGCATTCTCACTTCTGATGATTCAAGCTTGAGTATCCGAAAGACATTAAAATTCTCTCCGGTTAACTCATTGATTTTTTTATATCTGGTAGTTATTGCGTTTACTTGGTGAAGTAAGTTTTGAATTTGATGGGTTTCCATTTAAAGAGTTAAGGTTTCACAAGGTAATACTTTTAAATCGACATCTGCAAGCTTTATCAACTTTCAAAAAGTTGACAAATCTAGCCCCCATCAACAACATAATACCTTATCCAATTATTCGTTATCTTTGGACATGGGAACAAGCGGGAACATGAGATACAAAAAACACCTTTCACCTTTTACCTTTCGCCTTTCACCTTTTCCCACTAAATACCTTTTAGCTTTCGCCTTTCTCCTTTTACCTATCCTAACAAGGGCGGCATCCATACTCATCCCTATGGATGATGAACAAAAGGACCACCTGAAATCGTATGGTATCGCTTTCTGGACGCTTAAAAACGGCGTAGAAGTTGACTGGCTGCTTAATTACCGGGGCGGTAGCTTTATGATGAAGTACGATCAAAAAGTTGAACAGGAATGTAAGATCCGCGGGGTTAGCTACGAGGTATTGGCTGATGCCAGGGTCGATCAGATACTAAGGGAAGTTAGCGACCCATCGGTAAATATGGATGTGGTAAAGCTGGAAAAAGCCCCTAAAATGGCGGTGTATTCGCCTAAAAATAAATTGCCCTGGGACGATGCCGTAACCCTCGTTTTAAAATATGCCGAGATTCCTTATGATGTGGTGTACGATGAGGAAGTGATCCGCGGCGACCTGCCTAAATACGACTGGCTGCACCTGCACCACGAAGATTTTACCGGGCAGTACAGCAAATTTTACGGCGCTTTCAGGTATGCGGAATGGTATAATGATGATGTTAAGATACAGGAAGCGACAGCGCATAAACTGGGCTTCAAAAAAGTATCGGAAATGAAACGGGCCGTTGCCGAAAATATCCGTGATTTTTGCGCAGGCGGCGGTTTCCTTTTTGCAATGTGTTCGGGTACGGATACTTTTGATATTGCACTTGCCGCAGCCAATACCGATATATGCGAACCGATGTTTGACGGCGATGCCGCCGACCCCGATGCACAATCGAAATTAGATTTCAGCCAGACCTTTGCCTTTCAGAATTTTACACTGGATATGAACCCGATGTCGCACCAGTTCAGCAATATTGATGTTACGGCTACCAGGCAGGTGGAGCGCACCCGCGACTTTTTTACCTTGTTTGATTTTTCGGCAAAATGGGATGTTGTCCCAAGTATGCTTACCCAGGACCATGATAAAGTAATTAAAGGTTTTATGGGCCTTACCACCGCCTTTAATGAAAAATTTATAAAACCGGGGGTAACCATTATGGGTGAAATGAAAAGCAATAACGAAGCCCGCTACATCCACGGCGAATACGGAAAAGGACAATGGACATTTTATGGCGGTCACGACCCGGAAGATTACCAGCATATTGTAGGCGACCCGCCAACCGATTTAAAACTTCACCCAAATTCGCCGGGCTACAGGCTTATTTTAAATAATGTATTGTTCCCGGCGGCGAAGAAGAAGAAACAGAAGACTTAGTGAGCAGTTGGCAGTGAGCAGTTGGACAGTTGGCAGCATAAATTTAGTTTGCAGTTTCGAGTTTGTCGCTGGATTTTATGCGAACTAAGAAGTCTTGTTATCTCAATAAAAACACTGCCTACTGCAAACTCAATTATAAAACGCCCACGATACGCCGACCTTCAGGATGCGGTCCATTTGGGGGTATCGGTTTACGGTATAATAGCCGGGGCTCAGTAATCCCTGGTTTACATAATCGTACATCACAAAGAAATTGGTATGCTGCAGGGTTGCTTTAAAAAACACAGTTGCTATAGGGTATGATGAAAACGTAACATTTGCCCCGTTATAAAACTGGCCAAGACCCGTTGCATACGATGGTGCCACATATTCGGAATTATAACGCACGTTGATACCTATATTTGAGTACAATACATTAAATAACAGCGTTTTATAATACAAACTGCAATAGTTATAAAACTCCGGTGTGCGTAAGGTTGATTGAAAATCCGTTTTCTGATATACTACATAATCATCAAAATGCCATCTGTGCCAGGCAAAGCTTTTACCCAAACTTACTTTTAGCAAGTTAATATTAGCGCCAATTTGTGCAGGCGTGGCGTCAATACCTCCCGGCTGGGCGGCAAAATATAAATAGTCACTTATCAAAAAGTATTCGGCCTTCAAATCAAGCTTTATTACATCGTTTATATAGTTAAATGATATACTGTTTGTTTTTTGATTCTTAAACTTATCGTGAAAAATAAAGTGATCTGATATCCAATTGGTATAAACCATCGGCGGGGCGCTGCTTTGGGAATAGCCTTCAAAAACTATCCTGCCTGCCTTGCTATTGCCTGCCAGGTTAAGTTTTGCATCGTATAAAAAATCCCCGGCATCCCGCCCCTGGGCAATTTGCTGCAGATCCCCTTCAAGGCCCATCCTGTCGTTAAGCCGGTAACTGAATTTGGCTTTCAATGTAATGTTCTGGAATGATGCGCCCTGTACCTTTGTTGCCTGGTTAACTTTAACGCCATACTGGTTTAAAGCTGTATCCCGTACGGACTGGTTATACTGGTAATAATCCTGCGTAAGGCCCAAATCAAGTTTTACCTCATTCTTAATAAATTTCGCGTTTTTACTCCGCAGGTAAAAGCTGTACGAGAAATCGTTTTGAAGGTGCGTAACTGTAAGCGAATCCCTGGCGTAGTTTGATTCGAAATAATAATCAGGGAAAACGTTATAGGTATCCGGGTCATTCTGTTTAAAATTATATTTCCGGGTATTATAATTCAGCGTGTAGGCCACACGCTGTGTCGGCAAAATACTGGCGGAATTACCCGCACCCTTTTTAAGACTGTCGATGCGCCCGATATAATAAGATTGTTTTAAATAAATGCCGCTCCCGGTCCATTGCTCATAAGTATTTGGCAAACGCACCGGCTCCGCCGTTTTATCAATCGACCCGACTTTAAAAATAGAATCCTTTTGTATTGAACCGGTTTCGGGTGTC
Organism: Mucilaginibacter sp. UBA5151; assembly: GCA_002413785.1. Taxonomy (GTDB): domain Bacteria; phylum Bacteroidota; class Bacteroidia; order Sphingobacteriales; family Sphingobacteriaceae; genus Mucilaginibacter. The sequence goes on from DHXR01000042.1 coordinate 6,638, forward strand.
TTTAAATTATTATATATGATATTTCCGAGCAGGTTATATCTTTTATTTTTCGATTCGTACCAGGAAAAAACGCCAACATTTACATCGCTGACATTTTGAAGCAACTGGCCAACGTTGCTGTAAAAACCCTGCGACCCTATGAAATTCAAATTAAAACCCACATTGAGCTGCGGGTTGACATTTTGGGTATGCAGCACTTTAAATATCTGTTCTTTAAGACCGCCTGTCACCATGTAAAGATCGGTATAAGGCACACGGGCACGGTAATAATTTATATCCTGCGGATTTAATAAATAAGCATCGAGGGTATGCAGCCCGGCATCAAACCCAATGGTTTTTGATGGCTCGTACAGCAGGCTCCGTTCATCGCGGCCTGTGTTGCCCAAACTTATTTTAGGGCTGCGCGGCTGATCAAGCGGACTGTAATTTTCAAAATTATACAGGCCGGTATCTAATCGTAATAACCGGGTGCTGTCTTTTAATAAACGCTCATTGGTGTACCTGATAAATTTCGAGCTGAAAATCACAGTATCTTTCTTTTTATCCAACTTCTTCCGCAACGAATCCAGTTGCTGGTCGGTAGTATATACTTTAGCGGTACCAGTATCGCGGGTATTCATCCGCTGCTGGTTTGGGTAATTGGGGTTATTACCCGGATAATTGGGATTATTTGTTGACTGCGCGAAAACAGTTTGCGCAAATGTGCAAATCAATATTAATAGTATGTACTTCAACTTATCAGGCATCAAAAACCAGCTATCAATTCTTTTAGTATCAACGTCATTTTAGGTTCCGCCTCGTATGCCACCGCCAACATCTCCTCAACCGATACAGGCTGCAATGTTTCAGGAAAACCTTCATCAGTCAGCACCGAAACGGCGAATACCGGCAAACCCATGTGGTTGGCCACTATTACTTCGGGCACGGTACTCATCCCAACGGCGTCACCACCAATTATCCGCAAATATTTATACTCGGCCTTTGTTTCAAGGTTGGGGCCGGTTACAGCAACATAAACTCCCTTATGGCATATTATATTGTTTGCCGCCGCTATATCTAATGCTTTATCAATTAAATCTCTTTTATAAGGCTGGCTCATATCGGGGAAACGCGGACCAAGCTCCGGTTCATTCCTTCCCACCAGCGGATTTTGCGACTGTAAGTTAATATGGTCTTCAATCACCATCAGATCGCCTTTTTTAAAGGCCGGGTTCAATGAGCCACTGGCATTTGACACAAAAATGGCTTTTATACCCAGCATTTTCATTACCCTTACCGGGAAAGTGATCTGCTGCATGGTATAGCCTTCGTAATAATGCAAACGTCCCTGCATGGCAACAACCTTTACCCCATTTAGTTTGCCAAAAATCAATTTGCCTGAATGGAACTCCAGTGTCGAGATCGGAAAATCGGGAATATTGGCGTACATCAGCTGTTTTTCAACTTCCATTTCGGCAACCAGTCCGCCAAGGCCTGTTCCTAATATTATACCCACCTCCGGCACAAAATCGCCGATGCGGTTTTTAATGTATTCGGTGGTGTGTTGTATGCGCTCTAACATAATCAATTATTAACCGGTTAAACTGTTCCCCGCCGCCATTTAAAAATTCGACCGCAATGGGTATCACAAAAACAGGCAAGTCTCCCTCATCAGGCAAAGCTGATCTGAACCAGGATTCTTCTAAACGCTGTGCATCCTTTTCTGTTGTAAGGATTATTTTTTTTTGTGACGGACAGCTTTGGAATTCAGCGGCAAGTTTAGTGATATTTTTTAAGGTAAAGGGATGATGGTCGGGATAATTATGATGAATAATATGGGATGTGCTTCCTTTTAAATACTGCAAAAGCGGTTTGGCATTGGCAATGCCGGTTAATAAAAAAACAGTGGTATCCTTATCAATCACTGTATCCGTACCGCGTCCCCCTATGTTCTGCAAATGTTGATAGTTAATAGCGGTAAAAAACAAATGCTGGTAAGGCAGTGGCTGTATTTTTTGTGCGATGGCCGCCTGTTCATCCACAGTAAGCGCCGGAGGGCATTTGCTTATCACAAGTATCTGCGCCCGCCAGCGTCCGCTGAAAGGTTCGCGAAGGTTACCGGCCGGCAGCAATAAATGCGGTTCGTTTACCCGGTTATAATCAAACAATAATATACTTAGGCCCGGTTCAACAGCCCTGTGCTGGTAAGCGTCGTCCATCAGGATAAGGTCGTGATCAGGCAGCAGTTGTTTTATTCCCTCCACCCTTTTTTCGCAAACAGCCACGGTGATATCCGGGAATTTATGTGCAAACTGTGCGGGCTCGTCGCCTATTTGGTTGGCGAGTGGTGAGTGGTGAGTGGCAAGTGGTGAGTGGTCATGCTCTTCTCCTGATTCTTGGCTCTTGGTTCTTGACTCTTGACTCTTGACTCCTGACTCTCCCACTACGGCCAGGTATCCTTTTGTCTTACGCCCATAGCCCCGGCTTAATGTGGCCAGTTTATAGTTATCTTTCAGCAAACGAATAAGGTATTCGGTCATGGGGCTTTTGCCTGCACCGCCTACATCAAGATTACCTACAGAAATTACCGGCTTTGTAAACCTGTAGCTTTTAAAAAAGCCTGCATCATAGCACCAGTTACGTATAATAACCACCAGGCCATACAATAACGAAAACGGGAACAAAAGCCAGCGCAGGTATTTCATATTTTGGCAAAGATAGGAAAACGCAATTAGTTCATCGGTTCACTTGTTCATTAGTTCATTGGTGCAATGGCGGTAAATTTTGTTCGGTTTGACTTTGCATATCATTTTATTGAACACACTTTACGCCGGATCGAATTCACAGACAGAAAATCGGAGGCGACGAAGAGACTTACGAAGTTTTGAAAACTTCGTAAGTCTAACATTACCAACTAACTATGGACTGCCGAAACTTTCAAACCTAATCTCTGATCTCCAATCACCAACCTCTCACTTTAATATCTCCGCCACCGGCAAAAGCTTTTCGCCTATTTTCCCACAGAAAACTGAGACACAGCAGGGATCATTTTTTCAATCAATTTCATCCTGCAAAATTGAAAAGATTTATATCAATTCGATACCCGGAATAAATTGAAAATGCTTTTTATTTAATGTATAAAGCGGAAGATGATAATATAATGCTGTGGCAGCAATAAGGGTATCGGCTATACCAGGCCGGCGGCTCAACGTAAAAGCCCTGAAAAGATCAATGAAAATTTCAGTAATTTCTGTATTAACCGGTATTTGGGTGTATTTGCTCAATTGATTTTCGATCCTTGTAAAGTCATCCTTATTTTTTGCACCCACCATAAATTCTGCCACGGTGATGCTGCTTACATAAAAAATGTCAGATTGTATCTGCTGAGTTTCCTCTTTTACAGCAAGATTTCCCCTGTAAAGCTCAATAAGGATATTGGTATCAAAAATCACCATTTAGAAGGCCAGGCTTTTGCTCTTATTTCATCTGTGGACGGAAAATCAGGGTCAGCGCCAAAATTTTCAAACAACTCGTTAACCGAAACTTTTTTACCCGGAGGCGGAACAGGATTTACATCATTTGCAGTATCATTTAACGCTACTACTATAACTTCGACCTTCCTACCAAAAAATTGTTCGGGCATTTCGATGGTATGATTCTTTTTATCAGGAACTAAAATTTGTTTATACACCATCTTGTTTACATTAACGGGCTACACAAATATACAGAATTGCTATCTAATAATTCAACGAAAACAAATATGTGTGCAAATACACCTTCATTCTGAAAATTCTCAAATTCTGTAAACGGCGTAGCCCTCCTGAACACCATTGAAAAGCAATAATTGGTGAAGAATTCTGATTCAGACAACCACCAACCTCTTATTTCAATATCTCCGCCACCGGCAAAAGCTTTTCATCAATCTTTCCGTTTATAACAGAGACGTAGTAGGTGTTGCTCTTATCATCAGCGGCCACCGAACAGATGTACTTTTCGTTTTCAAAAACTATCCCGGCAAGGTCATCAATGGCGTACCCGGGACTTAGCCTGCCTTTTAAGATATTCGAAAAATAAAGCGGTTTACGCAGGAGTTCGCTATGGTAATGCGGGCAATGACTGGTTTGGATAAAACCCAGGCATTTTACAATAGTCAGGTCCTTTGGCCGCGAATCTGTAGTGCCGCCCTGGAACCAGCATAGCGAGCCCGCGCTGCCGCCAGCCATCACAATACCTTTGTTGTAAGCTTTCCGCAACACGGTATCAATGCCCTGCGCCTTCCATATCGCCATCATGTTAAGGGTATTGCCGCCGCTTACAATAATGGCATCCATGCTGAGCAGGTTTTCTTCAAAGCTTACCGGCTCGGTGTACGATGCTATAAAAGATTTTTGTACATAAGGCCTCATCGGCAGGTCCTGGCAGGCCTCGTACCAGGCAAGGATGGTAGTGGCATTATCACCGGTAGCTGTCGGTAAAAAGCAGATCCTTGGGTTTTCCTTTTTCGTTAACGCTATCACATAGCGCATAAAGGATTTGGTGAAATTTCCGCCGTAGGCAAAGACTGTCCGGGTGGGTTGATTGTTAGGATTTACCTGTGCCATGCCTGTAAAACAAAGTGTAAGCAATATGATTGAACAATATATTTTTTTCATATAAATTTAAGCTGTTTTGGTTGTCTGTTATTTCTTTTTGAAACTACAAAAAAGAAAATTCTGTTTAGTTTCAAAGGGGTTATATGGTCCTCGTTGATGCACCTGATCTTGACAAAATCTTCTGTTAACTGATTTTGTAGCTGTTCTTCGGTATATTGTTTTACGGGAAGTCCACTGCATTTTTCAGGTCCGTTTTCAGAAAAAGTTCCGATGACCAAATATTTTTTAACCGCTTTCCCGGCCACGCCAAGGTACGATGACACTTCGTTTTTCGCCGTTAAAAAATGGAAGGTCGCCCGGTCGTGCCAAAGGTCATACTTTTCGGCAGGTTTAAAATCGTTTACATCAGCCACCACCCATTTAACCAGTTTACTATCCGGGCCAAGCCTTTTTTGCGCCTTTTTCAGGGCCGCCGCCGAAATGTCAAGTACAGTGATATTTTTAAAACCTTCTTTTAAAAGGCAATCTACCAGCCTGCTGTCGCCGCCGCCTATATCAATAATTTTTGAAGTTTTAGGCAGATGAAAACTATGAATAAAATCAAGGGATGTTTGCGGAATCGGTTGCGTCCAGCTTACCTGATCGGGATTATGGGAATTATATACCTGTTCCCAGTGTTCTTTTTTAATTTGATTCATAATAAACCCTATATTTAAACCGTCAAATATCCTGATAAATTCTTTTATGAAAACTTTTTTTTTAACCGCATTTATTTGTCTTTCGATTACGAGTTTAACTTATTTTCAATCAAAAGCGCAAACCTCTCCCGGCACTCTTGTTTCCCTTGATAAACCAAACCCCTGGACAGAAAGCCAATTGATGGAACCGGCTGATTTAGCCGCCATGATAAAAGCCCCGGCAGCTAACAAGCTGCTGATATTCAATATAGGCGCTGTGGAAGATATAAAAGGGGCAAAACATATAGGCCCGGTAAGCGATAAAGCAAACTTTGAAACATTTAAGAATGCCCTTGGTCCGCTGCCTAAAAACACCGCCATTGTTATTTATTGCGGGTGCTGCCCCTTTACCAAATGCCCGAACATACGGCCGGCTTTTCTTGAATTGAAAAAACTCGGTTTTACAAATTTCAAATTGTTAAACCTCAGCAAAAATTTAAATACAAACTGGACCAGCAAAGGGTATCCATTGGCAGGCGGGTAGAAGAAGGTTGTTATAAAGGTTTTTTTATCTGAATCAGAATTGACAGAATTTAAGAATTTTCAAGATGCTTGCGGATCAAATTCTGTAAATTCTTAAATTCTGTAAACGGCATAGCCCTCCTGAATACCATTGAAAAAACAATAATTGGTGAAGAATTCTGATTCAGACAATTTATTTCAACTTCACAGCCAGTATTTCATATCTTAGATACCTCAATCCCTTCAATAATGAAATACAAACTGTTAACCCTCATTTTATTCATCACTTCAACCGCATTTGCGCAAACAGATAAAGAATTAACCGCCCGTTTGCAGGATGACATAAAAGGCTTTAACGGGCAGGCGGGTATTTATGTGCATAACCTTAAAACAGGTAAAACGGCTGCAATTAATGCCGATACGCTTTTCCCTACCGCCAGTATGATAAAAGTGAGCATTCAATGCGGGCTGATGGACAAAATAGAAAAAGGCGAAATGCAATATAATCAAAAACTGGTTTACCGCGACTCGCTTTTGTACAAGGGTGAGGATATTTTAGGATCGTTTAAGGATAAAGATACCATTGAGGTAAGTAAAGTTGCGCTGCTGATGATCACCATGAGCGATAATACGGCAAGTTTGTGGCTGCAAAAGCTGGTGGGCGCCGATTATCTCAATCATTGGCTGGATGTTAACGGTTTTAAAGTAATGCGCGATAACTCAAAGGCAACGGGGCGCGGGGCCATGCACGCAAAATACGGCTGGGGTGTAACTACGCCGTATGAGATGTGCCGCCTGTTTACAATAATCCGCAACGGAGAGGCTGTTAGTGCCGCCGCAAGCGAAAGAATGATACGCAACCTGGGGCGAATTTTTTGGGACAACATTGCTTTATCGCAAATTCCACCCTATATCCATACTATCTCCAAACAAGGGGCATTGGATGATTACCGGTCGGAAACTGTATTGGTAAATGCCCCGCATGGCGATTATGTATTCTCCGTCATCACTAACAACAATAAGGACCAGCGATGGACGCAGGATAACGAAGCAGATGTATTGATCCGTAAAGTTTCCGCCCTGCTATGGCATTATTTTGAACCTAAAAGCGATTGGAAGCCTGCAGACGGGATGGAGAAGTTTATGAAAGATGAGTAGATGGTGGAGATTAGAGACCAGAGATCAGGTGATAAATAAGGTTGTTTTCATTAATTTGCAAACAATAAAAGTTATTTTTTATTGTATCCATAATGAACAGGATTTTTTTTCTGCTGCTATGCTGCCTCTCACCGTGCCTGCTGATGGCCCAAACCCCGGTAGATACCACTAATAATGTTGACATTGACACTACAGGACAAAGGGATTTGATCGACATCGGGAGGTCGGTTTTTAAGCTGCACCATCGGGAATATCCAAAAAAGCAACGCCAGATCTACTTTTCAATTCTACCCCTTTCATCGGCGGTTCCCGGTGGGAGCAATGCTGTAGTCACCTCTACCACGGCAGGTTTTTATCTTGGCGACCGGAAGACAACCTATCTTTCCAGCGTTAGTTTCGCACCCTATTCCAATTTTGCGGGAAGATTTGGCATACCCATTCACTCAAGTTTCTGGCTGAAGGACAACGCTTTTAGCATACAAGGCGATACGCGCTTTTTGGTGTACCCGCAGTTTACCTGGGGCTTAGGCGGCGGGCAGCCCGAAGCCAATAAAATTTTAGTTGGTTACGATTACATACGTTTTTATCAAAGCGTTCTTAAACGAATAACCCCCTTCTTCTATGCTGGTATTGGGTACGATCTTGATTATTACATCAATTTCAATACAAACAACAGCCCGGTTAATTTTGGCGATTTTTCAGGTTATAAATTTGGCACATCGCCAGGTTCAAATTCTTTTTCTTCGGGGCTCACGTTAAACCTGTTGTACGATACGAGACAAAACTCCATCAATCCTATTCCGGGTGCATTTGGAAATATCATTTACAGGGCCAACACTGCTGTTTTGGGTAGCGATAACAATTCGCAATCTGTTTATGCCGATTTTCGTAAATATGTTTCACTAACCAGTTCCGGCCCTAAAAACCTCTTCGCATTTTGGACTTATTACTGGGCAACACTATCATCCGGAACTCCCTATCTTAATTTACCCAGTATTGGGAATGACCCCTATCAGCGCTCGGGGCGTGGAATTGAGCAAAACAGGTACAGGGGCGAGAGCCTGATCTATTTTGAAAGCGAATACCGCAGGGATATTACAGCGAATGGTTTGTTTGGTTTTGTAATATTCGCAAATGTGAATTCAGCAAGCCAGCCTAACAGCCATAGTTTTGCTTACTTTAACCCCGCCGCCGGAGCAGGATTGCGGATAAAATTCAACAAAAAATCCGATACCAATATTTGTATTGACTACGGGTTTAGTAAAAACTATTCGGACATCATATTAGGTCTGGGTGAAGCTTTTTAGGAAACGCTTAACTTAAGTAACGGTTTTTAATTAATAGTTACAATTTCTACTATATTCATTCAGGAACAATTCTTTACAATAAACGATAAATTCACTAACAATTTTCTAATAATTTAATAACAAAATCATATAAATTTATTGTAACAATTTTATTATATTCGTATTAATAAATTATACATACGCCATACCAGAAAATTTAGATACTAAAACATGGTAGTTTCATTAAATCAAGGTGAGAATTCCGTTAAAACCACAAGAAAAAAGCCCCGCTGCCCGAGGTGCCAATCGGAACTTGACGCCAGGGTGCACAGGAGTTTTTTTGTTAAACATTTTCTTTTCTGGCTCCCATTGCGAAGGTATGCCTGTTATAAATGCAACCGAAAAGTATATATTTGGGTTTAATCAAACCACAAATGATAATTCCAATTAATTTTTATTGGTCCTGAAAAGATTTTAATTTGAGAGGCGGTTTATTTGATAAAAATAGTTTATTTTGTCGGACAAACCTTTAAACTATTGATCCGCCCTGATGGAAAAAACAAAAACCGAAAGGATACTTTATTGTCCAAAATGTGGGGCTTCCTTCCATTTCCGGCTGCATAGGCCCTGGTTACTTAAAAAATTATCATTTTTGTTCCCCGTGAGAAAATATTTTTGCGCCAAATGCAAAAGATCATCATACGTCTTTGTTAAAAAAGATAAGGATTGAAGGCCGTTGTTGAAAAGTATGCAGTATGCAGTTTTCAGTTGGCAGTTATCGACAAAAAAACACCTTTATCCTACGCAAACTCCTTATTGCCTGCATGCTTACTGCCCACTGCAAACTGTCCAACTGCCAACTCTTAAAACGCTCCTTTCTTATACCCGGTCATAAACTCCTTATAATCATTTTTAACCTGCCCGGCGTATTGCAAAGCATAGTTTAACAGCGCATCCTGCCAAAGGTTACTTTGCCCGAAAGCAATTAGTTCATCGGCTATAGCAGAACCCTGGCGTCCGCCACTGCGTAACTGCGCCGAAGCTGTTAATACTGCCATATCACGTATCACCTGATCAATTTCATTATAGCGGTCCTTAAGCAATTCAAAATTTATCTTATCCTCAGTAGGCTGCATTTGTTTCAAAACATAAGGCTCATCCTTAAATGTAGCCGGGCTTAATAGTGCAGGGGATACATTTTGCATCCGTTCCTGCACTGCTATAACCCTTTCAGCCTCTGATCCCCACTGCGGCTGCCCAAACTTCACATAAGGTTTCAGGGATGATGCTAAAGTTTGTTTCATATCAAGCAACAGGTATTTGTTTTTGGTATTCATGCTCTTTAATAAAAACATATACCTTTTTACACCCACACTGCCCGTGCCTGCCAGCCTGAAAATAGAATCCTGTACTTTAAAATCGAATGATGCGTATTTACTATTAGGCATCGTCTCGTTAATAAAATCGCCCAGTGCTTTTTTTAAGGGCTTATCTATGTCAAAATGCCTGTTGTTATCCGCTAAAAAAATGAGTTTCCCCTTTTTCACCCGGGTACGTTTTTTCAGCAGTTCTTTTTGTTTGCGCTTTTCAACCGTGGTTAAAAATGTTTGCACTATGCCACCGGCAGTGCGCGGGTCAATGCTTATAGCTTTGCCATTTGCTAAAGTTGCGGAATAGCTGTTCAAATACATTCGTGCAATTTTCAAAGTCTCTGCTTCTTCAAGTCCCATGCTGTTAAATGCGATAAAAATACTGGTTGCCATCCGGGCTATTTCCCAGGCGGCCGGAGCCAGCAGCGCTTCGTCAAAATCGTTCAGGTCAAAATACTCCTGGTGGTCATCGCCTTTAAAGCACCCAAAGTTCTCTAAGTGCAGGTCGCCGCAGATCCAGGTCAACGGCGAAGGTGGTAAGGGGCTGGAACCGGCCAAATCTTCATAAAATAAATGACAGGTTCCCCGGTAAAAATAAAATACGTTTGACGACATATCTTTGTATTTTAACTTTACCATATCGGGTAGCCGGTTTTTATTAAATGCTGTTAACCGTTCATAGATAGTGGGCATTGTTGAATTGGTGAGTTATTGAATTAGTGATTATTTAACTATTGTGGGGTTTTATCCTAAACTCATAATAAAGCGAATTGTTCATTAAAATGCCGGTAAACAAATAAAAATCACGAAATTCCCTACCCATTTCCAATGACCCAATGTTTAACGCCTCACCCAACCCTCTCCAAAGGAGACGGCTAAAAAAAATAAAAAGTGAGCCGAAATGACCTTCACCGCCCCACCCCATAAGCTTTGAGTTCATTATCAATCCGCAAATCCCATTGCTGCTGCGCCTGCTTGTCGGCGCCGTGGCGGGTTTCATCATCGTACTGCTTTTGCAATTTATCCATTTCACGGTAAGTTTCAAGGTATTCAAAATTAATAATCCCTTCGTAATTACTGACAGTTAAATTCCCCGCATTTATTTTTTGTTTAAAATGTTCAGCTACAATTTTTGCGATATCAAAATGCCGCTGTTCATGGTTTAAGGTATAGTCATTTTGCATCCCGCCCCTAACCCAGGCTGCGCTTTTTGGCAAACCTGCTTTTATGGCAAAAGCAACATTGATGATTCCCCCGGTAACGGAGGCATGTTCTTCGTATCCGATTGTTGGATAAACTACGGCATCAAACCTGCTTACCGGTATTTTGGATTGAAAATCATCCCATTTTAATGGCCTTTTTAACGAATAATAAATGGTATCGCCTTCTGCGTTTTCCCTGTAATCTGTAAATATTACTTTTACTGCTTTGGCGAGTTTTATATTGGTGGCCGCCTGCTTATCCATCCAGGTGTTCAGGTAAATTAAACCATTTTCCAATACATGCCGCAATGATGGTTCAATATCCTGCGGCGGGCCCGGACTACGGGTATAGGTAGCATTGCCTTTATAATCAAGCAGGTGCAGCATTTCACTACTATCCTGCCGCAGGCTAAATGACAACACTATATCGACCTGACCCTGGACAAGCCCCCCGGACAACGCGGATTCAGTCGCTTTAAATTTCTTGAGGCTGATCACAATGGGTCTTAATGCTTTATTGCAAGGCAAATTATGATTAATAAATTGCCTTATCGCGTACAGTCCGCCACCCTCCAAATCGACAGGATATGTTTTTGTCTGGTTTTGATTACCCGGCGCAGGCATTAACCAGGCCACTACAGCGCGTTCATCACGTTCATCAATTACCCCGGCTATATAAAATTCTTTGGGCATTACTTTAACGGGCTCATCTTTCAAAATAATAATCCCGTTTTGCTTCGCAATTGATTGAAAGGCCGAAAAAAACAATACAGCTATGATCAGCAGAGGGTGAAAATAGCTTCGCCGTTTAAAATATTTCATACTCATTTTACAAAACAACAACGTTTTTAAATGGCGCGATATTTTGCATCCCAAAGATATGCAGGCCAACAAACCAGGTAACGATCCCGGCCCTCCTACCCGTTCTTAACAACCTTAAAGTTTTCCACACCCATACCATCCGCTAATTAATGTTCGTTTAAAAAACAATGTTCTCCACATAATGTGCATTACTATTGTGGAATTCGTTTTTGCGTTTCGTTATTTTTGCCCATCGTTTTTAGCTACTTATGACCAAACATAAATACATCACTTTACTTTTCCCGGTATTTTTTGTCTTCTCGTTACGCGCTCAGCAAAACCCATCGTTTCAGGTTTACAATACCTACCATACCGCTGCTGAACTGCTTGCTAAAGGTAAGTATGTTGCAGCTGCCGAACAATTCCGCCTTGTTGAAAATGCACGGTTGCCGGCAAGTACGCAATCACGGTTTGAATCGGAATTGTCATTACTAAAAGAAAACTCCCAATATTATGAAGCATTATGCGCCCTTGAATCGGGGAATGACGATGCCGAAAGCATGTTCCTGAGGTTTATAAAAGAACATCCCGAAAACCCGCTTACCAGGCTGGCTTATTTTCAGATCGGAAAGTCATACAGTAAACAGGAAAAGTATGCCGAAACTATACAATGGTTTGATAAGATCCGGGCGGATGATTTAAACGGCAGTGAAAATATTGAATATAAGTTTCGCAAAGGCTACGCCTATTTTGCCACTAACGACTATAAAAACGCCCAGGAACTCTTTAGCCAGGTAAAAGGCCGGCGCTCACCTTATACTGACGATGCAACCTATTATTTTGCTTATATAGCTTACCTGAATAAGGATTATCATTTGGCGCTCGTAAATTTCGAGCGGTTAAAAAAGTCGAAAAAATACGAAAGCAGTTACCCCTATTATATCACTGCGGTGTATTTTTTAGATAACCGGTATGATGACGTGATCCACTATGCCATACCGGTCATCAATAGCACCCACCAGCAACACGAAACAGAAATGCTGCGGATTATTGCCGCATCCTATTTCGCTAAAGCGGATTACCCGAACGCAGCTACCTATTATGGTCGCTTTGCCGATGAGGACATGGGTCGCACCCAAAACACCCAGGACAGCTACCAGATGGGCTACACCTATTACAAGGTTGGAAATTATACAAAAGCCGCAACTGAACTTGAAAAACTGCAACAGCAAAATGACATTTACAGTCAGAGTGGGAACTATACTCTCGGTGATGTTTTCCTGAAATTGAATAATAAACAAAGCGCCCGGAGCGCCTATTTCGCCGCTTCGAAGCTTAGTTTCGATAAAGCTTTACAGGAAGATGCCTTATACCAATATGCCAAACTATCGTACGAGCTTGATTTCAATACCCAGGCGCTTGATGCCACGAGGTTATATTTAAAAAATTATCCTAATTCCAAACGTAACGACGAGGTTAAAACATTATTAGGCGAGGAATTGCTGAATTCTCATAATTATGCTGAAGCCGTTGACATATTGGAACCTATTCCAAATAAAACTGCCAGCGCGCAGGCTGCCTACCAAAAAGTCACGTATTACCGTGGCCTTGAGTTTTACAACGAACGCGCTTTTGAAAACGCAATCGGCATTTTTTTGCGTTCCTTAAAAAAACCGGTTGACGCGCATATCGGGGCCTTAACTACCTACTGGATGGCGGAATCGATGTACGAAGTGCGCAAATACAGTGAATCGGTAGAAACCTTTGAGAAATTCTTAGCGCTCCCGGATGCAGGCGAAACTCCAGTTTATAATTATGCAAACTATGCCCTGGCCTATGCCGCATTTGGGGGCGAACAGTACAAAAAAGCGGCCAGTTACTTTCAGAAATTTCTGGATGGACCTGAAACGGACCCAAACACTGTAAACGATGCGGTAACCCGGCTTGGCGACAGCTATTTTGTTCTGAAAAATTATAACAGAGCCTTAGAATATTACAACCGCATCATTAATGAGCACAGCCATAGTGAGGATTATGCTTTGTTTCAACGGGGAATGATCCAGGGATTGCAGGGATCACCGGATCATAAGATCAGTACCCTCGGCGATGTATTAACCAAATTCCCAAAATCCGATTATGCTGACGATGCCTCTTTTGAAATAGCATACACCTATTTTATAAAAGGCGATAGTACAAAAGCAAAAAGCGGTATGATGGAAATGATTGTAAGGTACCCAACCAGCAGTTATGTGCCGCGTGCGCTGGTTACCATAGGTTTAATAGATTATAATTCGGGCAACGATGACCTGGCCATTGAATCATTCAAACGTGTAGTACAGGATTATTCTTCAACCGACGAAGCCAAACTGGCCCTTAAACAAATTGAGAAAATATATACCGACAAAGGCGACGGGCAAACCTTTATTAATTATGCCGCAACGGTACCTATAGCCAATTACACGAAGGCCGATCAGGAAAATATCATGTACACCGCGGCAAATAATTTATATCTGAGGGGCGATTGGGAAGGTACCGTAGGGGCGGTAGATGCTTATTTTGAGAAATTCCCTACCAAGCCGATTTATGAAAAGGAAGCCCGGTTTATACGGGCGCAGAGTTTGGTGAGTTTAAACCGGCCCGATGACGCTATCATTGATTATAACATCATATTAAATGACTGGACCAGTAAATATACAGAGCAATCGCTGATCAGTATGGCGAAACTATATATGGGTCAGAAAAAATATAATGAAGCTGTTGTTTTTCTGAAAAAACTCGAAATCAATTCGGAGTATAAGGCTGATTATACTTTTGCGATAAATAACCTGCTGCTTTGCTATGCACAGATGGAGATGCCGGATAATGCGCTGAACTATGTTAAACTTGTGAGGGACAATGATAAGTCATCCCAGGAAGATCTGTTCAGAACCGGGTTGTATGCCGGTCTTGCCTACCTGCAAAAAGCCGATACTACCAGTGCCGTAAAGGAATTAAACTATACGGTAAGCAATACAAAAACTATCGCCGCAGCCGAAGCAAAATATAACATCGCCAGGGTTGAATATTTAAAAGGTCATTACAAAGCCTCTCAAAAAACCTGTTTCGACCTGGTAAAAGACCTGCCAAACTATGATTATTGGGTAACCAAAACTTTTATTTTACTGGCTGATAACTATTTAGCCTTAAAAGATAATTTCCAGGCTAAAGCAACGCTGCAAAGCGTAATTGACAACTATAAAGGTGATGATGATATTATCCCGGCGGCCAAACAGAAACTGGATAAACTATCCCCGCAGGATAAAACGGAACAAAAACCTGACAGCACCGGGGTAAAAAAACCGGATAACAAGGAATAAACACGAGACGAGCAATGAAATTAAAATATCTATATATGCTGCTTACCTTAACATTGGCCTTATTCTTTGTTACTGCCAATGCACAAACAAAACATAAAGCTAAAAAGCCGGCAGCAAAAGTTACCCGGAAAAAACCGGTTAAAACAAATGCCATCCAGCAAAAAGTAAATGCCAAAACTTTAGGCGAAGCCGCAGCGAAAGTTACGGTGGATACGGTTAAGAAAAATAAACCGGTAAGCGGCAACAGCCTATCAGAAGAAATTGTAGTGACAACAGCCTACAAACCGGTTTTGGCTGATGCGGTTAAAATACGTATCAATCCCGACCTGGAGGATAAAACACCTTTCAAGGCGCCTTTGACTTATTTCCCTATTGATAAACGCCTTGAACTTAATACGGGTATTAAGCCCTTGAGTGCCATGAAAAGGCCTGCCGAACGGGATTCGGACCTGACTAATAATTATTTAAAGGCGGGGCTGGGTAACCTGAAAACAACCTACGGTGAACTTTATATTAACAACGGCAGGGACCAGGCCTTGCAGGTGGGCGGCTACGTTAAACATTTTGCACAACAGGGCGCCATACACGATCAAAATTCAAATAAAGAACAGGCCGGCATATTTGGGAAAAGCATTGGCGGGGTAAATTCATTAAGCGGCCGGATAGATTATAATTACAGCGGTAATTCTTTTTACGGGTATGATCCCTTATACCTTCCGCCCTCAAATTTACAAGCCGGTAAACAACATTTCAGCACTATCGGGGCCGAAGGCGAACTCACCAAAAACTTCGAAGATGTACCGAATGATTTTACTTATGGCCTGAAATTAAAAGGCTATATGTTTAACGACGCCTACCAGGCAAAGGAAAGCAATCTGGTGCTTTCCGGATTTTTAAATGAAACCATTCACCAGTTTTATGCCGGTCTGAGCGGCTCCCTCGACCTGAGTACCCAGCAGGACAGCCTTTATAATTACAATAACAGCCTCATCAGGCTGAACCCTTATATCAAATTCCAGGGGGAGAGCTATAAAATTGACGCAGGAATAAATGTGGTTGATCAATTCGGTTATACCTCTTCCATCCATATCTTCCCGGCGGCAAAGCTTGAACTCCAGGTGATCCCTAAATATGTGCGTTTGTTTGTTGAGGCAAAAGGCGATGTCAACAAATCATCCCTGCTTGATTTTTATACCACCAATCCTTTCCTTGGGCAGAATATCAACATCAAAAACTCCGTTGACCAGTTAGACCTGGCGGCAGGGTTAAAAGGCACAATAGCTGCCGGCATTAGCTTTAAAGCCACTATTTTCCGCGACAACGTAAAAGATATGCCATTGTTTGTAAGCAATTTTAACGCTGCACCCGGCTACAACAGGTTCCAGATAATATATGATGGCGGAACATCAAAAGTAAGCGGGATAACCGGCGAACTGGACTACAAAGCCACCGAAGATGTGGATATTTTTGGCAGGATTGAGTACAAAAGCTATCAAATGGCTACTGTTGCCCAGGCATGGAACCTGCCAAAGTATAAAATAACAGCGGGTACGATATTGCACGTCAGCGATAAGGTGAGCATTAAGGGCACCCTGCTGATCCGTAGCCCGGTACCTGACCCTCACCTGATAACCTTCGGTAGCACAACGACCACCACGACCATAAGTTCATTTGTTGACCTCAGCGGCGGCGTAGAATACAAAGCAACTAAGAGAGTAGGCATTTTTGTGAACGTTAATAATATTTTAAACGGTACAAATCAAACCTGGCTCTATTATCCTGACTATGGATTTAATATATTTGGCGGCGTTAGCTTTGCTTTTTAGTCCGGAGCGGGCGGATTTTTGATAATTTATAATAAACCGTACTTTTAGCGAGATGAATATAGCCGATTATTTAAGCGAATTATTAGGCATGCATGATGAAGTAAGCGTGCCCGGCCTTGGCTATTTTGTACGGACCCGCGTTAACGCTTATTATGACGACAAGGAATCTAAATTTTATCCACCCTATCACCAGGTAAAATTTGTACCGCAGCCAAAAGACGACGATACTTTCACCCAATATGTTGCCGACAAAAAAAACATATCGCTGGCATCCTCCAAATACTTTGCAGAGAAATTCATCGGCAAGCTAAAAGAAGAAGCCGCAAAGGGTAAATACTTATTTGCCGACCTTGGCCTGTTCTATACGGATAAGGACCTGCAATTGGTTTTTAAACCCAATGAAAGAGTTGCCGCCGATCCTGCTTTTTATGGCTACCCGGAAATCAATATGTATAAATTGGGTCAGCCATTATCCCCCGGGGATGCAAAGCCCGTTTTTACAGCAACCGTATCGACACCGGTAGCTGTTGCAGCGCCTGCGCAAACTATTCAGCAGCCCCAATATTTTGAAGAAGAAACAGAGCACGAAAGGCATGTAAATGTCTGGCTTATTATATTAATAGCCCTGGCAGTAATAGCACTTGCAATTTTTGGCGTTTACAAGTTATATCCGCCTGCCACGGCAAAAATGAATACATTGTATCATAAGATAATTGGCAAACAGGATGATACTACCGCACAGGTTTCCAGGCACGTGATCAAAGCAGATACTGCTAAAAAGATTGCGCCGGTAAAAGACACAACGGTAAAAACAATTATTCCAGCTGCAACACCAACCGATACCGTAAAACGATCTGCCTGGGCGGTGATCGTGATGGCTTGTGGTAATCCACAAGTAGCTGAAACAGCCGTTAAACATTTTAAAGCCCTCGGGCTAATAAATGCAAGAAGTTTGAACCTGTCTGAAATACCGGGAAGAAAAATCAAAGTTGCCGGGGGAGTTTTTTTCAATCAAAACGAAGCTGATTCCGTCAAACGTTTATGGATAAAACAAAAGAAGATAATAACATCTTCATACGTAATTAAAATAAAGCAATAACAAATGACATTATTATTTTTTCAGGCCGTAGATACCGCCCATAAAATTATAGATTCAGTAAAAACAGCAGGTGCGCAACTGGCGCCCATCCCATCGCAGGAACTACACTTTGGCGACCTGCTGATAAAAGGCGGATGGGTGATGGTGCCGATAGGTATTTTGGCCGTATTAGGTTTAGTTATATTTTTTGAACGCTATTTCACCATCCGTAAAGCTTCCAAAGACGATTCAAACCTGATGATCCAGGTCCGTTCGAGCATTGTTGCAGGCAATCTTGAATCGGCTAAAGCTATTTGCCGTAACAGCAACACGCCGCTGGGGCGAATGCTGCAAAAAGGTTTATTGCGAATAGGCCGCCCTATAAAGGATATTGAAGGCGCCATTGAAAATGTCGGCAAACTGGAAGTATCCAAATTAGAAAAGAATATTGGGATTTTGGGTATAGTAGCCGGTATTGCTCCCATGTTTGGCTTTTTAGGGACCATTGCAGGGGTTATCAAAATTTTTTATGATATATCAAAGACGGATAACATCAGCATGGGCGTTATATCAGGTGGTCTTTATGTAAAAATGGTAACATCAGCTGCCGGGCTAATGGTGGGCATTGTTGCCTTTGTGGGCTATCATATTTTGAATATGATGGTTGATAAAGTAATTTTAAGGCTCGAAACCGATGCGATTGAATTTATTGACCTGTTAGAAGAACCGAGCAAATGAACATAAGAAAAAGAGAAAGACGTATTTCGGCCGAGGTGCATACATCGGCTATGAACGACATCATGTTTTTCCTGCTTTTATTTTTCCTCATCGCGTCAACGGTAACTAATCCCAATGTGATTAAATTACTGTTGCCTAAATCATCATCAGGAAAATCGGTGTCAAAAAAGACAATAGTAGTTTCAGTAACCAAAGACCTGAAATACTTTGTTGACCGCAAACCTGTTACCGTGGCTGAATTACCCACGGTACTGGCAAGCTACAAACCCATGGCAACAAACCTAACCATTGTTTTGTATGTTGATAAAACAGTTGCCATACAGGATGTGGTAGAGATAATGGATATATCCCAAAAACTGAATATTAAACTGGTTTTAGCAACGGAACCAAAGTAGTTGATAGTTCATGGTTCATAGTTCATAGTAAAAAAACTACGGGCCATGAACCATGAACTATGAACCATGAACTAAAAAATGAATTACCAGGAAGAAAATAACTATCCCAAAGCGTTTTTAGCAACAGGCATAATACTTGCTGCGATGATTGCTTTGTGTTATTTTATAGTATTTGAAAACCCGGCGGTGCAGATTGACGGTACAGGGGGCATTTTGGTAAACTATGGCACTACTGATGAGGGCATGGGCAAGGATCTGATGAGTACTGATGACCCTTCAGTATCGCCAAAGGCAAATCATACCCAGCCAAACAAGGTTACGCAGGCACAGCCCTCCGAACAAAAAACCCAGACCAACAGCGACAATAAAGTAGTAACCCAAAATACCGAGGATGCCCCGGAAGTTGCTGCAAATGCAAAAAAAACAAGTCAGAATATGGCTACCGATCCGGCTAAACCTGTAAAAAAGGAAGTGGTAAATCAAAATGCGCTCTACAAAGGCGCCGCAAAAAGCGGGGCGGGTGGCGGCGATGGCACTACAACAACCCCGGGTAACCAGGGAAGCCGTAATGGTTCCCCGCTGAGTGACAATTACGGACAGGGCGGTACCGGCAACGGCGTAAATGGCACCCAATGGAATTTTGTAAACATGCCGGATGTAAAAAACAATAGCCGGATGCAGGGCACGGTAGTTGTTGATATCGTTATTGATGCTGGTGGCAATATCATCGAGGCCCACTCTGACCGTAAAACAAGGATGGGCGACCTCGACCTGATCAGCAGGTGTATAAATGCGGTTAAAAACTCTAAACTCTCTTCATCAACTCCTGGATCAGGTAATCAAAAAGGACAGATCGTGTTCAAATTTGACGTGGATTGAGGTTATTGTTCATAGTTCATGGACCAAATTTCATCATTTTTTAGGTTTCAGAATTGCTTTTAGTGAATACCTTTGCGATCATTCCTGCTATGAACTATCAACAATGAACCATGAACTATTCGGAAACCATCCAATACCTGTATAGCCAACTCCCTTTATTTACACGCGACGGAGCATCCGCCTATAAAGCCAATCTTAACAATACCATTGAACTTTGTGGACGTTTAGGCAACCCACAAAACAAGTTTAAAAGTGTTCACATTGGGGGGACTAACGGCAAAGGCTCTACCTCGCACATGCTTGCGGCAGTGTTGCAAACTGCGGGCTATAAAACCGGCTTATATACATCGCCGCATCTGAAAGATTTCAGGGAGCGTATCCGCATCAACGGACAGGTGATCGGCGAGCAGAAAGTTGTTGATTTTGTCGCTGAACATAAGGTTGATTTTGATGAAATCCGTCCGTCATTTTTTGAGATGACCGTTGGCCTGGCATTTGATTTCTTCGCCCGCGAAAAAGTTGATATTGCCATCATTGAAGTAGGCCTGGGCGGGCGTTTGGATTCAACCAATATTATTACCCCCCTCCTTTCGGTTATAACCAACATCGGTTGGGACCATACAAATATTTTAGGCGATACATTACAATTGATTGCCGCCGAAAAAGCAGGGATCATTAAACCGGGCATCCCTGTGATCATCGGGGAGCGACAGCCGGAAGTAGCTGATATTTTTATAAACAAGGCAAAGCAGGAAAGCAGCCAGATTTCTTTTGCTTCTGATTGGATAAAGGGGTTAAGTCTGAAGTCCGAAGTCCGAAGTCAAGATTCGCGAATATCTCAAATAAATGAATTTTTAGCCGCTGAGGTAACCTACCCCTCCCAAAGTTCTGACTTAAGACTCCAAACTTTAGACTTAAAACTTGACCTGACAGGAACTTACCAGCTTAAAAATGTAAAAACTGTTATCAGTGCGGTGGATGAATTACGGTTACAAGGCTTTAAAATAAGCGACGAAGATTTGAGAGAAGCCCTGGGCAAAGTGAAAGAGTTGACCGGCCTGCATGGCCGCTGGGAAGTACTGAGCAGAGTGCCACTCACCATTTGCGATACCGGGCATAACCCTGAAGGCATACAGGAGGTTTTAAAAAATATTGCAGCGGTGAGCTATGACCGTTTGCATTTTGTCATCGGGATGGTGAATGATAAAGACCTAAGCAAGATTTTGTGGATGCTGCCTGCAAACGCCCTCTATTATTTTTGCAAACCCGATATTCCCCGCGGGTTGGAAGCGGAAAGCTTAAAGCTTAAAGCGGAAAGCTTTGGTTTGCGGGGTGGCGTTTATCCTTCTGTAAAAGCAGCGATGGAATCAGCACAAGAAAACGCGGCGATAAACGATTTGGTTTTTGTTGGCGGGAGCACATTTGTAGTGGCGGAAGTTGTTTGACAATTTTCAGAATATAAATGTTCATCCTGAAAATTTTACAATCCTAAAAATTCTGATTCAGACAAAAAACGCTATTTTTACTTTCAAACAAAATCAATAATCCCTTTATGACATACCTACCCTCGCCAGAAAGATACAAAAACATGCAATACCGCCGCTGTGGCAAAAGCGGCATTAAACTTCCGGCTGTTTCATTGGGTTTGTGGCACAATTTCGGAGATGTGGATGTAGCCGGAAACTTCCGGAAAATCCTCCACCTCGCTTTCGATAGCGGCATCACTCATTTCGACCTGGCGAATAATTACGGCCCGCCCCCCGGATCAGCGGAAGAAAATTTCGGCCGTATCCTTGAACAGGATTTCCGTGGCTACCGCGACGAACTGATCATCTCAAGCAAAGCAGGTTATAGCATGTGGGACGGTCCTTACGGCGACTGGGGTTCAAAAAAATATTTGGTATCCAGCCTCGATCAGAGCCTTAAAAGGATGAGACTGGACTATGTGGATATATTTTATCACCATCGTCCCGACCCAGAAACGCCGCTGGAAGAAACCATGGGTGCGCTGGACCTGATCGTTCGCCAAGGCAAGGCTTTGTATGCGGGCATCTCCAATTACCCTGCAGCGGAAGCGGATAAAGCAATTGGCATATTAAAGAATTTAGGCACGCCCTGCCTGATCCATCAGCCGAAATATTCGATGTTCGAGCGATGGGTTGAAGGGGGATTGCTGGATGTCCTTGAAAAAGACGGTGTAGGCTGTATCCCATTTTCACCTCTGGCCCAAGGCTTGCTTACCAATAAATATTTGCATGGTATCCCGGAAGATTCAAGGGCCGCAAAATCAACCGGCTTTCTGCAAAAAAGCCAGGTGACCGATGAAAGAATAAGCCAGATCACACGCTTAAATGAAATTGCAATAAATCGCGGCCAAACGCTGGCACAAATGGCATTGGCCTGGCTATTAAAAGACAAGCGGGTAACCTCTGTATTGATTGGCGCCAGTCGCCCTGAGCAATTGTCCGATTCTTTAAAATGCCTGGATAATATTGAGTTTTCGGTTGAAGAACTTGCAAAAATTGAAGAAATATTAAAATAAGCGAAAGAATCAAGAGCCAGGAGTCAAGAGCCATGATTTATTTTTTCTTGGTTCTTGACTCTTGGTTCCTGATTCTAAAAATTTAACATATGGGTACCATAAACTGGGGAATAATAGGCTGCGGCAGCGTGACCGAAAGAAAAAGCGGACCTGCATTTAACAAAGTGGCCGATAGCAGCCTGGTAGCTGTAATGCGCCGCGATGCCAAAAAAGCTGCGGATTATGCCCGCCGGCATGATGTCGGTCAGTGGTATAATGATGCTGATGCGTTAATGGACAACGAAAGCATTAATGCCATATACATTGCCACTCCCCCATCCTCGCATACAGCGTATGCCATCAAGGCGCTGAACAAAGGTTTTAATGTATATGTAGAAAAGCCGGTTACCCGGAACGCTGACGAGGCCCGGCAAATAGCCGAAGCGGTAAAACAGCATCCCAACCAAAAGCTGTGTGTGGCCCATTACCGCAGGGGGTTGCCAATGTTCTTAAAAGTAAAACAACTGCTGGAAAACAAGCTGATCGGCGATGTCCGCACGGTGCAGATCAGGATGTGGAAAACATCGCGGCCTGACCTGGTTGCCAATGCGGAGACCAACTGGCGCGTACTGCCGGAGTTTTCAGGAGGCGGCTACTTTCATGACCTTGCCCCGCACCAGCTCGACCTGATGTTGTTTTATTTTGGCGAGCCCGAAAAAGCTCATGGTTTTTCATTAAACCAATCGGGCCTAACCCCTGCCGACGACCATGTTTGCGGCGAAATATTATTTAAAAACAAGGTGGTTGTAAATGGCTCCTGGTGCTTTAATGTAGCCGAAAACCAGGCGATTGATTCGTGTGAGATCATTGGCACCAAAGGAAAGATCACCTTCCCGTTTTTTGGAAATTTTATCAGCTGGAAAACGGATGAAGAAGAACAAACCCTTACCTTTATCCACCCCGAACATATCCAGCAGCCTTTTATTGAGAAGATGGTCGCTTATTTTAAGGATGAGGGCCCAAACCCATGTTCCATTGATGAAGCAGTGGTATTGATGGATATTTTAGATGCATTTACGAAAAAACTATAATCGGCAATTTTTACTATCTTCAAACCAATAAAATATGCTGACCCGAAAATAATCACATTTGTATATGCCTGCAAAAAAGTTTACCACCCCGTTTTATGAGCGGCTTTCGCTGGTCCTCGTCGGACTTATAGCATTGGGATACCTGGTTATTCTTGCCAAAGAAATTCTTGACCCGCTGGTATTTGGTTTTTTATTTGCCGTACTGCTTTTGCCCCTTGCCAATTTTCTCGAAAAAAAGCTCCGGCTGCCACGTTCCATTTCATCACTACTGTCCATCCTTTTTCTTTTAGGTTTTGTTGGCGGCGTATTATACATTGTTGGGGCGCAGTTAACCAGTCTGGCCAGCGATTGGCCGATGCTTAAAAGCCAGGTAATTCAATCGATTAATAACATTTCACAATGGATACATCACGCCTTTCATATCAATGCAACAAAACAGTTAAGCTACCTGAATGCCACCACCACAAAAATAGTAGCCTCGGGGACTGATGTACTAAGCCAAACATTCGACGCCATATCATCATTGATGCTGTTTTATGTATTTATACTGATCTTCACATTTTTTATATTGCTTTACCGCAGTTTACTGATCCGTTTTATTGTTTGGGTTTTTAGCGATGAATATGCAACTATTGTACACGACGTTGTAGAAAACATTCAGCAGATACTAAGGCAATATATCCTTGGTTTGCTGTTAGAAATGGTAGTGGTTTCAACTTTGGCATGTGCAGCCTTTGAAATAATCGGTGCAAAATATGCGGTATTGTTGGGCATTTTAGTTGGTCTGTTTAACCTGATCCCCTACTTAGGCATTTTCACTGCGCTGCTTTTAAGCACATTGATCACATTTGCCACCGGTTCTATAAGAGACACAGCCTTAGTGGCAGGATGTGTTTTAGGTATCCACCTTGTCGACTCAAATTTTTTATTGCCCGCTATCGTGGGATCAAAAGTAAAACTCAATGCCCTTATTACCTTTTTAGGGATCGTATTAGGCGAAATGATCTGGGGGCTTTCGGGTATGTTTTTATCTATACCTGTTATGGCCATTTTAAAGATCATCTTCGACCGCGTAGAAAGCCTGAAACCCTGGGGCTATTTATTGGGCAGCGGCAATGAAAATAAAAAAGCTGTTGTGAAAAAAATGAAACCAGCCACGGTGGACAGGACTTGAGGTTAGTGATTAGTGACTGGAGGTTAGAGGTTAGCTATTGGGATTCCCCGAAAAATTTATTCTTCTACATCAAATGATAAATCCGGATATAAATGGCGATTCCATAAGCCATTAATATGAGGGTATTTAAAACAAGCAACCAATTTAAATCGGCTTCCTGGTACTTTTTTACAGCGCAGATTGTTAGCAAGCTAATAAAACCCAAAATCAGTATCGCCGGGAATATCATTTGCCATTTATAATGGAAAGACAAATAAATATGTTGCAATTTTGATTGATCTCCCGCTAAAAACGGCGGCACCAAAGCGGCCAGAAGCAATATGAAAAACAGGCGGACAACAATTTTTGTTATTAGACGGTTAACTTTCATCGGGCGCAAAAATAAAACAAAATCCGTTTCACTTGTCACTCAAAATATCAATACAGTTTTTGCTTAATTCCTTTAAACGATGATCAAGGGTGTTTAAGTCATTGTCGTCTTTTATATTTTTATAGAGTGTTTTTATAATGATGAGTGTTTCGTCACTCGGGTCGCAGGCCTGGGCTTTCTCCAACTGCGGCAAGGCTTTTCGCACCGCATTATTATAAGCTAAAGTAAGTTCCTTGTTTTGCTTTATATCATTTGTTGCGGCATTCAATTTCACTTCAATATCTTTTACTTTTTCGAGGTACAAATAGCCCAAAGCGCGGTGTACCACATAATAATCAGGCACGGCGGCAGCTACTTTTTCATAATAAGGTAAGGCTTTGCTATGCTGGTCATCATCCTCATACATTTTCCCTACGGAAAAGTAAAAGTTTATCCGGGCTTTTTCGGGCAATTTATCCGCATAAGGCAGCAGGTTTTCGCCGAGTTCTATTATTTTATCCTTCTCGCCCTGGAACCTGGCAAGGTTAAAATCCAGGTACTGGTTGTAAACGGAATCCGCATTCGGCGATTGCGCGTGGGCGGCAAGGCATATAAAACTTATAAGCAGAATAAAAAATGTCCGTTTTAGCATACAGGCGTAATTGACTTAATAACGCCCAAACCTAATCAACTCATACAACTCAATCAACTTAATTAACCAACTAAACTTACTTTCGCCGCTTCCCAGCCAATAATGGCCGACTTCCGTGTAGCCCCCCAATGGTATTGCCCGGTTTCACCTGTAGATTTTATAACCCGATGGCAGGGAATCAAAAAAGCCACAGGGTTATCACCAACGGCGCTGCCCACCGCCCGGCTGGCCTTTGGATGTTGAATGGCAGCGGCCACCGATGAATAAGTACTCAAGCCCCCCAATGGGATATTCAGCAATGCCTCCCATACCTTTAGCTGAAAACTTGTACCTTTTAAATGCAGTTTGATATTCGACAACTGCGACCAGTCTTTTTTAAATATAAACAGTGCATTTTGCTGCGCCTGGTCAACCATTTGGGTGTATTGGGCATTGGGGAATTGTGCCTGTAAACTCGTAAATGCTTCGCCCCTTTCCCCTGCGAATGCCATATAGCAGATCCCCTTAGGGGTTGAGGCCACAATAATATCCCCGAAAGGGCTTTCTGCAAAACTGTAATTAATAAATAACGACTTTCCGCCGTTTTTATATTCAGCGGGCGTCATGCCCTCAATATTCACAAACAGATCGTGCAAACGGCCGGTGCCCGACAGGCCTGTTTCAAAAGCGGTATCAAACAGCGTTGCCTGTTTATCTTTCAATATACCTTTGGCATAATCAATGCTCAGGTACTGTAGGAATTTTTTAGGGCTGATGCCTGCCCAATCGGTAAACAGGCGCTGAAAATGGAAAGGACTCAGGTTTACCTTTTCGGCAACTTCGTCGAGGTTGGGCTGGTTTTTAAAATTGATTTTTATATAATCTATCGCATCGGCAATACGCTGATAATTTATAGTTTCCTGTGAGGTCATAACATTTTTATTTGCTACACAAATGTACATCTATACCACAGGTATAAAACCCGGAACTTGCGGTGTTTGCTGCAAACAGAATTCTATGAAATTAAATTCTTCTTAAACCCGATCCGCAAATTATGCTAAACCTGGAATTTATCCTGATTATATTTTATTAAATTTGTAAATACAAAAACAAATTATGGTATTGGTATTAAAAAAGGGGGCCTCCAAAAAAGATATCGAAGCAATCGAAAAACTTCTATACAAAGAAAAAGCATCGGGAGGGTTTAATGCAAAAAAATATAATGGTATCATGAATTTAAAAGAAGATCCGTTGACCATTCAAAAAAAATTAAGAGATGAGTGGGAAAGAGATCTTAGTTGATACCAATATCATTTTATATCTTTTGGAAGGCAGTGACACTTTGGTTGAAATTTTACAAGGCAAAGACATCTACCTGTCATTTATAACTGAACTGGAGTTGATTGGGTACAAAGGCAATTCTATCAGACGGGAAGAACAAATTGCAGCGCTATTAAGTGATTGCTCCATTATTTCAATGAATAATCTTATCAAAGAAAAATATGTTGAGATAAGAAAAAGACATCATTTAAAATTAGCCGATACGGTAATTGCTGCTACGGCAATAGCATTTGATATGCCAATAATTACTGCCGATAAACAATTTGGAACTGTAAACGGATTAAAATTGATTACTTACCAGCACAATATTAGGCCTGCCGACTTGTCCTAAAAAAGAAGTTCAATCAGTTGTAACGGATAATATGTTCAACTTTTGAGTTATCGAACAATGAAATGTAAAAGTTCATAGCTTCTTCGGCTTTGCCGGAGAACATCAGGAAATTGGTGATTTTTTGCATGGGAATGAATATTAAAATCAATAAAATTCTTCTCTTATTTCTACTAAAATATTTTCTGCTTTTTTAATATCCGGTTGTTCAGGTAAATCTGACTGGTTATATAAGACTTTTATCAGTTCCATTTTTTCATCAACCATTTGCATAAGGGTATCAAACTCAAAGGTCCCGCTACGGATTTTTAACAAAAAATCCCTGTCTTCCCGATGAACGATTACCTCATGGTAAAGAGCAATCTCCCCGGCCATATTTAACAGGCGAAACGTATGCATCATATTTTTCGCGTCATAGCTCTTCCCATGGGCTAATGTACTTTCATAACGGGCCTGGCTGCGTTTCTCTTCCCATTCTTTATATTCCTTATACTCTTTGCAATACGTTGAGTAACCATCTTTATTAAAATTCATTGTTGCCAAAGGTTGAATGTTTTTAGGCACAGAACTTAGCTGAACATCATCGGCATCAGGCCCTGAAACAATTCCTTTAAACCAGCCATTATCAGTCAATTGTTTTTGATGATACAATAAATAAACATTCCTGAAATGATCTAAATCAACCAAACCACAATCTTGCTGTGCGAGCTTATTTTCATTTAACCATGAATTTAACGGAATACTCCCGTTTTTGTAAATTACGTAACAAAAATCAAGGACAGATTTCCGGGTTTTGTCCATCGGTTTATTGATCTTTTTATTCAAGCCCTTTGCTTTCCTGATCTGCGTTTGTGCATAACCGGCAAAAGTATCCAGACATAGTTTCGATAAAAAATCTCCTGGTTTTATAAGGTTCATCAACGGGTGCCGGTATAGCACACATTCGGCCGGGGTGTTCAGTAATTCAAGGATATTAGGATTGTTTTTTGTTAAAAGTTCGAGGAATCTTTTAATTTCAAAATATACTTCATCATTGCTTTCATTTGCAACCTGATCGCAGGACTCAAAACCATACAATTCCCTTTTAGGCACGATAAAAATCCCCTTTTTATCAACATCAGAACCCGGCAGGTTCAGGTTATAGGCCTGGCTTCCGCTAATACAATCTAAAAGGATAAATTCCTTTTGCTGATGCAGTTGAGCAAAATTCATGATATGATATATTTACGAAAAATGACGTTTAATTCGTTTGCTGGTTGGTGATTTGGCGCTATTTGGCCCATTGATTCTTTACACATTGCAAGTGTTTCATTTAACCATTCATCCAAAACAGGAAACGATGTAATAAAAGTTTTCTCATCACTCACCGACTTCATTTTCAGCAATGTATCGACAATGGTTTGAAAAGATTCAGCATCCACCAGACCCCGTAATTTCCCAAACTCCATTGGCGGGACTGTCTGTTTCTCAATAATCCATTTGCACGCTAAAGCCGATCTCAGTGCATAAAAATAACGTTTCAGTTTTATTTGTTCACCTTGCAAATCATTATTAACAGTATTTAACGCCATAGATAAATAATGATTCCCTGCTGCCCTTAAAGAAAAGTATTTAGGCATTAATTGTTGCAACCCGCCCGCAAAACCAGATTCATCCATATAAATTATAGGTGACTGCAACCATTCATATAATGGGCCATTGGATTTTAAAAATAGCTTTAGCGCTTTTTTGACATCCCATCCACCAATATCAAGTAATTCATTAACCGGCAAATCAATAACATCATTAATTTCGTGTATGCTGAGATAATCATTTTTTTTTCGGGCATAAATAAATCGAACATCAAAATCGCTGTCTGGTGAAGGGAATCCCCAGGCCCTGCTTCCTGATTCACAGGCGTACAAAATACGGATGTTATGATCTGCCTCTAATTTTCGCAGTTGTTCTTTTATCGTTTCCAGCATACAACGGCAATTTACAACATTCCGCCATATTGTCTGAACCGGGATTAAGCTGATTTTATAGATTTTGAACTTTTCTATCGTTCCAACAAAAAAATCGAATTGAAATACCTTCCAAAGTATCACGAGGGTTCTATGATTTGCATGTGCAGAGATTGCATTGTTCCTACCTATGTCATGTTGCTTTTTCCTGTAATTACGATAGAATTGGGTGTCATGGTGAGGCACTCGAACCATGCGCGCAAAGGCACAACGCCAATGCAATAACGCTATGCAAAGCGTACAGGCCACCTCACATGGTTCGAGCGCCTCACCATGACAGCCTTTTTTTGTCCAACCTTACAACATTCCGCACAAAAAAAATCCGAAATCGAACATCCGAAATCCGAAATTCTTCAAATCAAAAACCTATCTTTGCCCATGCAAGAAAAAATCCTCATTCTTGACTTCGGCTCGCAGTTTACACAGCTGATAGCGCGCCGTGTCAGGGAACTCAATATTTACTGTGAGATCCACCCCTTCAATCATTTCCCCGAAGTTGACAGCACTGTAAAAGGAATTATCCTTTCGGGCAGTCCGTATTCTGTAAGGCAGGAAGATCCGCCATCTTTTGATTTTGAAAAATTTCACGGTAAACTACCAATTTTAGGTGTTTGCTATGGCGCTCAATATATGGCCCATTTTCATGGCGGCGAAGTATTACCATCAAGTACCCGCGAATATGGTCGTGCAAACCTTCAGTATATAAGTGAACATAACCCGCTTTTTAAACTGATTCTTCCGGGTTCACAGGTTTGGATGTCGCATGCGGATACCATTGCCAGTATTGGGGATAATTTTGAAATTATTGCAAGTACCGATACCGTTAAGGTTGCCGCCTATCATGTAAAAGGCACAAAAACCTACGGTATCCAGTTTCACCCGGAAGTTACCCATAGTGTTGATGGCAAGCAATTGCTGCATAACTTTTTGGTTGATATTTGCGGATGTAAGCAAGACTGGACAGCAGATTCATTTGTAGAAACCACTATTGCTGCCCTAAAGACTAAACTTGGCGACGATAAAGTAGTGCTCGGCCTGTCCGGCGGAGTAGATTCATCTGTTGCGGCGGTGTTGCTGCACCATGCTATCGGCAAAAACCTGCATTGTATATTTGTAGATAATGGCCTGCTGCGCAAGGACGAATACCAGTCGGTATTGGATTCGTACCAGCACATGGGGCTGAACATAAAAGGTGTCGACGCCAAACAGCGTTTTTACGATGCGCTGGCTGGCTTAACCGATCCTGAGAAAAAACGTAAAGCCATAGGCCGCGTATTCATTGAGGTTTTTGATGACGAGGCACACAAGGTAAAAGACGTAAAATGGCTTGGCCAGGGAACCATTTACCCGGATGTGATTGAATCTGTTTCGGTGAAGGGTCCATCGGCCACCATAAAATCTCACCATAACGTGGGCGGGCTGCCTGATTTTATGAAACTGAAGGTGGTTGAACCTTTAAACACCCTGTTTAAAGACGAAGTGCGCCGTGTTGGCAAGGCTTTGGGCATTGATCCTAATATTTTAGGCAGGCATCCGTTCCCCGGTCCGGGTCTGGCTATCAGGATATTAGGTGAGGTTACCCCGCAAAAAGTTGCAATTTTACAGGAAGCCGATGCGATTTATATCAACAATTTGCGGTCGGCAGGTGTTTATGACAAAGTATGGCAGGCCGGTTGCATATTTTTACCGGTACAGTCGGTAGGTGTAATGGGCGATGAACGTACTTACGAGAATGTGATTTGCCTGCGCGCTGTGGAATCACTGGACGGCATGACAGCCGACTGGTGCCATCTGCCTTATGACTTGCTGGCAAAAATCAGCAACGAGATCATAAATAATGTAAAAGGAATTAACCGGGTAGTATATGACATCAGTAGTAAACCGCCTGCAACCATTGAGTGGGAATAGGTGGCTCTTATTTTTAATAATAGCACTAATATCGGCTGCATGTTCGCCAAAACTACAGCCGGTATCGGTGCATCCTGTAAATAAAGCAGCCGAAAAACCGGTAGTTAACAAGCAGCCTGTAAAACCGGGCGGAATTGAAAAATCTGCTGAAACAAAAGTATCAACCATATCGCTGCTATTGCCGTTTGACCTCGACCATCTGGCGCCGGGATCATCCTATACGTCGGTTAGCCTGAGAGAGGCCGACATTGCCCTTGATTACTACCGCGGCTTTAAACTGGCGCTGGATTCGTTAACCGCACAGGGTTATAATTTTAAACTATTGGTTTTTGATACCCGGGGCAATAAAGCCCAGGCCCGCAGCCTTGCCAATAACCCTGCAATAAGGGGCAGCGGGCTGATAGTAGGTCCCGTTTTCCCTGGTGATGTAAAAGCTTTTATCGCCAACTATCCCAATGGCCGCCAGCCCATTGTTTCGCCGCTTTCACCCGCGCCGCCTTCTACCTTTAAAAGCCCGCAATTGATCACCGCTATCCCCCCGCTTGAATACCATGCATGGGCGGCGGCAAGATATATCAAAAACAAAATAAATCCCAAAACCATATTTATCCTCCGTTCGGGCTTTAGCGACGAAAACGATTATATCATCCCTTTTAAAAGGGCCATCGACAGCCTGAGTAAAAAGCACATCAAATTTGTTGATATTACCGTCATTCATGGTCAGTTAAATTCATTGATACCGGAGCTTTCAACAACAGAAAAAAATGTTTTTGTTATACCGGCAAAGGACCAGCATTTTTTAAACATTACGCTACGGGCGCTGGATACATTAAGCGGCACATACCCGGTCGCGGTTTTCGGGCACCCCAACTGGGTTAGCTACCCATTTTTAAAAGCGGACCTGTTGCAGCGGCTGGATACGCATATTACCTCTGCAGACAGGGTGGATTACAAGGCTGCCAATACTCAAACTTTTATACGCCAATACAAGCAGGCCTATAACACCGAACCTACCAACTATGCCATAAAAGGCTTTGACGAAGGTTTATATTTTGGTCAGCTGCTGGCCGCCGATAGCCTGAAAAACCTGGCGACGAGTGATTTTACCGGGCTGCACAATAAATTCCATTTGCAGAAAAAAACTGGCCTGGGTTGGGTAAACACCCATGTAAGCGTGTATAAATATGCTAACTTTGAGCTGAAAAAGGTAGAATGAAGGCAATCAATCAGCTTAAAACGTTTCAGCGAATTTTAGAGGAATATCCGGCAGAAACGCCACTTGGTAAGTTTTTACCCGGTTTTTACCGTCAGAACAAACAAATGGGTTCCACCGACCGGCGCATTGCCGGGAGGTTAATGTATAACTATTTCCGTCTTGGGAAAGCATTAGCCGGATTGCCCGCAGATGAGCGACTTTTTGTTGCTGAATTTTTATGCAATACACAGCTCAATTCTTTTTTGCAGCATTTTAAACCTGAATGGGCCGCCTGTATAGGTTTTAGTTTAGACGAAAAGCTAAACCTCGTGAAAACTGCCCACCCCGAATTTAATTTAGACGATGTATTTCCCTGGCCCAGGCAACTTTCTGCCGGTATTAACAAAGCCGCCTTTTTGCGTTCATTTTTTGTGCAGCCCGACCTTTTTATCCGGGTTTATAAAGGATTTGAAACACATGTAAAGACGGCGCTTACAGCAGCAGAAATTACGTTTAAGGATGAAGGCAAGGGTTGCTTCGCTTTGCCAAATGGCACAAAACTTGAAGCCGTGATCGCCAACCCGCATTGGTACGAGGTGCAGGATTTTTCGTCGCAGCAGACTGCGCAATATTTTAAACCTCAAAAATGGGAAAGCTGGTGGGATGCGTGCGCGGCCTCTGGCGGGAAATCGCTGCTGCTGCATGACCTGGAGCCTAATTTAAAACTCGTGGTTTCCGACATCCGTGAATCTATTTTAACAAACCTTGATGAACGTTTCCAGCAAGCGGGCCTTACTAAATACCAGAAAAAACTCCTTGATCTTACCCAAAACAACGACCTGCTTTTGCATGATTATGCTTTCGACGGCATCATCCTTGATGCTCCATGCAGCGGCTCAGGCACCTGGGGTCGCACGCCGGAGATGATCAGTCAGTTTGATACCTATAAAATTGATTTTTTTCAGCGTTTGCAGCAAAGTATTGCGCGCAATGTGGTTAAATACCTTAAATCTGGTAAGCCACTTATTTATATCACCTGTTCCGTTTTTAAAGCAGAGAATGAAGATGTGGTTAATTTTATGGTGAAGGAGTTGGGGTTGAAATTGGAGGCGCAAACCGTTTTGAAGGGGTATGAGAACAAGGCGGATACGATGTTTGCGGCAAGGCTGATAGGGATTTGAAAATTTGTTGATTTGAAGATTTGAAAATAATAGTAAAAATAGCAGATTGCTTCACTAATCAATTTATCCATCACCTTAACACAATAATTCAAGCGTGAAGAATCAACCTATAATTTTAAATCGCATTTCGATTTCGTTGGTGCTGCTGATTGGTTTTGGCATCATACTTTATTCATGCAATTCGGCCAGTCATAAATTAACTGCGGTGAAAGATACTTCCCAAAAGGCTTTTCCTTTGAAATATCCTAAACATGACGAAGGTGAGGATGATAATCCAGAACCGTCTTTAGCATCCATATTAAAAGACCAGCTTAAAAGTTATAAGGACACCATTAAAGTAGATACTATTTTTTTATTGAGTTTACATGATACAATGAGTGTCCAATTAAGACATTATTGTACTTACGATCATAAAATAAACTTACCTCCCAGGTATCTTAAGTTGTTTAATCTTAAAAAATTTCAGGCTCACGATTTTGTATCGGGATTGGTGAAAATAAATTCAAAGGTTGTGTTTGATGGCATCATAAAGAAAGCGGAATTTCAAAGTTTGCTTAATGACGAATTAATAAAATACGCTGTGTTGTTAGCGCCTAACGTAACGTTATCCGGCAATAGTTTATCATTACAATACAGCATATCAGTTCCATTATCAGATGTAGGTCAGGGCTTTACAATGAAGATTGATACTTTGGGCAGAAAACATATAACTGCTGATTAACTTTCAGAGCCCCCTTAGCGAGCTACCCATTTGTAGCATTTTCAAATCATTCAATTTGTCACATTAGTGGTTACCCTTCGCGAGGGGTAGCCGCTACGCGGCACAAAAGAATGGTTGGGTCTTTTTCTACAAACGGGTTACCCCTACGGGGTATTTGTATTGGACTAATAAACCTGTGCCTTATACTCACCACAAACCCGATATGCCACGTAGTGGCTACCCGTTTGTAGAAACCAGCAACAACATTTTTTTGCCGCGTAGCGGTTACCCAATTCGCGAAGGGTGGCCGCTAACGTGGCAAGATCACCTTGTTATTTATTTTCCACAAACGGGTTACCGCTATGCGGTATTTGAATTGCGCTAATAAACCCGTGTTTTATAACCGCTGCAAACCCGATATGCAACGTAGTGGCTACCCGTTTGTAGAACAAAGCAACCACATTTTTTTTGCCGCGTAGCGGCTACCCTGCGCCGATTTGCTTTTAAATGTTAATTTTGACCATATCTTTATCATTATGTCAAATACCTATACCCAATTGTATATTCATTGCGTTTTTGCAGTAAAATATCGCCAAGCCGTTATACAACCTTCCTGGGAAGAACGTCTTCACAAATACATTACGGGCACTCTGCAAAATAATGGACATAAATTATTGGCCATAAATTCAATGCCCGATCATTTACATTTTTTTGTCGGACTTAACCCAAAACAATCAATTTCGGATATGATGCGGCTGGCAAAAGGAGATAGTTCCGAATTTGTAAACAAAGAAAAATTTACCGAAAGAAAATTTTATTGGCAGGATGGTTATGGGGCGTTCAGCAACAGTCGCACACAAATTGACGGCGTAGTTAAATACATCATCAATCAAAAGCAACATCATTCCAAAAAGACATTTCGAGAAGAATATTTGGAAATATTGAGAGATTATGCGGTTGAATACGATGAAAAATATATTTTCCACGATTTGTTAGACGGATAGGGGTAGCCGCTACGCGGCACAAAAACAGGTCATGTTTTTGGCTACAAACGCGTTGCTCCTATGGGGTATTTGAATAAATGGCTTCTATGCCACATTAGTGGCTGCCCGTTTGTAGAATATTATTCAAATCAATCATATTGCCACGTCGGTGGCTACCCAATTCGCGAAGGGTAACCACTAACGTGGCAAAGAAAATGTTATGGTTTTTTCTACAAACGGGTTACCCCTATGGGGTATTTGAATTGCCAATCAAATTCCTCCGCCTTAAGGCAGAGGTTAGGAGGCCTGGCCTACAAATGCGTATTACTTCTAAACAACTTTATCGCAATCGCCAATAAAATTACCCCAAACGATTTCCGCAAAATGTTTAATCCTGTTTTGCCCGGCAATTTTTCGAGCCATTTTACACTTTTTGGCGGATCAGAATGACAAAGGGTAGCTGGCGATCGATGTACCCGACTATGTGCTCTGCGGCCATGCCATTGTGCCTGCCGCAAACGGCCTGCTGCAAACTTTCCACTACCCTATCATCTCCAGCAACTCATCATCGCTGATAATCGGGATATTCAATTTCTGCGCTTTCTCCAGTTTAGCCGGGCCCATGTTATCGCCTGCCACCAGGTAGTTGAGTTTGGCCGATATGCTGCTTACCATTTTGCCGCCGTTTTGCTCAATGATCTGCGTGAGTTCATCCCTCGAATATTTTTCGAACACACCTGATATGATAAAGGTTTTACCGCTTAATACGTTACTGGCCAGTTTTACTTCTTTTTCTTCGCTTACAAACTGCAGGCCCTGTGCCCTTAATTTTTCAATTTCGGCTTTGTGTTTTTCATTGCCGAAATATTCCTGCACGCTGAACGCAATGCGGTCGCCAATTTCTTCAACCGCATTTAGTTCTTCAAAAGAAGCGGCTGCCATGCGGTCGATATTTTTAAAATGAGCCGCCAGCCTTTTTGCAACAGTTTCGCCAACATACCTTATGCCCAGACCAAAAAGCACCTTTTCAAAAGGCATTTGTTTTGATTTTTCAATCCCTTCAAGCATGTTATTGATTGATTTTTCGCCAAACCTTTCCAATTGTTTTAGCTGGTCACTATGCAGGTGCAGGTCGTAAATATCACTGATCTTATGCAGTAAGTCCTTTTGATAAAGCGTTTCAATGGTTTCATCGCCCAAACCATCGATATTCATGGCTTTGCGACCAATAAAATGCTGCATTTTACCTACGATCTGCGGCGGGCAGCCTTCCTCGTTAGGACAGTAAAAAGCCGCCTCGCCTTCCTTGCGCTCCAGCGGAGTGCCGCAGGCGGGGCAGGTGGTCTGGTAAAGGATGGGCTTTGCACCGGGCTTCCGTTTTTCTAAATTAACTTTGATGATCTTCGGGATAATCTCGCCGCCTTTCTCCACATATACCCAATCGCCTTCATGCAGTTTAAGGCGTTTTTCTATCTCATCCGCATTGTGCAGCGTGGCCCGTTTTACAATTGTTCCTGCCAGCAATATTGGCTTCAAATTTGCAACGGGGGTAACTGCGCCGGTGCGCCCTACCTGGTAGCTTACGCTCAGCAGTTCAGTCTGCACTTCGGCAGCTTTATACTTATAGGCAATGGCCCAGCGCGGCGACTTAGCAGTAAACCCAAGCTCTTCCTGCTGCTGGTAGTTGTTTACTTTGATAACGATGCCGTCGATATCGTAACCAAGCCCGAAACGGTTTTTATCCCAGTAATCAATAAATTTTAAAACCCCGTTTATATCGCTGCAAAGGCGGCTATGTACATTTGTTTGGAAGCCCCATTCTTTTACCGCCTGCAAACTTTCCCAATGGGTTTTAAACAAAGGTTTTTCGGTATATAGAAAATACAGGAAACAATCCAGCGGACGTTTGGCCACCTCGCTTGAGTCCTGCATTTTCAGGGTGCCTGAAGCAAAATTACGGGGGTTGGCGTAAGGAGTTTCCTCATTTTCAATGCGTTCAGCATTTAATCGTTCAAAAGCTTTAAGGTGCATAAACACTTCACCCCGGATCTCAAAATCATCCGGATAACCGCCGCCATGCAGTTTTTTGGGTATGGTGCTGATGGTGCGCACATTGGTAGTTACATCATCGCCCTGTATGCCATCGCCGCGGGTTACAGCGCGTAAAAGCTGGCCCTGCCGGTAGGTGAGGCTGATGGATAAGCCATCGAATTTCAGTTCGCATACATATTCAAAATTATCGCCTATGGCTTTGCGGATGCGCTGGTCAAAATCGAGCAGGTCCTGCTCACTATAGGTATTGCCAAGCGACAGCATGGGCCAGCGGTGCTTTACGGTAATAAACGCTTTGGTAATAAAGCCGCCAACCCTTTTAGCCGGAGAATCGGGGTCGGCAAATTCCGGAAATTGCTTTTCGAGGGCAGTAAGCTCTTCCAGTTTTTTGTCGAAATCAAAATCCGAAATGGTAGGCATGGCCAGCACATAATAATTGTAATTGTGATGTTTTAATTCGGACGACAATGATCCGATCCGTTTTTTTGCTTCTTCAGGTGCCATAGAGCGAAGGTAAGAAAAAGTCGGAAAGTCGGAAAGTCCGGAAGTCCGGGAAGTCCAAAAAAATGGTGCCAAGTTTAATTATTCGCCCAATGCCCCAATGACCAGTCAATGTCGTTTACTTAAGGATTCCCTGGCAATTTTGCCTCACCTAAATCCTCTCCAAAGGAGAGGACTTTAACTTCACTCTTCGCTAAAACCCTCTCCTTTGGAGAGGGCAGGCGTGGAACGTTTATGGGAAAAACTAATTATTCGTCTCCCTTAAGTAAACGACATTGAATGACCGATGACCAAAAAAG
Organism: Mucilaginibacter sp. UBA5151; assembly: GCA_002413785.1. Taxonomy (GTDB): domain Bacteria; phylum Bacteroidota; class Bacteroidia; order Sphingobacteriales; family Sphingobacteriaceae; genus Mucilaginibacter. The sequence continues at coordinate 44,754 of DHXR01000042.1, forward strand.
CTTAACATTTTTTAACGTCGGGATTTGAAAAAGACGCCCCATCTTTACATCAGTAACCTTTTAAAATAAAATCAAACCTTTTTTATTTAACAACAAACCCTGTCCCCCATGAAACGCTGTGTATTTTTTATATTGTTTTTACTGAACTGTCCGGTGCTTTTTGCCCAAACTTCCCTTTGGGGAATGGTAATTGATACAGGAAGCAACAAGCCCATCCCTTACGTAAGTATTGGTATCATCAGTAAAGCCCGCGGCACCGTTTCAGATATAAACGGGGAATATAAAATTAGTTTGGATGCAAAAATAGCTGATGACGATACGCTTAGGTTTTCGTGCATTGGTTATCAAACCAGAGATTTTCTGGTTGGGGAGCTGAGGAAAAAATATTTGGGCATGCGATTAGATATAGGCTTAACGAAGTCGGTAAAGGAATTGAAGCAGGTTGTTATTAACGCCAAACGTGCCAATGTGAAAATATTGGGCTACCCAACCACGTCAAAATTGCTCGGAGTGGGCTTTGGTGCAAACTCCATCGGTTCGCAGGGCGGGGTAAGGTTGACTGTTAAACATCAAAACACCAATCTCGAAAGCCTCAGTTTTTTTATCATTCAGAATTCTTTTGAAAGCCTGACTTTCAGGGTTAATATTTACGAAATGGTTGACGGCAAGCCCGGCAACAATATTTTAAATGACAACATCATTGTTAAGGTAGGGGACAAACAAAGCGGCAAAATAACGGTTGACCTTAGCAGTTACAATATTTATGTAAGCAAGGATGTTTTGATAGCCCTGGAGTGGATAGGCGCCAAACCCGCAACTTCCGGGACGCTTGATGTGGCTGCCGTTGTTTTTGGTTCAACCTATTTCAGGCAGGCAAGTCAATACCTTTGGAAGAAAAAAGGCACCGGCCTGGGTATCAGTGTGAAAGCTAATTATTGAGGTTATAGCACATCGGGGACGAAATAATGATTAAGAACTTCAGCGTTCGAAATTCAATATTCATTATTCAATGTCGTTTCCTTAAGTAAACGATATTGACTTGCATATTCATATTGCGCCCTTTCAGGGCTATATTGCTGCTATTTATGGTCGATGGGCTATGCCCATCGCAGACATATTTGTCCCCTTCGGGGCCGTCTGTCAGATGGAAAAATAAAGCTGTAATTGCGGACACCAGGGGGTGATTTGTTGCTGTTTTCCAGCCCTGAAAGGGCGCAATACATCAACACAGGGCGAAGTCCTGTGACAGAAGACCAATGACCTTGGTCTCAGGGAACATCGGTAGTATTTACCACCGTATTAAATGTCATCGGGATGGTCATCCCGCCGGGTGCTTTGGGGTTATCTGCTATTTCAATATTGCCGGACATGAGCTGCCTTAAATTTACTTCGCTTATCCAGCCGGTGTTTTTATTAACTTTAATATCAATTAACGAAGTTCCGTTAAGGTTATATTTCATTGGTAAACCATTTATCGCTGCCGGTTTGGCGTCTTTATCCGAAACCAATGTACCATCCCCATGGATCTGGTAAAAATCGCCTGTTACGTCAACTAACTGGTAAATTGTTGCCACATTTGCTTTTGCCGGGGAGGCCACAACTGTGTTTATGGTCCAGGTATCGTTTTTAGCTACCGATGCTTTTGGGAAAATGGCCGTCCCCATCTCCAAAACATCTTTAAACGAACTGGCGCCAAAAGATTCGATGAACTGTTTTTTGAACTGCTGCTTTTTCGCAGTATCTATCTCCGGAAAGCCATCGAATACAGTGTTGATCATTTTTTGAATATTCTCCACCGATGTGACCTTCCCGCTTTTACTTAGCGTAATATTGAAGGGTTGATTCATCATTGCCGCCATGATGGATGAAGGCACGTCGGGCGCGCTGCTTTTTTTTGAATCCATATCAATGGTGGTATCAGCCATTTGTATTTTCATGGCGATGGATTGGTAACTTACTTCCATGTTATAGGCGGAATCGCTGATGTTAACTACCTTAAAAGCCATTTTGAACGAAGCCGTTAAATTGACTTTGTTTTCCCTGCCGTTCATGCTTTGAACTATGGCAGAAGTTCCGGTATTGCTCAGGTAATATATGCCTCCTTTAGCCAGGTGCAACGCAGGTTTAAACTTTTGCGCCCGGCAGGGACTGAGGATAGCAACGAATAAAAGCAAGTTAAAGAAATGTTTCATGGAATGATCGGTGCGGTTTGTTTTTAAACCGGTCAATAAAGATATTACAAAGTATCAGATTGGCAAAAAAGGCGGGAAATGTGTCAAAAAAAGTGATAGCCAGTCTCTCAACCCTGGCTATTACTCAAACTAACATTATCATTAAATATTCACTCTATGGTTTATACGGTATCGTTATGTTTAGGGTTACAAAAAAAATGCTCCTGCATTATGAGCAGAAGCAACACTTATGATATGATATCATTGAAATTTAACCTTAAAACCGGGTTAAAATTAATGCAATGATCTACGTTTAATCATCGAAATGCTGACTTTGATAATGAAAAAAACAGGGACTGTCTGTATAATAATTCCGATCCAAGCGAGTGTAGACATGGTAATGCGATTTTGAGAGTAAATAATATCAAATAGCACAAAAATCGTACCCGAAAAACAAAAACAGTCTCCTTGAATCGTAAAAGAACTATTTTTTTTTACTGCTTTCTTTTGAAGTAATAGTTAAATGTAATATGTGGAGCATTTTGGTCATTTTGGGTAAATTACTCTACATAAAAATGGAAATTTATTAAGCCGATTATCGTCATTGTTGTAAGTAAGTAAGTATTGATTTCCTTTTGAAACCACCTTAAAACATCATTTGTATCGGCTTTTAATTATTAATTTAAGGGTTAACTGAAAACTTAATTAATAAACCATGCCAAATCCGTAATAAGCTGATTGTTAATAAAATTTTAAAAAAAGATTGCTTAACAATATAAGTGCCAGTTGGTGGGGGGAGTTCATGTTTCATGGTTGATAGTTCATAGCCAATCTTCGAAGCTGCGAGGAGTTCATGGTTCATAGTTGATAGTTCATAGCCAATCTTTGCAGCTGCCATGAACTATCAACCTTGAACCATGAACTAAGACATCAACCATGAACCAAAAATACTACCCGCCGCTGCTACCGCTGCCGCTGTTTCCTTTTGCCAGCATGGCTTCTTTAATATACCTTACCGGGGCGCTGCCGTAACTTAAAAACTTCTCGTTAAAATCTTTTAGTTTATACTTATCGCCCATCTTCTTTTTATAGGCTTCGCGGAGGTCCATGATCTCTTTATAGCCGGTAAAATAGCTGTCGAGCTGTACACTGCTTACCGTTACGCGCTTCCATTTGCCTTCGGCTTCGGCAGGTTGCTGAAATGCTTCGCGGGTTAGCAGGGTCAATCCATCCTGTTTAGCCATATTCTGAACATGTACGCCATAGTCTAAAATGGTATTGCAAACCGAACGCAGGTGCCATTTGTACCACATCAGCCGCATCTCGGGCGCATCGCCGCCAAAGCCATTGTCGAGCATCATTTGTTCACAGTAAACCGCCCAGCCTTCAATCATGGCGGTATTGCCAAAAACTGATTTGATAGGGCTCGGCGCATTGTTGGCATACACTAACTGTACATAATGTCCCGGAACAGCTTCGTGGATGCACAAAATCTGCAAAATATATTGATTGTATTCGCGCAGGTAACTTTCTGCTTTTGCAGGCGCCCAGCCGTTAAGGCTGCCGACATTAAAATACGAATTTCCTGTTTTATCAAGTGGCCCGGGCGAACTCATAGAGGCGCCTGCAACCCCGGCCATATAACCCGGTTCTTTGCGGACGATCAAAGGTTTTGAAGCATCAAGGGTGAGCAAGTCTTTGGATTTTACAAAAGCGGTGAGTTTTGGGATCTCGTTTGCGATGGCCGACTGAAACTCATCAGGCTGCACATGTTTTGAGGACAGCGTATCTATTACCTGTGCTATCAGGTCAAGCGAATCGGCAGGCATGGGCTTTGTGCCAAAATATTTAGGCCATAATTTTTTGCTGATCTGCGTCATCTCGCGATGGATGGTCTTTTTTCGTTCTACGGCTGCATTATACATCTGCTGCGGGGTAACCTCTGACTGTATCTCGTATTTGAATTTTGCCTCGTAAAGGTCCCTGCCAAGCCTGAAACTGTGCGGGTGATCATTTTTTAGGTTTTTCAGCCATTCGGTAAAAGCTTTTATGGTTTCAGCGGTGGTATGGGCGCGGTCGAGCATTTGTTTTTGTTCTGCCTGCGGGATATTTGCTTTCTTCAGCGAATCGGCAAAGTCTTTTTCAAAAACGCCGAGGCCGCCCAGGTGCTGGTCAACAGCCAGGCCGGTTAATTCGGCAACCGGGTTTTTGATCTGTTTTTCTGCTTCTTTATAATAATCGGCAACGGCGGCCATTTTCTGGTAAAAATTTCGCAAACGGCCGGCAAGGGGGGCATAGTGCCCATTTAATATATAAGCAAAGGTGCCGGTGATGTTATACGCCGCAGGGTTCCACTGGTACGATTTTAATACCTGGATCTTCCATTCTGTCATTTCCATCTGATTTTGCATCAGATGATAATCTATCTTATTGGCGTCGTTTAGGGTAGTTACCTCAAACCTGCTTATGGAATCAAGCGCTTTTTTTGCAAAGTCGAGCATTTTGTCCCTGTTTTTATCGCTGGGGACCACCAGCAGGCTGTCGTATTTATGAAAGCCGGAAGTAGTCGCCCAATCCGGATCCAATTTCCACAGCCCTTCGAGGAAAGAGTTTTCGTAAATGGTAAATGAAGCATCGTCCTTACCCAATTGTGGGCCTGCATTCCCATCTTTTTTACATGCTGTAAAGACGGCAGTGATAATAAAGCCTGTATATAATATTTTTTTGATCACGGGGTTTGCCTGGTTAAATTTGATGCATAAACTTAAAACTTTTAACCGGAATAAATAAAAAGAATAGCAACTCTTATTTATAAACTTTAAAAACGGGCTTAATTAGCGCAATATTACCGATTTGCAATGTTTTTAAACCATTTCAGGGGATATTTGTTGAGCTTGAAAGAATCAAGAAACAAGAGTCAAGAGTCAAGATATGGGAATCAGGAACCATGTCTCATCTTTTTTTCCCTGACCCTTGACCCTTGGCTCTTGATTCTTGGTTCTTGATTCTTGATTCTTGGCTCTTCTTTTACTTTAAAACATTTGCCTTATGGAAGATCAGCATAAAATTTTGATTGATGAATTAACAAAATTGCTGCTTGGCGGCAGTGCCCATTTGTCGTTATCCGATGCTTTGGCAGGACTGCAACCCCGGCTGCGCGACCTAAAGCCCGATCATACGCCTTACAGCATCTGGCAATTGCTGGAGCATATCCGCATTGCACAATGGGATATGCTGCAATTTTGCAAGGATGCTGAACATAAATCGCCAAAATGGCCCGATGAATACTGGCCAAAGGAAAGCGCCCCGGAGGATGACAGCGCATGGGAGGCATCAATAACCCAGATTAACAGCGACCTGGATGAATTTATTGCCTTAATGGAGCATAGCGATATTTACCAGAAAATACCCCACGGCAGCGGCCAGAGCATTTTGCGCGAAGCCCTGCAAATAGCCGATCATAATGCTTACCATATAGGCGAAATTATAGCTGTGCGAAGATTTTTAGGGGATTGGGGATAGAGCAGGCAGGCATTATCCTGCCCCTGCTCCAACGCATGTTCACATTTTGAAGGTAAGTAGTTCCGCTTACAAAATCAAGGCCTTTTTTTATTGCCGCCCCCAACCCGTTATACAGCCTCTTTATCTTGCTTTGCGTTTACCTTGCATGCGGAGCACGAGAACTCCACCTCTTTTGGCCTGCGCGACATCGCGCCAGGGGGGAGTTCCTGTACATAAGGCTTTACATATGACCATAAATATTTACTGTCATAAACACCTTGTGATAAACTACGCGTGATTTTATCATGGCTAACCGATAATAACGAAACCATACCAGTCGCTGTCGTGTAGCTCGTTGAGGTGATTAAATAATCCGTGTACAAATCTTCAAAGTTTTCCACATCCTATGTATTTATTCCTTAAATTTAAGCTTTTTCCTGCGTAAGGTGAGTTATTAAAACTAAAACACAAATGAAGAAAATACTAATTGCAGTAATTCTGCTTTTATCTATACACATAGCTAAAGGCCAAATTTTAAATCCAGTGAAATGGAGTTACGCTGCTAAGCGACTTAATGCTAAAGAAGCGGTTATATTCCTAAAAGCAACCATCGACGATGGTTGGCATATATACTCCCAACATTTTGGAGACAACGGCCCAACTAAAACTGAATTCAAGTTTTATACCTCTAAAAATTACAAATTGATCGGATATGTTATAGAACCAAAAGCCATTACCAAATATGAAGATAACTTCAAAATGGAAGTGTCGTATTTTGAAAAGGACGTTACTTTTCAGCAGAAGATTACATTATTCACTTCGAATCCAATCATAATTAAAGGCAAATTGGAATATGGGACTTGTAATGACCATCAATGCCTTCCACCTGAAGATGTAGAATTTACAATTGCAGTGAATTAATTATGCAGGGGTAGTCAATTGCCGATTAAAGATCAGTACGAACAAAAACAAAAAAGTTACGATGCCTGGGCAAAGGTTTACCCAGTACACCTAAATGAAGCAGAGTATTATAAGATAGATAAACAAAAAGATTGGTGCCAATTGGCAGAGGTTACCGCTACGCCAACACTATTGCTTAACGGTTACCGCCTGCCCGATTTGTACCTGTTGCCCGATTTAAAATACATGCTTGAATAAAGCGCATAAAAAATACTTTTCGCGAAAGTAAAAGGAGCAGGCACTTTAATACATGCCGTTTTGATACCGGGGCGGTGCCGGAAAAAATATAATTTTTAAATTAATTTTAATAATTAAAAAAATGAAAACAGAAAAATTAAGCTTAAGCAGCATTAAAAATGTGCTGAGCAGGGCTGAAATGAAAATGATTATGGCGGGGAGCGGCACCTATAATTGCCAATGTGAGGGAACAAAAGGAACATGGTCAGGTACTTACTCTTCTCAATCTGCAGCAGATGCAAGTGCTGCCTACAATTGCCGTTATGGTGGGAGCTGTGGTTTAGCCTAAGTTTACTTTAATAAGTTACCCCAATTTTTTGGGTAACTTTTGCATTTATTAATTTTAATAAAACATTATGAAATTTATTAATATCTTTTTTCTCCTGATAAGTTGTTCATCTTTTGCCCAGGTAACTATCCATGGGCAAATATCAGGATTTGGTGAAATAAAAAACTGCAAAGTTTTTTTGCCTATCGGGTCATTTTATAACAGACAAATTTCAAGTAACGTCACAGTAAAAAGTGATAGTAGTTTTAATTTAATACCAAATATTAAACAAAACACTTTTATAACAATAAAAGTAGTAAGCGAGCCTATTTTTCTTTATGTTGAGCCAGGGGATAATGTTAATCTTACAATTGAAAACACACGGGATAAGGATACTTTTCTTAAAATAAAAGGTAATAATGGACAGGGAAATTTATGGTTTAATAAATACTTTTATGCCCCTCCTTTATACTCGAATAGTCAAGGTGCTCTTGCTGACGAAATAAAAGTAAAAAATAGCGCTGACGTAATGATTGATATTCAATCATTTTTAAAAAAAGAAACAGAGGTTATTGATTCTTTACGCAACCTAAATCTTGTAACTATTGGTTTTGTTGAATTTGCAAAAAAGGAAGTTTATGCAATGCATCTCTCTAATCTCTTACATAATTTAAATAGTATAAGTGATGATACAAAAGATCCTGCTCTAATAAAAAAGATTATGGACCTTAAGAAACTGATATATTCATCAAATACGCCTGTAGATGCTGTGTATACTAAAACGAGAGCTGGAGAAATGTATTTTTATTCAGGCTATCTAAAAGATTTTGGTGTTGAGCATCCGGAACTATTGAAAAAATATTCCGGTGAAGTTTTTGGAGTCTATAACGAATATTTTTATTTACCCCCAATATTTCAAGAATATTTATTAGGATGCGCTTTGCTTACTCAAAAAAATTCAATAGTTAATGAATTTGATTTTAATAAGGGGTATAGCATTTATAAGGGAAAATTTCCACATAGCCCATATATACCAATAATTGATAGTTTATCTAAAAAAGAACAAGCAATAGTAATAAATAATAATCCTTTAGTTCATTTTGATACAACCGCAACTTACAATACAATAGCTGAACTGGTTAAAAGTTACAAAGGCCATAACGTTTTAATCGATGTTTGGGCGACCTGGTGTGGCCCATGCAAAGAAGAATTTCAATATTATGAATTAATTAAAGATGACCTGAAGAATTATGACGTTGCAACCATCTTTATATCAATTGATAATCTTTCTCTTAAAAAGTTATGGATGAAAATAGCATTGCAAGCTGAATTAGAAGGTTATCATATAATTGCAAGTAAGGCATTGCAAAAAGATATAATAAACTTAGTATATGAGTACAAACAGGTTGCTATCCCAAGATATATATTGATAAACAAAAATGGCGAGTTGGTTGATTTGGATGCCCCCAGGCCGCGCAATAAGACCGAACTACTTAAGGTATTTAAAGAAAAATTGTAAATCTTTTGAATTATATTTTTTCGTATTTGATATTATCAAAATGAAACGTTTGTTCTGTAATTGAACCCCCGCCTGTCCAAGCGTGCCGCTTGGACACACAAAAATTTAAACGTCCCGCTTAAATTAATAAATAATTTTAAAAGGGCTTTCGGTGTTAGCCATGCTACACCAAATATTCATACACCACCCTGCAAATCCAATCTGCTACAGTTAAGGTTACAAAATAAAGTTCGTCGGTTGAGGCATTGCGTGACATGGAATAAATATAAGCATTTATCTTTAAAACAGCAACAGGCGGATTAATTTAAACGGGAAAATATCATTCTTTCTTATCCTTCTATGCCCTGCAAGTTCCGTTATGCATGGGGGTCACTAAGCATGGCGTAGAAGATCCTTCGCTGCGCTCAGGATGACAGAAAAGGGTTGGGACAGGCGAGGGAACGTCTGTCTGGGTGAGGCTTTTACCGACAGTTTGAAATATTTGTTAACGTGCTATATAATTACAACATTTGTTTAATTACAAATGGGAGACAATTGCAATAGCCGGAGCGAATAAAATCCTAAACTATATGATATAACTATGAAAACCGAAGAAATAAAACAACTTTTTGAACAGTTTGAATCTGCTGCATCGGAAATTGAGGGAATTGAATGCTGGAGCGCAAGGGAAATGCAAACTCTGTTGGGATACAGCAAATGGGAAAATTTTGAAAAGGTTATTCAAAAAGCGAAGGAAGCGTGCAAAAATGCAGGAGAAGAAGTTAACGATCATTTTCCTGACGTCAGGAAAACGATAGCAATGCCCAAAAGTGCTGAAAAAGAAATTGTTGACGTAGCGCTCACCCGTTACGCCTGCTACCTGGTTGCGCAAAATGGCGATAGCCGCAAATTTTTTACCAACCATTAGCATAAAGGCTAAAGACCTTGCTGCTGAAATGACGGGGCTGAATGTGCAAAGCAAAGATTTGAAAGGACATAACCCCATTGAAAAAGAACATATTGACAATAATACAGCTGTAAGAAAAATGCTTGCTGAAAGAGGAATATACCCTGAGAACCTTCCTCCTGCTGCCGATGTTAAAAAAATCAAGCGCAAACTGGATACAGATGATAAAAATGTACTGAAAGATTCAAAAAAGAAAAAAAAGTAAAACAGACTCAATTAATCATGCTTAACTGTTGGGGATGTTTTAGGCTGAGATTTGCGGCAGTAGGGCGAACGCTGGCCTGCTTCGTTTTACGGCCTCTTTATCTTGCTTTGCGTTTAACTTGCATAGGGGGCACGGGTAGCCTTTGCGCTTTTGGCCTTTGCCCGTCATCGCGCCGGGAGGTGATAAGGGCGGGTTGGCTCATGTTGCCCCGGCTTTGTTGTTCCTGTAGTCGCAGACTACAGACATAGTGCATCCGAAGTCAGAGACTTCGGACAGCGGGGGAATTTCATAATTTACTTTTTTCAAAAGTGGACCCCTTTAATTAATAGAAATTTATTTCGAGCAATCCAACTTTATCGTTTACTTCTATCAATTTCAATCCGTGAAATTGAAGACTTTTGTTCAAAGTTTCTATGTTACTTATATCTAAAGAAAGATCGTACCTGTTATTGTCTTGTATGTTGGTTGTGATAATAGTTTTCATACTGCTTTCTAAATGAGTGGCAATACCCTTCAAATTAAAACCGACGATCTCAAACCTTGGAAAATAATCATCGGAAAAACCACCATGTTTTGATTGCATAGACATAAAAGAATGTAATTTGGAGGTGTCTGTAATAATTAACTCATAATGCTTTTGCTTTTGGCTAATAATTTTTGCCTTAAATTTAAAAGCATCGCCCAACAAACTAATAGCATAGTTTTTTATCGGGGAATTGATAAAAACAGAATTGACATAATTTCTAAAACGCGAAGTATCCAAACCTATTTTATAGTCCAGGTCAATGTGCTGTTTCATTTTTAAATCATTATTGGTTATAAATCTTAATTTACTATAACCTGTTATGAGTTCAATAATATCTACTAACGGATTGTTTTGACTTGAAAGTTGAAAAACATCAGAATAACGCATTTTTCTGTATAACTTACTGTCTAAACTAAACTTACCTGTGTCAGATTCAGCAGCATCAAACGAAAAAAATGCACGTTCGTTTAAGGGTTTATATTTTGGCGTTGCCGATAACTGTATTTGTTTATTAATTGGGAAACCCTGAATTGGGGGAACCTGCTCATTTTTAATAATCCTGTTAAGCATGGTATCCGTTAATTCGCCGCCGTCGCCACTCCATCGAATGACGTTATTTCTATCAATTACAACAATATGTGGAATAGTTGAAATATTAAATGCTTTTTTTGTTTTTTGAGTGGTGTCAATCAATATCAACGCATTAAGTTGTTTTTTTGTTCTTTTAAAAAATTTCTGTGCAATTTCAGTTGGTTCGTCTGTTATAGCAGCAAATAACACATCATTATTGCTAAATTTTTTTGACAACTCATTAAAGTGAGGAAACAATGCAATACATGGAGCACACCATGTTGCCCAGAAATCAATTACAAGTATTTTACCTTTATAAAAATTTTGCGAAACGTTCTTATCAAGACAACGCTGAAATATAACGTCAGGTGCGTTTTGATTAGATATTGTGTCTTTTTTTTGAGCTTGTATGCTGATAGAAATAAAAAGACAAAGAGAACAAATAAAAAATTTCATGGTTATAAATAATAAATTGGATTAAATTGAACTTTTAATTTTAATTTCGCTATTCTGCTTTTTTCATTCTGATAATCTAAAATCTAATATTTTATCCTACCCGCCTGTCCAAGCGTGTCGCTTGGACACACAGAAATTTAAGCGTCCCGCTTAAATTAATAAATAATTTTAAAAGAGCTTTCAGTATTAGCCACGCTATACCAAATATTCAGCGCCGCCCCTGCAAATCCAATCCACTACGGTTAAGGCTACAAAATAGAGTTCGTCGGTTGAGGCATTGCGTTACATGGAATAAATATGAGCATTTATTTTTAAAATAGCAACAGGCTGTTTAATTTAAACGGGGAAATATCATTCTTTCTTATCCTTCTATGCCCTGCAAGTTCCGTTATGCATGGGGGTCACTAAGCATGGCGTAGAAGATCCTTCGCTGCGCTCAGGATGACAGAAAAGGGTTGGGACAGGCGAGGGAACGTCTGTCTGGGTGAGGCCTACTTCACCTTATTATTTATAAAATCAACAATCCCCGTCACCAGCGCGGGGCTTAGCGGAAGGTCGGGGTTGCTGTAGGTGGCCATGTTTTGTTCTTCGTCGGCGGGGGCGTCTTTTAATATATGGTTCATGCCTTTAATTACCAGCAACGTAGCGTCAGATTTTGCTTTTTTTAGTTTTTCGCCATTGTCGGTCACTACCGTCAGATCGGTAGTTCCCTGTATGATCAGCACAGGCGACTTTATTTTTTTTATCCCCCTTTGCGGCGCCATCCGGCACCAGGACATGATGAAATTCTGGATACTTGGCCTGGCGATATAGTAGATGGCAGGGTCAACATTGGGGGTGGTTTTGCCTTTGCGCATGCTGTCTAAAATAGCTTTAAACTCATCGGCCTGGTACTGCGGCTTCTTTTTCATCTCATCGGTCAATATTTTATCGGCCTGTTCACTGGCGCCCTCTGCCGAAATATAGCCTTTTACAGGCTCGTCAAACATCGCCAGCATAGCTACCAAAGCGCCTTCGCCATGCCCGAAAATAATGATCTTCGAAAACCGCTGGTCATCATCCAGCAGTTTTACCAAACCAACGGCATCGTCGCCGTAATCTTCTATCCGCAATTGCGATTCTGTGGTACTGCTTACGCTTCCGCCTACCATGCGTTTATCATAACGTAAGGAGGCGATCCCGTTTTTTCCTAATGCGTAGGCCAAAAGCTTATAGGTATTTGCCTTTATTTCCGCTTTAGCGTTGTTACCGTCCCTGTCTGTGGGGCCTGCGTCGCCAATAATTAAAACCACCGGTATTTTCCCGCTTGCATTTTTAGGCATCGCCAATATACCCGAGATCTGACCCGACAATGTCTTTAACAATATGGGCGACTCTGTAATATTTGGATCGACAGCCATTTTCGCAGCGCTGCCCTCCTGGTAGGGGCTTAAAAGCAGCCCGGTTAATTTATTTTGAGCGTTCAGCGATAAGTTAAGTAAAAAGGTGCTGTTTTTAAAAGTAGCCTTATAAACCGCCAGCGATTCGCCGTATTTTACAAAATCTGTTTTAACGAGTTCGCCATATTGAGATTTTAGCTGCAGGGTGGTCGGCTTGAAATTATCAAGCGGCAAAGCTGCTTTCATTTCGTGGCTAAACATGGCAAAAATGCTATCGGGCCGGCCCTCATTATAATATTGCTTAAATTTAGCAAGGGCATCTGTATAATTAGCAGGTTCGGCCTGCGCAAGCACTCTAAAGGTAACTAACAGGGTAACTATAAAAAAAGCAACTCTTTTCATCGGGTATAATCTTTGTGGAAATTTACAGCCTCGAAATTAATAAAAATCAAACAGCTTTTAGTGCAGGCTGAATAAATAGCGGGGGCAAACGCATTAAAAGGCGGCTCCGATGAAGCTAATAGTGTTATTAAATTAGTTGGCAAGGCCCCTTTTGGGGGTCAAATATTGGTAGAAATACATACCAGCCCTATATTGTGTGCCGTAGGTACTGAACATCCGCCATGCATTAGCGCTAATGCCGCTTCGTTCGTTACGTACCTACGGCACGCTAAATCCTTTTTAATATTATCTACCAATATTTCGCACCTAACGGCGCTTTTTTTAATAGTTTGGGGGGATTTCTAACAACACGGTTGGTTTTTTTTGGAACGATATCAGAATTGAAATATTTTAAGGCGTTTGCCCCGGCCTAAGACTATTGACTCCGGACTTAATACTTTATCAACCCACCAACTGCTCAAACAAAGTTCTCAGCGTTTCTGATGCCTCATCGCAAAAACCGGGATGCACTTTTGAAGTTTGTACAATAGTGCTGCGCGTAGCGGTTAGCCATCGGAAACGGGAAGCGATATCCAGTTTACCGATGGGCCCGGCATCTTTATTCCCGAGGCAGATCCTTTCCATCGAACAGATGTGTTCTTTTAATTCCGCAATATCAAGATCTGGCGCAAAAGTATGCAGGCGGGTTTCATCCAGCAGGTATTTCGCCCGTAAAAACTTTTGTTTGGCGCAATAAAGTATCACCCCGATATTCAGGAACTCTTCGCGCTCAACCCTGGGCACTATAAGCCCAACGCTTGCTTTCAGCAGGTCCTGTATTTCTTCATCGGGTTCCGTGCGGCCGAAAGCTTCATCAAGCCGGGCAAAAACTATTTCGGGCACCTTTAATCCCAGCGTCCTTGCAATTTCGCCACCAATAAGTTCTGCTATCAGCACTTTTACTCCCTGCCCCGCGCCGCGGAATTTAAGCACATACAAAAAACCATCATCAGTTGCGGCAATTGCCGGCAACGACCCGCCTTCGCGTAATGGGGTAACATACCTTGTCACGTTTACAGTACGGAGTTGCGGGGCAATGTCATTAAGTTGCGGGGGGGTAAAATTCATCAGCAGATATTTTAAATGTTAAGTTTAGAAGCAGTAAATTTACGGCAATAAAGAAAGCGATTTTTTATTTGGAAATTCTTTAATTATTGGAAATACCCGCGACACGTTATATTAATCGGTATAAGCGGCAAATATTTTTCAAAAAAAATAATTAATCGATAATGTTTATTATTAATATTTCGTTAAAGATTAATATTTATTTGGTTAATTTTGTTGCTATATTGTGACGGATTTAATTAAAAGGTAAGTTTATAGTAAAACTCTACAACAACTGCTAATGAAGTTATTGGTCAGGTGCCTAACCCTATTATTCTTGACGGGCTTGTATAACAATCTGTATGCACAGATAGCAACTTCATCCCTGCAAGGTAAAGTTTTAAAGGAAAATGCTGCCCCTGCCGAAAGTTCAACCATTGTTTTATTAAAATATAAAGACTCCAGCATAGTAAGTTCCACCATTAGCAACAAAACAGGTTTGTTTAAATTTTCCGGCATTCAGCCGGGTGACTACCTCATATTGGTAAGTGCTATCGGCTATAACAAATCGTACACCGGGCCGTATAGCGCCGTGGAAGGCCAACCTCTTATCACGGGCGATATTACCTTAAAACCTTCCACCACAACTTTAAAAGAAGTTTCAGTAGTGAGCAATAAGCCGGATATTGAAGTTAAACCCGGTAAAGTGATACTGAACATCCAGAATAACATACTTGCAGCCGGTAATTCGGTATTTGATATTTTGAGGCAATCGCCCGGCGTAAGGGTCGATAACAGTAACAACATCAGCATTATCGGGCGGCAAAACGCATTGATAACCATTGACGGCAAACCCACCAATTTAACGGGTGAAGACCTGGCCGGTGTACTAAAGGGTATGCAATCCAACACCATTGATTATATAGAATTAATAACCAGTGGTTCTGCAAAATACGATGCATCCGGCGGAGGGATAATAAATATTGTATTAAAAAAAGGAAAAAACATCGGGGCCAATGCTACCCTCACAGGCTCACTTGCCTACGGCAAATATGCCAAAAGTAATGCCGGTGTAGTTTTTAACGACCGTACGGCAAAGTTTAATATTTTCGGAAATTATACCTATTCGGATGATCAAAATTTTCATGATTTTGTTACCGGCAGAACCGTCAATTTTAACAAGGTACTCAGTAATTATAATGTGGATTATAACGCGGTACTAAAAAATAACACCAATAACTTTAACCTGGGGACTGATTTCTATTTGTCGCCCAATAGCACCATCGGTTTTTTGATAAACGGCGGTGTCAGGAATGAAAACATTGTGAAAGACAATGACCTTCAAATCCTTAACCAGGGGGTATTGGATACTACCGTGGTGGCAAATTCAAATGTGAACAGGCATATCACCCGGCTAAATTATAACCTTAATTATTCCGGAAAGCTTGATAAAGCGGGAAAAACCCTTACTGCTGATTTAAACTACAGCACAGTGAACCGCTCCTCGGCAGAGTACATCGGCAACAAGTTTTATGGTCCGGCGGGCAACTATTACCGCGACTCCCTGCTGCAGAATTTATCACCTTCCAACATCCGGATATGGGTGTCAAAGGCCGATTTTGTTGACCCTATTTCAAAAACCTCAAAATTGGAGGCCGGCATTAAGTACAGCAATGTACAGAGCAATAATGACCTGATCTTTGGCCCCCTTGTAAAGGGACAATACCAGAGCGATCCGAGGTTCAGTAACCACTTTGTTTACACGGAAAATGTGAATGCTGCATATATAAACTATGAAAATAAGTTTGATAACTTTGATCTCATCGCCGGTTTGCGGGCTGAGCAAACCATTGCGAAGGGGAATTCGGTAACATCCGGCCAGGTGACTAACAGTAATTATACCGGCCTTTTTCCGAACGTATTGCTTACTTATAATTATGATGATAAGCACGATTTTTCATTCAGTTACAACCGGGGTATTTTGAGACCAGATTATGAAGCATTAAATCCGTTTTTACGGTATATTGATTTGTATGACTATGATTCGGGAAACCCGAATTTGAAACCGCAGTACACCAATTCAATAGAACTGTCATATACCTATAACAAAACCTTTGTAACAACATTATACAGCAGCATCATCGCTAATGCCTCGGAATTCAAATTTTTCGAACAGAATGATACTTCAAAAGTAAGTGTTAACACCCGCACAAATCTTGGTACAGTGTATAACTATGGCCTAAAGTTTTATGCCCCGCTTGTGTTTACCGGCTGGTGGAACGCCGATTTTAACCTCGACCTCTCTTATCAGCGCTACGTAGCTTACCCCGTAAACGGTAACCTGAATAAGGGGACACAGGACCTTATTTTTTCGACAAACCAGTATTTTATCCTCAGTAAAACTTTAAACGCTACATTAACCGGGCATTACGAAACGCCTACATTTTATGGGATCAGCCAATTTAAAGCGTTTTATGGTATGGATGCGGGAATTGCCAAACAGCTATTTAATAAAAGGGGCAGCCTCAAGCTGAGCGCGGTTGATATTTTTAACACCGTTCGCGACAGGTTTTCTATCAATTATCAAAACCTGAATTTATCAACAACCAATAAAGTGGAGAGCCAGATAGTGAGGCTTACGTTTACCTATCGGCTCGGAAAAACGTCGGTAAAAAATTCAACGCACAATGCCGGCAATGAAGATGAGCAAAAGCGTTCTAAAACAACAGATTAACGTAATGAAATTTTTATCTTGCGAAATAAATGATCAGCCAGCATGCCCGTTCAGCATACTCATAAAAATAATAAGCAACACCAGTAAGCTTATGCCAACATACATATAATCCTTTTCGAGCACAAAACCGACGGCCGAAAAAATCACCCGGAGTATTGGCGTGGCAATTAACAGGATTATGCCGGTTTGGATGATGGCCTGTCCTTTGAAACTTAATATGCCGGAAAAAAGTCCCTGGAAATGCTGAACAAAAAACGGGATGCCAACAAAAGTATTATAACCTGCAGTGGCCTGGCCATGCCTGTACAGATAAAATAACCCGCCCGTAAAAACAATACTGACGGATATGATGGTACCAGCCCTTAACACCTGCGCAAGCAGTAACTCCATATCCCTGTCTTTGAATTTTTTCATGGTGCTTTTTTTTAGTTCATAGTTCATGGTTCATAGTTCATTGCAGCTTTAAAGCTCATGGTAAATCGGCTATGAACCATGAACCATCAGCTATGAACCGCTTCAAATTTTTCCCGTTATGCCGTGATATATCATTTGGGCTGCCAAAAATGTTACCACTGCTGCAAATACCCAGCGCAGCCACCCCGACGAAGTGCTGCGGACCAGTATTTTTGAGCCGGTTAAAGCGCCGAGCAATACCCCGATCACAACCGGCATCGACACACCGGGGCTTATATAGCCGCGCTGCAGGTAAACTACCGCGCTTGCCGAAGCAGTAACGCCTATCATAAAATTGCTGGTAGTGGTTGATACTTTAAAGGGGATCCGCATAATACTATCCATCGCAATCACTTTTAACGCCCCCGAACCAATCCCAAGCAAACCTGAAATTACCCCGGCAAAAAGCATCATAAAAAAACCTCCCCCTACACGGGTTACGGTATAATCAACAACGCCGTTTGGCGTGGGGTAACTGCTGTTGAGTTTTAGCTTTTTTGCCAGGTAGCTTTTATGATGGGTAATATGTTCAGCCTTTTTTTGCAGTGATATTAGGGCCGAGAAAACTAAAATTACGCCAAATAATATGGCGATATAATTGGTTGGGATATGTAAGGCGAGTATGGCGCCGCACATAGCGCCCGCAGTAGTGGCTATCTCTAAAAACATGCCCAGCCGCATATTGGTGATGCCTTCCTTAACATACGCGGCAGCCGAGCCGGAAGAAGTAGCGATCACTGAAACCAGCGACGCCCCGATAGCATAGTGGATATCAACATGCAGTAATAAAGTTAATAGCGGAATGATGACTACGCCACCCCCCAAACCGGTTAATGAGCCCAGTAAACCCGCAAAATAGGAGCCAATAAGTATGATCAGGGTAAATACTAATACAGACATAATTAACAGCGTTGCTGATGCCGCAAATGTAATAATAACTTTTTTTAAGGACTTACTTTAATGTTTGTCTATGGATTTAGTGAAGTAATTTGCATGCCATTAAAGTAAATACCAGGTCGCGACCTGCGGTTTACCTTTCTCAATTTGTACATTTGTACCTTCGTTATGAGTTATAAAAGTTTACAAGCCTGCATTACCGATCTCGAAAAACACGGTCATTTGATCCGTATTAAGGAAGAAGTTGACCCGTACCTGCAAATGGCGGCAATTCATTTGCGCGTATTTGAGCATGGAGGCCCGGCCATTCTTTTCGAAAATGTAAAAGGCAGTAAATTTTCCGCAGTATCCAACCTTTTCGGAACGCTTGAGCGTTCGCGGTTTATTTTCAGGGATACTTTGGATAAGATAAAAATACTGGTCGATTTAAAATCTGATCCTGTAAAAGCAATAAAACATCCTTTTAAATATGCCAATGTAGCCTTGACGGCTTTATCGGCCCTGCCAATGAAAGTGGGCAGTAATGCCCCGGTTAACTTTGCGAAATGTCACATCAGCGACCTGCCCCAGATTGTAAACTGGCCCAAAGACGGCGGTCCTTTTGTTACCATGCCCCAGGTTTACACCGAAGATGCCGATAAACCGGGCATTATGGACGCCAACCTGGGCATGTACCGTATCCAGCTGGCGGGCAATGATTATATCCTTAACGAAGAGATCGGCCTGCACTACCAGTTGCACAGGGGGATCGGGGTACACCAGGCCAAAGCCAACGCAAAAGGGCTACCTTTAAAAGTCAGCATATTTGTGGGCGGGCCGCCATCGCACCCGGTGGCTGCGGTGATGCCCCTGCCCGAAGGTTTATCGGAAATGACCTTTGCCGGGGCGCTGGGTAACCGCCGTTTCAGGTATTTTTATGATGAAGAAGGTTTTTGCGTTTCGGCAGATGCTGATTTTGTGATCACAGGTACGGTTATGCCGCATGATAATAAACCCGAAGGCCCATTCGGCGATCATCTGGGCTATTATAGTTTAAAACACCCTTTTCCGCTGTTAAAGGTGCATAATGTTTATCACCGCAAGGAGGCCATCTGGTCATTTACCGTGGTAGGCAGGCCGCCGCAGGAAGATACCAGTTTCGGCGCGCTGATCCATGAGATTACCGGTTCGGCCATTCCCAAAGAAATACCGGGTTTACATGCAGTAAATGCGGTTGATGCGGCGGGTGTACATCCTTTGTTGTTCGCCATCGGCAGTGAGCGTTATACGCCATATTCCGATGAGCGCAGGCCACAGGAGATCCTCACCATTGCAAATCATATTTTGGGAAAAGGTCAGCTCAGCCTGGCAAAATACCTTTTTATCGCCGCAAAGGAAGATGACCCATCGCTGAATGTAAATGACATCGAAGGTTTTTTAAAACATATCCTGCAAAGGATCGACCTTTCCCGCGACCTGCATTTTTATACCAAAACCACTATCGATACGCTTGACTACAGTGGCAGCGGACTTAATTCAGGAAGTAAAGTTGCAGTAGCAGTTGCGGGAGCAGTGAAAAGGGAGTTGTGGCGTGAATTGCCTGCCAGTTTTACTTTACCGCTCCCTTTTAATACTTATAAAATGGTAATGCCGGGTGTACTGGCTGTTGAAGTGCCAAAAAATATAAGAAGCAGCGATATTCCGTTAATGATGGAGATTTTGGAGGAGCATCTGGCCGAAACTGACCTGGATGGCCTGCCATTAATGGTGTTATGCGATGACGCCGCGTTTACCGCGCAAAACCTCAATAACTTTGTTTGGGTTACTTTTACAAGGAGCAATCCATCACATGATATTTACGGGATCAATAGTTTTACCGAAAATAAACATTGGGGCTGCAACGGGCCGCTGATCATTGATGCCCGCATAAAACCGCACCATGCCCCTGTTTTAGAAAAAGATCCGGAAGTGGAAAAGCTGGTGGACAGCATGGGGGAGAAGGGCGGTGCTTTATATGGAATTATTTAATTTGAGGGTTTATAGACCTTCATCCTTTACTATTTTCAACAGAGTATCTATTTCGGCAGTGTCGTATTCAGCTTTATCATAAATTGAAATCAGATGAACAGTTTCATTTTCCAGGATTACATAAGTTATAATGCGCGCGCCGCCTGATTTACCACGGTTTTTACTGCTGATAGCAATACGTATTTTATATAAGTTATGGCCTAAAGGTTTTCCAATTTCTGGATTCAATTCAAGCTCATCAATTAGTTTAGTAATATCCTTTTTAAAAGAAGCGTATTTTTTAATCAGGGGTTTTGCTTCTTTTTCAAAATTTCTGGTGATTTTAATCCTGAAGTTCATCCAGCCAGGTTTTTGCGTCTTTTAATGCAGCTTTTCCTTCTAATGATGATTTTACTTCGCGGATTCCATCCTTGAACCCTTCATAAAATTCTTCAAGGCTATCTCCTTTTTTTGTTACTTTACGGCGATTTTTAAACAACGATTTTACATCCCTGATTATATTTTTATCATCAGTATCAAGTATCATTCTAACTACTTCAAGTTTTTCAGCCTGTAAGTTCATGGAATCAAATTTAAGAATAAATAAATACATTATTATTATGACAAGATTTTTTAAAAATGTAACGGTTCTCTGTTCAATAATGATATTTTTTGCCTGCGGGAAAAAACGGATGGATATACCACCTTACACCGTTTCAAAGGTTTTTAAAAGCGATACCCTTACCACCGTAAATGTGCATATCAATAACCGCTTAACAACCCCGGAATTGTTATTGTTAGCCGGTAAACTAAAAGCTGACAGCACCAAAATTAAAAACCTGGAGATCCATTACCTGTTGCCGGGCAATACGGAAACCAGCGCCGGTGATCATAGCTTTTATGCATCGGCGAGGTATTTGAAAGATACTGAAGTTAAGCCCGTCGATACCCTGAAGGATAAGAACGGCAATTTTTTGCGTTTGAAAGTTTTTGGTTTAAGCCGTAAACAGGCCACGCGTCTGCTAACGCTACAGCCCAATGAAATTAAAGGCAAAAATGTATTGGGCAGGTTTATTGATGATTACAACCATACGGTGATCATCCCTTTTAACGACCCTTTGGATAAAAAAGGTGACCTTTATATTATTGAACTTGATTCGACTGCCAAAGCAGTCTCAAGAACCGTTCCGCAAAAAGTTGTTGAAGATGGTATTGATAAATGGCTGGTTACCCAAAATGGCGATTACCTCATCATCAGAAACAAAGTGCTTGGTCAATATGCTGCCGATGGCATGGGTGTGCCCTTTAATAGTATTAAAGCAGGGAATTAAAATATAATTATCACTACTTTAGTGGTATGAAGTTTTATCTTGGAGTAACTGACAATAATTGGTTCAATTATTTGAGTGAAATAAATCCGGAGGATATTAACTTTTGGCAGCCGGGAGGCAATCTAAGTTTTAAAGCCCTGCAGCAGGGAGCCCCTTTCCTATTCAAACTAAAAAGCCCATTAAATGCCATTGGTGGAGTGGGTTTCTTTTCAAGTTTTACTTTTTTACCATTATCAATTGCTTGGGATACATTTGAGAATAGAAATGGCACGCCAACTTATCCGGAACTACAAAAACTCATACTAAATTATAGAAGTGATAAATTAAATCACAATCCAATAATCGGTTGTATTGTATTAACTAATCCTATATTTTTTAAAAGGGAAGATTGGATACCCGTGCCAACCAATTGGTCAAAAAGTATCGTGCAGGGGAAGACATATTCAACTGATGATAATATTGGAGAAGATTTGTGGCGAATGGTTGAACGTACGCTTGATAAATACATGTTTGAGGAGGTTGCTAATACAAATCAACTTATGCTAAATGAACCTGAATTGAGATATGGAAATCCTATTTTACAAAAAGTCAGGTTAGGACAGGGAGCTTTCAGGGTTTTGGTAACTGATGCTTATACAAGACGATGTGCAATAAGTGGAGAAAAAACTTTACCAGTACTTGAAGCTGCTCATATTAAACCTTTTTCGTTATTGGGACCTCATACTATATCGAACGGAATATTATTAAGATCAGATTTGCATAAATTATTTGATAGTGGCTATGTAACGGTAACAAAAGATTTTAAAGTTGAAGTAAGTAAAAGGATCAAGGAAGAGTTTGATAATGGTAAGGATTATTACAAATATCATGGAAAGGATATGTTGTATCTACCATTGAAAGATATTGATAAACCTTCTTTGTCTAATTTAGAGTGGCATAATTCAACCATCTACAATGGATAATGTACAAAATATCATATTCCCCTTTAGGGGGTTAGGGGGCCTTCATCTCATCCAAAACCCTAAACATCTTTTCCTTCACCTCCCTGCTCGATCCGTTATAGTTATTCACCATAATTGAAAAGCAAAGCTCGCGGCCTTTATAGGTTTGATAGCCTGCAAAGGTAAGAACATTAAGGATACTGCCGCTTTTCATTTTCATGTTGTTGTAAGTCGGCAGGCTTTCGTAAAATTCCGGGAACCAGGTTGCAGCCTTTGCCGATTGCAGGATGGTCGCCATGGTTAAAGTTGTCACCCTGTCGCCGGGCGACAGGCCGCTGCCGTCGAAAATATTTAGCGATTTAGGGTCGATGCCCCTTGCCTTCCAGAAATTTTGAACTACCTCAACGCCGTTGGCGGTAGATGGCTGTTTACCTGCCTTCCAGGCGATGGTTTTCAGTAATTGCTCAGCATACAGGTTAATGCTTTTTTGGTTGAGCCAGTAAATGATCTGACTTAAGCGTGGTGACAGGATGGTTGTTAAATTTGTGGCTATCTGCGGCGTTTGCAGTCCTTTGGCGTTTAATGTACCGGTTGATTCAGGTTCATTGCTTACCAAAATTCCCAAGTGTTTCAATGTATCGGCTAAGCGGAAAGCGGCGTCATAAGCCGGGTCGGGCAGGGCTGCGGAAATGCTTTTTTTACTTTGGTCGATGGCATAAGTGCCCCGTAAATACATCATTTTGCCGCCGACAGGTAAAAAAGCGTAGGCATTGTCCCCGGTACCGGCGCGCGCGTTGATCAACTCGCTTTTAAAATTCAGGTATGGAATGGCAGGCACTTCGCGATAAGCGCTGATCAGACTGTCAACCCGGCCTGTTTTTAATTTAATATCAAACTGGTTCTCGCGCCAGCAAAGGCCCGATGTTCCGGCGCCGTAATAATTACCAACGTCCATCCAGATCCATCCTTCGGGGATAGACTGCGAGCCAAAAACCGAATCATCGCCAATAATACGACCATTGATTTTTTTGATCCCTGCTTTTTGCAGGGCATCGGTCATTAAAGTAAGGATATGGTTCTCATGGCTGCTCTCGTACCGCCAGCTGCCTAAGGTGGGGTCGCCTGCGCCTTTAATAATAACATCCCCGTTAAGGGTACCGTCTGCACCTATTGTTCCCGAATAACCAAACAGGGTTTGGTATTGAAAATCTTTACCCAATAAATTAAAAGCGGTAATGGTGGTAATGGTTTTCAGCGTGGATGCCGTTGCCAGGCCCATATTTGGATTTACCGCAAATACCTGTTCCCCTGTTTTAGCATCCAGCACAGTCAGCGAAACAGAGGCGTAACGGCACTGGCTGTCGGCCTGTAAGCGGTTAAATGCGGCCTGCAGCTTTTGCGGCAGCGGCTGTGCGAATATATTCCCCGATAAAAAGAGTATGCTAACTAACCACGTTTTCCTGATCATCATTTTTCAAATACCTTTTCGCAATGTAATAAATAGGGATCCCCGCCAAAACAATGTATAAACCGCCGCGCGAATACTCCGGTTTATAAATCAGCAGCAAAATGCAAAACGCAAGGCCCAAAACAATGTAAATAGCGGGCAATACAGGGTATCCAAAAGCTTTATAAGGCCTTTCAGCATTTGGTTGTTTAATTCTCAAAATATAGATACCTGCTATTGTCAATATATAAAATATGACAACCACCAATGAGATCATGTTCAACAAATCGCCATAGCTGCCACTTAGACAAAGTATCCCAGCCACAACAGCCTGTATCCATAAACCAAATTCAGGAACGGCAAATTTATTTAGTGTGCCTGTCTTCTTAAAAAATAGCCCGTCTTTTGCCATTGTGTGATAAACCCTGGCCCCGGCCATTATTAGTCCGTTGTTGCACCCGAACGTGGAGATCATAATCATTATGGCAATAATTTTAGTTCCAATATTACCGAATATAACATGTGATGCCGCGACTGCAACCCTGTCATGATCGGCGGTGGCAATATCATGCATGGATAATACACCTGTGTAAACCACATTTGCCGATATGTAAATAATCGTTACGATCAATGTTCCTAAAAAAAGGCTTAACCCTACATTGCGTTTCGGGTTATGCATTTCGCCGGCAATAAAGGTTACATTGTTCCATGAATCGCTGCTGAAAATAGAACCCACCATAGAAGCCGCTATGGCACCCAGGGCGGTAGCAATGGTAAGCGTAACTACCGCCCCGTCAGGATTTAGTTTGTGCATATCCCAGACGTTTGCCCAGTTGGCATGCCATACATCACCTTTTAAGGCAATAAATCCAAAAATAATCAACCCAAATAAACTGAGTAGCTTGGTTATGGTAAAAGTGTTTTGGATGAGTTTGCCGCTTTTAACGCCTTTTGTATTAATAAAGGTAAGCAACAGGATAACCACAATTGAAACACACTGCGCCGCGCTGATGGTGAAATGCCAGGAACCGATCATTGTGCTGAATAAAATATTGTCGTCGCCAACAGCAGGTATCAAATAGGCTGTAAATTTGGAAAATGCAACGCCAACAGCTGCTATAGTTCCG
Source organism: Mucilaginibacter sp. UBA5151 (assembly GCA_002413785.1). Classification (GTDB taxonomy): domain Bacteria; phylum Bacteroidota; class Bacteroidia; order Sphingobacteriales; family Sphingobacteriaceae; genus Mucilaginibacter. The sequence goes on from DHXR01000042.1 coordinate 69,893, forward strand.
GTTTGTATCACCGCGAAAAAACTCCAGCCGTATAAAAATGCGATCAGCTTGTTATACGACTCCTTTAAATAAACATATTGCCCGCCTGCTTTAGGGAACATAGCGCTTAATTCGCCATAGCTAACTGCAGCGGTAATGGTCATAAACCCGGTGATCAGCCAAACTGCAATCAGCCAGCCTGCTGAGCCAACGTTCCGGGTAATATCCGCGCTTACAATAAAAATCCCTGAGCCGATCATGGAGCCTGATACCAGCATTGTGCCGTCGAGCAAACCCAGTTCATGTTTCAATTTTGGTTGTACCGGAGTGGGTGTCATGTATTTTTTGTGTTAAAGCTTCTAAACTATTCAAAAAACTTTGTAAATGACACCCTATTGTAAAGAAATTAATTCACTAATTTGCGCCAGCCAATTATATTTGCAAACTTTTTAAAAATATTAACACGAATACTCACTCCAAAATTTCAATATGGATCTATTAAACACTTACCTGATTTATTTAATACCTGTTTTCGGGATCATCGGCATTATTGCGATGGCCGTAAAAGCCGCCTGGGTTACCAAACAGGAAACCGGTGATGCCGGCATGAATGAGCTTGCGGGCTATATTGCCGCAGGCGCAATGGCATTTTTAAAGGCCGAGTGGAAAGTACTCAGCTATTTTGTGGCGCTGGCCATGATCTTACTGGCCTGGTCGGGTACAACAGTGGCAACATCGAGCCCTGTAATTGCAATTTCGTTTTTAGTGGGCGCCTTCCTTTCGGCCTTCGCAGGTTTCCTGGGGATGCGTATCGCCACCAAAGCAAACGTACGCACCACACAAGCGGCCAGAACAAGCCTTGCCAAAGCGCTGAGGGTTTCGTTTACCGGCGGTACCGTGATGGGTTTAGGCGTAGCCGGTTTAGCGGTTATTGGTTTAGGTTCTCTTTTTATAGTTTTTTATACCTTTTATGTTAAAAGCCAGGGTCTGGATGTAAACGGCGAAGCTATGGCTAAGGCATTGGATGTTTTGGCAGGATTTTCACTGGGTGCAGAATCAATCGCATTGTTTGCCCGTGTGGGCGGTGGTATTTATACCAAAGCTGCTGATGTGGGCGCCGACCTTGTAGGTAAGGTAGAAGCGGGCATCCCCGAAGATGATGTGCGCAACCCCGCAACTATTGCCGATAACGTTGGTGATAACGTTGGCGACGTAGCAGGTATGGGCGCGGATCTGTTCGGATCGTATGTAGCCACTATGCTGGCCACTATGGTATTAGGACGCGAAATTGTGTCTCACGATAATTTTGGCGGTATAGCACCGATATTGTTACCGATGGTAATTGCCGGTTTGGGTATCGTGTTTTCTTTGATAGGCGCAGCGTTCGTAAAAATTAAAAATGAAACTGACAGCGTTCAGAAAGCTTTAAATATCGGCAACTGGACTTCAATCGTATTAACAGCAATAGCCACTTATTTTGTAGTGCAATGGATGTTGCCTGTTGGCGAATTCCACATGCTGCGCGATGATACAGGTGGTGTGTTAAAAGGCGGTGCTTCACATTTCACCAAAGATGGTGTTTATGGGGCAATCCTTGTCGGCCTGGTTGTAGGTACGCTGATGTCAATGATCACCGAATATTATACAGCGATGGGCAAACGCCCGGTGCTGGGTATAATCAGGCAGTCGTCAACCGGGCATGCTACTAATATTATTGCAGGTTTAGCTGTTGGGATGGAATCAACAGTATTACCTATCCTTGTTTTGGCGGCCGGTATTTATGGATCTTATTATTGCGCCGGTTTATATGGTGTTTCTATCGCTGCCGCAGGTATGATGGCTACTACAGCTATGCAGCTGTCTATTGATGCTTTCGGACCTATAGCAGATAATGCAGGTGGTATTGCAGAAATGAGCCGTCTTCCTGAAGAAGTAAGGCACCGTACAGATAACCTGGATGCCGTAGGTAACACTACAGCAGCTACAGGCAAGGGTTTTGCAATTGCTTCGGCTGCATTAACCTCACTGGCTTTATTTGCGGCTTTCGTTGGTGTTGCTGGTATTGAGCATATTGATATTTACAAAGCGAACGTACTTGCCGGCTTATTTGTTGGCGGTATGATCCCTTTCATATTTTCGTCACTGGCTATTTCGGCAGTGGGCCGTGCGGCAATGGCGATGGTTGAAGAAGTTCGCCGCCAGTTCCGCGAGATCCCGGGCATTATGGAATATACAGGTAAGCCTGAATATGAAAAATGCGTGGCCATATCAACCAAAGCTTCTATCCGCGAAATGGTTGCCCCCGGATTAATTGCACTGATCACGCCAATAATCGTAGGTTTTACATTCGGTCCAGAAGTTTTAGGCGGCTTGCTGGCCGGCGTAACCGTATCGGGTGTATTGATGGGACTTTTCCAGAGCAATGCAGGCGGTGCATGGGACAACGCCAAAAAATCATTTGAAAAAGGCGTTGAGATCAACGGCGAGATGTATTATAAAAAATCTGAACCACATAAAGCATCCGTAACAGGTGATACCGTGGGCGATCCGTTTAAAGATACTTCGGGCCCTTCAATGAATATCCTGATCAAACTGATGTCGATCATGTCCCTGGTAATTGCACCGCATTTGAATGCGAATGTTCAAAAAACAGCACATATAACCCACCCGGTTCAAAAAGAGATCAGGGTGCAGGCAGTGATCAGCCCGATTGTTAAAGTTGATAAAAAAGGATAATATTTTTAATTTTCAAGATAACAAAGAAGGCCGCCGGACAGCGGCCTTCTTTGTTATAACCCTTTTTTATTTTTGATTTTAACAGCTATTATTATTAAATTTGTTTAATGACAGTTATCGTTAACCCCCATAGTGAAGAACAAGAAAAAGCCCTGGTCGAATTTCTGGACAGGATGCAGTATGATTATCAACGTGATACTGATGACTTAGGCTTAACCGAACTCCAGAAGCAAGAAATACTAAAACGGGATAACGATTTTATAAACGGCAAAACTACGGCCAGGGATTGGAACGATATTAAAAGCGAGCTAAGAAGTGTATATCGTTAAATTTTTACTTGAAGCCGAGCTCGAAATCGAAGTTTTTAAACAGCGAAGCTCCCAATGAGGCCTTTTAAAATAAATGATAGCGAATTAAACTTCGTAATTCTCTAACAAACAATAATGTACAGCCACCGTTGCGGGTAATGAGGCTTGCTTTATACATTAATTCCTTATTCAACCCTATCAACCAATAACCAATTTTAATTTGGAAACCCTTTCCAATCCCATTGTCACATTCTGCTCTTTATGTTTTCAATAAATTTAACTACGTTTGGGAATTAACTGACTGAAACAATTGAAATATTTATGAAATTTAAAAAGCCCCTTGACTTATTATTAAAAGAAGCAGCCGAAACAGGCTCGGGTACTTTAAAACGTACTTTAAGTAGTTTTAACCTGGTTACAATGGGTATAGGTGCGATAATTGGCGCCGGATTATTTTCATTGACCGGGTTGGCTGCAGCTAATAATGCAGGCCCTGCTGTAACCATATCATTTGTTATTGGTGCAATAGGTTGCGCATTTGCCGGGTTATGTTATGCCGAATTTGCCAGTATGATCCCTATTGCAGGTTCGGCCTATACTTATTCTTACGCCACTATGGGTGAATTTATTGCCTGGATAATCGGCTGGGACTTGGTATTGGAATATGCACTTGGTGCAGCTACAGTTTCAATTAGTTGGTCCCAATACCTGACTAAATTTTTGCATTTCTTTAATTGGGAGATACCTCCGCAATTTACAAAATCACCCTGGGAGGATATTACACTCAGTAATGGGACTATAGTTCATGGTATAATGAACCTGCCTGCTGTATTTATAATCGTTTGCTTGTCATTGTTATTAATACGTGGTACAAGAGAATCGGCATTTATAAATAATTTTTTAGTTATACTCAAAGTTGCTGTAGTGTTAGTTTTTATAGCAGTTGGATGGGGTTATATCAATCCTGCTAACCATGTGCCATATATACCGGCAAATACAGGAAAGTTTGGTGAATTTGGATGGTCAGGAGTGTTACGCGGGGCAGGTGTTGTGTTTTTTGCGTTTATAGGCTTTGATGCTGTATCAACTGCTGCCCAGGAAGCAAAAGACCCCAAACGGGGGATGCCAATTGGAATTATTGGTTCGTTGGTGGTATGTACCATATTATATGTGTTATTTTCACATGTGATGACCGGTATGGCTAATTACAAAGAATTTAAGGAAAGCGCTGCGCCGGTGGCTGTTGCTATCGCAAAAACACCTTTTGCCTGGTTACAAAAAGCAATCATTATTGCAATACTTGCAGGCTATTCTTCTGTAATATTAGTTATGTTAATGGGTCAATCACGCATCTTCTTTACCATGTCGAAAGATGGATTGATACCCAAAGCATTTTCTAAAGTGCATAAGAAATTTCAAACCCCATACAAGTCAAATTTGCTGTTTGCGGTTTTTGTGAGTTTATTCGCTGCTTTTGTACCTGTCAGGGTTGTTGGTGAAATGGTGTCTATTGGAACCTTGTTTGCATTTATATTGGTTTGTATAGGAATAATGGTTTTAAGAAAATCTGACCCGGATAGCCCACGTCCGTTTAGAACTCCCTGGGTACCGTTTGTGCCAATTGCCGGGGTACTAATATGTTTATTAATGATGGTTTCTCTACCGCTTGATACCTGGATACGATTGGTAGTATGGATGGCTATAGGCCTGGTTATTTATTTCACATACAGTAAAAAACACTCACTAATCAGAAAAGGGACAGTTTATCTCCCTAAAGATCCGCTGAAACCGGAGTTATAGGCGAAATATCCAACAATATTTATAACAAAAAATGGCCCTGACAATTCGGGGCCTTTTTTGTGTCCTGATATTTTATCTGCATTCTGTATTTTTGTTGCACTTTTGTGGACTTTTTGTTTGAAACCAAAAAATTAAAACCTTAACGCCATGCATCCATTAATTTTCAGAGAGATATTGTCGGTAACCATGATCCTGTTTGCGATCATTGATATTTTGGGCGCTATACCTGTCATTATTGAAATGCGGCAGCGGATAGGTCATATCGAGTCGGAAAAAGCAAGTATTGCGGTGCTGGTGCTTATGGTTGGGTTTTTATTCGGCGGAGAAGAGTTGCTATCCATTATCGGCATCGACGTTTCCTCATTCGCCATAGCCGGTTCATTGGTGATCTTTATTATAGCGATGGAGATGATATTGGGTATAAAGCTGTTTAAAGAAGAAATGGCTTCCACGGCATCCATTGTGCCCCTGGCATTCCCGCTTATCGCCGGGGCCGGTACCATGACCACCCTGCTATCCCTGAAAACACAATACCAAACCCAGGATATACTTGTCGGCATCGTCCTGAATACCCTGTTTGTTTACCTCGTATTAAAAAATGTAAAATGGCTCGAAAAGCTATTGGGTAAAACCGGGCTGAACATTTTGCGGAAGGCCTTTGGGGTAATTTTGCTGGCGATAGCGATTAAGTTGTTTAGGAGTAATACGCATTTGTAGGCCCCTAACCCCCAATGTCATTAAGTTAAGGAAAATACCTTTTTTTCGGTGCGTTTACCCTCTTTCTGCCGTAGGCAAAGAGAGGGTGGTCGAGCGAAGCAAAGACCGGGTGAGTTAACTAATGAAGCGATATTAGCGCTAATGCATGGCGGCGAATCTACTCACCCGGTCTTTGCTTCGCTCGACCACCCTCTCTTCCGCAAGCGGGAAAGAGGGTAAAACAGTATTTATTAAAAATATATCTCCTTAACTTAATGACATTGCCCTAACCCCATGAAGGGGGAATTTTGATTTAATTAATGGCAATGATATATAAATTTACACCAAAATAAAACTTTTTTAGTGTTTCAAACGTATATATCTTTGTAATAACCAATTATTAATCTTCTTAAGGGAATTTGTTGGAATCGCAAATAACAACATGAAAACCACCCAAAATTTAGGCACAACTTCGGCCATAGTGCTTTCAAACTTCATTTTAAAGCACTATGGCCCAATGTCACATTTAAAGTTACAAAAATTACTTTACTATTGTGAGGCATACCATTTGGCTTGCTTTGAACAATCTTTGATCCCGGAAGATTTTGAAGCATGGGTACATGGCCCTGTCTGTAGAGTTGTATATAATTCATTAAAGGATAATTCAATTTTGTATTCTGATGTTGGTTTCGATCCTAAAAATGATGAAGATCCAGATAAAAACATAGAAAAATCTTTAACATCTTCTCAAAATGAATTATTAGATTCAATATTAAAAGACTTATCCACTTGGTCAGCATTTGAATTAGAAACAGCTACCCATAATGAAATGCCATGGATTGAAGCAAGAAAAGGTATTGCTCCATCTAAAATATGCACTAATATAATTTCTAAAAAAACTATGTTGGTTTATTATTCTGCTGAAGTAGATGGGAATAAATAACTTCAAAAAGAAAAAAGAAAACTTTCTTGATAATACCATAAACAAGAAAAAACAAACCTTATCCTCTTTAAAACCAGAAAATTTCACCATTTCTTTTGAAGATTTTGACGATACTCAAAGAAGTGGGTCAGGATTTAAAGATTGGCAAAATATAGGGCTATTATCATATATGTTAGAAGTTCTTAAAGGTTATTGTTGCAGGCCGTTAATTGAACAATTGGACGGGAATAAGTTTACTCTATATGGAAATTTTCCACCACCAGATAAAACCAAATTCAAGTATCCTGCTCACGTATCACCCGATGCTGAATGGGGAAGAATACATATTAACGGGAAAACTATAATAGCGGGGCATGTAATAAATAATACATTTTACGTTGTGTTTTTAGATAAGCACCACCACTTCTATATATCAACAAAGAAAAATACCTAATTTTTTTCCGGTTTACCTGCTTTTGCAACTGCACCTAATAATTTACCGAAAGGTGCATTGATAACCTTTTCATCAATTTCCGCGTTATTTTCTTCCAATTGTGAAAAAAAGTTAGTTTGAATCGGCTTATCTAATTTTTGGAGATCATGGTTTACTTCTGGTAAATCCATCATAGTTTGAGCGAATTTTTTACCGAATAATTTAATAAACTCTTTCCATGTATTTGATACATTCATTAATGTAATAACGGAAATAAGTTGCTTTTCTAAATGAGGTTCGCCAATGTCTATACTTAAGCTTTGATGTAATCGAGCGGTTTTATTACCAGCGGCACTTTTAGGTGTTTTATTTTCAAGTTCCTTTAAAACTCCTTTAGGTAGTAGATTATATACTAATTGCTTTGTCCATGTTCCAATAACACCGGGACGATTTTTAATGCCAGTTACGGTAAAATTCCATCCATTAAGCCTAAATATTTCTTTATAAAATTCGTCTGGAAATCTTTTTTGCCAGGGCAATAATTCTTTCGAAATATACGCGCTTAAAACTTTCTGTAATTCATCCTTTTCTCTGTCATACTGATACCCTGTCGCCTCATCTACCAAAGCAATTATACCAACACGCGCAAACCCTCTGATTAGTATTTCGCATTGATCCGCTATTATCGATTGACGAGGGGAAAGGTGTATTTTTTTACGGGCTTCCAAAAAACCATCGCATATATCTGCTAATACTGTAGCTTCGAACCCGTTGATTTTAGCATCCCCTTTATAGCAAATCACAGGCTCAAAATGGTCCTCGGTTTTATCCTTATAAATGAATGACTTAAGTGATTTTTGAGCCAAATAACGGGTTAATCTGGTCCCGGCTGTCTGCTTGCCTTCTTCGGCTTCATCAACCATTTTTAAGGCGTTTTGCATTGCTCTACCAGATAAAACCCTTGTCCCATCTTCCAATACATAACAAGGAATAATTAACCCATTAAGGTCAATTTCCCCTTCATATTTAATCGTATGTTTACTCATTTTGTCAATTCTTTATAAGTTAAACGACCTGCTACATTAGATAATATCAAATCAAATCTTCCTGCGGTGCTAAATTTACGTGTATTAAAACGTAATTGATACTCATTTACATAAGACTGTAAATGTTCAGTTGATACCCAATGATAAATACAGTCAACGCCTCTTTTTAAATGGCTCCAAAAGTTTTCTACGCCGTTAGTATATGCCATTTCATTAACATATTCTTTTGCGCCATGATTAACAGTAGCGTGTTGAAAAACCTTATCTAATCCGTTATATGATCTGTATTCGTCTGTAATAATTGTTGAACCTGTGCCGATGTTTGCTTTGATAATAGGATGAATAGTATCCGCTGTTGTATCACTTACAACGGCACAGTTGATTATAGAATCTGATTTGATGATTTTCTCTTTTACAATCTTTCCGGGGATAACTTTATGAGGGCGTTCTATTGTTTCAGAAACTTCTCTTTGTAACATTCCGATAACCGGAGTTTTAGTATCGTTGTTACGGCCTCTTTTATGAGATTTTTTATATTCATGCTTGTTTTTATCTTCGCCCCCCATGTAGGTTTCATCAATCTCAACAATACCTTCAAATTCTGCCTTAAAAGCGGGGGAGTTAAAAGCGAATCTTAGACGGTGTAACATGAACCATGCGGTTTTTTGAGTTACATCTATATCTCTTGACAGTTGATGGCTTGAAACGCCTTTTTTATGGCTTGAAAAGATATACAAAGCCATATACCATTTAATAAGCGGGATTTTTGTATCTTCGAATATGGTTCCCACTTTAGCAGTAAAGTATTTACCAGTGTTCTTACATTTGTATTTATTGCCAGCGCAATTGTAAACTTTAGATGTTGGATCAAACGGACTTACTACCTGACCGTTCCAACGCATTTCAGCAAGATAAGCCATGCAAGTATCTTCATCGGGAAATGCTTTAACTAAATCTAAGATGCTTTTGAAGTTGAAATCCATAATCGTTGCTATTAATTATGGTGTAAATATATACATAATTTTCACAATACCAAATTTATTTGGTGTAAATTTATATATCATTTCCTAATTAATTTGTCATCCTGAACGCAGTGAAGGATCTTGAAGGGACAGGTCGGCTACATGCATGGCGCAGAAGATGCTTCACTGCGTTCAGCATGACAAGAAAGTAAACTTTCCGATTGTTGGTTTTAAAGCGCAGCGGACACGTGCGGCTCCTCCTCCCGGGAAGGTGCAGGAAAGGGGATGGCGAACTATTTCACCCCACGCCCCTTTCTTAAGTTGAAACACAGGCACAATTCAACATGCATTGGCGACGAAACCCCTCCCCGCCACTTCACGGGCGACCGCACCCCTCCCAAGTGTAATGTCACTAACTTAAGGGCATTTATATACCGCTTTAACCCAAAAAAACAAGCAAACCTTGTGCTTTGATATGTCCTAAACTTATGCTATCTTGTGCTTTTACCGCAATTTACCTATAAAATGGATGCACAAGATAAACAAATATTAACACAACTTAAAGTTAAGCGTGTACGGCTATTGGTGGAACTGGAACGGGTGGAGATAGCCATTAAAGCATTTGAGAACATCAGGGACATTGATCCCCTTGATGCTTTGCCCTATCTCATGGATGAGGTGGAACAGGATATGGACGAACTGGCTGTGGCTACCTTAATGTATAACCCCAAAATGACTGCTGAAAAAAAGATACTGTTTGTTTTGGGCAAGATAAAAAGGGGGACTGCTTTAGATATAACCGAATATTTACTCCGGGTTGACAAGGACATTAAGGACGGTAAAGCATTGTATGAGCGCATTACTTATGTATCGTCACGGATGTTTAAATTTGATAAGCTGGCGGTGAGTAAGGACGGCAAAAAGAATGTGTATTATTTGAAATAGGTTAGTTATCTGCTTCTAATTCGGGGAAAAGGTCATCAAACATTTTACGGGCTTTCTCTTTTATTGTTTCAATATCCTTGTGTTTGTTATTAATCATTAAGTAGGTGCTATGTTCTAAATCTTGGTGGTGAGTAAATGTTTCAAAACCAAATAAACTAATGACAGCATATTTATATACCTTAAATCTTTTTGTAATTGCCTTTGGCTCTTCATAATTGGTTTTAACTGTATTTGCTCCCAAGAAACCAAAACTTGCCAGAGGGTTTTTTTGATAAATAGAAAGCATAATCCTTATACATGTTGATACAACTTTCCCGCATTTCTGCTCATTGGTAAGCAGATTATACCTTAATGGGTTGCTTTTATGCCTCTTTAAATAGTATTTAATAATATAAATATCATCGGAATATACTTCGACTTCGACTAAATAATAATTGCCAGACCTGAAACTATAGGTTATGACATTATTTAAATATTTTTTATTGTGTGCTTTGTCGGATCCTACCTTGCAAAACCTATAGTGACTATCAAACACTTAAGGAAGTAAGTATTTGTAAGCAGATGGGCGGATAGAATTAACTTCTTCGATAGTAACCCTTACTAAATTGGCTTTGGTAATCAAAGATAATTTACCACGTCTAACAATCGTTTGATTTGACATAGCATATTTATCCCGGTAAGGAACTGTTGACCTGTTAAAATATCCCATTTGCCTCATTTTATACTAATTGTTTAATTCTTGGACAATTAAAAATTAGTTTGGTTTCACGTAGTTTATTATTTTTTTCACTACAAAAGTAAAACAAATTTACATTACGTCAAAATAATTAACATTTATACGGAAAAAGTTACAAAAGGATTTTAATTGTAATTATTTATTTTTAGGAGTTTGTTCCGGTTGGCTTAAAAACTTCATAGCATCTTCAAACGGGATATTTAGGCCGTCCATAACCTGCGATGGTTTTTCTTTTTTCGTCTTTTTTTTCGTTTGCTTTGTTTTTGCCATGGCAGATCAATTTTTGGTAACTTAATCTATGATTAGACAAAGATACCATTTTATCAAACCTTTGCGCTTCTGTAATATCCCGGCTGTTAAATCTAAATGCAAATTCCTCTAAATAGTTTTGAACATGGTAAGGACTTATAAAATGATATGTGCCGTAAATACCACGTTTTAACAGGCTCCAAAAGTTTTCAATGGCGTTTGTGCTAACTTCGCCCCGTACATATTCTTTAAGCACGTGGGTAATGGTTTGATGTTCGTATAGCCTGTCCATTGTACCGTATGCCACGTGTTCATCGGTCATTAGCTTTGTCCCCTGGTGAACGGATTTTACAAGGAATGGGACAATATTGTTATAGTCGGTTTGCTCTATTTCCTGTAACCTCACTTCACCGCCTCTTTGAACGGCTCCGGCAACGGCAATTTTTCTTTGAGATCCCCGCTTTACAATAGCATCCTGTTTTTTCTTGTGCATATTTACGGGCTTGCCGCCGATGTACGTTTCATCCGCTTCAACTATGCCCGGAATAGGATTATCATTTTCATCCTTTTTAATGCTTTCACCTATTTTATCATAAGTAAAAGACTGGTTTTTAAAAGCATTACGCACCCTTTGCATCATAAACCATGCGCTTTTTTGAGTTACGCCAATATCGCGGCCTACCTGTACGCTGCTTATGCCCTTACGGTGCGTTGTCATAATAAATATCGCCATAAACCATTTAGCTAATGGTATTGTGCTGTTTTCAAAGATCGTTCCTTTAAGCGCACTAAAATGCTTTCTACAGCTTGCGCACTTGTAGCGCACGTTTGCGCCTTTTAACTCATAAACATGGTCGTGTCCGCAAAAAGCACATTTTACATGCCCGTTCCATCGTAGTTGAGTTATATACTCAATACAGGTGCTTTTATACTGAAAGTGGATAGCTACATCATTTATAGTTCTAAATGGTAGTGATTTACCTAAAATTGGTTGTTGTGCTTCCATAATACAGACATTTATTTGTTTTAAAACATTTGCCTATATTTGCTATAGGCAAACCCAAAGTTTGTTTAAAGCCATTTACAAAGTTTCGACGCGGCGTAAGTGGCTTTCTTGTTGACACTTCAAATATAAACAGTTATCACAATATAATCCAAATAAATTATCAATTATTTTGTTATTTTTATTTTGTTATTATCAAATTAATTGATAACCTTTGCTTATTAAATCATTTAATATGAATGCAGCACAATTAATTATCAAAAAGTTTGGTGGTCAAACAGACTTGGCGACCTTAATAAAAAAGGGTCAAAGTACAATTGCCCATTGGGCTAAGACTGGTGTAATTCCCGCCAAATGGCGTCCCGTACTTATTGAACTTGCGAGTAAAAATAATATCGAATTAACAGCAGATGAATTCGACCAAATCATTCATATAAACGAAACTGGCGATTTGATACCTGAAGAAAACCGTATAAAAAAAGCAACTCATTGGGGTGAATTAGTTTTGGGTGATAATACAATATCTTGCTATGTTTTAGAAGATGGAGAGCGCATATTTAGCCTGAAGGGAATTGTGGTAGCACTCACAGGAACAGAAGGTGGTGCCCTTGCGGAATACATTAAGGTTAAGTCAATTAGGGGGTTTTTACCTAAAGATTTGATACCTGAAGAAAACAACACAATTCCTGCACTTTTAACCTTTGATACAGGTGGCTCTGCATTTGCAAAAAATGCAATAGGAGTACCTGTAGAGCGGTTTATGGATATATGCATAGCTTATTCAACAGCCCTTCAGGATTCGTTTCACCCTGAATCAAAAATTGACCTTACAGAAAGGCAGACCGAAATTGCTATTAAAGCAAATTCATTTTTAAGGGCGTGTGCTAAAACTGGTATAATAGCACTGGTTGATGAAGCAACAGGCTATCAATATGACAGACCTGTAGACGCACTGCAATTTAAACTGAAGCTTTTTTTAGCGGAAGAAATGAGGATATGGGAAAAAACGTTTCCAGACGAATTATGGGATCAGTTTAAAAGATTAACCAATTGGAGGGGAACAATACATAGCAGACCTAAGTACTGGGGCAAGTTAATTAATGAATTGGTATATGGTTATTTAGATAAAGATGTATATGCTTGGTTAAAAATTAATGCTCCAAAACCAGTAGGCAACTTAAGCTACCATAGATGGCTTACTGCACAATACGGATTGAAAAAGTTAATGGAACATCTTTGGCAGCTAATAGGCATGGCTTCAGCTTGTAATTCTATGGACCAGCTTCGTAGAAAAATGGGTGAAAAGTATGGTAAAGTGCCCGTACAGATGACACTGTTTATAGACCCTTAAATAATAAAGGGGCTATTAAGCCACAAAAAATATTGGTGTCGAGCCAAAGGTGAACATCTAACGGTTAGATGCGACCACCGCAACAACCCTTTGCATTAGTAGAGCTTCCAATGGACGGAAAGCGCAAACTGCTAAGTAAGGGGTTTGTTGTTTATACAAACTTATGCACAATATCCGATAAATCAAAATACGGTAGTGTCTCAGTTTGAATTTATTATTTTTCAAGCGACCTATAATCTTCTTCTCTTAATTTCCATTCCACCTCGTCCATTGTTTCATACCCTATTATAGTAGCTTTAACTAATATAGTGCAAAGTTGAATGCATCCAATAGTTAACATCAATCCAACGATTATAGGAATTGCGCTAAGAGTTTCTCCGCCGAACCAAAAACCTATCAGAAAAAAAATAGAATATCCTGCTGATATTAAACCTACGCTCCAAATAGCAAATGTTCTATATGTGCAAATCCTTGCTATCCATGACATAATAAACCCGACTACTATTTTGAATATCCACCAAAGCATAGATAGTACTGCAAAGCCTATAAAAAACATGGTAAACCAAAAGAAAAAGCCGCCAAGCCTCACTTCAAGCCACATGGCAGAGTTGTAAGATATTGCCGCAAAGTAGTTAAATCCGATTATAGCGAAAAAGCAGAGATAATAAACCGCTACTAAGTAAATAGCCGCCCTAATCAGGTTAAATAGTAGTTTCATGATTGTAGTAATTAAGGTTAAATAAAAAAAGCCACTTGTTAGGTGGCTTAAATGTATAAAAATGTTTTGAGTATCACTTTATTATTTTCCCTCATGGGTTAAACTCGTATATAAATGCCAACTTAAGTTATTTAATGTCGAATATCGAATACTGAATATTGAATGATGAATTGAAAAATTCGATATTGGACATTCGAAATTCATTATTCGATATTAAATTGCCGAACATTTTTATTCTAAGTTAGTGCCATTACTCCCAAGTGAGGGAGTTTTAGCTGCAATTCCAATTTCCCGTTTAAAACATTGGTTACAACACCAATAAAAGCGGGAAACCACCTGTCCGGAAACCGCAAACCCTGCTTGCAAAACACCGTAAAATTTGTTATATTTGAATCAATCCCAAAGCCATTATAATTCTGCAATGGTCAGCAATAAAAAAATGCTGAAATCCTTTAATTTATATCATTTTCCTTAACCGTTCTTTAACATCATAACATATTTTACTGATATACAGCTATTTGAATAATAATTTCAATAATTTTTTGTCGCAGGCTAAACGCGTTTAGCCTGCGAATCAGGAATTTTTCTCACGCCCTAAACGCGTTTAGCCTGCAAACCGGAGATTTTTCTCACGCCCTAAACGCGTTTAGCCTGCGCGAAAAACAATTTTATCACGCCCTAAATCCGTTTAGCCTGCGGAAATGGGGGTTTTTCTCAGGTCTTACAGGCTTTTAGAACCTTGGGACCAGCCAATTATTACGCCCAAAGAAAGGTTTTACAGGTCCGGTTGCCGCCCTTTAACAATAATTAACATAAATACCCTGTTACATTTAAGTAATAAAATCCATCTTAGCATAGGGTTAACAAAAAAGATTCTATCTTCTGGGAAAACGAACGGCCCATACCTTTAACCGAAGAAGAAAAAACAGCTGCTCACTACGCACAAAAAAATGAACCATGAACTATGAACAATTACTATATTAGCACTTTTAAAATCAGGATGAACAAATTTTACGGAACTGGGGTAGCTATGGTAACCCCTTTTCAAGCAGACGGGCAGGTTGATTATGATGCTTTAGCCAAACTTATTAACTATTTAATTGATGGCGGACTTGAATACCTGGTTTCTTTAGGGACAACCGGGGAAAGTGCAACTTTGAGTAGTGAAGAACGAAAAAAGGTTTGGGCCTTTACTGCAAAAACGGTAAATGGCCGTGTCGGCCTGGTTGCCGGTATTGGCGGCAATAATACATTTGAAGTTGTTGAACAGATAAAACAGTTTGATACTAAGGGTTATGATGCGATATTATCGGCAAGCCCGAATTATAATAAACCTACACAGGAGGGTATTTACCAGCATTACAAGGCTATAGCCGAAAACTCGCCTTTGCCGGTAATTTTATACAACGTTCCAAGCCGTACGGGCAGTAATGTAAGCGCTGAAACGACAGTAAGACTGGCACGTGATTTTAAAAACATTATAGGCATAAAAGAGGCTTCGGGGAATTTCGACCAGATCAATCAAATAATGCGGGATAAGCCTGAAAGCTTTCTGGTGATCTCGGGCGATGACCCGGTTACCCTGCCAATGATAGCCTTGGGCGGCGTTGGCGTAATATCAGTTACCGGGAATGCCTTGCCACGGCAAACCTCTGATATGGTACGTCTTTGCCTGGCCGGTGATTTTAAGGCCGCACAAAAAACACATTCCCAATTAATTGATTTCACCAGGCTTATGTTTGTTGAAGGCAGTCCGGCAGGTGTAAAAACCGCTGTAAAACAGCTGGGCATTTGCGGCGATACGGTAAGGTTGCCATTGGTGCAGGTTAGCGAAGCTACAGCAACCAAAATTATACAGGAAACAAAGAAATTTGCGTGATAAAAAACCCGTCCCGATTGACCGGGACGGGTTTTTATAGAAAAAAGAGAAATCAATCCCTTCCCACTATTCTTTATTTTTTGCCTCCTGCACTTCCAGGCGTATCGCCTGGGCTAAGTTTTTGAGGTCTTGCATTCCTTTACGAACACGGGTGCCGGCGGCGCTGTTCCCCTTGTTGTAAAATTTGTCAGCATCTGCTTCCAACGACGCTACCAGTTCTTTTACTTCAGTAAATTTTTTCATTTGAGTTACTCCTTTTAAAATATTGAGGTTTATTGTTTTATAAAGCTAATCTAAATTGTTTTTTCTAAAATAAAAACTTTTAAAGCAGAAAAATAATGCCTTTAGAGTGGTTTTTTTCAACATTTAGTATCAGAAATAATATTAAATAGTATAATAAACAACAAAACACGTATTATACATCAATCTACATAGAGGCATAGTTTATCAATGAAAAAAAATAATTATCTAATAATTAAGTTTTGTGTATTTAAACACTAAAAACCGGATAATATTTTATTTGTTTAAACTTTAAAAATACTTTTATAAAAAATACCTTCGTTTGATTCCTTATAATATTTCAGGATGATATTTATGTGTTTTTATGATTAATTCGCCGAATAAGGTATTGGCCCAGGCAAACCATTTGCGGGTAAAGTCAGTTGCATCATCTTTATTGAACGATTCGTGCATAAAACCGGTGCCTGCATGGGTGTTTTTTAACCACTGAAGGCATTTAATTATCTCGGTTTTGTCGGTTGATGTCAGCGCACGCATAATAATGCTCATTGGCCAGATATAGTTTAAACCAACATGCGGGCCGCCTGTACCCTCCGCTGCTTTTCCTTTAAAAAAGTAGGGATTAGCGCTGCTTAACACCATCCGGCGGGTATTCTGGTAAACCGGGTCGTGCAGCGACATGGCACCCAGGTAGGGTAAGGCCAGTAAACTGGGCACGTTGGCATCATCCATAAACAACTGGTTGCCAAAGCCGTCAACCTCATAAGCCAATACTTTGCCATGAACAGGATGGACAGCCGTCGCATATTTTTGCAGGGCATTATGCACTTCTGTGGCTAATTCGGTACATGCATTGGCAGTTACCTTGTTTTTTCCAATAAGCGAATACATTTCAGCCAGCTGTTTTAAACTAACTACCGCAAAATAATTGGATGGAACAAGGAAAGGAAAAATGGTAGCGTCATCGGAGGGCCTGAAAATAGAACAAATTAAACCAACAGGCTTAACCGGGTTACCATAGCCGCCATTTGGCGCGGTATCACTGGCTACTTCGGTCTGCCTTTGAAAGTGGTAAGGCCCCTGCCCATTTTTGCGCTGTTGTTCTTTGAAAGTAGCCACGATTAGTTTACCGGCCTTTTGCCAGTTGTTATCAAAAAAGCTGCTGTCGCCGCTGGTTTTCCAGTAGTGATAGGCCAGCAGGATGGGGTAACATAAAGAGTCGACCTCCCATTTGCGTTCGTGCAGTTCGGGCTTCATGGTGGTGCGGTCACTATCCCATTCGCTTCCGGTTGGTCCGGCGTTAAATGCATTGGCATAAGGGTCAATTAACACACAGGCAGCTTGGCGGTTAAGCACCCCTTTTACTAAATTCCTTAACTGCGAATCATCTTTAACCAATGGCAAATACGGCCAAACCTGTGCCGATGAATCGCGCATCCACATAGCATTGATATCACCGGTAATTACAAAGGTGTCCGGCCTGCCATCTTTTATGGTATAATTAACCGTGGTATCGAGTGTATTGGGATAGCAGTTTTCAAACAGCCAGGCCAGTTCAGGATCTTTGATATCCGCTTTTACATTTTTGATAGTTGCCTCAACGGCCTTGCTCGTAAATTTGCGGTCAGATGGTTTTGGGCGATGGCTTTCAAAACTATTTATGAACCAGGCTGGTTTTAAACCTATGCCTAAACCGGCAGTAGTTACAGTATTTAGTTTTATAAAATGACGGCGTGAAAGCATAGCTGTTTTATTGTTAGGGCATAAAAGTAAAAAAGCCTTTCGGAAATCCGAAAGACCGCATAAATATATTATTATCCATATTCCAAACCCCGTAGGGGTTAAACGTTTGTAGAAAATAAACAAACAAATTAAGTTTGCCACGTTAGTGGCTACCCAATCGCAAAGGGTAGCCACTAACGTGGCAAAAAAATGATGGTGTTGAATTTCTACAAACGGGTAGCCCCTAAAGGGGCAATGGCATTATGTTAAGAGATTTTTCATTGCTTTTACCCTCTTTATCGCGTAGCGAAAGAGAGGGTGGATAAGCGTAGCGAAGTCCGGGTGAGTAAACGGAGCGCGTTTATTACCGTTATTTGTGCCTTAACTTAATGACATTGCACCTCAGGGGGCATAATACGCAACATCATTTTTACGACTTAGAAACCCGTAACACCTATTGAGGGAGCGTCAATGAGTACCTTCGCATTTTAGAGGGGCCGGCTTATGCTATCTCCAGTTTATTCTCTTTATAATAACCCGCCTTTAGCTTTTCAGCCATTTCGCTGTAAGCATCAAGCGTGCGTTGCACATCTTCCAAACTATGCGCCGCGGTCGGGATCAAACGTAAAAGGATCAATCCTTTAGGGATAACCGGGTAAATTACTATCGAACAAAAAATACCATAGTTTTCGCGCAGGTCACGGGTAAGTGCGGTAGCTTCTTGTAGTTCGCCTTCCAAAAACACCGGGGTAACCATGGTATTGGTAACGCCGATATTAAATCCGCGTTCTTTGAGGCCGCTTTGTAAAGCATTGGCAATTTGCCAAAGCTTTTCCCGCAGTTCGGGTTTTGTTCTTAGCAGCTCCAAACGTTTTTTTGCCCCAATTACCATAGGCATGGGAAGCGCTTTGGCAAATATCTGCGACCGCATATTGTAGCGCAGGTAATCAACAATTTCTTTGGTGGAGGCTACAAACGCGCCAATACCGGCCATTGATTTAGCGAAAGTGGCAAAATAAATATCAACGCCGTCAACGCAATCCTGTTCTTCGTGGGTACCGGCACCGGTTTTGCCCATGGTGCCAAAACCGTGTGCATCATCAACCAAAATGCGGAAGTTGAATTTATCTTTTAAGGCGATGATCTCTTTCAGTTTACCCTGCGCACCCGACATGCCAAAAACACCTTCGGTAATCAGCAAAATGCCGCCGCCAGTTGTTTCGGCTAATTTTGTGGCACGCTCCAGCTGTTTTTCGCAGCTTTCAAGGTCGTTATGCTGATAGACATAACGTTTGCCAATATGCAGCCTTAAGCCGTCAATAATGCAGGCATGAGCTTCGGCATCATAAACGATAACGTCATTACGGTCAACCAGCGTATCAATAATCGACAGCATGCCCTGGTAGCCATAATTAAGCAAATAGGCGTCTTCTTTACCAACAAATGCGGCAAGGTCGTTTTCAAGTTCTTCATGGTGCCTGGTATTGCCGGACATCATGCGTGCACCCATAGGGTAAGCCATGCCATAATCTGCCGCCCCTTTTGCGTCGGCTTCTCTAACTTCGGGGTGGTTGGCTAAACCGAGGTAGTTGTTCAGGCTCCAAACCAAATGCTCTTTGCCGTTAAATTGCATGTGCGGACCAATTTCACCTTCAAGCTTAGGGTAGGAGAAATAGCCATGCGACCACTTTTGGTGCTGGCCCAGCGGCCCACCCATGTTTTTCGATATCTTATCAAATATGTCCAAAATGGTATTGTATTATAATTAAAGCACAAATATAGCCCTTAAATCGTTTAGGAACAATTGTTATAACTTTTTATAATAGGCTATAAAGAGGAGTTCATAGTTGATGGTTCATAGTTCATGGCCGAAATTTCTTTTACTATGAACCATCAACTATGAACTAATCTACATTATCATGCAGGAATGAATTATTGGTACGGATATCCGTTTTACCTTCATCATCAGGCATCAAAGAGAATCTGGACACATGACTTTCATTTGAAGCCGGGGTTTGCTGAAGGGCGATTTCCTTGCGTTTATAAGCCGGAATATTCTCCATTTCCTGCAAATTACCGCTGCGTAATTTCATGCTCAGGTCTTTTAACCGCATGATACGTTCGCGCGATTTCCGCAACTGATCCTCAATGGATTCGTCGGTTTTATGGTCATCGGCGCCAACGACAATTTCGGGCTCTTTTTCAGGCTCGGGTTGCTTTTGTTCTTTGACAGGTTCGATACCTACTACCGGTTCTTTTATCGTAAAAATCATCTCGGGAATTTCCGATGACTGATTTTCATTTGTAACCGGCTCTTCGGTTAATAAATTATGTTTTATAACCGCAGGCTCTTCGGCGCGCGGGGCAAACAGATCAAATAAGCCGGTTTGTTTTGGTTCTTCCTTATGATGTTTTAAATAAGGCTCGGCAATAGCATTCGCTTTTACGGGGTTGATGAATTCGTTTACCGGCTTAACTAAAGGAGGGGTATCGGAACCAAGCGAGTAAATTTTCTTTTCATTAACCTTTTCCTTTTCGCGTTCGTCCTTGGTTTGGAAACCGGTTGCAATAATGGTCACAGACAGTTTATCGCCGAGGTTTTCGTCGATGCAATTACCCCAGATCAGGTCGGTGGTAAGGCCGGCTTCATCCATAATAAAATCGGTAATAATACTGATCTCGTCCATGGTTACTTCTTTAGCACCCGAACTGATATTTAAAAGGATATACCTTGCACCCTGAATTTCATTATCTTTTAACAGGGGAGACAGCAAAGCTCCCTCCACGGCCTTTTTGGCCCTGTTTTCGCCTTCACATGCCGAGCTACCCATAATGGAAACGCCGCTGTCCTTCATTACAGTGCGTACGTCCTTAAAGTCAACGTTTACATAACCCGGAAGTGTTATGATCTCTGCAATACCTTTTGCAGCAGTTGTTAAAATATTATCGGCCTGGGCAAAAGCAGAACCTAATGTAAGGTTACCGAATATCTCGCGCAGCCTGTCGTTTGAAATCACCAAAAAGGAATCGACATATTTTTTCAGTTCTTCCATCCCGGCATCGGCCTGCATTTTACGGCGCTTGCCTTCAAATGCAAACGGGGTAGTAATAATGCCTACGGTTAAAATATCCATTTCGCGGGCGGCTTTGGCGATGATAGGGCTTGCGCCGGTACCTGTACCGCCACCCATACCAGCTGTAATGAACAGCATTTTGGTATTGGTGCCAAGCATTTGTTTTATGTCATCAATATTTTCGATCGCGGAGTTTTTACCAACTTCGGGGATTGAACCCGCACCCATGCCTTCAGTAAGGCTTGCGCCAAGCTGTACTTTGTTGGGGATAGGACTTAGCTCCAAAGCCTGGGCATCCGTATTGCAAATAATAAAATCAACACCGGTAATACCTTGCCTGTACATGTGGTTTACCGCGTTACCCCCACCGCCGCCAACACCAATTACCTTGATGATGGACGACTTTTCTTTTAACATCTCAAACTGCATAATCCTTGTTTTTCAGTTATATGTAATTGACGATTAACATAATTTCTCTAATGTAATAATAAGACTTTTTCCACAAGCTTTATCCACATTTGTGAATATGTGGAAAGATTGGAAATTGTGAATAATTATTTCAAAAAGTCCGCATCCGGGATATCATCTTTCATGAATTTCATCCCGCCTTCCAATAATTTACTTAATAAACCAAGCTTTTTATCACCGGCGGGTTTCGTTTTTCCAACCTTAACTTCTGCCGGGGCCTGCACTGTATCATTGTATTCCATTTTCTGAATACCCTTTATCAGCAAGCCTATACCTGTTGCGAATGTAGGGCTTTGCAACTCCTCATAAATATTTTTGGGGAGCACCTCATTTTTCGCCAGATGCTCATTCGGAAAGCCAACCCGGCAATCGAGCCCGGTAACATACTCAACCAACTGCGAAAGGTGTTTTAACTGCGCCCCGCCACCGGTGATCACTATACCGGCGATCAGCTTTTTTTCGTACCCGGAAGATTTGATCTCGTAGTACACATGTTCCACTATTTCCTCCATGCGTGCCTGTATCACAAATGCGAGGTTTTTTACCGATATCTCCTTTGGTTCGCGGCCCCGTAAGCCCGGTACGCAAACAATCTCATTTTCCTTATTTTCTTCGGCCAGCGCTGATCCGAAACGTACTTTTAACTGTTCAGCTATGTTCCGCATTACCGAACAGCCTTCACGGATATCTTCGGTCACGCTGTTTCCCCCGAAAGGGATAACCGAAGTATGCCGGATGATTCCCTCATGGAAAATAGCCACATCGGTTGTACCACCGCCTATATCCACC
This sequence comes from Mucilaginibacter sp. UBA5151, assembly GCA_002413785.1. Taxonomy (GTDB): domain Bacteria; phylum Bacteroidota; class Bacteroidia; order Sphingobacteriales; family Sphingobacteriaceae; genus Mucilaginibacter. Next base: position 91,949 of record DHXR01000042.1, read on the forward strand.
AAAACCACACCCGCTTCTTTTTCCTCATCGCTTAACACCGACTCTGAGGAGGCAAGCGGTTCAAGGATCAGTTCCTGGCTCTCTAACCCGGCTTTATTTACACATTTAACAATGTTTTTAATGGCCGTAACCTGCCCGGAAATGATATGAAAATTGGCTTCAAGCCTTACCCCTGCCATGCCTATCGGATCTTTTATACCCGGTTCATTATCGACAGTAAATTCCTGAGGCAAAACATGGATGATCTCCTCGCCCGGAGGCATTACCAGGTTATACATATCCTCTATCAATTTATCGATATCCTTTCGTGAAATCTCCGACTGGATGTCGCGCCTTGTTATTAATCCGCGGTGCTGCAGGCTTTTAATATGCTGTCCGGCTATACCCACATTCACCACCCTGATCTCTACATTTGACTGCGTACCGGCAACATCAACCGCCTGGCTGATCCCCTGAACGGTTTTATCAATATTTGCAACCATCCCGCGCGTTACACCCGACGACTCGGCCTTGCCTATCCCCAACACTTCTATCTTCCCGTTTTTGCTCCTGCGCCCAACAATGGCGCATATTTTTGTAGTTCCGATGTCCAATCCTACTACGATTGGTGAACTTTTTTCCTGAGTTGAGCTTTTGTCCATATTATTTCCTTATTAGAGATGTATCCTTTTTTAATGCTGTTGAATCCCGGCTTACTTTTTTTGAAGACAAGGAATCCTTTTTTATATTTTCATTCTTTACGCCAATAACCTGGTTGGCATATTTAATATTGATCAGTTTGTATGCTTCCCAGCCCACCCGTGGCAGCGCCTTTTTATAAAAAACCAGCAGGTTGTGAAATTTGACGTCTAATGAATCGGCATTCCCCAGCAATATCCGGTTGTTCCCAACACGCGGTATCAATTCAATTTCATGTTCCCTATTCACATATATCTGTGCTATCTGTGCGTCCCAAAGCGAATCTTTCCTGATATAATCGACGGTCTTAAACAATTCCATGGCAATGGCGGTGTGCAGGGTATCAACGCGGTTGGCAAAAAGCTCATCGATATACCCATTGGCAACCAGCACCCTTGCCGTAAAGTTTGCCGACAGCGGCATCTTTAAGCCATGCTGATCCACGTAAAAATCCTGGTCGAAACGGTTCATTACCCTCAAAACCGGCTGCCGCTGACTGATCTCAATGGTTATTATACCATCCATATCGGCATAAACTTTTGCATATTCAATAAAAGGGTTTGCCTTTAACTTATTTTGCAAGTCGTGTAAATTAATACGCTCCATTTTGTGCCCGATAAGCGCGTGGCTGTGTATTTGTAAAATATCATCCACCTCGTCCCTGTCAATAAAATACTGGTTACCAGGTATGTAAACTTTTACGTCCTTACAAAGCACCTCGGCTTTTTTTGTTTCAATAAAACTCATCAGCACAATCAGTCCACCCAGGCTGACCGCCCAGGCAAACCCGATTAACAGGTATTGCCATATTCGCTTTTTAAACATCCTGTAATACGTGTTTTAAAGGTTGTATCAACTGGTCAATATCTCCTGCACCTACGGTTAAAAGCAGTTCAGGGCGCTCGTCTTTCACAATATCTATTGCCTCCTGCTTCCCGCTCCGGCGTTTATTTTTCAATTTCATACGATCAAGTATCATATCGGCACTTACCCCTTCAATCGGTAATTCACGGGCAGGATAAATGTCGAGCATGATGAGTTCATCTGTCAGGTCAAGCGCTTCAGCAAAACCATCGGCAAAATCACGGGTACGTGTAAATAGATGCGGCTGAAAAATTGTAGTAAGTTTTTTATCGGGATATAATCTTTTAACCGACCTTATACAGGCTTTTAATTCCTCCGGATGATGGGCATAGTCATCAATATAAACCTGGTGATCGTTTTTGATGATATACTCAAAACGGCGTTTCACCCCTTTAAATGAGCCTAATGCACTTTTTATCGCATCCGCCTCTACATTTAACAGTAAGGTTGCCTCAATGGCTGCCACGGCGTTTTCAATATTATGCAAACCTGCAATACCCAATTTTATATTAACGATGGAGGTGCTGCTATTTTTAAAATCAAAATAAAAGTCGCCATTTTCAATCCTGATGTTCGATGCGCTTGCATCCGCGTCTGCATCAACCGAGTATGTAAAACCGGTTTCTAAAGGCAAACCTATACGATGGATTAGTTTACCCCCGGGTTTTATTTGGGAAGCAAACAGTTTAAAGGAATCGGTAAGGTGCCGGTGATCACCGTAAATATCGAGGTGATCAGCATCCATTGAGGTAATGATGGCAATATCAGGGTATAGTGTAAGAAATGAACGGTCGTACTCATCAGCCTCAACTACCACAATATTGTTTTTACCATACAATACATTGCTTTGATAATTGGATGAAATACCACCCAGGAATGCTGAACAATCCTTGCCTGAATCTTTTAGAATATGGGCCACCATGCTGGATGTTGTGGTTTTGCCGTGCGTACCAGCCACCGCAACGGTAAACATCCCTTTGCTGATAATGCCCAGTACCTGCGACCTCTTAAAGAGTTCAAAGTCTTTATCGCGGAAAAAGTTTAATATCGCTGAATCTTTAGGGATAGCTGGTGTATAAATGATCAGTGTACCCGGATCCGGCGTACGGAAACCCAGTGGTATCCATTCTTCACGGTCATCAAAAATAACCGGAATCCCTTCCCTGTGCAGTTCATTGGTTAAGTCGGTTGATGTTTTATCATAACCGCAAACAACACAACCTGAATGATGAAAATAACGGGCCAGGCCACTCATACCAATGCCCCCGATACCGATCAGATAAACCTGTTTTATGTTGTTTAATTCCATTTTTTTTTTGATTTCACCGATTGTTTTTAAATTTCACCGATTTTACTTTGTTAATGATCATCCGTCCGTCTACAGCATTCGCTATTCACCTTTCTGCTTTCGCCTTTCAGCTTTTACCTCTTTCTACTATGAACTATGAACCTTCAGCTACGAACCATTTTCATAACCTCTTTTGCAATAACTTCATCGGCATCAGGCATAGCCATTTTACCTATATTCACGCTCAATCTTTTTTGCATTTCCATATCATTTAAAAGCTCCAGCGCTTTATCCACCAGGTTTGTTCCGGCATCCCTGTCGGCCACAAATAACGCTGCATTTTCCTCTACCAGCGCCAGTGCATTTTTGGTTTGATGATCTTCTGCAACATTTGGCGAAGGCACCAGCAGCACCGGCTTTTTAATAACGCATAACTCTGCGATAGTTCCCGCCCCGGCCCTTGATATAATAATGTCTGCCGCCGCGTAGGCCAGGTCCATCCGGTGCAAAAACTCCTTGATCTTTATGTCAGGATGATGATCTTCGCCCAGCTTTTCAATGATCCCTTTGTAATAAACCTTACCGGTTTGCCATATAATTTGCACATCGGCAGCGATAATTTTATCCAACCCCGCCATAATGCTGTTATTTAGTGTCCGTGCGCCCAGGCTTCCCCCTATAACAAGTATCGTTTTTTTGAACGCCGACAGTTTATACAATTCGAGCGCCTGCATGTGCTTACCGGCTATGTTAACTGACTCCTTCCGGATAGGGTTGCCTGTTTTTATGATCTTTTGAAACGAAAAAAAACGGTTCATACCATCAAAGGCAACACATATTTTTCTGGCTTTTTTTCCAAGCCATTTATTGGTGATACCCGCATAAGAATTTTGTTCCTGTATTAAATAAGGAATATCCTTTAACGATGCCGCATATAATAATGGACCTGATGCATATCCGCCAACTCCAACTGCTGCATCGGGTTTAAAATCTTTTATTATTTGAAGGGACTTTCTTACACTCAGTATCAATTTAACCGGAAACATCACATTTTTCCACAATGATTTACGCTGAATTCCCTGTATATCCAAACCTATGATCTTGTAACCCGCAGCCGGAACTTTTTCCATTTCCATACGGCCATTAGCGCCAACAAATAATATTTCGGTAGCAGGATCAAGCTTTTTTAAAGCATTGGCAATAGCAATTGCCGGAAAGATATGCCCTCCGGTCCCCCCGCCGCTGATTATGATTTTCTTTGATTTCACCGATTATTAATTTATGATTTCACCGATTTATTTTGTCTATAGACTTCAAACTGCTATTTCCCTTATTTCCCCGACTACAACTTTCTTAGGTTCCTCAATATCCCGGCTAACCGATAGTATGATACCAAATGCCACGCTGGTAAACAATATGGAAGTACCTCCCATACTTACAAATGGCAATGGAATACCTGTTACCGGACCAAGCCCAACGGCAACTGCCATATTGGCAAATGCCTGGATGGTTAAACTGAAACTCAGTCCCGCCGCTAATAATGCGCCGAAAGCTTTTGGGGCCTTTGTTACAATTTTTATGCAGCGGTATAACAAAAACAGGTAAATACCTATTAATATGACGCCCCCTACCAGGCCGTATTCCTCTACGATTATGGCATAAATTTCATCCGAATAGGCCTCGGGTAAATAATTTATCTCATCGCTTTTACCTACCCCTTTACCGAACAGACCACCGGTGGCTATGGCAATTTTGGCGTGATCGGATTGGAACGACTTATCAGAATTGGCCATTTCCGGATGCATAAATGCATGTATCCTCGAAACATAAGTTTTATGACGCGGCCCTAAAAGCACTACGCCGGCCAGCAGTATCCCGCCGGCAAGGCAAGTGATCGCAATTTGTTTTATGCTGATACGGCCTATAATAAGCAACAGCACGCTAACCCCGAATAACATAAGCGCGGTAGAAAGATTTGCCAGAGCAATCAGGATAAAAACCAGACAAACGGAACCCATAATTGGAATGAATGATTGTTTAACGTCCTTAATATTCTCCTGTTTTAGCGACAATGTTCTCGCCAGGTAGGTAATAAGGGCAAGTTTAGCCAAATCGGAGGTCTGGAAGCTTAAACCTGTACCTGGTATTGCGATCCACCGGCTGGCATCATTCACATGGCTGCCAAAAACCAGGGTATAAACCAACAGCGGCAGTGTGATGATCATTAATAATTTTGATATGCCCCGATAGTAACGATAATCGAGCTTATGCGAAATATACATCAATGCAATACCCCCAACTATCATAGCGAGGTGTTTCATTAAAATAGATTCGGCCCCAACACCCCGTTTATATGCCAGGGTGCCAATAGCGCTGTAAACCGCCAATAAGGAAATAACCGATAATAATATGACGATCAGCCATATCCATCGATCCCCTTTTGTGTTATTGAGTATCCTGTTCATATTTTTGATTTCACCGATTTCGTTTTGATTACATTGATTTTTTGTTCATAGTTAATGGTTCATTGCCCAAATCTTTCATTACTTCTTAGATTTTACAAACTCCTACAACATTTTCAAATCTTCAAATCATCTCATTTTCAAATTCTTTCATTCGCACATCTGCACATTCATGCATCTGCACAGCTACAATTCCTTCACTGCCTGCTTAAACTGATGGCCGCGGTCTTCATAATTTTTAAAAAGATCAAAACTGGCACAGGCAGGCGAAAGTAAAACAGTATCGCCTTTGGTTGCCAGGTGATAAGCTATCTGAGCTGCTTCCTGTGCCGAGCTGGTATTTACTATCAGTTCCACATCGTCCTCAAATGCATCATGTATGCGTTTGTTATCCTTGCCCAAACACACAATTGCCTTCACCTTTTGCCTTACCAGGCTTTTAAGCATACTGTAATCGTTGCCCTTGTCCACGCCGCCAAGTATTAGCACTACATCGCTCGTCATGCTTTCAAGTGCATACCAGGTAGAATTCACATTGGTTGCTTTCGAATCATTGATGAAACTTATACCCGATATTTTACCTACCGACTCCAGCCTGTGTTCAATGCTTTTAAAATTCCCCATACTCTCCCGGAGTTTAGGATTGCGGAGGTCGAGCAACTTAGCCACAATGCCCGAAGCCATCGAGTTATAAATGTTGTGCTTACCCTGTAGGGCCAATTCTGTTATTGACATCTGAAAATGTTGTTGGTGAGTGTTTATGACAATATTGTCCTGTTCGAGATATGCTCCCGGTTCAACTTTTTTTTGTATTGAAAATGGTAATTGCTGCGCGTTGAAGTTCCGTCCGGTCATTCCTTTTATTGTTTCCGGGTCATCGGCGCAATAAATAAAATAGTCGTTCGCGGTTTGGTTTTGCGTTATGCGAAATTTTGAAGCCGCATAGTTCTCCATTTTATAATCGTACCGGTCTAAATGATCGGGTGTAATATTTAATAATACGGCTATGTCGGCTTTAAAACGGCACATATCATCCAGCATGAAGCTGCTTAGTTCCAAAACATACAGGTCAAACTTTTCTGTTGCCACCTGGTAGGCAAAACTCTTACCTATATTACCGGCCAAACCAACATTTAAACCTGCGTTTTTAAGGATATGGTAAGTGAGGCTGGTAGTTGTTGTTTTACCGTTAGAACCCGTGATGCCAATTATTTTGGCGTCAGTATATCTCCCTGCAAACTCAATCTCGGATATAACCGGGATGTTTTTCTCTTTTATCTTTTTGATGATCGGCGCTTTGTCCGGGATGCCGGGGCTTTTGATTACCTCAACGGCTTTAAGTATTTCTTCTTCGGTATGCTTATTTTCCTCGAACCGGATTCCCCAACCCTGTAATTGTTTTTTGTACTCTTCAGCGATAGCGCCAAAATCAGAAACAAAAACATCATAGCCCTGCTGCCGGGCAAGGTATGCCGCTCCCACCCCGCTTTCGCCGGCACCAAGAATGACTATTTTGTTGTTTGTTTTCACCGATTAAGTTTTTTTGATTTCACCGATTTGTTTTACCTATCGGCTTAATTTTTATTCTTTCTTTCTAATCTCCAATCTCTAATCTCCAATCACTAGCGAAGCTTCAGAGTCACAAATGTTACTATGGCCAGCAGGATACCGATGATCCAAAACCGCGTTACGATCTTGGCTTCATGAAACCCTCTTTTCTGAAAATGATGATGCAATGGCGCCATCAGGAAAACCCGTCGCCCTTCGCCAAATCGCATCCTTGTATATTTAAACCATGATACCTGGATAATAACCGAAAAGTTCTCCACAACGAAAATTCCGCATAGCAGCGGCACCATTAATTCTTTACGGATCATTATAGCAAACACCGCAATGATGCCCCCGATGGCCAAACTGCCGGTATCGCCCATAAAAACCTGGGCCGGGTACGAATTGTACCATAAGAAACCAACACAGGCCCCTGCGAAGGCCCCTGCAAAAACCACCAGTTCGCCGGAGTTGGGGATGTACATGATATTCAGGTAATCCGCAATAACGGTGTTACCCGATACATAAGCCAGTATAGCCAGGGTAATACCTATGATGGCCGAGGTACCGGTTGCCAAACCATCGATACCATCTGTGATATTTGCGCCATTGGATATGAATGTAATGATGATAATAACAACGAACATAAAAACCATCAGCGAATAACGCTCATAGCCCGGTCCTAAGAACTTTAATACCTTGCCGTAATCAAGTTCGTTTTTTTTGTAAAATGGCATAGTAGTTTTTGTGGAGCGGACATCCTGGGTATAAACGGGGATATTACCGCGCATGTGATAATTCACCGGAACATCTGCCAATTTCTGTAATTTAACTTCCTGCCTTATCACAATATCGGGGTTGGAGTACATGGTAAAACCGATAAACAGGGCCAGGCCTACTTGTCCGATGATTTTAAACTTACCGGCTAAACCCTCTTTATTCTTCTTGAAAACCTTTATATAATCATCCAAAAATCCGATCCCGCCCAGCCAAACAGTGGTAACAATCATCATGATCACATAGATATTTCCCAGTTTGGCAAATAATAACGTTGGTATTAAAATACCCAATATGATAATGAGACCGCCCATGGTTGGTGTACCGGCTTTTTGCATTTGCCCTTCGAGGCCTAAATTCCGCACGGTTTCACCCACCTGCTTAAATCGCAAATAGTCTATCAGCCTGCGCCCGTAAACCGTTGTTATCAGCAATGAAGTGATCACAGCCATCGCCATACGGAACGTAATGTATTGGAATACGCCCGCCCCTGGTATGTCGTAATTTTTGTTTAAATAATTGAAAAGGTAATAAAGCATGTTAATGTGCGGATTTCAGATGTGCAGATTACAGATGTGCAAATTCCAAATGTGCGGATGTGTAAATGAGCCTTCTCTTTAATCACTTTTTTTTATTTTGTTGATGAAATTATTTTCCCTAATATTCTCATAATCGATTGAACGTCACTAAGCATAGCCTCTTCAAAAGGATAACTTTCGGCATGCTTGCATAACTTCAACCAGTATTCTGTTTCTTCTGCTTCCTTATAAGCAATTTTGCATTTATGTTTAAAATCATTTTTACTTTCAGCGCCCTGTGCTTCACTTACATTTGCACCAATGGAAGTACCACTTTTGAAAAGCTGATTGGCCATATTGAATTTCTTCTTTGATTCAAGTATTTCAGTGAAAGAAATAATCTTCAACGAAAAATTAAACGTTAAATCAACTATCAAATTTGGTCTATCTCCCATTGTTGTTCGTGTTTAATGTTATTCATATATTATCTGCACATTCCCAATCCGCACACCTTTAATTCTTTCATCCGCACATCTGCAATTCACTCACCTACAATCCGCACATCTGCACATTTGGAATCTGCACATCCGCACATCTATTACTTCAACTGTTCAAACACAGCACTCAACTCTTCCATATCATCAAAATGACTTCTTATGCCTTTCACTTCCTGGTATTTTTCATGGCCTTTACCTGCAATCAGCACTATATCACCGGGACGGGCAAGCATACATGCTGTTTTGATCGCTTCCCTCCTGTCGGCAATGCTTAGTGTGTGCCTTTTAAATGCAGGGTCAACACCTTCTTCCATCTCTTTAATAATTTGGGCAGGTTCTTCGCTGCGTGGGTTATCCGAAGTGAAAATCACTTTGTCGCTCCATTCACAGGCCGTTTTTGCCATAATGGGGCGCTTGGTTTTATCCCTGTCGCCACCGCAGCCGATCACTGTGATCACCTTTTCGTTCCCTTTGCGGATATCGTGAATAGTGCTCAATATATTTTGAACTGCATCAGGCGAATGGGCATAATCCACAATACCAATAATTTTGTTCGGCGCTATGATGTAATCAAAACGCCCCCTCGCCCCTGTCAATTTGCTCAGGCTGGTTAATATTTTGGTTTTATCCTGATCAAGCAACATAGCGGCAGCATATACCGCCATCAGATTATATGCATTAAATGTGCCCACCATTTTAAACCAAACCTCTTCATTATCAATCTGCATTAACAGACCTTCAAATTGATTTTCAATGATGCGGGCCTTATAATCGGCCATACTTTTAAGGCCATAAGTTTTCTTATGAGCTTTAGTGTTTTGCAGCATCACATTACCATTTTTATCATCGCCATTTGTTAGTGCGAAGGCATTGGCAGGCAAGCCGTCAAAAAATGCCTTTTTTGCTTTCAGGTAGCTTTCAAAAGTTTTATGGTAATCTAAATGGTCATGCGTAAGATTAGAAAATATACCTCCCGAAAACTTCAGACCACCGATACGGTGCTGAGCGATGGCGTGGGAACTCACCTCCATAAAGCAGTAATCGCAGCCCTGGTCCACCATTTCGCTCAACAGCATGTTTAATGCAACCGGATCGGGCGTGGTATGTGTTGCTGCAATTACCTGGTCATTAACCAGATTTTCAACAGTTGATAAAAGGCCGCATTTATAACCCAAGTCGCGGAATAATTTATAAAGCAAAGTGGCAATGGTGGTTTTACCATTAGTGCCGGTTATGCCGATCAGTTTTAATTTAGCGGAAGGGTTGTCGTAAAAATTTGCCGAAACTATGCCCAAAGCGACAGAAGAATCTGCTACCATCAGGAAATCAACTTCGCCTGCAACATGGGCCGGCAGTACTTCACATATAACAGCAACCGCCCCATCTTTAACGGCCTGCTCAATATAATCATGCCCGTCAGTCAAAGTACCTTTTACGGCAACAAATAATGATCCCGGCACCACCTTCCTCGAATCAAAAACCACAGCAGATATTTCCACATCAGCACTACCCTGGAGTTCAGTGAATGCAAGCCCTTCTAATATGTCGCTCAAATACTTCATTGCAATTCGATTGTTATTTTTGATCCTTTTGGTACAATACTTCCACCTGCTACCGATTGACTTGCAACCGCCCCGCTGCCGCGTACTTTGACCTTATACCCTGCATTGCCCAATAAATACAAGGCATCACTCAGGCCCATACCCTTTACGGCCGGCACTACGCCGCTTTTATAACGCACATCTTCATACGGGATACCATTGCTGGTATCAATTCCGCTACCGGCAGCGTTATTTGAGGCGTACAAGGGCTTAACGCCCAGTTTATTATATACCTGTTTAAGCGCTTTCAGGTTACCTTGTTTTATTTGCGGCATATTGGTATTACCCGCATAATGCACCGTTGTTGCCTGGTTCATTTCCAGGTCGCTGGCATAAACCCTGTCAGCTATTTCCCTGAAAACCGGCCCTGCAACCAAAGCTGCCAGGTATGACCCGGCGGTTGGGTGGTTGATCACCACGATCATCGAATATTTGGGATGATTGGCAGGAAAATATCCGCAAAACGAAGCCTGGTAAGTCTTATTCACACCATACCCGGATGAACCGTTGGCAATTTGCGCGGTCCCGGTTTTACCGGCAACGGTATATAATGAATTTTTGATTACGTTTTTTCCTGTTCCTTCCGTCACTACGCCTTCGAGCAAACTCTTTACTTTACCAAGTGTAGCATCCGAGCATATTTTTTCATTTATAACCCTGGCCTGGAATTGTACAACGGTATTCCCTAACCTCCGTATTTCCTTTACCAATATCGGGGCTATCATTTTACCGTTATTTGCAACCCCGTTGTATAGTGTGAGCATCTGTAGCGGAGTAATCTTCATTTCATACCCATAAGCCATTTCCGGGAGGGTATAATACTTGTTCCAGCTGCGGCTCTTCGGGTTTTTAACAACCGGGTTCCCTTCGCCTGGGATCTGCAGGCCAAGTTTTTCGTTTAAATGATAGCTGTAAAGTTTATCGGTAAACTCTTTTGGGTTTTCGCTGTAATGCGAATAGATGAATTTGGCCGCTGCCACATTTGAGGATTCTTCAAATGCTCTTTTTGCCGTCATTTCATAATTTCCAACTTCTGCATCAGTAATTGTAGGCCCTTTCGGAAATTTATATTTACCACCATCGGCATTAACCATGGTATTGGTATCAATTTTATGCTGATCAAAAGCAGTCATATAAGTTGCCAGCTTAAAGGTTGATCCGGGGTCTGCCGCATCACTAATGGCATAATTCAGCTTCTCCTCGTAATTGCCTTCTTTTGTTCTTGTGAAATTGGCTATCGCCCTGATCTCCCCGGTAGCAACTTCCATCAAAACGACACAGCCGTGATCGGCCTGAGTTTTTATCAATTGCTTTTTCAGTGCATCCTGGGCAACATCCTGGTAGTTAACATCAATGGTCGAAATAATATCAGCGCCTTCTTTTGGGGCAATTTCTTCTTCCCCGTTATTAACAGGCATCCAGGTTCCGCCGGCGATGCGCTGCATTAAACGTTTTCCGTTTTCACCATTAATATAGCCGGCATAAGCACCCTCAAGACCAACCGGCTTAACATTATAAATTTTATAGCCAATGGTACGGGCGGCGAGTGAGCGGAAAGGCAACACCCGTTTGTTTTGCTCAACCACTACCAAACCACCTTTATATTTACCTAAATTATAGATCGGGAACTTGCGGATCTGCTTTAACTCCTGGTAGGTAACCTTGCGCCTGATCAATTCATAGCGCGAGCCATCCTTCCGCGCATCACGCAGCAGCCTGGAGTACTCTCTTTCAGATTTATCCTTATATAATTGCGAAAGTTTCATGGCCAGCGAATCCACCTTTTCATTAAAGGTATCGTCATCAGCAATCCCGGCGGCGAGCATATCCATGTGCAACTCATACTCAGGGACTGAGGTAGCCAGCAGGCTCATGTCGTTGGCGAAAATATTCCCGCGGGCAGCTTCCACGGTTTGATATTGCGTTGAAAGACGGGATGACATTGCCCTCCATTTTTTGCCCTGTATAAATTGAACACGGTACAGTTGCACCACAACCGCCCCCGCTAAAAGCAGGATCAACCCGAAAGCCAGGTAAACCCTGATCAGTATATTGGTCCTAATGCTCATCTTTTGCCTCCCCTGCTTCAATTTTTTGCGGCGGCTGCAGCGACTCTTTAATACCCAGGGTATCGGCCCGCTTAGCCACTTCTGTCAAAGTGCTTTTATATGCAAGCTCGGCTTTGGTCGTTTTGTAGTCCCAGCTAAGCTCTTTTACTTCTTTTCCTATTTTATCAATGTCACGGATATTTTTTTCAGCGAGGTGCCTGTTGCCGATATATATCATCCCCAACAGTGCCAGGAATAACACAAAAGGCAGCGCCCTTGTGGCGGCCTCGGCATTAAATATGCCTTTGGTAAAAAATTGCGTCAAAAAGTTATCAGGAAATTCCTTTGCAGGTTTTTCTTCTACAACAAGCTTTTTCTCTTCCTCTTCCTCCTCAATTTGATTACGCAGCCGATTGGTCATTTTTTTACCGCTATTCTTAACTTAGCGCTCCGTGCCCTGTTATTTTTACCGATCTCCTCTTCCGATGCTGTAATTGCGCCGCGACTTACCGCATCAAAAGGCTTATTATCGTTACCATATAAATCTTTTTCTACCTCGCCGCTGAACTTGCCTTTGGCGATGAAGTTTTTCACCAGCCGGTCCTCCAGCGAATGGTATGACATGACTACCAGCCGCCCGCCCGAAACCAGCACTTCTGCCGACTGGATCAAAAATTCTTTTAAGGCTTCCAGTTCCTGGTTAACTTCTATCCGCAAAGCCTGGAAAACCTGTGCCAGGTATTTATTTTCTTTACCACGAGGAATGCGGTTCTCAATAGCATTTTTCAGATCTGCCACCGTTACAATCGGCGCATTCAGGCGCGCGGTTACGATGGTATTGGCCAGCGACTTTGCATTCTTGATCTCTCCGTAAATGCCGAAGATCCGGTGCAGCTCAGCCTCCGAATAATTATTAACCACCTCCTTAGCACTTAATGCCGATTGCTGGTTCATACGCATGTCTAATTCCGCATCAAAGCGGATAGAGAAGCCTCTTTCGGCCTGGTCGAACTGATATGATGAAACACCGAGATCGGCCAATACACCATCAACGGGGATAGCATGGTGCAGGCGGCAAAAGTTTTTGAGGTACCTGAAATTCTGATCGATGAGAACGAAGCGTTTATCATCAATTATATTTTGCCTGGCATCGGCATCCTGATCAAATGCCAGCAACTTTCCGTAGTCGTTTAAATGCTTTAATATTTCGCGGGAATGACCGCCGCCGCCAAAAGTAACATCAACATAAGTACCATCGGGCCTGATGTTTAAACCTTCAATACATTCAGCAAGCATAACCGGAGTATGGTAATTACTCATTGCCTGCCCCCTTTCTGTTCCCACCCATTACCTCTTCGGCAAGGCCCGCAAAATCATCAGGCTCGTTATCAATCATTGCACGGTGAGCCGTTTTGTCCCAAACCTCAATTTTGTTTAGCTGACAGGTAAGCACAACATCACTTTTAATGCCTGCGTAATCCAGTAACAACTGAGGTAAATTTATCCGCCCTGTGGCATCAGGCGTAAGCTCAGTTGCGCCACGGGTAAAATATCTGATAAATTCTATGCTTTTAGTTTCATATTGGTTAAGTTTGTTCAATTCGTCGAGTTTTTTGTTCCACTCAGTTTTTGTGTATATGACTAAATACTTTTTAAAGCCGCGATTGATCACAAGGCCCTCACTTTCAGCTTCGGGAAGCTGTTTTTTGAGGCCAGAAGGGATCATCATACGCCCTTTGGTATCCAGTTTACATTCAAACTCGCCGATCAAATATGACATTATGAAACTTTGATATTATTTGTAGTGTAAAATTAAGTTTCTTCTACCACTTTTTACCACTTTTCTCCACTAAAGTTACCAACAAGGTTATTCAACATTTGTTTGAAACATTTTGCTATAAATTTCTTTTAACCGGGAGAGCGCCGGATTCCATTATTTTCTATTTTATACCTGATTTTCAGAATGTTAAAAAAATTAGATGATAGCAATAAAACTTAATAACGAACTACTGTTTTCCATCGAACCCCATAAAAAAAGGGTTCGGTTAATTGTACATAATGGTGAAGTGGAAAACGTTTGCCGGATAATTGATTTAAAAACACTTGAGCATTTTATCCTGTCTGATGAAAAAAGCCTGTTTAAAGGCCGCCTGCAATTGCATAAAAATATAGCCGGTCTCGGTATTGAAGTAAAAGGCAAAATTGCAGGGATGATAAAGACGGAAGACCTTATAAATTGCGTAGAAGAAGCTATATTTTAGTTGTTCCCGTCTCTCGCAGAGGACCCTGCGTTCCGGCCGGCCTGGAAATGTCAGATTTACGAAGTTATGAAAACTCGTAAGTTTTTTAGTTGGTGTTACCCCTCAATCCTTATATCATACTTAGCCAGTAACCCCGGCAAACCATGAACCGAAAACTTCGCTTTTTTTAAAGTATTAATATCCGGGTCGATGATGAAATTATAGGCAGTCCTGAAGTCGGCATTTTTTAATATGGTGCGGTTAAAGAAAGCACGGTTAAGGTTGCAATTATTAAATTGGACATCGCTCAGATCGGCCCAGGTAAAATCAGTTTCAACCATCGAGCAATCTGTAAATTTTGCGCCTTTGTTTTTCTTTTTGTAGAAGATGGCGTTATCAAGGATACAATTGGTAAAATTCACCTCAAACAAAAAGTCGCAACTTTTGCTGAAATCGGCGCCGCTTAATTTGCAGTCCTTAAACTGAATATCCTGTAACCCGGTATCGGATAAATGTATCAACGACAAATTGCAGCCCTCGAACCTGCAGGTAATAAAAACGATCCCCGACAGGTGGGCATAAGAAAGATCGCAGTTGATAAACTCGCAATTTTCATAAGTGCACTTTCGGCCGGCAATGGCATCAGCGGTTATTTTGATAAAGGTTTCGTCTTCGATTATTTCAGAGATCATGGTGCAAAATAAAACATTTTAACCAATCTCCAACCTCAAATCTCCAATCACCAAAACCTCACATATTCCTTCTGTACTGCCCCCCGACCTCATACAAAGCATGTGAAATTTGGCCAAGCGAACAATACTTACAAGCCTCCATCAAGCTTTCGAAAATATTCTCACCGGCAATGGCGGTTTTTTGCAGGTTTTTTAATAGCTGCGGGATTTTTTCTTCATTGCGGTGCTGAAACTCATGCAGCGCTTCAATCTGGAACTGCTTTTCCTCTTCCGTAGCACGGATAACTTCGGAGGGCACAATGGTTGGCGAACCTTTTTTGTTAAGGAAAGTATTTACGCCGATGATCGGGTATTCGCCGGTATGTTTCAGGGTTTCATAATAAAGCGATTCTTCCTGTATCTTGCTGCGCTGGTACATGGTTTCCATAGCGCCCAATACGCCCCCACGGTCGTTGATAGCTTTAAATTCGGCCATTACGGCTTCTTCCACCAGGTCGGTCAGTTCCTCAATAATGAATGCGCCCTGTATCGGGTTCTCATTTTTGGCGAGGCCCAGTTCCCGGTTAATAATCAGCTGGATAGCCATCGCCCTGCGTACTGATTCTTCGGTTGGGGTGGTGATGGCCTCATCGTAAGCATTGGTATGCAGCGAATTGCAGTTATCATAAATAGCATACAAAGCCTGTAAAGTGGTGCGGATATCATTAAAATCAATCTCCTGCGCATGTAACGAACGCCCGCTGGTTTGGATATGGTATTTCAGTTTTTGGGAACGGTCGTTACCCTTGTATTTGTTTTTAACAGCCTTTGCCCAGATGCGCCTGGCCACACGGCCAATAACAGAATATTCGGGATCAATCCCGTTGGAGAAAAAGAAAGACAGGTTTGGTGCGAAATTATCAATATGCATCCCTCGGCTCAGGTAATACTCCACATAAGTAAAACCGTTGGATAAGGTAAAAGCGAGCTGCGTAACAGGGTTAGCCCCGGCTTCGGCAATATGGTAGCCGGAGATTGAAACCGAATAAAAGTTGCGCACCTTTTCATTGATAAAATACTGCTGTATATCGCCCATCATCCGCAAAGCGAATTCGGTAGAGAAAATACAGGTATTTTGCGCCTGGTCTTCCTTTAAAATATCCGCCTGTACCGTACCACGAACTGTGGCAATGGCATAAGCTTTGATTTTCGCGTACACATCGGGTGGTAAAACCTGGTCGCCGGTGAGGCCGAGGAGCATGAGACCGAGGCCGTTGTTGCCTGCGGGTAAAGCCTCACCCCGGCCCTCTCCAAAGGAGAGGGAGGTTGCCTCACCTAAATCCTCTCCAAAGGAGAGGACTTTAACTTCACCCTTTTCAGAACCCTCTCCTTTGGAGAGGGCAGGGTGAGGCTGGACATTAGCCTCACCTAAATCCTCTCCAAAAGAGAGGACTTTGCGATCCGCCTCATTTAAACCACCTGCATCAGAACCCTCTCCTTTGGAGAGGGCAGGGTGAGGCGTATCGTCTCCAAAGGAAGGAACTTTCCTGTCTGGTTGATTAATTAATGTTTGTTTTATGGCTTCAACAACTTTTTGAGCATCCTTCAGCACTTCATCATTTGAAAACCGTATAACATCGAATCCTTCCGTGTTTAAAACCTGGGTTCTTATTTCATCCAGTTCCCTGGTAATTTCTTGTTCATGATAACCTCCGTCAACTTCAATTACTAAACCTTTACCCAAACAAACAAAATCCGCAATATAACCGTCAATGGCGTGCTGCCTTCTGATTTTGTACCCGGTTTGATTATTTCTTAATAGCTGCCATAAAATATTTTCCGCTTCGGTTTGATTTTGCCTGCTTTCTCTTGAATTTACCTTTAGCGTCTCCCAAATTTTTGAATCACCAATCTCATAACCAAACCTCTTACCCCCCTCTCCTTTTTCCTTATCTCCCTCTCCTTTGGAGAGGGCCAGGGTGAGGCTTCTTAGGCCCTCTCCTTTGGAGAGGGTTTGGGTGAGGCGATACGCCGGCCTTGCTAACCCTTTATCATCATACAACTCCTTAAACTTCGCCTCCACTAAATGCTCCAGTTTATGTTCGGTAATATATTTTTCACATTGCTGGTCGATAGCCGCATTCATAAAAAAGCCAAGCAGCATCGGTGCCGGACCGTTAATAGTCATGGACACTGATGTGGAAGCATGACAAAGATCAAAGCCCGAATACAGCTTTTTAGCATCATCCAGTGTGGCGATGCTTACACCCGAATTACCGATTTTACCATAAATATCAGGGCGGATATGCGGGTCCTCACCGTACAAAGTGACCGAATCAAACGCAGTAGATAACCGATGGGCCGGTTGCCCCAGCGAAACATAGTGAAAACGTTTGTTTGTCCGTTCGGGACCGCCCTCACCTGCGAACATGCGGGTTGGGTCCTCTCCCTCACGCTTTAGCGGGAATACACCTGCTGTATAAGGGAATTCTCCCGGCAAATTTTCAGTAAGCAGCCAGCGCAGAATATCGCCCCATGCCTCGTATTTGGGCAAGGCTATTTTTGGGATGCGCAGCTGCGAAAGCGAGGTATAATAAAGCGGCTGTTTAATTTCTTTATCCCGAACTTTATAAATAAAGTTTTCGGCGGTATATTTTTTAACGGTATGCGGCCAGTGCTTTAACAGTCGTTTACATTCGGGGTGCAGGTGTTCTTCCAGGTGCTTTTGAATATCCTGCAGAGCCTCGCTTAAATCCGCAGCACTGGAAGAGACATTACCTTTGGCGCCCTGTCCTTCGGAGTAAGACGGGATTATTGTATTTCCCTGATCAGGAGCCCGGCCTTTTACCCCATCTCCAAATGTAAGGATACCCTTTACGCCATCTATCTGGAACAACTGCTGGGCAATTTTACATTGTTCATTCACCCAATGCTTATAGGCCTGGCTGTTTTCAACGATTTCGGCCAGGTAACGAACCCTGTCAGGCGGGATGATGTATATTTTTTCTGATTCGCCGGTATGCAAATGGGCGATGCTTTTTGCATCGACAAAGTTAATTCCGGTTTTCGCTTTGATAGCTTTCATCAATGCCTCAAACAGCGTATTCATGCCGGGGTCGTTAAACTGGGAGGCCATAGTACCATAAACAGGGATCTCATCATCCTTTGCGTTGAAAAGGTGATGGTTCCGTTTATACTGCTTGCGTACATCGCGGATGGCATCCAGCGCGCCGCGTTTGTCGAATTTATTGAGGGCCACCATGTCGGCAAAATCGAGCATGTCTATTTTTTCGAGTTGGGTAGCAGCTCCGAATTCCGGCGTCATTACGTATAACGACAAATCGCAATAATCGGTGATCATCGTATCCGACTGCCCTATGCCGGAGGTCTCCACGATGATGAGATCGTAACCTGCAGCTTTGCAGATATCAATACTTTCCTGTACATGTTTGGATAAAGCCAGATTTGCCTGCCTGGTTGCCAGCGAACGCATGTAAACACGCGGACTGTTAATGGCATTCATCCTGATTCTGTCGCCCAATAAAGCGCCGCCCGTTTTACGTTTGGAGGGATCTACAGAGATAATGGCCAGTGTTTTATCAGTTTCCATCAAAAACCGCCGCACTATTTCATCAACTAAGGATGATTTTCCCGAGCCGCCGGTACCTGTAATCCCAATGACAGGGGTATGATTGGTGCTGATGATCTTATGTACCTCGGATAAAAAGTGATCGGCTTCTTTGGGGTAATTTTCAACAATACTTATCGCGGTGGCGATTGATTTTATATCTTTTTCGGGCAGGTGTTTCAGTTCGCCGTTTAGTTTTATTTTGTTCTGGAAGTCGCACTGCCGCAGCATATCGTTGATCATGCCCTGCAAGCCCATGGTGCGACCATCATCAGGTGAATAAATACGGGCTATGCCATAATCCTGCAATTCTTTGATCTCATCCGGCAAAAACACGCCGCCTCCGCCGCCAAATATTTTGATATGACCCGCCCCGCGCTCTTTGAGCAGATCGTGCATGTACTTAAAATATTCCACGTGCCCGCCCTGGTAACTTGTTAAGGCAATACCCTGCACATCTTCCTGTATGGCGCAGTTCACCACTTCTTCAACAGACCGGTTATGCCCGAGATGGATCACCTCTGCACCCGACGACTGCAAAATGCGGCGCATAATGTTTATGGTGGCATCATGCCCGTCGAACAGCGAAGCGGCAGTTACAAAACGGATCTTGTATTTTGAATGGTACGGGGCAATGCTTTCCATGGCGGGCTATAATTAATATAAAGCAAAATTAACATAAATAAAGTATGTAAAATTTATGCATGCATAATATTTCGTTTATGCGGACGCCGATACCCCGAAAGGGTGCAAATCATATTATCGCTAATCACCTAATTTGGGCTAAAGCCCTTAGTTCTTTGTTTACCCCCCTTCCCTTAAAAGGGACGGCAATGAATTACACACTATGTTACATTCATTGCGGCCCTGATTTTCGGGACAGATAAAGAAGTATCAATTAAGGCTTTAGCCAAATTCCGCCTTACCGTTCAGCGATAAAAATTCAGAGGCCAAAAACTTCGGTAACAAATCATTTAAAAGCCCTTTGTTTCCGGGTAAGTTCAGTCTTCAGCTGTCCTTTGTTCCTGTTTGCTCAAATAAAGGCTAATAACAAGGGAAGTTAACAGCAGCATTCCTGTAAACTGATGGACAACGGAATAATAGATCGCTGTTTTGAAAAAAACACTGTTCAACAACGCTAAAACGCCCAATATAATTTGCAAAATAACCAGCAACAAAGGAATGAGCCGGAATTTATATAACCACGAATAAACAGGCATTTTTATGGCTTTAACAAACCATAATATACTTATGAACCCGATCAGGTAGGCCAGTGAACGGTGAATAAACTGGATTGTTATCGGATTGGCATATAAATTATAAAAAAAACTCCCGTTAGCGGCCATCCCTTCCGGGATAAAAGCGCGGTTAATATCAGGCCAGGTTGGTGCGCTCAGCGCGGCATGTGTGCCCGCCATAAAAGCGCCATAAATGAGCTGAAAAAACAATAACGACAGCAGGATAATATTCAACCGTTTTAACTTGGGCGCATACAATACCTCACCGTCAGGTACACCCAGCTTTAAGGTTAGCCACAAAAGGTACACAAGTAAAAAAAGTGCGCACATAAAATGGATGGCCAACTTTATATGGCTTACAGCAATATCGGTATCATTCAGCCCGCTTTGCACCATGATCCAGCCGATGGCCCCCTGTAAACCGCCCAAAACAAACAGGATGATCATTGGTTTAACCATGTCGCGGTGGATCTTTTTTTGAAAAAGAAAAACAAGGAAAGGAATAATAAATACCAGGCCCATAAGCCGCGCCCATTCACGGTGCAGCCATTCCCAAAAGAAAATCGCCTTATAGTCAGCTAACGTAAACTGGTTGTTTATTTTTTTAAACTGTGCAATTTGCTGGTATTTATTGAAACTTTGCAGCCAGGCGTGTTGGTTTAATGGCGGCAATGCGCCCATAAGTGGCTGCCACTCAGTAATTGATAAACCCGAACCGGTTAAACGGGTAATCCCTCCAAGCAGGATCTGTATCATCAGCATGCCTACCCCAACGCCTAACCAAATGATCACAGCCTTGTTAGTCCTGTTAATCGTTTCCTGCGGATTATTTCCAAAAATTGCTTTCAGCATTTTATATTATTCTAAAGGGCGCAAAATTGTATCATTTCTGCAAGACGGGCAATGATTGCTGTCACTTTTATTTTAAGGAGGTGTTCCGTAAAAATCCATGAAACAAAAAAGCCTATCTTTGCAGCAAATGCAAATAACAGCAGAAGCGGTAAACCAGGGCTATAAAGGGTACAACAATTACGGTGCATGGCTGCGCCAAAAATACAAAGGGCAGCGCGTGTTCAAAGTAATAGTTGACGGCGGGTTTACCTGCCCCAACCGCGACGGCTCAAAAGGCTATGGCGGCTGTACCTATTGTAATGTTGATTCATTCACGCCTTCCGTATCGCGTAATAACCCATCTGTGCGCGAACAGGTGATACAGGGTGTTGAACGTGCCCGCAAAGGCAATAAGGCCGATAAATTTATTATCTATTTTCAGCCCAATACCAATACTTATGCCCCTGTACATTATCTTAAAATGTTGTACGATGAGGCATTGAGCTACCATACCGAGGATATTGTCGGATTGTCGGTAGGAACCAGGCCGGATTGTATAGATGCTGAAAAAATAGCGCTTCTGGAGAGTTATACCGACCGTTTTGACGTGGACCTGGAAATGGGCATGGAATCGATATATAACGACACCCTTGCGCAGATCAACCGGGGTTGCAGTCATGATGACATGATAAAAACCCTGAAATTGCTGGAAAACAGCAAGCTTGATATTTGCGTGCATACCGTTTTCGGTTTCCCCTGGGAAACCAAGGAAATGATGTTGCGTTATGCAGATGAGATCAACCGTTTCCCGCAGATCAAATTTGTCAAATTTCACCACTTACATATCGTTGAGGGTTCGGTAATGGGTGTAAAATATAAACGGCAACCGTTTAAAGTTTTTACACTGGATGAATATGCCGACTTCCTTTGCGAACTTTTGCCGCTGGTCCGCCCCGACCTTGTGATCCAGCGTCTGTTCGGCCTCAGCGATCTCGACCTGTTGATCGCACCCAACTGGGGTCTCAAAAAATCAGAAATACAGTATTATATTGATCAAAAGATATTAAACAGAGGGGTTGTGCAGGGATCAAGCCTCACCCTGCCCTCTCCAAAGGAGAGGGTTCTAAAACCCGCCCCCCTTTTTTAAATCCTCTCCAAAGGAGAGGATTTAGGTGAGGCTTTCCTAAACCCTCTCCTTTGGAGAGGGCAGGGTGAGGCCACAACTTAGCCGGCTTTTTTGCGTAAACAACCGCCAATTAACTATCTTAGGAATTATTTTATAATTAAAACGGTTTTGTCACAAAGGTTACAACAAAATTATGTTCCGGCATTAACAGGGGTACGCGCCATGGCAGCGTACCTGGTATTTATATCCCATTTCTGTTACGTGTTCGATGGCGGTTTTCCTCATATCATCAGACGTTTTTTGGGCGAGTTCCACATCGGTGTAAGTATTTTCTTTGTGCTGTCAGGATTCCTGATCACTTTCCGGTATTACAATAGTTTTCATCTAACAAAAGACTGGTTTAAGCAATACCTTAAAAACCGTGTGGCCCGCATTTATCCCATGTATTTTTTACTCACGGTAGCTGCCTTTACCTATTATTTTATTTCGGGGGATAAAAGCATTACCAAAGGAAGCGGCAACCCGGTAGCGCTTATGTTTTTAAACATTACTTTTTTGCGCGGCTTTTTTTACCAGTTTTGGGATACCGGCATAGCACAGGGATGGTCGCTTACAGTTGAGGAGTGTTTTTATTTTTCGGCGCCTATCATTTTCTTCATTGCAAAAAAGTATAATAAGTTTTATATCCAGCCGCTGATCATTACATCCTTTGCCGTTTTAATGGTGTTGATATTCAGAAATGTGGATTGGCACGGATTCTTCGGCAATTTTCCCTTTGTGCTGCTGTTTACTTTTTTCGGGCGGTGTTTCGAGTTTTTTGTTGGCGTGCAACTGGCCCGTTATGTCCTTAAAAATGGTTTTACGCGCACAAACAAAATCAAATTTACCCCTATTGGTTTTACCCTGATATTTTGCTGCGTTTTTATTATGGCGCTGCAGCCAATTACCAAACCATGGAATGCCGGTTTAGAAAGCCCGATCGGCATCATCACCAATAATTACGCGCTCTGTATAGCTGTGGCATTGTTTTTTTATGGCCTGCTTACAGAAACTACCCTGTTTAAAAAATTTCTGGCAAATCCTTTTATCGAATTGCTGGGCAAAAGCTCCTATATCTTTTATCTTGTCCACCTGGGCTGGATCTATACCCTCCTGAGCGGTGGCATAAACCACCTGAATGATTATACTTTCTCGCTGTATGATAAGTGGGGGGTGGACTGGCATTCGCCCTTTGAATACGACTGGCTAAACCTTATTTACATTTTCATCGTATTAAACGCCGTTTCGGTCACTTTATTTAAATTAATTGAAGAGCCGCTAAACCATTACATCCGCAGGTCAAACTTTTTGATCAAATATCAACCCCGCCCGAAAGGGATAGTAGATTAACGGAAGTATTTGTTAAACAATTAAAAAAAGGTGAATGTTAATTTGCAGAAACGGCGTATCAGGTATATTCGTGAGCACGTTTTGCAGGTTAAATAAATTCCGGCACGGAAATAACCATAAGGAAGATAAAAAATTAGTTACCAGGCAATTCGGAAAAAACCGGTTAGCAGCCGCAAGAAAAAAAATACCTGGCCCGACATTCGAATTAATATGATGAAAAGCATTCTAAATAAATTTTTAACAATTGCCGGCTTGCTGATCTCTGTAACAGGGGTACATACAGCTTCGGCACAAAGTGGTGAAAATGATGGCGGAACCGTAACAACCGTGTTAAAGCCCCATAGCAGCAACGGTATTTTTAGTTCAACCGCCTCCTATACCTTCCAGGTTATGAACAGCTATAAAAATGCTGAATCGGGGGAAATCTCCTACCTGGTAACCACTGAAACCGGTAAAGAAGTAAAAGCCGACTCGATACATATAAGAATTGGCGGAAAAGCTTTGAGTAATTACGATTTTGAAATCCCGGGTTTAAAGGCTGGTTTTTATAAAATCAGTTTCATGATCAATGTATCCGATTATGATGATACCACCCGAAAAGCATTCGGAATAAGGCCGGCTGAAATAAGTTCATCATACAGCAAGCCGGCTGATTTTGAATCATTTTGGCATAATGCCAGGCAGGAATTAGCCAATGTAAAACCGCAATATAAAGTAACAGAAATGCCCGACTCCAGTAAAGATGGCCGTAAGGTATTTTTGGTGGAAATGCGCTCGCTGGATAACCTGTTGATCCGCGGTTTTTTAACTGAGCCGGTTAACAAAAATAAAAACAAGAAATTTGCCGTATTGCTTGGCCTGCCGGGTTACCAGGTAACCCTTGGCCCAATGAGCGGCTCCGATCCGGATATTGCCATATTTACTTTAAATATAAGGGGATCAGGCTATAGCCGTGATGTGATTGATGTGAGAAGAGATACGTATATCACCCTTAATCTTGAAGATAAAAACAAATACATTCTGAAAGGCGCTATAATGGACTGTGTACGGGCGGTTGATTTTATCTGTTCGCGCCCCGAATTAAGGCATGATAACATCATAGCTACAGGTGGCAGTTTGGGCGGATTTTTAGCAATTGCAACTTCCGGAGTTGATAAGCGCATAAACTTCTGTTCAGCTGCGAATCCTATATTGAGCGATATCCGCAACCTTGTGGGTGAAGTTGATTGGCCTTTTATCGATATCGGGAGATATATTAACACAAGGCCGGGGCTAACCATGGATAAGGTGATGGAGAATATGGATTATTTTGATGCTAAAAATTTCGCAACAGACATTGAATGTCCAACACTGGTTGGGATGGGATTGGTTGATAATATAGCGCCGCCAAATAATGTATATACCTTGTATAATAGCATCAGGGCACCCAAACATTTAATGATATTCAGAGACCTGGCACATGAGATAGGCCTGGAATATAGTGCATACGAAGGACGGTGGATGCGTGACCAATTTGGATTGTTTTAAACAAAAATATAATTTATGAAGCCTGGAAAATATTTATTCAGAGTTCTGTTTCTTACTGTAATTCTCTTTACAACCTTTCAAAATTTAAGCTATGCCGATGGCGGGTTCCCTGTTCGTCCGGGCCGGTTGTTAATATCCCCTTCGGTGAGTTATTTTTTCGCAAATTCTGAGTGGGATTCTACCGGCGTAAAAAAACCTTTTCCTAATGGCGGTAAATTTAGTTCAATAGGTGTAACCCTTTATACCGAATATGGCATAAGCAGGCGATTTGCATTTGTTGCTACGCTGCCGTATGTTTATAATAATTATAGCCTGGCTACCGCACCAAGCTCGGGTTTAACCGACCTGGAAACCGGGATCAGGTATTACCTGGCCAATATTAATTTTGTTTATTATTTCTCATTACAGGGCACTGCAATTACCCCACTGTACACCAACAATGCCAGTTTAGGTTATGGTGAAGAAGGCGCCGAGCTAAAACTCGCGTTCTCGGGTTCGGGACACCTGTTTGGAGAAAGCAGCTATTTTAACTTAGCTGATGGCGTAAGGCAATATTTCGGTACCGATGGGCCGATACAGAACAGATTTAATGGCACATTTGGATTATCGCTCGACAAAAAATTTATGAACCAGATATCTGTCACATTGAGCGGCATCAATTCCTTTAGTAATAACAAGAGCTTTTCACCCATTCCTCAAACCGACAAGGATTTTTCGTTTTTACAAGCCTCCATAGGTTACGGCCATTCATTTTCCCATGAAGTTTCTTTGTTTTTAAGCGGCGGGCAGTTTTTAACCGGACGGAACACGGGCGTTGGAACCACCGCATCACTCGCCTTTATCTACAGGCTTGATTACAGGTAGTTTGGTGAGATGTGAACGGTGAATAGTGAGCTGGCCGATACAACCACTCACTTAATCAACTCAATCAACAACACACCTAAATTATTACTGCACCATTTTATTAGCGCAATAAGAACTTGCAAAGGCTTCGGGCTTGGCCTTAAATACAAAACCCATACTTAAAATGTAACCCATAGCCTCGTGCAGGGCCTGGTTCGATTTAAACATCGGGTTGGTGTTAATGTCGGCATGTACTTCAAGGCCTACATCATACAGGTCAAGCAGGTCGCAAAGTTTGTAGGCGATGTCGATAGATTTCTGCACTTCGTTGAGCATCCTTTCTTTGATGCTCATTTTTTGCGATGTGCGCTCCTGGTGAATAAACATAAATCCACCGCGCTGCTCGCGCAAAAAAACAATAACCGTTGCAAAATCCGTGACAGTTCCTTTCACCTGCGAATCGGTGCCGATACAAACTTTGAGCTTGTTGCCAAGGGCGGTTTCCCTTTCGATGGCCCTCTCCACGGCTTCTAAAATTGGCGATTGAATGACTTCGCCGCTAAATTTTCTCCAGGTCATAAATTTATTTTTTAGGTAAAATTATAGCTGACCTTTTTAGGGTCTATAAAAATAAGCGATATACTTCCATATAAACGTAAATATAGTGTGATTTATTTGTTAACATTATATTGAATGTTAACAGGTTAGGTTTTTGATGTGCAGATGCGGGGATGTGCAAATGTGCAGATGCGGGGATGTGGATATGCGGGGATGTAGATATGCGGGTGCGGATATGCGGGTGCGGATGATTAGAAGGTGCACGCCTTACTATGTCGTCTTAGCCCTGAAAGGGCGTAATACATCTGCACAGGGCAAAGCCCTGTGTATAAAGATAATGAATTTCATAGCCCTGAAAGGGCGTTATATCGGATTGCCACCCGGCTATGTCGCGCGATGGACTGTCACCCATCGTTGACATATTACGCCCTTTCAGGGCTGTAATCCCAATTTTCAGCCTTACAAGGTAAAACCTATACGACATGCATTTATTCAGAAGATTTACGAAGTTTTAACTTCGTAAATCTAATATCAGGGGCTTACACCGTCAGCTTCTTATACTTTATCCTCTTCGGCGCTATGTCCCCCAGTCGTTTTTTCCGATTCTCTTCATAATCCGAATAATTGCCTTCAAAAAAGTAAACCTGGCTGTTGCCTTCAAAGGCAAGGATGTGGGTACAGATCCTGTCTAAAAACCAGCGGTCGTGACTGATCACTACAGCACAGCCGCCGAAGTTTTCCAGGGCTTCTTCTAAGGCACGAAGGGTGTTTACGTCAATATCATTGGTTGGCTCATCCAGCAGTAATACGTTGGAGCCTTTTTTCAGGGTAATTGACAAATGCACCCTGTTACGTTCCCCGCCGGACAAAATCCCCACCTTTTTTTGCTGGTCGGCGCCGTTAAAATTGAATTTGGAAACATAAGCCCTTGAATTGATGGGCTTGTTACCTACCAATATGGTTTCCTGTCCGTTGGTGATGTTTTCCCAAACAGATTTCTGAGGATCAAGATCATCATGCAACTGATCAACATAACCTAATGCAACAGTTTCGCCCACGCGGAACGTTCCGGCATCCGGCTGGTCCTGCCCGGTGATCAGGCGGAACAGGGTGGTTTTACCAGCGCCGTTGGGGCCGATAATCCCTACTATCCCTGCCGGCGGCAACGAAAAGTTGAGGTTATCGAACAATAATTTTTCACCATAAGATTTGCTTACGCCGTTTGCCTCAATCACAATATTCCCCAAACGCGGGCCCGGCGGAATAAACAGTTCCAGCTTATCTTCCCTGTCCTTTGTTTCTTCTGAAGCTAATTTATCGTAATTGGACAAACGCGCCTTTGATTTGGCATGACGGCCTTTCGGCCCCATACGCACCCATTCCAGTTCGCGCTCCAGGGCTTTCTGGCGTTTGCTTTCGGTCTTGTCTTCCTGGGCCAAACGTTTCGCTTTTTGGTCAAGCCACGAGGAATAATTTCCCTTCCATGGGATACCTTCTCCCCTATCCAGTTCCAGGATCCATCCGGCAACGTTATCCAGAAAATAGCGGTCGTGGGTTACAGCTATTACGGTACCTTTATATTGTTTCAAATGCTGCTCCAGCCAGTCGATAGATTCTGCATCGAGGTGGTTGGTAGGTTCATCCAGCAGCAAAACATCCGGTTCCTGCAACAAAAGGCGGCATAAGGCTACGCGGCGGCGTTCACCGCCCGACAGTACAGCAATTTTCGTGTCCGGATCGGGGCAGCGCAGGGCATCCATGGCGCGTTCCAGCTTAACATCAAGTTCCCAGGCGTTTACCGCGTCAATTTTATCCTGTAATTCCCCTTGCCTGGTCATCAGCTTATCCATCTTATCGGCATCCTCGTAATATTCAGGAAGACCAAATTTTTCGTTGATCTCTTCGTACTCCTTTAATAAAGCTGTAGTTTCGGCAACACCTTCCTCCACCACTTCCTTCACTGTTTTATTGGGGTCGAGTTCGGGCTCCTGGCTCAGGTAGCCTACGGTGTATCCCGGCGAAAAAACCACTTCGCCTATATTTGTTTTATCTATCCCTGTAATTATTTTTAATAAGGACGATTTACCGGAGCCGTTTAAGCCAATGACACCGATTTTGGCGCCATAGAAAAATGATAAATAAATGTTTTTTAGAACCGTTTTTTGCGGGGGATATATCTTGCTAACCCCTGCCATTGAAAAAATTATTTTTTCGTCTGCCATGTATTAATTATTGAATTATTGATTGATCGAATTATTGATTGGTTAATCGAAGTAAATATTGGAACAAATATGAAGGAAAATATGCGTTTGGCAAATCAATTCCTGATGATTCTTCGTATATATTTTATGTGTTTTTTTAAGGGTTTTTCACTTAATCAACCTTTCTGTAACAAAAACTAATGCCGTAATGTCATATAATTGGCTGCTTTTATGACAATATCGCACCAGGCGCCTGGCGCCCGTACCTGTAATTAAACCATTTGATCATATTAATATCAAAAAGATATAAATAATGATTTATTTATAAAACGCCATTGCAATTGCAGGTTTTATTTATAAAATTGCTAAAAAAAAATTAAGTTTATCATAACGCACATTATTTCAATGGCTGCTTTACGGGTAAGTTTAAAACTTGGCAATAATATTGTTGATAAGTGTAAAAACAACTCGTCCTGATTATTGAAACAATTTAATACATTAGGGCGTTATAATCGGAAGGATATATATGGAAGCTAAATTTTCGCCGCGGGTTAAGGATGTTATTCAATATAGCAGAGAGGAGGCCTTGCGCCTCGGGCATGACTATATTGGTACTGAGCACCTTTTGTTGGGTTTGATAAGGGACGGGGATGGCATTGCAATAAAATTATTAAAAGAATTAACTGTTGACACGGCAAAATTAAGACGCTCGGTTGAGGATGCTGTCAAAGGGACTATCGGCACTAATGTACATATAGGGAGTATTCCTTTGACCAAACAGGCCGAAAAAGTATTAAAGATCACTTATCTGGAAGCTAAAATTTTCAAGAGCGACGTAATTGGTACAGAGCATTTATTGCTCTCCATCCTGCGTGATGAAGATAACATCGCATCGCAGATATTGATGCAGTTTAATGTTAACTACGAAATCTTTAAGAGCGAAGTGGAATCACATAAAAATGATATAACCAACGAAATGCCCGGATCACCTACCGGCGGCGATGATGATTTTAAAGAAGAGGAATCATTCAGCCAGCCCAAAAAAGTATCGGACATTAAATCAAAAACCCCCGTATTGGATAATTTCGGCCGCGATTTAACCAAAGCTGCCGAAGACGGGCGTTTGGACCCCATTGTGGGCCGCGAAAAAGAAATTGAGAGGGTATCGCAAATACTTTCCCGCCGTAAAAAGAACAACCCTATATTAATAGGTGAGCCTGGTGTTGGTAAATCGGCCATTGCCGAAGGATTGGCATTGCGCATAGTGCAGCGTAAAGTTTCACGGGTTTTATTTAATAAACGTGTTGTTACGCTTGATCTTGCTTCGCTTGTTGCCGGCACCAAATACCGGGGGCAGTTTGAAGAACGTATGAAAGCGGTGATGAACGAACTTGAAAAATCACCGGATGTTATTTTATTTATCGACGAAATACATACTATAGTTGGCGCAGGCGGCGCTTCTGGCTCGCTTGATGCCTCCAATATGTTTAAGCCGGCCCTTGCACGCGGAGAAATCCAATGCATCGGGGCTACAACTTTAGACGAATACCGCCAGTATATTGAAAAAGACGGCGCTTTAGACCGTCGTTTCCAAAAGGTAATGGTTGAACCGGCCACACCGGACGAAACCATAGAGATACTGAACCGCATAAAAGAAAAATACGAAGAGCACCATGGCGTCACCTATACTCCGGAAGCCATTAATGCCTGTGTGTCCTTAACTACGAGGTATATTACCGACCGTTTTTTACCGGATAAGGCTATTGATGCATTGGACGAATCAGGTTCCCGCGTTCATTTAACCAATATCCATGTACCACAAAATATTCTGGATATTGAGCAAAAGATAGAGCAGATCAAGATCGAGAAAAACAAAGTAGTACGCAGCCAGAAATACGAAGAAGCTGCAAAACTACGTGATACCGAAAAACATTTACTTGAAGAATTGGAACAGGCCAAAGCCATTTGGGAAGCCGAAACCAAATCGAAACGCTATACCGTAACAGAAGATAACGTTGCCGAAGTAGTATCCATGATGACCGGGATCCCGGTTCAGCGTGTAGGCCAGGCCGACAGTTACAAACTGCTGAACATGGCTGAAACTGTTGGCAGTAAAGTTATAGGCCAGGAGGAAGCGATCAAAAAATTAACCCGTGCCATTCAACGTACACGCGCCGGATTGAAGGACCCTAAAAAGCCTATCGGTTCATTTATTTTCCTGGGGCCTACCGGTGTTGGTAAAACAGAGCTGGCGAAAGAGCTTTCGCGCTTTATGTTCGATACCGAAGACGCCCTGATACAGATTGATATGAGCGAATACATGGAAAAATTCGCTGTATCGCGTTTGGTTGGCGCGCCTCCGGGCTATGTTGGGTATGAAGAAGGCGGGCAATTAACCGAAAAAGTACGCCGCAAGCCTTATGCGGTTGTATTGCTTGATGAAATTGAAAAAGCACACCCTGATGTGTTCAATATCCTGTTGCAGGTATTGGATGAAGGACAGTTGACTGATTCATTAGGCCGCAAGGTTGATTTCAGGAATACGATCATCATTATGACTTCTAACATCGGCGCACGTCAGCTGAAAGACTTTGGTCAGGGTGTTGGTTTCACCACCAGCGCTAAAACCACCCAGGCCGACGCACATTCGAGAGGTGTGATTGAAAACGCGCTGAAACGCGCATTCGCCCCTGAGTTTTTGAACCGTATTGATGATGTGATCGTGTTTAATTCACTTGGTAAAGAAGAAATATTCAAGATCATTGATATTGAACTTGATTACTTATTTAACAGGGTACGTTTATTAGGCTATAAAATTGAGCTTACTTTGGCGGCAAAAGAGTTTATTGCCGAGAAGGGTTACGACTCGCAATTTGGGGCGCGCCCATTAAAACGTGCTATCCAGAAATACCTGGAAGACCCTATTGCCGAAGAAATATTAAAAGGTGAGTTGAGCGAAGGCGATACCATGGAAATTGGCATTGACACCGAAACCAGCGAAATAAAAATAGCAGTCAGAAAAGGCGAAAACAAAAAGCCTGAAGAAGAAGAGCAGAAGTAAAATAAAACAACATTCCAATAATGTTAAATCCCCGTTTTGCAGATGCATGGCGGGGTTTTTTTATACCTGATTTTGATTCTTATCGCATTCAAATTCATTTGCTGCCAGCAATAATCTTTCCCAACTTATATCCCAAATTTCCATTCATATCAGCCCCTTCAATAATTACAGTATAAGTTGATGATTTATCAGCCGTATAAAACCATACCCTTGCTTCGCCATTTATACCGGTTGTAATATTAGGTTCCCAATCAATGGTTGAGCGTAAGTCAGGTAAACGCATAGCGGTATTCTTTACAGCGTATTTTGGCTTATAGAACTGTTTGGGCCAGCTAATTGGCAGAGGTTTATACAAGTACATACCGGGAGTGTTGTCAATTAGGGGGCCATGCCCTCCGCGGGTAGTGATCTCTACGAAGGCAATATCCGAGGGGCTGATATCAATCGACGGATTATTAAGCAATGCTCCAATTATCAGACCGCCGGGATCATATCTTGAAAGGTATGCAGTAGCGTATCCGGGAGTGTGGATTATTTCTATACCTTTTACATCTTCGGCTGAATGACTCACAAGGAAATCTCTCAAATCAATAAAAGCGGTAGGGCTGGTGGGGCTGGTGATAAGTTTAGAAGCTGATATTCCGTCAACGATCAGTTTTACAGGTTTGCCATTAATAAAATACCAATACAACGACCTACTGAGATCGGCTACATATGCGGACAAAAATCCGTCTTTAATTGCCTTCAAACCACTCCCAATGGCAAAAGCACCTTCCCTAAACCCTTTAATATTTTCCTGCAACAATTGCAGCAATGTTTTTTTACCCGCCGCTTCCAAATCCTTTTCATCCAATATTACATCAGCTTCACCAGGCCCGTTCAGGTTTTGGGAGTCTTTTATTATTTTCTTTGCCGATATTTTTACTTCTTTCAATATATGTCCACCGATTGGAAAATCCCGCTGCTGCTTTATTAACGCGTTGCTTTTGGCGTAATTAAGCAAAGTGCTGTCACTGTTTACATACCAGGGTATTATTGTTGGTGCAAATGGTTTTGTAAAGACAGGAGGTTGTATATCATCGGTTTTAATGCCCACATTAAAGCTTTTTCCATGTTTGTTTACAGCCCTGAGTACAAATATTGGCGTATCAACACGGGGGAAATGGTCAAAAACAAATTTGCCTGCATTATCTGTAACAGTGTCCATTAATATTGATGGCTTTTTTGAGAACAAAAGCACATCGGTGCCTTTAACAGGCTTGTTAAACACGTTAAAAACGCTGCCTTTTACCATAAATTCCTTCTCTGGCTGGTAGGTAATTGCGGACGGGTTAAATACCTGCTGCCAATCGTACCCTACCCATCCCTGGGTAAGCAACAGGTTATCAAGCGCCTGCCAGGCTTCGCTTGTTTTTGAGTTAAGATAATAGCCGGGCTGCTCAACATACCCTTTTAAATCAGAGGTGAGCAGCATCCTGGTAATAATATTTTCGCTGTCCAACGAGTCAATTTTCACCTGTGCGTCATCTGTAACGGCAAATGAGAAATTACCAGAAACAGGGTCGCCGTTCCTATCCGTTACCTTTATTTGCAAAGCAACGCTTTCCCTTGCGTTGTACCTGGGCTTATCCGGCCTAAACTGAATATTAAGGCTATCATGGCGGTCGATAAATACCAGCCGTTCATTTAAGGGCTGATATTTTGCAGTCATTACTGTAAAATGACCTATCCCGGCAGGGAACAAATTTTTTGCTATTTTCCTTTTCATAAAGTCGCCCTCACGGAAATCGAAAACAGCGGCATAACAAACAATCCCCCGCGCTTTTCCAATTAAGAAATAACTGTTACCGGATTTCGCTATATCATTTGTCGCGAAAACAGAAACCTCCAAGTAATCGCTTTCCATTAGGTTTTTGATATTCAAAACCGTCCCTGAGTGTTTTACAGATGGTAAAGGGTATTCTTTAATCAGTCCGCCTGGCAGAGTTACTTTCGCGGTGTAGGTTTCACCTTCTTTCACGGTCAGGTCAAAACTGCCCATACCGTTATGCAACGACTTAAATTCAGCTACCTTTTGCCGGGTATGATCGGTTACGATGCCCGAAATTTGAACCCCTTTGCCATCTTCGCCAATCGCTTTAAAGCCGACGGGTACGGGTATTCCGGGAACTAAATTACCGCCCTCCGGTAAAAACTGAACGTCAGTATTTACCGCGCGGCTTAAAGCAATAGGTATAACCGCTTTTTTGCCGTTTTTTTCGCTTTCGGCGATAAGCGTAAGGTTGCCTGCTTTTTGTGGGATGGTAAAATTCACGTCTATTAATCCGCTCAGGTCTGTTTGAACCTTTTGCTTAAATAAACGCCTGTTGCCATCCATTACGGCCAATTGCAATGGTTCAAGTATAAATGGTTTTTTATCCATATTGCTTAACTGTAGCTTAACGTCCGTAATATTACTTCCATTTAGGGTTGTTTCTTTTACTTGCTTATTCACCAGCCAGCCATTTTCACCACCGCCGGTGATGTAAAAACTTTTATAGAAAAAATAACCTTTCCCAAAATTGCGCATCCAATTGGTATAGGCGCGAATAGTATAGGTTCCCGTTGTAAAACCGTCCTTTTCATTAAGGCTGATATTGCCCCATGTAATGCCGTTTTCCACGGGCAGCCTGTATTGTTTGATAACTTTGTTGCTATCATTGGCAATGTCAATATTGATGATCCGGCTTTTGTCAGAAGCTGTTAAATAATCATTTAACAGGTAGGCTTTAAACCAAATAGTATTGCCTAAGGCATAGTATGGTTTATCAAATTGCAGGTAAAGCTTCTCCGAAGGCTTTTTTTTGTTAAGGCTATCGGATGAAGTTGTGATTTTTAATAACCCGTCTTTTAAAGGAACCGTTTGTGAAAAAGACAGGGAATAGCTACTTAAAATAAAATAGCTGATTATACATAAAAGCAGGCAGGTTTTAGGTAATGGCATAGTGTTGAGTTTTATTTTATATTGATCTTGTCTTTTTTATAACCCAGGTTCCCGTTCATATCAGCCCCTTCAATAATTAAAGTATAAGTTGAAGGTTTATCAGCGGTGAAAAAAGAAACCGTAGCTTCCCCGTTGGCGTTAGTTGTAATATTAGGCTCCCAGTCAATGGTTGAGCGTAAGTCCGGCAAATACTTAGCCGTGTCTTTTACGGCGTATTTTGGTTTATAAAACTGTTTAGGCCAACTAATTGGTAAAGGCTTGTACAAATACATGCCAGGGGTGTTACCAAAAAAAGGCCCGTGGCCCGAGCGGGTAGTGATTTCTATGAAAGCATATTTAGAAATTGGCTCCCAAGGGCTGATAAACCTAAGTTCATAAACATCTGCGAATTTTGTAGCGTAATTAAGTTCGATTCCTTTTATATCTTCTGCATAGTGAGATTCCAGGAAAGTTTTCTCATCAATGATCGTTGGAGGTTGAGAAAAAGTTGAATCTAACGGTATGCCGTCAACAAAAATCATGACCCGTTTATAATTAACATAATACCAAAGTGAATAATCATGAGTTATAACATCCACCGGTAAATTACCTATAAAAACATCAGTATGGGTAGCTGCGTTGCTAGCACCTTCCCTAAACCCTTTAATATTCTCCTGCAATAATTGAAGCCAATTCTTTTTGCCTGCCTTTTCCATATCCTTTTCATCTAATACCAAATCGGCGTTGCCAGGCCCGTTTAAATTTTGTGAGTCTTTTATTATTTTTTTTGCCGTTATTTTTACTTCTTTCAATATTTGCCCACCATTGGGGAAATACTGCTGTTGTTTTAATTGTTCATTATTTCTGGTATAGTTCAGTAATATGGCATCACTGTTTACATACCACGGTGTTACTAATGGTGCAATTGGTTTTGTAAAAGCAGGCGGGGCTATATCATCCATTTTAATGCCCACGTTAAAACTTTTGCCATTTTTATTTACCGCCTTCAGCACAAATATTGGTGTATCAACTCTGGGGAAATGATCGAATACAAACTTGCCTTCATTATCCGTTGAGGTATCCATTAAAATAGCCGGCGTTTTTGAGAACAAAAGCACATTTGTTCCTTTAACAGCGCTGTTAAAAACATTAAAAACACTGCCCTTTACCATAAATTCATGCTCAGGTTTAAAAACAACAGCGGGCGGATTTAGTACCTGCTGCCAGTTATACCCTACCCAGCCCTGGGTAAGCAGCAGGTTATCAAGCGCCCGCCATGTTTCAGTTGTTTTTGATGACAGATAATAGCCGGGTTCTTCAACATAGCCTTTCAAATCAGCTGTCAGCAGCATCCGGGTAATTATGTTTTCATTGTTTAAAGTATCGGTTTTTACCTGGGCATCATCGGTAACGGCAAGTGAAAAGTTACCTTCAACAGGATTGCCTTCATTATCCCTTACCTTTATTTGCAAGGCAACGCTGTCCCTTGAGCCGTAATTGGACTTATCCGGCACGATCTGAATATTCAGTTTATCATTATGGTCAATAAATACCAGCCGTTCATTTAAGGGCTGATATTTTGCAGTCATTACTGTAAAATGAGTTATCCCGGCAGGGAACAAATTTTTTGCTATTTTCCTTTTCATAAAGTCGCCCTCACGGAAATCGAAAACAGCGGCATAACAAACAATCCCCCGCGCTTTTCCAATTAAGAAATAACTGTTACCGGATTGGGCTATATCATTTGTCGCGAAAACAGAAACCTCCAAGTAATCGCTTTCTATCAGGTTTTTTACCTGTAAAACCGTTCCCGAATTTTTAATTGCCGGTAAAGCATAGTCTTTTACCATTCCGCCCGGCAAGGTCACTTTCGCGGTATAGCTTTCGCCCTCTTTTACATCCAGGTCAAAACTGCCCACGCCATTGTGCAGCGACTGAAATACAGCAATCTGTTGCCGGTTATTATTGGTTATAATACCTGAAATTTGAACACTCTTACCATCTTCACCAATTGCTTTAAACCCGATTTGCGCCGGTAAACCCGCCACCAAATTGCCGCCTTCTGGTAAAAATTGAACATCGGTATTTTCAGGAAGGTTTAAAGTTATGGGAATAATCACCCTCCTGTCCTTTTTTTCGTTTTCAGCTATGATGGCAAGCCTGTTTGCTTTTTGAGGAATGGTAAAATTTACGTCTATTAATCCGTTCAGGTCTGTTTGAACCTGTTGCTTAAATAAACGCCTGTTGCCATCCATTACCGACAATTGCAACGGTTCAAGGATAAATGGTTTTTTATCCATATTGCTTAACTGTAGCTTAACGTCTGCGGTGTTGTTTCCATTTATGTTGGTTTCCTTTACCTGTTTATTTATCAGCCAACTATTTTCATTAACACTGGCGACATAAAAACTTTTATAGAAAAAATAACTATCTCTAAAATTGCACATCCAGTTGGTGTAGGCACGCATGGTGTAAGTGCCGGTTGTAAACCCATCTTTTTTGTCTATACTGATGTTGCCCCAGGTAATGCCATTTTCCACTGACAGTTTATATTGTTTGATAACTTTATTGCTGTCATTGGCAATGTCTATATTGATGATCCGGCTTTTGTCTGAACCTATCAAATAATCATTTAAGAGGTATGCTTTAAACCATATTGTATCGCCTAATGAGTAGTATGGTTTATCAAATTGCAGGTAAAGCTTCTCAGTAGGAAATTTAAGAATTGAGCTGTCTGATGCGATTTTTAGTTTTATTAAATCATCTTTTAACGGGCCCGACCGGGCCGATTCTTTAACATTTACGCCTTGGGGTTCAGTCTGATTAGTTGTGGTTACAGTCGGTTCATAATCTACAGGTAAAAGTTCGGCTACCCTGTTTCGACTCCAAGCCCCGGTTATTGACAGGGCGTCCGGATCAATAATTACTCCATTGTTGTCAAATAAAACGTATATTTTTCTAAAATCCAAACGAGTGCTTTCATCATTATAACGTTGATGATATTTATTATAAGTGACCTGGATACCTCCGTTATTATTTCCGGAGAAGAGTGCGTATATGCCTTTCTGATTGGTCGGTTTTATAATATCATCTTTACTGAAAAGTTGAACGTTGTTGTTTTTAATCGTTTTAGGTAATGCCGCTTTCTTTTCCCAAAATGAAAGGGAGTCCTGGTAGTTGTTAGTTCCATTTTTAAAGTCTTTAAAGAAAATGGTTTTAGCATTAATTAAACTATCCGATGGACTTTGAGGGTTAGGTATCCAGTCTAATTGAGACGCTGTGAATCCTTCTTTTTCCATCTTATCATCGAGCGCCGCACGAAGAAAATGCATTGAAGAATTTTGGTAGACATCCAATCGCCTCTTTTGCCAGCGTTGTTCCTTTGAAACCGTTCCGGTCATATTTTCAAATAAAACAGATCCCTCAAACTGTACCCGGATGGCGTTCCGGTCACTAAGGTTTAATGAAAAATGTTTAAGCAGATATTTGATTTTATATCCCAAATCAGGGTTTTCAATCAATAAAAAATCGGACGAAGACGCAGTAAGTATATTTTGTTCCTCATCAAAATGCAAATAGAGTACTTCCGGATTTACTATTTTACAATCCAGTGCAAGGTTGGATGTTCCTAAAAATTCATCTTTAAACCAGGACAAATATTTTTGCCGGTTAACATCTGTTATACGCATGGCCTTTACGGTAACTTCATTTAAAATAAGTTGTTTAGGTAATATTTTAATATCACCTAAAGCTATCTTGCTATCGTTTACAGTTATGGTTTGGCTATAAGTTTCAAAACCAATTATTGATACAATTAATTCATATTTACCAGGTTTTACATTTTTTAAATTAAAAGTGCCATCATTAGCAGTTTTGGCGCCGACAGAAGAGTTGCTTAAAAACACACTGGCATCGGCTACAGGTTTCTCATCTAAACTATCGATAACTCTTCCACTTATTTCACAGGTGGTCCGCTGCTCCTTTCGCTCCAATAATATATTATCGTCTACCTGCCTGAAAGACATATTGGTGTTTTGCAGTAAAATATCCAAAGTTTGTTCAATCGTACGTGTATCCCGCGTTAAATTCAGATGGGTTAGCATCCTGATATCGTCATCACGGTAAAAGAAACGGAAGGCAGATTGCTGCTCAATTCCTTTTATTGCCGTTTCCAGGCTTTCATCCTGTAAACCAATCGTCACTTTTTCAGCTGTCAACTTTAATAATTCATCCCTTGAAGCAACTGGCTGGGCGCACACTACAGCATTGAAAACAAGGACGAAACCGATGGTAATCAGACTGACTGAACAATCAATTCTGAAATTTAAGAATTTGAATTTTGGCAAAATTGGTTTCATAATAATTTGATTTAGGTTTACTGATTATTTTCAGGTTCATAATCAAACGGTAAAAGTTCAGCTACCCTGCTTTCGGCCCAATAGCCTTCAAAAACAATACTTTCAGGGTTTAAAATAATTCCGTTATGATCAAAAAATATATACGGGGAAACAAATGTCAGGGCTGTTTTTGCAAAATTTGGCTGCTCTGATGCAGGAATGGTGGCGAGATTGCCTTTATAATTATGCAATTTGGTGTACATTACGTAAAGACAGTCTTTAAAACTGAGCGCGTACACATCTCTTTTATCGGTGAGGTGAACAAACTCATTGGCAGGCAAAGGCGTTTTTCCGAGAACCTCAATATATTTTATGTCTGGATTCGTATGATATTCCGGGTTAGCTATTCTTTTTAATCTTAATACTTTAAAGCCTTCTGCCTCTAATTGATTTTCAAGCGCCGAACGCAAAAAATGCATCACCGAACCGTTGTAGGTTTTCATCCTGTTTTTTTTCCAGATCTGTTGCCAGCCCTGATCGCCTTTTAAGGTTTCAAATAAAGCAGAACCTTTGAAATTAGCCTTACCACTTTTTTTATTGCTCGAAAACCGGGTTAAAAGGTATTTTATTTTGTACCCCAACACCTGATTTTCAATTTCCAGGAAATCCGGTGCCGAGGCAGTCAGCGTTCCTGTTCTTTTATCGTAGTTCAAATCAAGGATCTCCGGATTTAATATCACACATTTCCCGGGCAGGCTCCAGTTGCCTAAAAACTCCTCCGTAAACCATTTATAATTCTTATCCCGGGCCGGGTCGGGTTTAACTTTCACTTCTGATAAAGTAATAAATTTGGGCGCTATTTCTATTCCGGGAAAGGCCAGGTTATCCCTGTCAACAAATAAGATTTTTTGAAAGGGTGTATACCCCATTATGGAAACAACAAGTTCGTATCTCCCGGACCTTTCTACTTTTAACGAAAAGCTCCCGCTGTTGTCTGTAACAGTTCCTATCGATGAGTTATTTAAAAAAACACTCACATTTGCAATTGGCTTTTTATCGGTACTATCCAACACCCTGCCCCTTATTTCATACGAACTTTGCTGATCTTTACGCTCCAGCAAAATATTATGATCGATCTGCCGGAAGGACAGGGAGGAGTTTTGCAATAAAGCCCCCAGGGTTTGTTCAATGGTTCGGGTACCCAGTGTTAAATTCAGGTGGGCCAGCGGCCTGATATCCTCATTGCGATAATAGAACCGGAAAGGGGATTGCTGTTCCATTCTTTTGATAGCTATTTCCAGGCTTTCATCTTTCAGACCAAGCGTTACTTTTTCTGTCGTGATATTTTGTCCTTTTCCTGTCATTGGAAACAATAACTGGAAAGCGACTATTAATAAAACCGTTACTGCTAAGCTGATACGCATTAATTTAATAATTACGATGTGTGATCATTGGCATTTTTTTACTTATTGCATCCGGGGCCATCAATAATGATGC
Source organism: Mucilaginibacter sp. UBA5151 (assembly GCA_002413785.1). Lineage (GTDB taxonomy): Bacteria > Bacteroidota > Bacteroidia > Sphingobacteriales > Sphingobacteriaceae > Mucilaginibacter. The sequence continues at coordinate 132,339 of DHXR01000042.1, forward strand.
TTCCGTCGCCTTTGGTTTTATAGGTGGCGTTGTTGAAAGCACATATTACATTCAATATCTTGTCCAGCTTTTCTTCTTTCAATGCAGTACCGGTAAAACGGCAGTTTTTGACCTTTTCATTAGCAAATCTGATCTTAATATTAAATCGCTGCTGTAGCTGCGCGGCAGCATCGGCAAAAGTGACATCATCAAAATGAATGTCGTTCTCCTGCCAGGCTAACGCCTTTTCGGCATCAACATCTTTTTTGGTATGCCGATGGCTAACGACATTAAAACTGATCTGCTGGTTGGGTGTAATAATTCCTAATGGCTGATCTCCGTTGGCAACACTTACTTTACCGCGTGTTACAGTAACAATTACAGTATGCAGCAGGTTATCCTCTTTAATGTTAAAAGCAGTTCCCAAAACAGTTGTGACCACTTTACCTGTGTGTATAATGAATGGCTTTGAAGCATCATGCTGAATATCAAAATATGCCTCGCCGGATAAATAAACCTCCCTTTTTTTACTGTTAAATACTTTTGGATATTTTAATTCGGACCCTGAATTTACCCGTATTTTACTTCCATCAGCCAAAACAACCTGCTTTTTTTGATTTACAGGAACATTCAGCACTGTTAACTGAACCGGATATAAGCTGTTCTGTAAAGTAGGCCATTCGAGGTAAATTGTAAAAAATACTGCAAGTACGGCAGCTACCGCCGCTACGCTGCGCCATAAATTTCTTCGTGGCCGCATGGTAACCACTTTTGGATCATTAATGCCTGCGCCGGCCTGGATTTCATTGAACAAACCCGTCAACCATCCGTCCCTCGTTGCCTGATCCATTTGCTGCCATTCAGAGCCCGGATTCTCATTGTGATTTAACCAGGCTTCAATACGTTCAATTTCTTCATGCGTCGCTTCTCCTTTTAGGTAGCGATCTAACAGATCTTCAATATCAATTCGACTCATCTAATCCACATTTTGACAATAGTCGGATGAATGGGGAAATCGTACTATATAAAAATGAAATATTTTTAATTTGACAGGAATTACTGGTTATGATAACCACCAAAACATAAAAGCAAAAGTAGTAATACTCGTTAATGATTTCCGTAAATGCTTTATCGCAACTGACACCTGGTTCTTGATAGTTTGTTCGGACAAGTTAAGTTTTTCAGCGATCTCATGGTTGCTTAAGCCATCTTCCCTGCTTAACTTGTAAATTTCTTTAACCCTTGGCGGCAGTTGATCCAATGATTTCTGGATAGCCAGATTAAGTTCCCTGGCTTCAACTTGCTTATCGATACTATGCTGATAAAAAGCAGATAAAGACTGCTGCATTGAAGCATATTCCTGGCGCGTTACGTTTTTCCTGATCTTATCAATTATACGGTGCCTGATCATCGAAAAAAGGTACGATTGCAAATTGGAGTTAATGTTGAGCTGCGCCCTGTTTTCCCAAAGTTTTACAAACAGGTCATGCAGGATATCTTTAGCGTCGTCGAGGTTGTATAATTTTGAAGCGGCAAAACCGGCGAGGCTTTTGGCATACCGGTTGTAAATTTCAGTAAAAGCTTGCTGATCATCTTTTTTTAATAAGATAATCAATTGTTCATTTGTTAATTTGTTATAAGCGGTCATTAGGTTTATTAACGCCTAATGTAATATTAAATAAACATAAGAACAACCGCTTTGAAAAATCATAAAATGTCTGCATGTAAATTTATCAACTTTTAAAATGACAATTCGTCAAGGTCTTAATCTTCAAATTATCAAATTAACATATCTTCAAATTGAATTAGATCCTTTTTTCCACCCGGTCATAAAAGCCGCCAAAGGTGTTGGTCTTAACGCCCTCCTCCTTAAAAAAGTCACCGGGGAAGCCTAATTGAATAGCGCTAACCTCATCTAATTTTTGCAGGTGCGCCTTAGTCAGGTTAACATCAATAGTTTTAAGGTTATCTTCCAACTGACTTACTTTAGTTGCTCCGACTATCGGAATACCAGAGAACCCTTGTTCAGTAGTCCATTTTAAGGCGACATTTCCGGGAGAAATACCTAACTCATCAGCAATAGCGACCACAGCCCTGATAATATTTGTACTTCGGTCGTTAAGGCGCACACTTTCGGGTTTTATACGACCCTGCTCCCCGCGCAGGTATTTACCGGTTAGTACGCCCCCGCCCAGCGGCGCCCAGGGTGTAACAGTCATCCCGAAATGTTTCGCCATCGGAATAAGTTCACGTTCCGGGGTACGCGAAATCAGGCTGTATTCAACCTGCAGGGCAACAAACTGGCTCCACCCCATCAGCTCTGCCAGCGTATTACCTTTGGCAACCACCCAGGCGGGCGTATCACTTATGGCGGCATAGTTCACCTTCCCCTGCCTGATCAGGTCATCCATCCCCCTTAAAACTTCGTCAATCGGTGTCAGGTCATCCCAAATATGCAGGTATAATAAGTCAATAAAATCAGTTTTTAGCCGTTTAAGGCTCTCTTCTACGCTCCTCATCATATTTTTGCGGTTATTGCCCGAGGCGTTAGGATTACTCACGTTATCTTTCAAAGAATACTTGGTTGCGAGCACAAAATAGTCGCGGTCGTGATTGGCAACATATTCGCCGATAATTTTTTCGCTGGCGCCCAGTTTGTAAATATTGGCTGTATCGATGAAATTACCGCCGGCATCGGCAAAGGTATCCATAATAGCAAAGCTGGTATCCCTGTCAGCGCCCCAGCCTGCTTCAGTACCAAACCCCATGGTACCAAGACATAATTCAGAAACTTTGAGGCCCGAGCGGCCTAATAATTTGTATTTCATAGGATAAAAATTTTAAAAACTGTTTTTGGACCATCTACCGGGGCAGCAATAATCTGCTATCCCTTAAATTTGCTCTTTCTCTTTACCAGGCCGCCTGTTGTATCATCAATACTTTGCTGAACAATAAATGCTGCCGGGTCGATATCTAATATCTCCTGTTTTATTGAGGGAATCTCCAGCCTCGTTGCAACGGTAAAAACAATATCACGTGGTGCATTTATATGCCCGTCTTTACCATACCCGCTTTTACCTTCATACACGGTAACCCCGCGTCCCCGTTTTGTTATAGCCTTCCTTATTGCATCTCCTTTTGCTGAAACAACGGTAATGCCTGTATATTGCTCAATACCATTTAAAACAAAATCAATCATTTTTGAAGCACCCAAATAAGTAATAATGGAATAAAGCGCCGGTTCAACCCCCAAATAAAATACCGCAACTGAAAATAGTGTGATATTGAAAATGAGGGTAACATCGCTCACTTTTAAAATCTGCATTTTTTTGCTGACCAGCAGGGCCACTATTTCGGTACCATCAAGCACCGCCCCGCCGCGAATGGCCAGCCCGGCGCCTATGCCTAAAAAAATACCGCCGAAAACTGACGCGAGCCCCTTGTCGTGGGTAACCTCCGGAAAATTCACAAAAGCCAGGCACAACGAAAGACCTGCAATAGCCAAAGTGCCCCTTATGGCAAAACTGGTCCCCAGTTGCCGGTAGCCTAAAATCAAAAAAGGCATATTGATGAAAAAAATAAGGATGGATAAGGAAGCCCCCGTAATTTTTGCCAGAAGCATTGACATCCCGGTGACGCCGCCGTCAATAAATTTGGTTGAAAGCAGGAAGCCTTTGATACCCATTCCTGCAGATAGTATGCCTGAAATTACAAGGATAAAACTTTCAATATGGCGTTTTAATTTCACGTCTAAATATACGACATGAAAATAATGGAAAGCGAAAATTTATCAGACAATAAATGGTGTCTGAAGGGTTGATTGAGTTGTTATATAGTTGAAAGGTTGAATTTCGAAAAAATGACCCAATGACCCAATGACCCAATGACCATCACCCGTTTATCCAGCTGAATTTATACTCCAGCATCGGGTTTCTCATCCTTTCAGCCACGCGCAATAAGCGGGCCGGAAGGTTGATAACATAATCGCGTGCTTTTTCACCTGTTTCGCTTAAACCAGCAATGCTTTCAATATGCCAGTCTTCAATCAGTTCTTTTAAAATGTCAACATAATCAACTGCTGTATATATGCCCAATCGTTGTGCAGCATCAGTAAAATGTCCGAATGTTTGACCTACTTTTAAACCAACTTCGCGCAAAAAGTGTGCAGGCATAACAATTTTCTTACGCATCATATCTTCAAAAGCCAGCATGGCTTCGTTAGGGTCCACTTCAAATATTTTTTCAATAAAATATTTATAAGCTTTCGCATGACGGGCTTCATCTCCTGCAATAACGCCGCACATTTTTGACAAAAGCATATCGCCGTCTTTCTTTGCCTGGGAGGCAACCCGCCGGTGAGAAACATTGGTCGCCAGTTCCTGGAAAGAAGTGTAAACAAAATTGCGGTATGGGTCATGACCTGTTCCAATATCAAAACCATCGGCAATAAGGTATTGGGTTGATATTTCCATCTTGCGCATATTAACCCTGCCCGATAAGTATAAATATTTATTAAGCAAATCGCCATGTCGGTTTTCTTCGCCGGTCCAATGCCGGGTCCACTGCATCCAGCCGCCATCTTCATCTCTTGATACACCCTGTACCATGGTTAACCATGATTCGTATGTAGGCAGGGCTTCCTCAGTAATGGTATCGCCAACTAAAACCGCAATTAAATCGTAAGATAACCCCTGGGCGCTTTCCTGAAGTTCTTTAATTTCACTAAAAAAAGTCCCACGCGAAGAATCAGGCAAAAAATCAGATGGCTGCCAAATCGTATCAATGGGTTTCAAAAATTCATCCTTTTTTTCAAGCATGAACTTTTCGATATGCACCATCACTTCCCGTCGCTTTTCTTCAAAAAATTTCATAACAACTTATTAAAGTACAAAGGTATGGATTTATAACTATATAAATCCATCATTTTTAGCGTAAGAAATTAATAGCCCTTTTGCTTAGTAGCCGGTAGATTATAAAACTGCGATCTGTCATCAAAAACTGATAATCACGCCTATTAAACTCAGGAAATACAGACCAGATCTATTTTTCTGCGATATATTTTACAGTAAATCAATGCCTTATGGGTCATTTTTAATATTTTTTCTGCAAAAACCATCATCAGGATAACCTAAAAGGAGCTTTAGACCGTATAAGCCGCATGTCTGTCAGTATTATCAATATGGGGAAATATTTACTCAACTTTAATATACTCATTTTCAAAATATGCAAAAGTACAGGGAACATTTACATTGTTATTGATGAATTTAACACCCCTGCCTGTTAATAAACAGATGCCAGACGTACTTGGATTGCTTTTTGCTATAGAGTAGCATGCATAAAGTATATAAATTAAGCATAAATATGCTAATTGTAGGCGTTGCAGAAGGTTTTTAAAGAGAGTTGTGCATGTGTACAATATGTTTATATATGCATAAGTATGTTTACCTGCTTTTTATTATTTTCATTTATTTTATGCGCATTAAATTAGTAGATAACCGTATTCTTATCATAATTTAAGAAAAACACAAAATGTTTGTCCAAATATCAAAAGAAGAATTTACAAGGGAGATCTCAAAGAAAGCCTGGTATCAGACTAATAATATTATCTGGACAATTATTTTTGTTTATCCATTATTCAGTGTTGTTGATTTTATATTTGCCAACGGCATCTGGCTTCAGGTATTCATTGTACGCATCATTACCAATCTGCTGATTTTAGCACTCTACAGCTTTTTTCAGCGCAAGAATTACAACTACAGAATATTATTACATCTCCCGCTATTATTGCTTTCAATTACCTCGGCCTTGCTGTGTAACATAGTTGATTTGCAGCAATTAACTATTTATTATTTGCTTTTTTCAGCTATCATATTATTCTTTAATCTACAGGCGTTTTGGGAACCTGTCAACTCTGTTATACAGGTTTTACTATCTATTTTGCTGCTTGCTGTATTTTTCAGGCTGTTTAGCCAATATTCGTTAGACCTGGTTATCACCAACGGTGGCCAGTTCTTTTTCATTATTTCGTTAATTTCATGCCTTGTACCCGGGGCCCGTTATAAAATTATTGAGCGTGACGTGCGATCACAGATATTGATCGGGAAATCAAATGAGCAGCTGAAAGAGCAAAACCGGGATATCAACGAAAAAAACAACATCATAGATGCCCAGTATGAACAACTGCGCAAACTTGACAGTCAGAAAAATAGCTTTATAAATATTGCCGGGCATGACCTCAAAAACTTAATTAGTTCCATTATAATGAGTACTAACCTGTTAAAAGAAGAGGACCACCGTTTAAGCGCCGATCAATTGGAATTTATCGGCTATATTTCGGAGTCATCTGAAAAAATACAATACCTGCTGAATAAGTTAATGGACGTAAAGGAGATCGAATCGCCTGAAATGAAATTTAACCTGGAGGTTTTCGATATTAATACCGAGGTATTGCATGTATTTAAAGGCCTGGTTGAAACAGCGCAGATGAAAAATATCCACCTGGTTGATAATATTTTAAAGCTGCCTTTAAATGTGAATCTCGACCGGGTATTTGCCGGGCAGGTATTTCAAAACCTGCTGTCGAATGCCATAAAGTTTTCTCAAACAAACAACAATATCAGGGTGGTGACAAGTTTACAGCGGCAGAAATTTGTTTTTGAGATAATTGATGAAGGTATCCCTATAGGGCAGGAAGAGCTTGATATGATGTTTAATAAATTAAAAACATTGAGCGAAGCATCAGGCTATATAGAAAGCAGGCTTGGATTAGGCCTTTCAATAGCAAAACTAATGACCCAGGAAATGGGTGGCGAACTAACCTATCGCAGCGATGATAACGGCAACTATTTCAGAGTAGAATTTTACGTAATTAATTAATAGCACAAACCAATGAATAAATTTTTAACCTTATTAGCCCTTGTATTTCTTTTAAGTAAGGCATCATTGGCCCAAAACCAGCGTATTGTGCCCTTTGCATCATTGGGACAAGAAGAGGATGATGTTGTTTACGGAATGAGCGGCTCCAGCTTATTTTATTTCAAAGTCGCACCGCAATTTGAAATAAACGGGAGCAAACTCGTATTATATTTTGAACCGTCACAGGCGCTAATAAAGGAAAATTCTTTTATCAATATAATCCTCAATGATAAACCTGTTTATAGCGGCCGTCTTACAAAAGACACAATTGAAAGACTTTCAATCGACCTGAAAAGAGAAGATATTTCTCCAAACAGGTTTTTGAAAATACAGATAAAAACATTGCTGACAATCACGAATGATATTTGTAAAGACCTTGATAATCCTGCCATGTGGCTCAAGGTAAAAAACTATTCCTATTTGTCACTAACTAAAAACAGTAAAAATGGTATAAATAATATAAACATCAGTAATTGTTTCGATTCCAAAAGGGCGATTGTTTATCCGTCTGATCCATCCCTGCATGATCTTCAAGCAGTAGCCTGGGCATATGCGAGGCTTAAAAAAACACAAAATAAAAAAGTATCGGTTTATGAATACGGCCAGGTACCTGACAGTGTAAAAGACTATATAATGGTTGGTAATATGGCAGTGTTACCTGATGATAAAAAGTCGCTGATAAAGGTAGTCCCGCAAGCGGGTGAGGGTATATTTTACCTCTCTAAATCTTTGACCACATCAACTGATACTATAACACAATTGGTTTTGAAAAAAGGAAAGCAAGTATCCCGAAAATCCGTTGCGACAGAAACTGTACCTTCAGAAATACTATTTATATCCGGAGCAGATGATGATGGCTATAAAAAAGCTATAACTGCATTGGGTAATATTAATATCTTAAATTCCACATTTGGCGATTACCTTTTAGTTGATCATGCGGAAAATACAAACTTTAGAACTATTGATGAGAACAGGTCAAAGGTATCTTTGAGACAAATTGGCGGAACCACCGATTTTCTTTCTGGAATTGGTTCGTTAAAAAGTGATTACACGTTTAAAAATAGCGACTTTAGCTTTACGCCTAAAGATGTTGAAATTAGGTTTATTGGAAACTATAGTGGCTTAACCCCCGGCGACAGAGGTTATTTTAACATCTACCTAAATGGCCTGTTAGTTAGCAGCGAAAAGCTCGATGCATCGGGCAAATTGAATACCGGCGTAACCATTAGCAGTTATCAGCACCACAAATTTAACACGCTCGAAGCTGAATTCAGGTTTTTCCCAAATGGTGAATGTAAAAACAGCTTTAGAAACTTCTTTGGCGAGGTTGATGCTGACAAATCATACCTTGAGTCGAAAAATCCTTTCATATCAACTGATTTAAGCTTTTATCAATATCCCGAAGCATTTAACACAGGTACCACCAAAATAGTAATATCAAAAGATGAGGCCAAATATGTTGCCGGCGCCTTAGGCGAAATTGTTTTTGAGCTAAATAATAATATCAACGGCAATAATTTTCCAAATTTTGTTTTTTCAACTGATATACCTACAGGTGATTTAAAGAAATATAATATTATTGCCCTGCTGGATAAGAACGACCCTTTGATGAAGGACAAAGCGTTCCCGGATGCACCAATCAGATTTGATCGAAATTTTAAATTGTATTATGGGGATAATAATAGATTGGCATACTCTTTATCGGATACTGTTTCAACTGGTTTGGCGCAAATATTTTATGGGCGCGGCAATAATGCAACGTTAGTGCTGACGGCCAACGGAGCCCATCAATCTGAGGCATTTTTAGCAGCATCCAAATCAATTACTGAACAGCTTTCAACGCTGTCAAGCAATGTTTGTGTAACTGATATTAATTCAAATAAATACTTATTCAACATCAACAAATCAAGCGAAAACCTTGAGTATGTTGAAACCAAGAGTTCGCTTACCCTGTTCTGGGAAAGTTACAATTTATACATATTGCTGGGCATATTGATACTGATATTGCTATCATTCCTTTATGTACGTTCTAAAGTTCAAAGATCGCAGGAATTATATAACGACTAAATTTTGTTAACCAGATACAAAAATATTTATCAGGTAACCCGCACAAGGTAAAACTTGCTTAGGTTGCCTGATAAATTGTTTTAACATTTTATTAAAACTAAAACGCATGTCAATCCCCGAACTTTTGATTAATGATCATTTTATTACGCAACTGGACAGGGAAAAGATTGATGATTTTTCGGCCAGGTCGGGCCTTTCATTTATCAAGATAGCCTTAAATTTTGGTTATATATCCCGCAAAAATTACGAGCGATCTATGATGAATGCCGGGTATTTGTTCCCGGAGGTAAGGGAACTCCCATTTGACCCTGAAATACTGAGCAAAATAGAATTAAAGTTTGCTGATCAGCATGTTGCATTGCCTTTACGCATTGAAAATAACAGGGTTGTAACTTTAATGGCCGATCCAGGCAACGAGCTATTTATTGATTTCATTAGGTTTACATATGATTGCGAGCCGGAAATAATTGTAGCATCTGATCTGGATATTGTTTGGTTAAGCCATAAACTTCTTGGCGATAAATATGTTAAATCGGCTGTTTTCGAACTTTTAAACCGCGACCCTGCCAATTCAGCCTTTACAACATTTTCATCCGGGCAGCTAATAACTTTGTTCGGGGTTTTTGCACTTGTAGTTATTGGATTGGTGAGGAACTTTAAAACTACATCTATCGCAATTAATGTTATCATTAGTGTATTTTTCCTTGTTGCAATATTATTCAAGTTATTTTTAGCTGTGGTTGGGTCGCGTTTTGAGTTGCACCAAGCGGTAACAAGGGACGATCTGAAAGAAATTATAGACGATGACCTTCCAATTTATACTATCCTGTTACCTGTATATAAGGAAGACAAACTGATCAAGAAACTGATCTGGAACCTCCAGGCAATTGACTACCCGCGCGAAAGGCTCGATATCAAACTGCTGATAGAGGAAGATGATGACAAGACGCTGAATGCCGTTAGAAACCTTGATTTCCCGGCAATATTTGAAGTCGTTGTGGTTCCTTTCCTAATGCCAAAAACAAAGCCTAAAGCATGTAACTACGGGCTGCATTTTTCAAGGGGAAAGTATCTTACTATTTACGATGCTGAAGATATCCCTGATACTGACCAGCTTAAAAAAGTAGTGTCGATGTTTGGCAAACTGCCTTCAAACTACATTTGCATTCAGAGTGCGCTGAACTATTATAATCGTAATGAAAACTTTTTGACGAGGATGTTTACGCTTGAGTATTCATACTGGTTTGATTATATGTTACCAGGCCTTGATACGCTGGACATTCCTATACCTTTGGGAGGTACCAGCAACCATTTTAAACTGGAAAACCTGGTTGAATTAGGCGCGTGGGACCCTTTTAATGTAACTGAGGACGCCGACCTTGGCGTGCGTGCATACGCAAAAGGCTATAAAATAGCCGTTATTAATTCAACCACCTACGAAGAGGCAAACAACGAACCTTTTAACTGGATCCGCCAGCGTTCACGATGGATAAAAGGTTATATGCAAACCTACCTTGTACACATGCGTAACCCCGTTGCATTATGGAAAAAACTTGGGTGGCGGGGTTTTTTAGGCTTTAGCTTTTTTATCGGTGCAACACCGCTTACATTTTTAGTTTATCCTTTTTTGCTTGGTATATTTATCAGCTACCTCGTATTTGATCTAACTTCAATCAGGACACTGTTTCCCGACTGGGTGTTGTTTATGTCTATATTCAATTTAATGGTAGGGAATATATTAATGATATACATAAACATGATGGCTGTGTTTAAGCGACGCTTTTACGAATTGATCCTGTTTTCAATTGCAAATCCGGTTTACTGGTTAATGCATTCCTTCGCTGCATTTAAAGGATTATACCAATTAGTTGTTAAACCCTTTTACTGGGAAAAAACTGAACATGGGCTGAGTAAAGTTACCAGCCCAACAAATGTTGTTAAATGAGGAACCAATCGAAATATCTCTTGCTTATTACCCTATTACTGGCGGTTTATTACCTGGTGACAGGTATTTACTTAAGTAAGCTGGGTTATTTTAGCCAGGAAGGACTGTTTTATATTGAAAAAACAAAAATAATAGTCGACGGGTTAGGCAACAGGTTAAAGGTAATGGGATTAACCTCACCCATATTGCCGTTTTATACCTCATTTATTTTTTCATCAATTTATGGGGGCATCTTTGCCCCGATAATAGCATCCTCAATTTGCACCGCTCTACTTTTTTATATGATGGCAAGCGCCCTTATAAAGCGCGTGGTTGACATTTATTACATATTCGTATTGTTAATAATTTTCATCTTCCATCCCGGAATATTGTATGCCGCGTGTTCAGGAAAATCAATAGCAATGGTATTGATCTTCTTTTTCCTGTTCTTTTTTAACCTGCTAAAATTTTACCGCTCAAATACCACGTTTCACGTATCTATAGCAAGTATTTCCCTTGTTATACTCATTTTTTGCGACTACAAATTTATCTGGCTTACTTTGTTTTTTATTCCGCTGGTATTAACTATAACAATACAAAGTTTAAACCTGGGTGAACAGGAATCTATTTTCAGGCTATTCCTCAGCTTTAATAATCCTTCGCTAAGGCGTAAACTCATCAACAAAACGTTCGCGCTGTATATTATCCTGTTTGTGTTGCCGCTGTCTTGTGTAATATTTTACAAACTACTCAACCTTACACACGCCAATGATTTGGATTACTTTAATGAAAGCCCTTATGCCACCTGGACGGTTTTAGCCGACAAGCTTAGTTTTGACCAGCTATCAACAAGTACGGTATATCAACTACCTGAAACTTCGATATTAGTATCGGCCAGGGTATTGATCTTTTGTCCTTTGATGCTGATAGCGATCTATTTATTCAGGGAGAGTACCTACCAAATTTTAACCCTGCTAACCCCATTTGCTTTTGTTGAGTTTTTGCATATAAAATACGAAAAGGTGTTTTTGGCGCAACAGTACTACCTTATCTTCATTATTTTATCGTTATTGTGTGTTTTGTATAAAGCCCAAACAATTAAAAATCAAAGGGTTTTAAAATTACTGGTGGGCGGTTTAGCGCTGGTACAACTTTACACCGGGTTCATTTTTCTTCAAAGCTCGACAATAAAGGAAGAACGAAACTTTATCTCGGTTTTGTTCAACGGGGCCGCCGATACAAAACAGGACCAGAACCGCGACCTTGCAAATTATCTGAACCATTTGCCCGCAGATGCTCACATTTTGGTGGATGATGCAATTGCCTACCCTGTTGTTGCATTTACCAAAAATATTCAAAAACTCACATTGCCTTACCAGGGTGCATTTTTAAACGCTATTGAAGCGCCCGATAAATATGATGACTACATATTGCTTGCTACCGGGAAAAACGAAGTCACCGGCTTTACGCAGCTAAATAACAAATATGTGCCCATCATAAAAAAGTCGAACAGCGCACTGAGGCTCAGAAGGGTGTATGAAACGGACGACTGGATATTGTATAAGATTTTTGATAATTAAATTTAGAGATTAGAGGTTGGAGATTAGAGATTAGTTTTTCGCAGTAATGTTGCACCGCTAACAAGTCGCAATGTTAAGGCAATGCACTTCTTTCGGACGTTAATGAACCCAGTTCCATTCATACCTATTGCACACTGATCTTCCAGATGGTGTTGCTGATGTCGTCTGTTACCAGCAATGCGCCGCCAGGTGCTACAAATACGCCAACCGGGCGGCCATGTACCTTCCTGCTTTTCCTATCGGCGATAAACCCTGTCAGGAAATCCTCTGGTTTGCCCGAAGGTCTGCCATTTTTAAATGGAACGAATAACAACTTATACCCCGATAATTGCGACCGGTTGTAGGAACCATGCTGTGCCACAAATGCTCCATTGTGATATTTAGCCGGAAAAGAATTTTTAGTATAAAATGCCAACCCCAATGACGCGGTGTGTGACCCCAGGTCGATATCCGGTACGATAGTATTTCTAACAAAATCCGGCCGTTTATCTTTTACGCGCGGATCGGGATGCTGCCCATAATATACGTATGGCCAGCCATAAAACCCATGTTCCTTTACGCTGGTTAAGTAATCGGGCACTAACTCATCGCCCAGGTAATCTCGTTCGTTTACCGCGGCCCACAGCGTGTGCGTACCCGGCGCCCAGTCCATTCCAACCGGGTTGCGCAGCCCGGCTGCATAAATATGCATGTGGCTGCCGTCCGGGTCAATTTCCAATATATCGGCTCTTAGCACTTCATTTTTTAAACCGTCTTCGGCCACATTACTCCCCGAACCGACTGCCACCATGATCTTGTTTCGTTCCGGGTTAGCAATAATATTTCGCGTCCAATGCCGGTTATACTTTCCTGCGGGCAGGTTCATTATTCTTTTACCGGGTACTGTGATACTGGTTTGCCCGGCTTTGTACGGGTAGCGTATGATCCCATCGGTATTGGCCACGTAAAAATAGTTCCCCATAACCAACATGCCGAATGGCTGGTTTAAGTTGCTTAAAAAAGTGGTACGTAAAATGATCTTACCAGATGAGTTTTGGCGCAATAGCGTTATCCGGTTAGCGCTGCCACTAAGGTTGTCGGCCTTGCTGGCGCCAAGTATAGTGCCACCAACTTTTTTTACGATATTAGTGGCGCTGTTAGATTCTGCCACCAGGATATCTCCATTGGGCGTAATGCAGATCCATCGCGGGTTATCAAAACCATCAGCGAATTTACTCACTTTAAAACCTGCAGGCGCTACAGGCGTTACGCCATTTCCCCAACCGATCACATCACTGAATTTATTGACCGATTGCGTTGCATACGGCTGCGGTAATGTATCCTTTAATGCGGAGCTTGTATTTTGTGCCCGGCTGTTAGCAGCTAACAGGAAGGCGAAAAGTATGAAATAATTGGTTTTCATGATATCGATAATCTGTAAACCGAACAGATTATCACCCGGATTTGTTTTTACCGCAGCATTCTTCGCAGGTTTTTCAGATAATCCGGGTTTTGGTCAATATCCTGGTGGTTTTGATTGTGTAATGTGATAAGCGTATCGCCGAATTTAAAGTAATGCTTTAATTTTAACGAGAAGCCATAGTAGATCACCTCATCGATATCGCCATGAAATATGATTACCGGTGCTGTGATGTGCGGGATATATTGATAGGTATTGATATGATATTTTAAGATGAACCCCGGCAGGTAGGGATAATATTTTTGTACCATATCCGTAAGGCTATAATAGGGCGCAAGCAGGATAAGTTTTTGCGGATGATTTTGTGACGCCAGCCACGCGGCCGGCCCCGTACCGATGGAATAACCTAAAATAACAATATGATTTTCCGGATACTTATGCCTAATAAAAGCATAAGTAGTGCTGATAACATCAAAAAGCTGTTGGGTGGATATTAAATGCCCTGTGCTTTTTCCATAGCCAGGGTAGTCCAGTATAAGTACATCGTAGCCCAGCGCATTATAGTATTTTGCAACATCGCCCCAGGACCGGAGATCACCACCATTGCCATGTAAATAAAAAATAAGTCCTTTTGATTTGGGGTCCGTAAACAGGCAGGCGCTTAAGGCATTGCCGTCAGCTACTTTTATGGTGTACTCATGAAAAGGTCCCGGAAAATCAAATTTGTAAGCAACGGGAATTTTACTCCCCGGGAAAATAATTTTTTCTTGTTTAAAATAGAGAAAGCAGCAAATAGCTATATAAATACCGGCACAGATGCCGGCGATCCAAATGAGTATTTTGTATAATAATTTCATGCATGGGTTTTGTAGAATGATCTGCCACAAAATTAGCGATATAAAGTCCCGGCTACGCTGTGCAAAAGCCCTAAAAACAAGAAAGCCCGTCAACTTTCGTCAACGGGCTTCTTTAAGATTTGGCACC
>DHXR01000007.1:0-1006 GCA_002413785.1 Mucilaginibacter sp. UBA5151
GCTTTGCCAATATTGGCATCGATGACCTTTTCGTCCGGGTCAAGCGTAAAAAAATAGTGATGGAACATTCGGATATGGTCCCTTGCTTCAACCGGGATATTATCCTTACGGTCAGCTGCAAAAGCTTCCAATGCTTTGCCGTTGGCAAGGATATAAATATGCCTTCCGGCAAGATCTGCCGCCTGATAGCTTTTGAACAGGGCAAAGCAAGAAATTAATGTGCATGCCCCGATGAGCAGGTAACTAAACAGCTTTATATGCTTGAAGGCTGTTTCTATATTTTTGAGTTGTGCGAACATAGTATTGAGATTAAGAGGTGAGTTATTTATTAAGATTTTTGAGGGTCAATTTTTGAGGCCTGATAACTATTAGCGCCCTGCCCTTTATCCTGGAAGTAAGGCTTTGATACAGCACCAGATGCCATACTTTGACTGGTATTTTCCCTTTGATTGCCGAAAGCATCAGCGGCCATGCCGCCGCCCGAACTTGCGGCTCCCATAACTGACTTGCCGGTACTGCTTACGATACTGTTTACTTTTTGAAGCAAACCGTTACCACCACCTGCGTTAACCACATAATTGGCTACACTCGGCACCGTGAAATAGCCGATGATACCAATAATTAAAAAAATAAGGTAAGCCGTATCTGTTGCGCTAAAAAAAGTATCACCAGCGTTTTGAACCTGGGAAATATCCAGTTTAAGCATATTTTCCTGCACCTTACCAATAATGGCACCGAAAATATTTGCTATGGGTAGCCAAAGAAAAACGTTAATATATTTTGCCAGCCATACCGTGAGGGTATGCTGAAAACCATCAAAGACGGCTAATCCGAACACAATCGGGCCCAAAATGGCGAGTATAATTAAATAAAACGTTCGGATGGTATTGATACATAAAGCGGCAGCTTCATAAAGCACTTGCAACACTTCTGACATCCATTCTTTGATCGTGTTGCGGAAATTATAAGATGCTTTTGACATCGCAAACTTCATGTCATTGCCCAC
>DHXR01000007.1:1191-3145 GCA_002413785.1 Mucilaginibacter sp. UBA5151
TTTGCTTTTAATAAGGTTGCAATGGCCGTATCTGAGTTTTGCACCATACTGCCGGTTGCGCTTACCGTCGGTTGCATGATCCCATTGATAACAGCAATGACTGTTGGAAATAATAGTATGGCCAGACCCAGGGCAAAGGGGCGCATTAAAGGGTAAAAGTCTATTGGTTCGGCACATGCAAGCTGTCGCCAAACACGGCTACCGATATACCACAATGCACCAAAACCAGCTAATGCCCTTCCTACTCCGATCAACTGGCTGCACATTGGCAGCATATCATTGTATACACCGTTTAGCGTTCCCTGTAAGCCTTGAATATCAGTGGCTAACCCTGCTGCTTTGGAAAATAAAGGAAAAGCGATCCCCGATACCGCAATTATTGCGGTTAAATAAACCTTCTTCTTCATAAAATTTGGATTAGTTATTTATACCATAAAGTTGTTTGAGCGTTTGGGTGTCACCTATATCCTTACTTCGCTGTAGGCTGAGTACCTCCCCTTGCCTGTTAAAGTGCCGGAGAAACTGGAGCTTATCAGAACTGCTCCCATAGATGCGGTCTATCGCCCTCAAGCGCTCGTCATCAGACATGCGTAATTTGCCCGCTGTTAACACATTAGTTAATTCGTCAAGATTCTCCAAACTTTGGGTTACCAATTGTGTATAGACATCACTTATGTAACTTAGTTCACTTACGCTGAACGTACCGCTTTGCCTGAACTGTTTATAGGAACTTTTATACTCACTGATCAAACTGGCCTGTTGGGTAATTATTTCGGCAATCCTGCCATAATTCCTAACCGCCGGGCTAATAGATAACAAGCCATTGAGGTAAACGCTATGCAAGTCAAAATTCCCTTTTGACAATTGCGAAATACTACCGTAACCCTGATTATAAATTTGATAACCAGTTTTCATATCGGTAAGGATTCCCTTT
This sequence comes from Mucilaginibacter sp. UBA5151, assembly GCA_002413785.1. Classification (GTDB taxonomy): domain Bacteria; phylum Bacteroidota; class Bacteroidia; order Sphingobacteriales; family Sphingobacteriaceae; genus Mucilaginibacter. The sequence continues at coordinate 2,126 of DHXR01000007.1, forward strand.
AATTGGGTCAGCTTTTCTATATCTAAAATCAACTGCTGCATTTCCTGCACCTGGGCCTCGCTCTTTTTTGCTATTCCAAGACAGGTAAAAAGCACCAGGATAATGATAATATGTTTTAAATGCTTTGTCATACTGCTATTATTGAATACCGTATATCTTCTTCTCCGTTATTATATTGTTGTTTTCCTGCACCCGTTGGAAAGCATAAACTTTAACCTGATCTGCAAATGATGACGCAAAACGGTAATTATCCTGCATCGCAGTATGAATTACGCCGATGTGTTTTAATCTTTCCTCATCACTCATTTGAAGTTTGTTATCAGTAATCACATTTTGCAATTCAGTAATTTGCCCATTACAGTCTTTAAACAAGGCTGATTTTACCTGTACGATATATTGTCTTTCGTTTTCATTCAGGTTGGCCGTTTTATCCAGGTTACCCATGCGGGTAAGAATATCTTTTTGCCATTGCATGATATCGCTTACCTGTTTATTGTTTTTCACGGCAGGATTAACATTCTTTAGGTTATTGTAATAAGTAGTATGTAAACCATTTTCTGAGGTGAGTGAGCCAGAAATTGAATTTAAGCCATTGTGTGCAATGTTATTACCTTGCTTGTAGTAGGCGGCATAAATCTGAAGAGCGGCAATTTGCTGTAACAAATACTTTGTCTGCGTGTTCTTTTGGTCAAACCATTCGGCGACGGTTTGCGCCTTTAATGTAGTGGCAATAGCCGATGCTGCTACGGTCATCATCACAAAAGCAAGTAATTTTTTACTTTTCCGGCGGATCTCATCTGCCTGAATTTTCAAGCGTTTAATTGATTCCATAAAGTTTTTTAATTGATTGCGTGTCGTTTAAATCCTTACTCCGTTGCAGGCTTAATTGAATACCCTGATTATTGAACTGGTGCATATCATTATAATTTTCATCGAGGTGGTCACTGGCATGATTAATCAATTCCAAACGCTGTTCATCTGTCATTTGCGTTTTAGCGGGACTAACAACGAGCATGATCT
>DHXR01000019.1 GCA_002413785.1 Mucilaginibacter sp. UBA5151
AACATACTTAAAAGCAATTGCACCAAATCTAAATTCAAGTTGTTCGATTGGTACTTCAATCCGTTCATTGATTTGCCCGGTCACAATTTCGCTTTCATCAATAGGGGTCGTCAAACCACTTTTATCAAGTTTTTTGTAATACAAATTCCTTTTTTGAAACAGCCTTTCCAAATAGCTGATTTTATGATCCCGATAATCATAAATTATTGGTGAAATCTCTGACCGTTGCACCCGGCCGATATATTGGATAAGTTTACCCTCAAAGGCAAACGGATAAACTAAAAACAAACATTCTATATTTTGAACATCTGTTCCTTCACCGAAATACTGACCTGTTGTAATGAGTACTTGAAAATCACCTTTTTTGATTGCCGCCCATTTGGATTTTTTATTCAGTTCAGAATCTTCCCCACTTAAAGCGATTGTATCGTAATTCTGTTTTAGATATTGTTGTAAGGAATTGATATGCTCTTTTCGTTCCGTTATAATAACGGCTTTCTTGCCTATATTTAGCTGTGAAACAACATCGTTTAAAATGAGTTGGTTTCTTGTTGAGTCGTGAATTAAAATCTTGAAAAGTGTTTCGAATTGGTCTGTTTTGGTATTAAATGGAACAAACAAATCGGTATCTCTTATAATAATCTGCGTACCTTTTTGATTCTGTACCTCCGGTGACTTAACCTCATGGATGATCTCTCCCAAATGGATAAAGATTAGCTTGCCATCATTATATTTCCTAAATGGTGTCGCTGTCAACCCGTACATATAATAACTGTTCAACTTAGAAATAACCCGCTGATAAGTGTCTGCGGGAACATGGTGGCATTCATCAATTATTATTGTGCCAAAAGAATTGCACAATTCCGATTGTTCTGTTGATTGGATTGCTTTTTCCATGCTTTGTATCATGGCAACAGTAATGTGTTTGCCGGGCTTGCTTTTCCCCTGACCAATTCGGCCAATGTCTTTTTTGGGGATACCTAAAAAGGATTCAATGCGTTCTACCCACTGATCTGCCAACTGTTTGCGGTGAACTAAAATGAGAGCCGGTTGCTGTTTATCTTTGATGATGGCCAAACTGACAACTGTTTTTCCTGTTCCAGGAGGTGCTACAATAATGCCAAAATCCTTTTTTGCGGCAGCTTCCTGTGCTGGCAATTGGTGTTCCCATAATTGTATATGGCCTTTAAAAGTAACTTGTTCGACCTTTTTTCGATTATCCTCAAGAGCATAATCAATTTGCTGTTCTTTGCAAAATCGCAATAACCTACCAATAAAACCGCGGGGAATTATAATTGATTCCGATGTTTCGCTCAGTAACTTAAAGTAGCGTTTTATACCAAATGTGTTTTTATTGATATTCTTTTTTACCTGGTATTCGTTATTGGCAAAATTCAATTCTTCCTTTAAAAAGGCGATAAGTGCGGCAGGCAAGCCTGTACGACTAATTTGAATTTGGCTATTTAATATAATGGCTAATTTACCGGGAACGGTCGGTGCTTTTTGAAATAATCCGGTTGAAGGCTCATCTTGTCCGCTCTGTTCATTATAGATATGATTAAGTTGACTTTTTGTGATCTTGTTGATTGTTTTTAAAAATGCCCACTGATCATCAAAAGGCTGTAAAGTTTCAGGATCAATAAAGCAGCTATTGCCATTATTTAAACTGGTTTTGTTTAGAGGTAAGGCAATGAGGTTACCTAAGCCTTTTTTTGAGTGGTAATCCTGGTTTGGAAAAAGTCGGTCGAAACTCGAATTTTTATCGAATACTGAAATAATGCCAACTTTTTGAAGTAAAGAGAGTATGATCTTACGGCTTCTGAATGCTTCATAAGGTTCTTCAAAAAATATCCAGACGTGACCGCCCTTGCCCGAACGTGAACGTTCTAAATAAGCCGGTATATCATGTTCTTCACAAACTTTGATAAATATCCTGCATTCTTTTATCCAGTCTGCTTCATCAAAATCAGCAGCAATAAACCACGAAGTATTATCCTGCAACAGTGGGTAAAGACCAACAACCTGCTCGCCTTTGAGATGTTTAATCAGTTGTTCGTCTGTTAAAGGCAGATAGGTTTTATCAGAAAAATTCTGAAAGGTACCACCTTTCACCTGATGCAATCTGTAACGATGGGGATCAAAGCTATATGCTGGCATATAGCTGCTTTTATTATTCTTTTCCCATCTTAACGCAAATACATCTTCCCTGCCGTTAAACAGGGATTTATATAGATTTAAGCGCTCATGTAAGGTATTTAATGACATTAGTTATTATACAATTCATTTGTAAATTTAGACTATTAAAGCAATTAATTTATATGTAATTGCATTTGCAAATCAACATTTAAGACCTAAATTAACCCGTAAGTTTCTTCAGTTGGTATATAATATTTTACCCGTCACATTTTAAATTTGATAATTTTATTTTATTTGTAATACTTTATAGATTAGATAATTACAAATATATTATCCATTTATATGTCACCTTTTATAAAATAAAGGTGACATATATTCACTATATTTAGTCACATTTATTCTAAATATAGTGACAGTGTCTTTTTTTACTTACCTTTGAAAAAGGTAAGTATTTATGATCAACACGCATGCGGCAATTGAAGATAACATAAAGCGCTATAAACGCGGTGAATTGATTGTGCCGTCCGATTTCAGAGGGAAGGGAAGCGAAGGGGCTATTAAAAAAACTTTATCGAGACTTGCGGCGGACGGTACCATAAAAAGAATAGGCCATGGGCTATACGTATTACCTACGAAGGATCCCTTATTCGGTGAAATACTCCCATCAGTTGAAGATATTGCTACTGCATTGGCCAGGAAGGAAAAAGTAAAGATAAAACCTGCCGGGGCGTACGCTATGCATAAACTTGGCTTAACATTACAAGTCCCTACCAAACTGGTTTATCTGACCGACGGAAATAGCAGAGAACTTAAGATCGGGCGAAATACTGTCAAGTTTAAAGCGACAACCCCTAAAAAGCTGGCTCTTAAAGGTGCCCTCAGCGGGTTGATCATACTGGCGCTGGAGGAACTTGGGACTGAGCATATTGATGAGGTTACGCGGTTAAAACTCAGCAACCTATTGCAAAAAGAGAATCCAACTTTGTTAAAGCATGATCTGAAGCTTGCTTCGGCAATTGTGCATGATTTTTTATTAAAATTAATCGGCATCAATGACAGGATGGCTTAATTTAACCAATGAGCAGCGTCGCACAAGTTTGGCTCAGGCGCAGATCAACAGTGGAATCATACCCAAGGCTCTGGAAAAGGACTGGTGGGTAACATTGACACTAAAGGCACTTTTCCAAACACCTTATGCTTCATCGCTGATCTTTAAAGGAGGAACGACATTAAGTAAATGTTGGAAACTGATCAACCGATTTTCGGAAGATATCGATATCGCGATGTCGCCAACATTGTTCGGAATGGCATACGAAGAAGCCCCCGGTTCGGGTTATTTAAGCAGGCTTAAACGTAAAGGTTGCGCATTTACCAGTAATGAACTAAGACAAGCACTCCTCGAACAGTTTGCAGTACTTGACGTGCCAGAAGGAGCGATCACCGTCGAAGCCGGCGAAATCCAGCCAAATATGCAGGATAAGGACCCGCAGGACTTATACATAAGATACCAGTCTCTTTATGACCCCAATCCATATTTAGCAGACGAAGTAAAAATCGAGGTTAGTGTCCGCTCTAAGTTAGAGCCATACACCGCAGTACAAATTAATTCGCTGTTGCATGAATATTTCCCGAACGCCGCCTATGCTGAGGAGGAATTCAAAGTACTGGCCGTTGAACCTAAGAAAACATTTTTAGAGAAGGCCTTTCTTCTGCATGAACAATTTCATCGTGGTGAAACAGTTGTAATAAAAACCGACCGAATGTCCCGGCATTTTCATGACTTGAGCATGATGATGGACACTTATGTTTGCGAAGATGCCTTGGCCGATCAGGCGCTTTATACTGCGATAATTAACCATCGCAAATACTACAATAGATTGAGAGGAATCGATTACGATTTACTTCACAGATCCAATATTAACTTTTACCCGCCAAAGGCGATGATTGATAGTTACAGGGAAGATTACAAAGCAATGCTTGAGAATATGATTTATGGGGTAGCTCCTGATGAGAATCAGTTATTTGTGAAGATTGCCGAATTAATTAACAGGTTTAGAAGCATTTGAGGGACATACCAAACCCATAATAAACAAACGTGTTAAAACTATAATAGAGAACAACGTTTAGCTTGGTTCTATGAAGTCATCTAATAAAAACAATGAATTTCTTTACAAAAACAATTATAGAGAAATCGCAAAAAAGACCTTTTAGAATACAAACTATTATGCTATAAATGATATTATTCGTATCTTTATTCTATATCATTTGAAGTCAAAACGTTGCAAATTAAACGGGAGTTAATCGGGAGTTTTTAATTTGCAGACTACTAAAATATTGAAATTGAGGCGTATAGGGCATAGGTTCATGTCCCGTCCATTCCGCTGATTATGTTAACAAAAACATCAAAAAGGCCTTTAATCGTAGATTAAGGGCCTTTTTTGTTTTACTGCTTTACCAAAACTCGCATAAAAACACATAATTCTATTGCGTCATTCGTTGCGTCATTTAAAACATTAGAAAAGATGCAATGAAAACAGCATAACGAATTGAAAATGAGCATGTCCGGCACATGGGCATCTTGTTTGGATGTTGATCTAAACCGACATTTGTTTAACCTTTAAATGTTAGTTTATGTTAGAAAAAAGCTTCGGACTTCTTTTTTATTTGAAACAGTCCAAAAATCAGAAAAAAGGCCCCATGTACATTTACCTGAAAATCACGGTAGATGGTAAGTCGGTGGAAGTATCCTCTAAAAGAAAATGGGAGCCAACCAAATGGAACTCATCGGCAGCAAGGGCCATGGGAACTAAGGAAGACGCCAAAGAATTAAATAATTAATAACTTCTTGAATTTCGAATTTGACTGCGCATATACTTGTTAAATAAGCGTTGCCCTTCGTTTTTTTGGCAATTTTGCGGCTAAGAATAGTACACCTCCAAACGCATAGTGTACAAGCTACAATAGGAATAGTCAGACAGGGCAACGTTGTTTTTGTATCTTTCGACCCCTAATGCCCCGAACAGGTAAAACATCGAAATTAAAGCGGTAAGTAGAATATTGCGTAGCATGATTTCAACATTGTAAAACTTAAATTTACTAATTTAATTAGTAAATTCCAAGAAAATTTATTAAGTTATTTCATAAATCCGGTTATCCCGGCGCGCTTCCTGAACATAGCGCCTGATCGTATCAATGATCTGTGATTCCGGTATTCCACGCAGCCAGAGTATGGGATTTTCAGGATCAGTGCTTTTTAACGTCAGATCCATCAGGCGGAACAATTGCAGTGAAAAAGGTTGTGTGACGATATAATCCTTAATGCGGTACATCTCAATTTGATCCGTCCGTTTAAAAAATATGCCACGGCTTACCCTCACGATTTCCGGGGTGATCACATACCTGGAATTACATATAAAAAGAAAACGGTACCAGGCTATGCCGATCATCCATAAACAAGGTTATCCGGTTTACTATCGCCCTCTGGCACGAATGACGTGTAAGGCCTGCCGGGTAAAGGCTCGTGCCCCGCTGACAGGTAGCCCATCATGCCGCCCTGGCCCGGTTTTGAATTGCAGAACTAATTAATGTACTTTTAAACCATCGGGGGGATAATATAACCATCCACTCCCCAATCCACCTTATGAGCTTAGGCAAGGTTTGTCCGTCCGTTCTGGTGATACGGTACTCCCAAACGGACGGACAAGATCAGGCTTTTGCGGTATGGGCTTTTAAAAGGCGGTCGGCCTTTTGGTATTTGGCTGCCGGGGTTTCAGTTCATCCCGGTAAAAATCCTCCCGGAAACAATAATGATCCTGATAATTATCAGAGTAGCAGTTTTCGAATTGTTTATCTGTCAGCTCAAAATCGCAATACAATATCGGTTGTGGCTGCGACTCAAAACAAAGGTTTGCATCGGTACACTGGTATTAATGCTGTTACCGATCTGCACGGCAAGGATAGATTTGCCCAGGTTGCTATCCCCGGGGGATGATGTTTAATACAAAAAAAAGGGCTGGAATGAAAAAGATGCTGACACTGTTTTGTCAGTAGTGATATGGAGGTGATAAAAAAAGAGGAAGCTTCGGCGGGCGAAGCTTCAGCGAAGCCGGGTAGCTTGAGAGGATAGAAAGTTTGTACAGTTTGCAACCCTTATACTTTAACCCATTCCCCTTTTTCAAAATCGTATTTTTTGATAACCCGGGCAGGGTTGCCGACAGCCACGCTAAATGGAGGGATACTTTTTGTAACAACGGCGCCGCCGGCAACAACGCTGTGCTTGCCAATGGTAACCCCGGCGGTTATAACAGCATTGGCGCCAATCCATACCTCATCTTCAATAATTATGGTATCGGTGGTTACTTTTTGAAGGCGGATAGGAACATTTACATCGGTGTAAGTATGGTTTAAGCCGCTTATCACAATGTTTTGGGCCAAAATCACCTGCTTCCCAACAGTAACCGGACCAATCAGTACACTGCCCAAGCCGATACGCGAATCATCGCCAATAAATACATCCCCTACCCCATTATTAACCGTACAAAAATCTTCAATGGTGGCGTTTGCCCCCAGCGAAAATTTATTGAACGGAAATATATCCACCCTGGCGCTCCGGCGGATTACCGAACCTTTACCACGATGGTGTATCAGCGGGGTTACAAACCACCTCACCCACCAACGCGGGCGGGCATTACCAACTATCAGTTTATGGGTGATTTTTTTTAACCGAGGATTTGATTTTATAGTTGACGCCAGCCCCATTCTGTTAGTTATTTAATAAGTTTTAACCCTCAAATGTATTACTTTTAATTGCACCCGGATAATTCTTCTGCAATACTATTTACCACGGCATTGGCGGCTTCTTTTACTATTGGGGATAGCTCCGTGCTCTGCCCGAAGTTTTCCCCTTCGATACCATAAAAAATCAATTTTTCGGGCAACAGCCCAAGGCTGCGAGAGAGCGCTATACATTCAGGGATGCCGACATGGTGTGTGGATACCGCGAAAATATTTGCTGGCAAAGGGTTATTGATGGCATCAAACCGGAATATGGTCCCGGCGGGTCTGCCTGAGTGTACGGCATCCACAATGATCACCGTTCCTGCGTCCTTCCAGGCGTCCATCATTGCCATGCCATCCCCCGAATTTTCTAAGATCCTTATCCCCGCAAGGGCTTTTATTTTTGGCTGCCGCCCAATGTACAAGCCAAGCCCGTCATCCTCCCGGTAGTCATTACCGATACAAATCAACAGGGTTTCAGCCGGGCTGGTTCTTTGGTTCATATTCAAATGTATTGTTTTAATCCCGCTCAATATCTAATTTTAAAAAATGTGTTGAACAGGAAATGCAGGGGTCGTAATTACGGATAGCCCGCTCACAAAAAAACTTCAGCTTATCATCCGTAAGCCCAACATTCGCCTGCACCAGGTCCCATAGGTCCTTTTCAATCCTCGACTGGTTTACTGATGTAGGGGCAACGATTTTTGAATCAAGTATTATGCCATTATCATCAATCGTATATCGGTGGTAACAAATTCCCCTTGGCGCCTCAGTAGCGCCATAGCCGGTACCGGCCCTTGGCTTTACTTCAATGGCAGGGCTGTCAGGCTCTTCATAATTTTCAATAATGCGTTCTGCCTCTTCAAAGGCGTAAATTACTTCCACCATCCTTACCAGGATACTCTTGAACGGGTTATTGCAATACCGGCCCAGGCCGGCTTCAAACGCCGTTTCTTTAGCCAGGGGTGTTAGCTGATCGAAATTAATGTTATACCTTGCCAATGGCCCCAGCAAACAAGTGCCGCCGTTTTTTAAGTGCGAATGCAAAGCGGTAGAATGAGGTATGTGTTCTTCTGTAAGGCATTGATCATATTGATTGATGGCCAGGTTAATGCCTTTATTTGAAACCAGCCGGCCGCCTAAAATAGCGTACTCATCCGGGTGGGAAAGGGCCAGGAATTCATAATCCTGTGTAAAATCCGGAAAATCGAATTTCGAGATAAACTTTAAGGAATCAACCGCCGCCTGTTTCGACCACCTGATCTCATCCAGCAATGTTCTTAATTCACGTTTTTTCGGCACTTTGTAAAAACCGCCTAAACGTAAATTTACAGGGTGTATTTCCCTTCCGCCAAGCAGTATCATGATGTCGTTCCCGGCTTTTTTCATCCTCAGGGCATTCTTCACCACGTCAGGGTAAACCTGCGCCAGGTGAATAACGCTGCCAGCCTCAAAAAAGTCCGGGGCATTCAGCATAAAGGCATGCAGCACATGTGATTCTATCCACTCCCCGGTATAAATGAGGCGGCGCAGGGTCCTTAACTGGCCCTCTACCTTCACCCCGCATATTTCTTCCATGGCATGTGAGGCACCTAACTGATAGGCGATAGGACAGATCCCGCAGATGCGCGAAGTAATATCCGGCGCTTCCCTGAAATCGCGGCCCCGTAACAGCGCCTCAAAAAAACGCGGCGGCTCGTATATTTTCAGTTGGACATCTTTTACAATGCCATTGCTGATCTTCAGGCGCAGGCCGCCTTCGCCTTCCACGCGGGCCAGTATATCAATTTTTAGTGTTTTACTTTTCATAGTATTCGCTTTCTTTGCGGAAAGGCTCCGCATTGGCATTAAACCCACGGAATATCCGTACTAATTCTTCCCGTTCAACTCCCTGCTCCAGCAGCCACTTGCTTAATGAGGCCGGGTTGGGTGTTTCTTTAGGACCAAAACACGAATAACAGCCCCTGTTATACGAAGGGCACAGCGCGTTACAGCCGGCCTGCGTTACCGGCCCCATACAGGTTGTCCCCTGCGACACCATTACACATACTGTTCCCCTTCGCTTACACTCCATACATACACTGTAATTAGGGATGTTGGGCTTGCGGCCCCTTAAGAACGCGCTCATCAACTCCAGCAATTGACCTTTGTTTATCGGGCAGCCGCGCAATTCAAAATCCACCGGGATATGATCTGCTATGGCTGTTGATTTGCTGAGGGTTGAAATGTATTGCGGGCGGGCGTAAACCAGGGAAATAAACTCCTTAACGTCTTTAAAATTCCGAAGGGCCTGTATGCCACCGGCTGTGGCGCAGGCGCCAATGGTGACCACGTATTTGGACATTTTACGAATCTTGTGAATCCGTGCCTCATCGTGCGGGGTGGTAATGGAGCCTTCTACCAGCGACAGATCATAAGGCCCTTTTACAATGGCGCTGGAAGCCTCCGGAAAGTTGGCGATCTCTATCTCCCCTACAATTGCCAGTAATTCGTCTTCGCAATCAAGCAGGCTCAACTGGCAGCCATCGCAGGATGCAAACTTCCATACAGCTAATTTGGGGATATGTGCTTTTGGCATGGTATATATTTAAAAATCTGTTTTACAATCAGGCTCCTTTGTTATGAAGCTTGTTAATTAAATTTCCGGCTTTCGCAAAAGACCGGCTATCTTATCATAAGTAAATACCGGCCCGTCCTTGCAAATAAAGTGCTGCCCAAACTGGCAATGACCGCATAAACCTACGGCGCATTTCATATTCCTCTCCATCGAAACGTAAATACTGTTTCCGCTCAGGCCACGCTTCTGCAAAGCGTCTATCGTAAAATGCATCATGATCTCGGGCCCGCAAAGCATGGCAACCGTATTAGCCGGATCGAATATTATTTGCGGGATCAGCCTGGTTACTACACCCACACTTCCGCGCCAGGCCTTTGTACCCCGGTCAACGGTGATGTACAGGTCAACGCCCGGTTGTTTCTTCCAGGCCTTCAGGTCTTCGCTGAAGATAATATCCTTTGGCGTACGTGCGCCATATAAAATAACTACCCTGCCAAAATCGCTGCGCCGGGCAAGCAAGGCCAGGATAACCGGCCTCAGCGGCGCAAGCCCTATCCCGCCCGCAACAAGCACCACATCTTTTCCCTTCGCCCCGGCTACCGGCCAGCTGCTGCCGAAAGGCCCCCGCACACCCACCATATCCCCAACATTAAGGACCGACATGGCTTTGGTAATAGCACCCACCGCCCGCGTTGTATGGGTTAGTAAGCGATTTTTATCTGCACCGGCGCTGATGGAGACCGGCACTTCGCCCATGCCAAAAACATAGAGCATATTGAATTGTCCCGGCGCAGCATCAAGTTGTTTCTGGTTGGCAACCCAGTCAGCTACTGTAGTTCCCGATGGGCTTAAAGTGACCGTAAAAGTATCGGCGGTTTCGTTAACAAAGCTTTCCACCCGGTATATCGCCGGAACCATCGGGTCGGGTTTAACTGCCTCCGGGTTATATTTAATTTCCTCCATAATCATTTTTTATTAGCCCGGTTAGCATAAACGTCCATCACCAGTAAGCGGGTTTGTTCCAGCCGGAAGGTAATGGCATGTACCATACGTTTCATCAGTTCATAACCCAAACGCGGATCATTTTCACATTGCCTGCGCAGTTCTTCACCGTTTATAACTATCATTTCGGTTTTGTGGCTAACCCTGGCGCCGAACCTGTATTTATAGGGTGCCACCAGCCATGACCAGCCCAGCATCTCGCCGTCTTCCACCGTTTGTAAAACAATTGCGCCCTTCCCGGGGGCGTAGGTCTCCAGGGCTACCTTACCTTTAACAATCAGGTAGAACTTGCGGGCATCACTGCCCTCATTAAACAGTATATCGCCTTCCTTATATTCTACAATTTGCGCCTGCCCTGCTATACTCCGCAGATACTCTTCAGGGAAATTGTAGAAGAAAGGATGTTTTGCAAGTGCCAGTTCCAGGGTTTTCATATCTCGTTATTTTTTTCTGTTTGATTATTCCTTATAGCTGCAAGTCCTTCGGTAATATCTATCCCTACCGGGCACCAGGTAATACAGCGGCCGCAGCCAACACAGCCCGAAGTGCCGAACTGGTCGATCCAGGCGGCCAGTTTATGGGTCATCCATTGCCGGTAACGTGATTTTACCGAGGTACGGACATTCCCGCCATGGATGTATGAGAAATCAAGGGAGAAACAGGAATCCCATTTGCTCCATCGTTCGGTATGCTGGCCGGTTAGGTCGGTTTTATCTTCCACAGTGGTACAAAAACAGGTAGGGCAAACCATGGTACAGTTCCCGCACGAGAGGCAGCGGTTAGCCACTTCGTCCCAAACGGGGCTGTCAGCATTGGCATATAGCAACTCCTTAATATTTTCGGTATCCAGCTTCCGGCCCATTTTTTCAGATGATTGCTTCAACGCGTCATCCCCTGCCGCAATCTCATTTTCAGCAGCAGGCCTTCCGGGGATTTGCAGTAATATGTCCGCTCCTTTTTCGCTTCCGGCTTCCGCGATGAAATAATGATTGCCGCCTTCTATCAGTTCAGTCAGCGAAATATCAAAGCCGTTCTTTGCTTTTGGGCCTGTGCCCATAGAAGTGCAAAAACAAGTGCCTGCGGGATGTGTACAATTTACCGCCACTATAAAAGCACCAGCCCTGTTGGCCTGGTAATTGGAATCAACTGCCTGTCCCCCTAAAAACACCTTATCCTGTATCAAAATGGCATTCAGCTCGCAGGCGCGTACGCCGATAAAGGCAGGTTTCCGTTTTTCAGGCTCTTCATCTTTTATCAGCTCAAAACCATTCTCTGTGCGTGCGGCCTTCCAAAGCAGGTGCGCTGAGGGGTGCAGGAACTTTTTCCACGAATACGGCCCGACCGCATAAGCGAAAACAGAAGACCCGCTTGTTTTCTCAAGGCGGTAAGTCCCTTTTTCCTGCCTGTCGTGCCAGCCGATGGGCATGTCGGTAACATGGTCTATCTGATCATAAACAATAGCCCCGTCCCTTGCAACCGGCCCGAATAAATCGTATCCCCGGGCCTTCAGCAGGTCGAATAAGTTTTCTAAACAGGTACGCTCAATTATTTGCATTGAAGATGTTATTTATAATATCCAGCTGTTTTTCAAGGCATAAAGTTAACCCGCATATTGTGGATAGCAACACCATTGATCATAAATATTAATGATTATTATCATGTTTATGGGATTGTGAAAAGTGAAGCAAAAGCCGGAGGCTGGGAAGGTTTTTTACGACAGAAATTACTATTTCGGGGTGTTAACCCGCCATTTTTCAGCCAAATCCGCCAATTACGAGGAGCTAAATGCGTTTAGGTACCCGTAATTTTTTCAGTTTGAGGAGCTAAATGCGTTTAGCTCATCGTAATTTTTTCGGTTTGAGGAGCTAAATGCGTTTAGGTCCCCGTAATTTTTGCAAGTTGAGGAGCTAAATGCGTTTAGCTCCTCGTAAAAAAACGGGTCTTGTTTTATTAATTGATTGTAAATCAAATGAATATACAAAAACGTAAAAAATTAAGCCTGTTTTTTGGATGACATCTGGCAGCTGGCGACTTTTTAAAATTCAGCTTTTATGTGAAATCTTTGCTGGGTTAGTGCTTATACAAAGATAAGAAATTTTGAGGGGAATCCCTTCCCGTTAGTGTCGATTTTATCTTTCGCTACCGCAAGAGTCCCCGCTGTGGAACGCTTGCCTGGTAGCCGATATGCCGGGCAACAGATAGGGCGATTGCCGGTTAAAGCTGCAAAACCCTAAAATAGCGGGATAACTGTAAGGACGGTAGCGCATTGCGTTTACTTAGCATGCGTACCACAAGTGGGGACGTATGCGGCAGCGGAGATGAATAACTCTATTAATATACTTATTATCACCAATATACATGATCTTTTATAGTTTTTTTCTTAATTTTTAACCTTATATCTCCATCGCCAAATACGTAAGTTACTTATATATCATTTTGATACATCTAACAATTATTTTAATGTATTTTTAATCAATAGTTCGTTAAAGTATT
>DHXR01000081.1:0-603 GCA_002413785.1 Mucilaginibacter sp. UBA5151
TTGATAAAATAAACCGTGAGGTTATAGAAAGTGTAAAATTCCGGTTTTTGAGTAAAGAGATTATCAAAGGTATCCCCACCAGTGAAGAAAACCTATTGGATGCACAACAAATGCAAGGTGGCCAGGAGCAATTGATTTACTCAACGGAAGAAGATTTACTTGAAAATATATTGGCTCTTAAACAATACAAGCATCACCGCCACCTTCGTTATCTTTCACAAAAACATGAACGGACAATACTTAAACTCCGTTTTGTATTGGAGCCATTTTCGTTTGTGTTTTTACTTTCGGGTAATAATCAATACCACTTGGTATGGGAAACTTTAGATACCGAGGAAGCCACTTATATATGGCATATTGAAAAGACCGTTCATGAACTCGAAAGAAAAATATGTGAAATAGATAAATTACTTGGACTAATCAGAATAAATGGGCGGCAGGAATATCTTGAAAAAAATCCGGAAAACTTTAGCCGCATTGTACATGATTATTCTGAAGATCAAAAAGGGCTTATAATTTGGAAAGACCTTTTGGAAGAAAAACTGTTCTAAATTAATATTGTGGGCAGGTATGTTATAGTTCATGCGAAAATAGCTCGCTTAC
>DHXR01000081.1:985-5600 GCA_002413785.1 Mucilaginibacter sp. UBA5151
CTGGCAGAATTTGTAAAGCAAAAAAGAAAGGAAGCGGAACTGACCCAGGAAGACTTCGCAGCAAGAGCGGGAGTAGCACTGACGGTTATCCGCAAGATTGAACAAGGAAAGGGAAATCTTAACCTAGAGAAAGCTAATCAGGTATTGAAAATGTTCGGGCACGAGCTGGCCCCGGCAGACAGCAAAGAATTATCACCACCCGACAAAGACTGGAGACCATGAGACAGGCAGCCATATATTATAAGGATACTGAAGCCGGTAAGCTAACGGAAACCGACGAAGGGATCTACGTATTTCAATATTTGGATTCCTATGTAAAAGATTACCCCAGTCAATTCATTACCTTCACTATGCCGGTAACGGATAAGCCCTATACAGATAAAAGACTTTTCTCGTTTTTTGAGGGACTAATACCCGAAGGGTGGCTGCTGGACATCGCTTCAAAAAACTGGAAAATCAATACCAATGACCGTATGGGTTTACTGCTGGCCTGTTGTCAAAATTGCATCGGTGCAGTAAGTGTTGTCCCAATCCATAAAGAAAATGAGTAAAAAGTGTCTATACTGCTACGAGCCGCTGGACCCAACGGATACCAGTGATTTTCATGAGCGTTGCAGCCTGAAATTTTTCGACAGCAGAACGCCGCCGCTTTTTAACTACTCCTTAGACCAAATGACCGAACTGGCTAAGAATGTGGTGGAACGAAGCGTGGCCGTCCCGGGCGTACAGCCCAAATTATCACTTACCATTGTACGGGAAGCATTAGATAACGGTCCGGGCGGCAGACTGACAGTAGTTGGCGCATTAGGCGGTAATTACATATTTAAACCACCATCTCCTGATTACCTGGAAATGCCCCAGAACGAACACGTTACAATGCGAATTGCCGAAGAAGCTTTTAGCATTCGTACAATGCCCTCCAGTTTGATCCGGCTGCTGTCGGGAGAACTGGCCTATATAACCAAGCGTATAGACCGCACCAATGGTGGGGGAAAAATACACATGCTGGATATGTTTCAAATTCTGGAAGCATTTGATAAATATAAAGGCTCGATGGAACGTGTCGGTAAAGCCCTGGGTACATATTCAAATAATACTTTACTCGACCAGTCCTACTATTTCGAACTTGTTGTATTTAGTTATCTTACTGGTAACAACGATATGCATTTAAAAAATTTCTCTATGATCAATAGCAAAGGAAACTGGACTTTGGCACCAGCTTACGATCTGCTGAACGTGGCTATTGTCAACCCGGCTGATGAAGAAGAACTGGCACTAACGCTTGAAGGCAAGAAAAAGAAGTTAAAGCTGGAACATTTCATACACCTGGCCGAAGGGCTCGGACTGAACTCAATGCAGATTAGGAATGTTTTTGATCGATTTATCAAAAATCGCCATATAGCTTATGACTGGCTGGAACGATCATTTCTTTCTGACGAATACAAAACGGCCTATAAAACCTTACTGGACAAACGGTACACTATCCTGGAATAGCCAACGTTTAAACAAAAGTGATTGAATTGGAGTTTGAATTTAAAAGCAATTAAGTATGAAACGAACCTACTTCAATCACCGCCACCGTTTCGATTTTTCACAATACACATTCGACATCGGCAGACCGCTGTTTTGGCCTAAAGAGTTTGAAGATAACCACGTTCTGTATCGGTTGTATCATCTTAAAGAAAGCGATTATCCAACTTTTTATAAATACCACTTAGACTATTTTTTCAACCATAATGAAAAGGGTCAGGAGCAGGAGTTTTTTCAGCACTTATATGGTATCATTTCAGATGCGCTAGACGAACTAAAAGTAAAAGATCGCTATAATTCTAATCATGGCACGGATGTTAGAAATAAAGGAATACTAAAGGGTTTTATGGATTTTATGAAATCCATTGACCAATGGAAAACTGATAAATCCAAAGACAACATTATAGCGGAGCAGCAGGAAGAAATCCTCAAACTTAGAAACCAATTAGGCGAAGCTAAACAAGAATTAAAGGATGCCCGTAAATTGGAAACTGCGGACTATATCAATATTGCAGATGGTTACCGAAATACCCTCTTAGATTTGTATTTGCAGTTACAGGAAATCAAACTGCCTAACGGTAAAGAATTACTGCTATCACAAACACAAAGTGTATGGATGAAGATGATTTGCAAGTATTTCCGGGAGGGCGATCAGGAGATTAATTTTGAAACGATACGCCGTTATTTTCCCGGTGATAAACGAGAACCTGGTGATAAACACTCTCCCATTCCGGCAAAATCCAAGTTATATCATATTGGCCCGGCCAAAAAGCACAGTTGATTTTCCCCCTCAACAGCTCAGCCAAAAGTAATTTGCAAGTTCATTATCAATTTGATATTGAGTTATTTATAAACTAATTCAACTTATCACAAACACCCCATTTTTAACCACTCAGATTTGAGTGGTCATATTCTTATTGCTCCATAACCCACCTTGAGCCAAAATTAAAGGCTATGGAAATTATTAATAACGAAGCGCTAAGTCAGTGCATCCGGGAAGCCGTTAGGGCAGAACTACAGGAACATTTCAGGGCAGGCAGCACACTGCCACCACAGGATGAGCGGCTTTTGTCTAAACAGGAACTGTTTATCACTCATTTGGTCCGTATTGCATGAATATGGACATTTACTGCAGCCGCCCGGCACAGAAGAAATTTTCAATAATCATAAGCTCACATATGAACGCGAAAAGGATGCATGGGAAAAAGCAGAACAGAAGTTTTATGATTTTGAGTTATTAAAACCCCACTTTGCAGCTTTCAATTCTTACCGTGAATATTGCTTGTCTTTTTATAAAGCTACGATTTCAAATACGGTAAACAAAAATTATGGCGGCAGAAATCATCACTAAAGAAGACCTTGACGAAGTTTGTTGTGTGTTTAAACCGTTCGTGTTTGTCGAGTTGTTGCATTTTTTGCCACAACTGATTTAAGGCTCTTATAGTTTTACTTTTTTCACTGTGTTTTGTTTTTGTAAATCCTTGTGTAAGCTGGCCTATAATGGATAATTTCTCGTTTAATTTTTCTTGTGCCTTCGTTTTCAACTTGTGCATAATTTGCACAAGTTGAATTTTCAAGGAACACTCCCGTATGATAAATGTTAATCCGTAACAAGCTTTTTTCGCAATAGCTGCATATCCGAGCTTATCTTATGATCCATAACTTTAGCATAGATTTGCGTAGTCTTGATGCTCGTATGCCCCATCATCTTGGCCACACTTTCAATCGGAACGCCATTATTAAGCGTTACAGTGGTTGCAAATGTATGCCGGGCAATGTGGAAGGTCAAAAGCTTTTTGATCTTGCATAGGTCAGCAATTTCCTTTAAGTAGGCATTCATTTTTTGATTGCTCATTACCGGCAGCAAAGAATCTTCTGCTATACACTGCGGATGATCGTTGTAAGACTCAATAACAGACAGCGCGGTAGGTAAAACCGGGATTCTTGATAAGGTGTCTGTCTTTTTACGGCTGGTGTAAATCCACAGATCGCCATCGATGCCTTTAACCAGTTCGGAGCGTTTTAGCTTATGCACATCAACATAAGCTAAGCCGGTGTAACAGCAAAAAACAAATACATCCCTAACTACGCGCAACCGCTCAATGTCGAATTTCTTTTTAATAAGCCTGTCTAATTCTTCTTTAGTCAGTACATCCCTATGAACAGCCTTTGTTTTAGGTTTATAGTTTAAATAAGGATCAACAGTCAGCCAGCCATTCCCTAAACAGATACGGACAATCTTACCCAGGTTTTTAATGTATTTAATTGCCGAGTTATTGGCGCATTTACGGACGCTCCGCAGGTAGTATTCAAAATCATTAAGGAAAGCGAAGTTGATTTTGGTAATAGGTATATCCGAAACATTATGTTGCCATTGCATAAAGTCTTTCGTGTGCATTAAGGCTGTTTCATAACGCTGTAAAGTGCTTTTTTCAAACTCCTGACCCACCAGGCTTCGCATCTTTTGGTTATGATCTTCAAATACTACAACCAACGTCCTGGCTTTTTCAACCTTTCCGATAAAACGGTTTTTTAAAGTTTCTGCGGTGGTGTTTGCGTCGGCTTCTGTCATTTGGCGGTGCAACTCATGCAATTTTCCCTGCACGCCTTCCAGATAAGAGTTTAAAGCCTTTGCATCTGCTTTGGTGCCGATAGCCCGGCCTAAGTGAGTATCCCATCGTGAAGGATCAAATTTTCTGCTTACAGCAACTTCGGCGCGTTGACCATCAACTGTAATACGCAAGTAAATTGGCATGTCGCCTGATTGATAATTTTTTGGCTTTCTCATGGAGAAAAGCAATGTGAGCGTAGTTCTCATAATAATTGACTAATTAATAGTGAAACAAATGTGATTAATTAATCATCTGAAATCAAGATGTTCAATGATTGAACACGTTGTAAATCAATTTATTATGAACTAATTCGGGAGTTAGCAGCAGACTGACAATGAACTCCCGAATTACTCCCTTTTAGGATGCTAAAAGATGCATATTTTGGTATGTTCTAAAAACAAAAAACCCCTTAAATGATATCATTTAAGGGGTTTTTGTCAATTTTGCTATTGAAAAAGCGGAATGGACGGGAC
>DHXR01000086.1 GCA_002413785.1 Mucilaginibacter sp. UBA5151
TTACAGCGCACCTTCAGGTGCTAATATGGCGACAAGGGGCGAACTGACCGCAACTAAAACCGCGGTGCTTAACGCCCCGGCCAATATGTTATGGAAGGTACCTTATTATGATTACTGGGGCCGCAGCCTGAAAGCCTATGCCCAGCATTATTTGGCCGGCACGCTGAACAACAATAATTTCGATGCTATAAGCAGCACGTATGATTTCACCAATGCGCCAACCACGGTTACCCGGCAGCACTGGAACACAACAAGCACCACTTACCCGCTGGTAACAGTATTTAATAAAGTTATCTATGATTGGGTTGGCCGCAAGCTGAAAAGCTGGGGGCAGATCACCAATGGCAGCAGCACAGCGGATACCTTAAGGCTAATATCGCAAACCAGTTATAACGAGATAGGGCAGCTAAAGTATAAAAAACTGCACAGTAAAGACAGTGTAAACTTTTTACAAACGATTACTTACGGCTATAATGAACGCGGCTGGCTGCTAACCAGCAGCGCTCCGCTGTTTGCCATGCAACTGTATTATAATACCGGAACGAAAAAGCAATACAACGGTAATATCGCCTACCAGTATTGGGGAACGCCCGGTAACCTTAATAAAAACTTTACTTATAGTTACGATAAACTGCACCGGTTAACCAACGGGATCTCAAACGATAATTATGCTGAAAGGGGGATAACATACGATGCAATGGGTAATATCAGCACCTTATCACGGTTGTACAACAATGTGTTGATAGACAGCATGGCTTATAGTTATCTTTCGGGCTCGAACCCAACTAACCAACTGCAAAATGTAAATGACCATTCAGCAGATGCCGGAACGGTTGGCTATAAAACAGGCACAAGCACCTATGCTTATGACGGCAACGGCAATATGAAAACGGATAATAGCAAGGGCTTAAGCTTTGCCTACAACCTGCTCAACCTGCCGCAAGCCATTACCGGGAATAAGACCATTACCTATACCTATGATGCTGGCGGCAACAAACTAAGGCGGGTAAGCACCGGAACCGGGAACACCGATTATATTGGCGGTATTGAATATGACGGTACCACAACGGACACGCTGAACTTTATACAAACCGAAGAAGGCAAGGCAGTAAAGCGAGGCACCACTTATGAGTATGAATACTACTTAGGTGATAACCTTGGTAATACCCGGTTAACCTTTGGCACAAAAACGGGCGCGGCAGTAACGTACCAACAGGATGATTACCTGCCTTTTGGCCTTGAAATAAACCGCAATGTTTTAAATCCCAAAAATGAGTATCTTTACAATAAAAAAGAGCTGCAGGAGGAGCTAACAGAGTACGATTATGGCGCAAGGTTCTACGACCCGGTCATTGGAAGGTGGAATACTATTGATCCGCTGGCGGAGAAAGATAGACGATGGTCTCCTTATAATTATGTTTTAAATAATCCTATCAGGTTGATTGATCCGGATGGAATGTCAGAAAGTGGTGACGCTATGGATGCGTATGTAAAAGGGAATTTACCCGGGAATGAAAGTTTTAGTTATGTGGTAGGTGGTACGAAATCTGGTGGTAGTGTTAGCCAGCCTACTACTGGAACAAATTTAGGAACTGCTTCCGGTGTACTGAATTCAACGGCTGGGAATGATCATGAAACCGGACATGAAAATAATCCTGAACCGGGTGCTAATCAGGGAGGTGATCAACCCGGCGTACAAGGAATCCGAAATAATATTGTAAGGATTGCCGAAAATAATGAAGGATCAACGGCATGGGGTTACAACGTAGCAAAAGGTAATTTTCCAGCAGGCTGTAATAAATGTAATTTATACGTTTATGATGTACTAAAAAAGGCAGGTGCAAGCCCGGGCCTCCCTCATTATAATGGTACAAATCCGCCCACAGCGGCTGACTGGGCCAATCCATTTGTAGTCATCCCCGGTTGGGTCGTTCTAACAAGAAACCAACCGAGACTACCGGGTGATGTTGTTGCACAACAAGAAAACCATTCAGATGCTACCGGTCATATGGGAATTGTAATTGGACCAAATTTAACCAGTAGCTTTTCCGCTATTACACAACAAGTTACAGAAAATGATTGGGGTTTTAGATCAGACAACGGCTGGGCGACTTTTAGGAGATATGTCGGCCCTTAAACAATTAAATTATGAAAATAGTGATCTTAACATTAATGATTTTCGTTATAGCAATGTCTGCTAATAACGCATCAGAATTACCTAAACATCTATATGTCGATAGTTTGAACTTTGAAAAACGAATAAATACAATCCATTCAAAGGTTATTGACTTGACTGATATTTTTGCTTTACATCATATAAAGGAGTTTAATGAGGTCTATTTTGAGCCATTAAAGTTTGAAGATTCTGTTATCCGATATTTGCAAAAGCCAGTAAGCCTTGAAAATAAGATTATTGCAATATGCTCGATGACGAAGTTGCCGGTAAACAAATATATTGACATCTTAAATTCTTATTTTTTATTATATACTAAAAATAAGATAAATGAAGAATTATTGAATAGAAGCATTTTTAATGAATTTGATACGGATAATAGATTAACTAAGCAATACAAAAATCCACAAGTTAGAGAGCTTCTATTTAAAATGATCAATTGCAATACGCTATCTAAGCCGTTTAAGGCAGATTTAAAAGAGACTTTAAATGGCAAACGGCTCAATAATCTTAAAAGAACGGGACATCTTTAGTTTCAGCCCTACCTCTGCTACCGCAAGTGTTTTTGGCTGCCGCAAGCGTCCCCGCTGTGGTACGCATGCATGGGTTGCGTCTCCACGGAGACAACACGCTAAAACGTGCGAATATTCGGACAGCAGTTAAACTGTTTATTGGCTTGTTTTCTTTTCTCATTGGCAGCTTTTAAAAACGGTTGATATTTGTTTTCATCAGGTATAGCGCCATTCCAAACTTCTAAAGGCGAATAGCCATATAAGCTATCGTGGTACTGGTTATTACAGGCTTCAATTAAGTTTGGCAAGGCATTAACCAATGCTTCATGGTTGGTAAACTTTTTACCCTGCAAAAATTCGTTCTTAAATTTTTTATGCAAAGCATCCACCACATTATTGGCCTGGGGAATATCTATCCTTGCAATCACTTTTTTTATGGTACGCATTTCAGTTCCCAACCAAGCATCCAGATCACCTTTATTTTCACTGCCGTTGTCGGTGATCAGGGTTGTTGCCGGTTTATAAAGGTTATATTTTTTCACAACGCTTTTTGACTCCGAAGTGCCTTTACGGGACCCGATGTATCACACCGATAAGTTCATTGTTCAAAAGCTTGATTTTGAAGGCGGCTTTTTTGCATTAACGAAAGTATTCAACCAACTGCAGGCAACACCTGGGGTGGGGGTGATTCGATCTGCAAGCTATTAGGTTATTGGGTTAAGGTCGGGTGAAGATGATGTTAAAAAGCTGGCGCTGGAGGTTTATTTAGAGACGGTTAAATAAATTTCCGACAAATTAGCTTTATTAATAAAAAATTAGAAATATTATTGAATTTTCATTTGAATATTGAAAACTATTTTTTACTATTGTTCAGTATTCTTTGATACTACAAATAATTATGCCTAACACCTGATCGCAATGATTATGGGGCCGCTAAAAAGCGACGAAAAAAATAAAAACATTTTTAGAAGGAAATTAAAGCTTTTTATACTTTAACTATCAGCCTTTAGCTGAGTGGTCAGGACTTCAAGCGATAA
>DHXR01000030.1 GCA_002413785.1 Mucilaginibacter sp. UBA5151
ATACTTTAACGAACTATTGTTATATACACCTGGAAAAATATAATTCCCAACAATAAACCCATTTTTGTTTAAATGAAGTATCGTACTTTTTGGATTGTTAAAAATGAAAGTTCCTGTTGCAACACCATTTACAAACGTTAAGGATGCTGATTCTACATGTACAGGATCAAATTTTCCCCATATATAGTGATAGTTCCAGAAAACTTTATCCCTTACTTTCCAAAAACTATTTATTTTCCATAAACCATCCGGAATACCATTTTTAAATGGCTGAGTTGACGTGGTGATTTCGGTTGTATAAGTACCTCCGCTATTAGGATAATCGATTCTTTTTATGCTGAAACTCCAAAGGCCATCCCGGTTACCATTCTTGAAATGTCCCCTAATCACTTCCGAATAAGTACCGGCATCAGCTTTTAGGTATTTAGTATAACTGAAAACGCCATGCTTAATCTGTTCTGAAGTTTCCCGGTTTTCATAATATTGATAGGTTACGTTGCCCTCATCGTAATTTTCTTTAAAAGTTTTAAGTATTTGTGAATAAAGCGGCGTTGTGGCCGGTACCATCAGTAAAAATAGAATGTATAATCTTTTCATCGTGTAATTAATTATTTATGCAAAGGAAAAGCAACACAATGTCAACCTATGATGCAGTGATTTTTTATTTAAGGCAGACATGTAAAACAGTAGCATTATATCTTTAAAAACGTATTACTTTTGAATCTAAACTTCATCAAATCAATATGGCAGTGATTGAGCAAATTACACGAACCTTACTAATTATCAGAAAATTGAATAGTCAAAAAGGCATTTATATAAATCTAAAGGATCTTACAAATTATTTAACGGATGCAATGGAATCGCGAGGATTCCACGAAGGCACATCGCAAGCCACACTTCAAAGAGATATAAAATATATACGTTATCAACTTGGCATCAACATCGTTTTTGACAGGAGCAATAAAGGATATTGCATTGAAAATGAAAACATTTTATTAGATATTGAACAAATTTTAGAACCATTTGATATACTAAATGCTCTTAACGCTGATAGTGGATTATCTCAAATTATAATTGCAGAAAAATATCATACTAAGGGTGTTGAACATCTGCACAAATTGATAAAAGCAATTAGAGACACCTTAAAGATAAAATTTAATTATTCAAAGTTTGGTCAGTCAGATGATTCTGAACGTTACTTAGAACCATATGCCATTAAGCAGTTAACTGGCAGATGGTACATTATTGGAAAACAGACGAACGAAAGCGACTTGAAAACTTTTGGTTTGGATAGGGTTACCCGGCTTACGATAACTAACCACCATTTTAAAAAGGATGAAAGAATAGATATTAGTGAAAAATTCAAGTACAGTTATGGCATCTATTCTTCATCAGAGTATCCAATTGAAAATGTGGTTTTATCTTTCGATGCCCAAGATGGTAATTACCTAAAAACCGTCCCTTTACATCATTCGCAACGGGTCATTGTAGACAATGAAAAGGAGTTTTTAATCAGCCTGAAAATCAGACTGACTGAAGATTTTATTATGGCAATTTTATCTCGTAGCTGGTCGCTAAAAGTAATTGAGCCTCAATCCCTCCGTGAAAGAATTTGTACCATTTACCGTTCTGCGCTTGAGAAATATAGTTAAAACCGAACATACAAATATTATGGCATTGCGGCTAACTTTCTATTTTCCCCTGTCACCATTATCATTATATTTGCCTGCGCCTTCAAACAGAGGTGTTTAATAAAAGATATGGCAAAAAAAAAACCTGATGCTCCGAAGCATGTTGCTGTTGTAAATAAAACTTCCTTAGCGTTTTTCGAAAAATATATCAATAACCCCTCGCCTACCGGTTTTGAGTGGAAAGGCCAGCAATTGTGGCTTGATTATTTAAAGCCCTATATTGATGAATACTATGTCGACAATTATGGCACAGCGGTCGGTATCATCAACAAAAAAGCAGAATATAAAGTAGTTATTGAGGCCCATGCCGACGAAATATCGTGGTTTGTAAATTATATTACCAGCGACGGACTGATCTATGTGATCCGCAACGGCGGTTCCGATCATCAGATAGCCCCTTCAAAAAGGGTGAACATCCATACCGATAAGGGCATAGTGAAAGCGCTTTTTGGCTGGCCCGCTATTCATACCCGCGGCGCAAGCGAAAAAGAAGAGGCCCCAACCCTTAAAAATATATTCCTTGATTGCGGCTGTACAACAAAAGAAGAGGTTGAAAAACTGGGCATCCATGTAGGTTGTGTAATTACTTACGAGGATGAGTTTATGGTGCTTAACGACCGTTATTATGTTGGCCGCGCGCTGGATAACCGTGCCGGCGGATTTATGATAGCCGAAGTAGCCCGGTTACTTAAAGAAAATAAAGTAAAACTGCCATTTGGCTTATACATTGTAAACGCGGTACAGGAAGAGATTGGTTTGCGTGGGGCAGAAATGATAGCCCACCATATAAAACCGAATGTGGCTATTGTGACCGATGTAACGCATGATACCCAAACCCCGATGATCAGCAAAATCACCCAGGGCGACCTGGCCTGCGGCAAGGGGCCTGTAATTTCTTATGCCCCGGCAGTACAAAACAATTTGAACAAATTGCTGATAGCATCGGCCGAAGGAGCGAAAATCCCGTTCCAGCGCCAGGCGTCGTCACGCTCAACCGGGACGGATACCGATGCTTTTGCTTATTCAAATGACGGCGTGCCGTCGGCATTGATTTCCCTGCCCTTACGGTATATGCACACCACTGTCGAAATGATCCATAAAGAGGATGTGGATAATGTGATCCGCCTGATTTATGAGGCTTTGTTAAACATTAAGGCAGGGCAGGATTTCAGGTATATTAAATAAAAAGGTGAAAGGTGAAAGCACAATACTGGCTATCGATAATCCGACTTCAATTGAACTGAGATTAGCTGATAGTTATAACATGAATATTTAAAACATTTTACGATAATAAATATTTTTACATTTTACTAATTCAAAATAAAATGTCATATTTACATTTATTATCCAATGCCTAAAATTATATGAAACCTACATTATTGATATTGGCCGCAGGTATGGCCAGCCGTTATGGCAGCATGAAACAAGTTGATGGCTTTGGTCCGCATGGCGAAACCATTATTGATTACTCAATTTACGATGCCATTAATGCAGGTTTTGGCAAAGTAAGCTTTATCATCCGCGAGGAGTTTGCAGAACCCTTTAAGGCTATTTTTGAACCCAAATTAAAAGGCCGCATTGAAACAGATTATGTTTATCAAAGCTACGACCTTAAACCATTTGGTATTGATAAAGTAATTGAACGCGCCAAACCCTGGGGCACCGCACATGCTGTATTGGCTGCGCGCAACCAGATCCATGAGCCTTTTTGCGTGATAAACGCCGATGACTTTTATGGCACTGATGCTTTCGAAAAAATGGCGAAGTTTTTAAACACCGAAGTTGCTGATGATAAATTCTCTATAATAGGCTACCAGGTTGATAAAACATTATCCGACTATGGCACCGTATCACGCGGAGTTTGCCAGGTTGACGAGAACCAGAATATGGTTGCTATTAACGAACGCCTGAAGGTTTATTTTGATAAAAATGGCGGTGTTGTTTATGAAGAAGATGGCGTAGAGGTGCCTTTACCTTCAGACACACAGGTTTCGATGAATTTCTGGGGCTTTACGCCTGCGGTTTTTGAAAAAACCCTGCCTTTTTTCAAAGCCTTTGTTGAAGCCAATGAAAACAATCCTAAAGCAGAATTTTTCATCCCGTTAATTGGTGATGAACTGATCAAAAGCGGAGAAGCATCCTTTAAAGTTATCCCTACAGATGCAAAATGGTTTGGCGTAACCTATAAAGAAGATAAACCTATAGTACAGAAATGCATCTCTGATTTGGTTGCCAGCGGCGTCTATCCGGAGAATTTGTGGCCGTAAAATAAACTAAAATTCAGACTTAGTTTTGGAAACTTCGTAAGTCTTAAAATATCTAATCCTGCTTTGTTGGCGGGATTTTTCGTTTGGAAACTTTCCTGTTTTATTGAAGAAAACTTATTGTGTCAGATTTTCGTTATCCGATTAATTAAAATTGGTTTTTAATAAAATATACCTAACTTTAAATATGTCATTATCCTACAAAATATTGCTTAAGCCAGAACCAGAGGGAGGCTTTACGGTAAACGTGCCTGCATTACCAGGCTGTATCACCTATGGTATTGATTTAGAAGAAGCAAAGCTTAACACTAAAGAAGCTATTGAATTGTATATTGAGAGCTTAAAAGCGCATGGGGAAAAAGCCTGTTAAATACTTATTTACAACGACTTACGAAGTTTCTAAAACTTCGTAAGTCTGTTCATCAAGGCAGAATCGTCATCCCAGCAAAAAACCCCGGCTAAATAAATAACCGGGGTTTCTCTTTATAAATCTCTCTGGGGAGATCAGTTCATTACTTCACTTCTTCAAAGTCAACATCGGTAACGGTGTCGGCATTGCCTTCTGCGTGAGCATGAGCGCCTGCGCCGCCGTCAGCTCCGGGTTGCCCCTGGCCATCGCCGGATGCTTTGTACATCTCTTCCGATGCTACGTTCCATGCATTGCTTAATTCAGCTTGTGCAGCGTCGATAGCGTCAAAATCTTTAGATGCATAAGCTTCTTTCAGTTTCTTTAAGCCTTCTTCAATAGGGGCTTTTTTGTCAGCTGAAATTTTATCACCGTATTCTTTCAATTGTTTTTCTGTCGAGAAGATCAGGGCGTCGGCGCCATTCAGTTTTTCAACTTCTTCTTTTGCCTTTTTGTCAGCATCCGCATTTGCTTCAGCTTCGTCCTTCATTTTCTTGATGTCAGCATCAGTTAAACCTGATGAAGCTTCGATACGGATCTTTTGTTCTTTTCCGGTTGCTTTATCTTTTGCAGATACGTGCAAGATACCGTTGGCGTCGATGTCGAAAGTTACTTCAACCTGTGGCACGCCGCGGGGAGCTGGCGGGATCCCGTCCAGGTGGAAACGGCCAATAGTACGGTTTGCGGAAGCAATCGGGCGTTCACCCTGTAAAATATGGATCTCTACCGAAGGCTGGTTATCAGATGCAGTGGAGAAAGTTTCCGATTTTTTGGTCGGGATAGTTGTATTTGCTTCTATCAGTTTGGTCATTACACCACCCATGGTTTCAATACCTAATGAAAGCGGGGTAACATCCAGCAATAACACATCCTTTACTTCACCGGTTAATACACCGCCCTGGATAGCTGCGCCAATGGCAACAACTTCATCAGGATTTACACCTTTTGAAGGCGCTTTACCGAAGAATTTCTCAACCGCTTCCTGTATAGCAGGGATACGGGTTGAACCACCTACAAGGATGATCTCGTCGATATCAGATGTACTGTAACCGGCATTTTTCAATGCAGTTTTACAAGGTTCGATAGTACGTTTGATCAGGCTATCGGCCAGTTGCTCAAATTTTGCACGGGTTAAAGTTTTAACAAGGTGCTTTGGCACGCCGTCAACCGCAGTAACATAAGGCAGGTTAATTTCAGTTTGGGCCGAGCTTGACAACTCAATTTTAGCTTTTTCAGCAGACTCTTTTAAACGTTGCAAAGCCATTGGGTCCTTACGCAGGTCAATACCTTCATCGGTTTTAAACTCGTCGGCCATCCAGTCGATAATTGTCTGGTCAAAGTCGTCACCGCCAAGGTGTGTATCACCATCGGTTGATTTTACTTCGAACACGCCATCACCTAATTCAAGGATAGAAACGTCGTGTGTACCACCACCGCAATCAAACACGGCGATCTTCATATCCTTGTGTGCTTTATCCAGACCATAAGCCAGGGCAGCAGCAGTAGGTTCGTTAATAATACGGCGAACTTTTAAACCTGCAATTTCACCTGCTTCTTTGGTAGCCTGGCGTTGTGCATCGTTAAAATAAGCCGGAACAGTAATAACTGCTTCGGTAACTTCATGACCAAGGAAATCTTCGGCAGTTTTCTTCATTTTCTGAAGGATCATGGCTGATATTTCCTGCGGCGTGTATTTGCGGTCGCCAATTTCAACACGCGGGGTGTTGTTATCGCCTTTAACCACTTTATAAGGCATGCGGGCAGCTTCTTTAGTAACCTCATTAAACTGGTTACCCATAAAGCGTTTTATTGATGAGATAGTTTTTGTAGGATTGGTAATAGCCTGGCGTTTTGCCGGGTCACCTACTTTTCGCTCGCCGTTGTCGATAAAAGCCACTACTGACGGCGTAGTACGTTTTCCCTCGCTGTTAGCAATAACTACAGGTTCGTTACCTTCCATTACTGCAACGCAGGAATTCGTAGTTCCTAAGTCGATTCCAATTATTTTAGACATGTGATTATATTTTCTGGATTGAATGATTGTTTTATTACAAGCTATTTAACAAGGGTTGTGCCAATATAGGTTTGGCAGGGAAAATTGAGGTGAAAGCGGAAAGGTGAAAGCTGAAAGGTATTAATTAGTCAGATATTTGTTTGAAAACGGTGACAGGTTGGCAGAAAATTGAAGCTATTGTATTGCTTTTTTATTCCAGACATCTAATTCCCATTGGGCAATGGTCTTATTTTGACTATAAGCAATTTCCCTAATTGCCGTTATACATTTACGGTAGTCCTCAATAGAGTCAAGTTCAGTCCAATTTGTTAGCGAAATACCCGGCTTTGTCGCGATAATTTTATTTATTACAATTGAATCTATTGGGCAATGACAAGGTTCTTTTATTTTGTCCATACACCATAAATACTTTAATGTCAGATTTAATAGCTTCTGAGCTATCCCTATTCTGAACGCAGCCCCATGTAATATCTCTTTATACTTGTTATCTGTAGATATTGATCGAGCGATATGTTCAATTTCCGCAAAATGATTTTCTTCACTAATTTCAGCTCTTTTAAATTTATCGATATAAATTTCAATCAATGTTTTCAAGTCAGAACAAAGTCCCGTTGGTTTAATAACGTTTTTATTATAGATCGGGTACATAGGATTTCTTGTAGAAAATGAAGCATTGATTGATGATTGAAATATTTCGTCAAAAATAAATTGGTATTTCAGGTCTATCGGATTATCCATTGGACTTTATTGTATTTGCGTAATATCATCGAAATACCTGTAATTTATTTAGCCCTATGATGCAATCGCAAAAGGAACAACATGAATATCGGCTGACTTTTTTTCCGCCACCCACAAATCATACCCTTGCTGCATATTCATCCATAGCTGTGGTGTTGTATTCAGCGCCTTTGATAAACGGATAGCCATTTCTGCACTGATACCCATGTGGCCATTAACCAATTGGGATAATGTTTTACGTGCTATGCCTAAATTTTTTGCTGCCTGGGTAATGGTTATTTCCATTGGCTCCAGGTATAGTCCATTTAATAATGCACCCGGATGTACAGGGGCCATACCTCGCTTTATCATGGATAAATTTATCTCTTTTTTATTTTAAAAAAAATTATATATAAACCTTATTTTTGTATCTATGAACATACAAGCTGAAAAAATTGAACTAATTAAGCTGATAGCCGATATAGAAAGCGAAAAGGTTCTTAAAAAGATCAGGGGTATATTAAAGTCCGAAAAAAAAATGGACGAAACCGACCGCATATTAGCGAATCCGGCAATGGCAAAGAGATTGGAGGAAAGCCGCCTGCAGTTTCAGGAGGGCAAAGGAATGAAAATATCATTAGATGATATATGGAAGTAATTTTCACTCATTAAGCCTGAACCGTTAAAATACAACTTTTCCGGAATGTGGTCAAGACGAATCAATCGCGAGCATAGAATTATCTACGAGATTGTAGGGGGAAATATCCTTATTCACGCTTTAAAAGAGCATTACTAATTTTATAAGTCGACAGTCGGAAGTCCAGAGTCTAACATTCTTTGGTTACTACTTTCAGCTTAAAGTCACCTATCAATCAACTTATAAAACCCATCCCGATAACTATCTCCTATGGGAATAATGGTATCACCAATAAAAATCCGGCTGCGCTCAACGGAGGTGATGTGCCTTAGCGAAACAATATACGACTTGTGCACCCTGACAAATTCAATCTGCGGCAATTGTTCATCAATTTTTTTGAGCGGCTGCAGGCTCATTACCCGGCCAGACAGGGTATTAAGGAAAACATAGTTTTGCAGCGCCTCGATGTATAAGATGTCTTTGGTGTTTATTTTTTGGATGCGGTGTTCGGTTTTGACGAATAAAAATTCGGAGAATGGCAAAGGCGCCTTGCTTTCGTTAACCTGTCCAAGTGGATTTTTGATGTTGTTTTGTTTTAAATAGCGACAAGCCTTATCTGCGGCTTTATAAAACCGCTCAAAAGCGATTGGCTTAAGCAGGTAGTCAATAACATCGTGCTCAAAGCCGTCAAGGGCATATTCGGCATAAGCGGTGGTAAGTATAACCATACATTGTTTATCAAGGATCTTCATAAACTGCAAACCGGTTAATTCGGGCATCTGGATATCCAGGAAAACCAAATCTATTTTTTGCGCATGAATAATCGACAAGCCTTCAATGGGGTTGGTGGTAACCGCCGCCAGTTCCATAAACGGTATTTTAGCGGTATAATCGGCTAAAATATCTATGGCTAAAGGTTTATCATCAATAATCAGGCACCGCATGTTTGTAGGCTGGTTTGTAAAACTAAATGTATGCTATAAAATTCATCCACATCAATAATATCAAGTTTATGTTTGCCGGGATAAATTAACTCCAGCCGGCGGCGCACGTTATACAGACCGATGCCGCCGGTTTTATCTTTTTGATTATTATTTTTTTTGTTCTTTACGGCGAATTCGATTTTGCCGGCAGCGGCCGATAAGCAAATATCTACCGGCGCTTCCGGATCATTCAGCACACCATGCTTAAAGGCATTTTCAACAAATGAAACAAAGAGTAGGGCAGCCACTTTTTGTTCAGTCACCATATTTCCCCTGTCAAAGTTAATATAGGCGTTGCCCTTGGCACTGATCCGCTGCAGCTCAATAACGTTTTCAAGGTAATGAGCTTCGGCACTTAAAGGCACAAAAGCATCATTGCCTTCGCGAAGCATATAACGCAATAATTCCGCAAGCTTTAGCAGGGCCTCGGGGGCCTGGTCTGATTTGTGATAAGTAAGTGAATAAATATCATTAATAGTATTAAATAAAAAGTGCGGGTTGAGCTGTGAGCGTAAAAAAGCAAGTTCGGCAGCCGACTTTTCTTTTTCCAATTCCTGCTTCAGATGCTTGTTGGTATACCAGCTTTTGGCGAAAAAGTACATCAGCCCGTAAACAAAATACCTGGGGAAATAATAAAAGAAAATATTTTCGATATAATCACTCGCGGGCCACGGATGGCCCTGGTAATTGTCAAAACCTAAAACGGGCAAAAAGAAATAATACTCTATAACGTAACGCAAACTAACAATCGCGGCTAAGGTAAGCACTGCATAAACAAAGGCAAGCAGGTAATTTCTTTTTACAAACAACTGCGGGGCAACAAACCAGTAGCTACAGTAAAAGCAAGTGATGGGTATGGTAGTATAGCCGGCCTGGATAATAAAATGGTGAGCGCCTAACTGCCATGTGAAATTTTTATGTGCAGCTATAATTTCCCTTGAATACGCCTGCCATAATTCACTTATAAAAAGTAAACCCCATAAGCAAACTTGTAAAAGTAACAGCCTGTTACGCTTCATCAGCTAAATATAGGCGTAGTTTGCAGATAAAATCTCTAAAACTACATAAACAGGCAATTTTTAATGATGAACGGCTGAAAAAAATCACCTTGCTTAAAATGCCTGTTCATCAATGATTTTTGGCTCCTCATCAATTGCCTTGCATGCTTTGGATACAATCTGGTCATATTTGTGCAATATAAATAAACTAAATACGCGGCTTATTTTGGTATATTTTAAAAATAAAGATCATGAAGAAAATTATTTGGATAATGCTGTTTGCATTTACGTTCAGCTACGGCAAAGCGCAAACCCGCAATTATTTTACCGCTGCCGATTCTTGCTTAAAGCTGAAGGATTATGCTTGCGCCGCAACCAATTATGAACTATGCCTGAAAGCCGATCCCGAATCGAATGGTATAGCCTATATGGTGGCAAAGGCCTGGGCAATGGCTAATGATAAGGAAAAAACCTTCGCTGCATTAAACCTGTACATAAAAAATAATGCCTTAAATTACAACCCGTTTTTCAGTGAACAGTTATTAAAAGAGAAAAAATTTGACTTTTTGAAGGATGATCCCAGGTGGGTTGCCATGATAGTGTCTGTACAGAAAGAGGAGGCCGGGGTAACTGAACAGGAGATTAAGGCTAACGCTGCAGCAAAATTAAACGACAGAAATTTTGCTGCAGCGATGGATGTAAGACCCCAACTCGCACGGTTAAATATAAATGGGGAATTATATACCGAACTTAAAAAGCTTATCATATATAAATCACCAAAAGCTTATTTAACCGATAACGGTATAGCGCTCTACATCCGGATTGATGGTAAGGATGTTCCGTTTTATGTTAGTGTGCCTGTAACCTACAACCCGGCCATTGCGAACCCCGTGCTCGTTGTTTTGCATGGTGGGATATTGTATTCCAAAGGCTATGGTAATGCCGATTCATTCCCTATGGTTTATCGGGCAACAAGTGAACATATCCCCAATTACTCAAAAAAGTATATTACTATTTATCCAATAGGTACGTCTGTGCTAAACTGGATGAATACCGAAAGCGGCTTTGATATGGTGAATAAAATTGTAGTATATCTGAAAGCTTTTTTAAATATCGATGATAACCGGGTGGAATTGCTTGGCCATTCAAATGGCGCTACCGGGGTTTTTACTTACCTGGTGAAATCGCCGTCGCTGTATGCTGGTTTTTATGGAATGAACACGCAACCTAAAGTATTTATAGGCGGCACTTTTCTGCAAAATGGCGTGACAAGGCAATTTTATAATTTTGCTACCGATAAGGATTATTATTATCCGCCGCAGGCAGTTAAAACCATAGATAGCCTGGCCAACTCACTGGGTGTAAACTGGCATACGGATCTTAATAAGGGCTACCCACACTGGTTTCCGTCCATGAAAGAATCACTGCAGCCAATGGCTAAGATATTTGAGGATATGGAGACGAGGGTACGCAACCCCTATCCCAAAGAAATTTATTTCGAAACCGACAACATTAAAGATGGCGCTTCCGACTGGATAACAATAACCGGCCTGGATACGCTCTCAAAAAAAGCAAGCTGGCAAATTGATCCCAATTTTAAAATAACAGCATGGATAGATAACAGCGATTTTAATAAAACCATTCACCGCGAAGCAATGGCCTTTGACTATCCGCACAGGTCGGGTGCCATAAAAGCAAAAAAGGATGGCAATAATATTTATATTGAAACAAGTGATGTAGCCTCATTTGCAATAAAACTGAACCGGGAAATGATTGATTATCGTCAAAAAGTGAATATTTATTTAAATGGAAGGAAAGTATATTCACAGAAAATTATGCCGGATAAGCAATATACGTTCGCCAATTTCAAATCTCAATTAGACAGGAAGGTGATATGGGAAAATGAACTACAGTTTGACGTAAAATAGAATTCGTAGAGCCGCAATGCATTGCGGCTCTACCTGATATGTCAATTTACCCAAACAGCAACCCAAAAACCTCTTCGATGCGGCTTACAATTTTTATATCAATTTTATAGCGCGAAAGATCAATACCCTTTTTATCATGCCCGCCGGCAGGGAGGTTGTATTTGGAGATAAATATCTGTTCAAAGCCTAATTTTTGTGCCTCGGCAATGCGTTGCTCAATCCGGTTAACCGCGCGGATCTCGCCGGATAAACCTATTTCGCCCGCAAAACAGGTTTTAAAAGATACCGGGATATCTTCGTGGGAAGATATGATCGCGGCGGCAAGTCCGAGGTCGATAGCAGGGTCTTCCACCCTGATGCCCCCTGTTATATTTAAGAAAACGTCTTTTGCGCCAAGGTTAAAGCCGCAGCGTTTCTCCAGAACGGCCAGTAGCATACTCATGCGCCGGGTGTCAAAGCCTGTAGCGGTACGTTGAGGGGTACCATATGGCGAAGGGCTCACCAATGCCTGGGTTTCAATCATCATGGGCCGCATGCCCTCTAAGGTGGTTGAGATGGTGATGCCGCTTAACGGTTCATCGCGTTGGGAAAGCAAAATCTCCGATGGGTTTGACACCTCGCGCAGGCCTTCGCCCAGCATTTCATAAATTCCCAGTTCGGAAGCAGAGCCAAAACGATTTTTTACGGTACGCAATATGCGGTAAACATGATGCCTGTCGCCTTCAAACTGCAACACGGTATCTACCATGTGCTCCAGTATCTTCGGCCCGGCTATCATCCCGTCTTTGGTGATATGACCTATTAAAAACACCGGCGTTGAGCTTTCTTTGGCAAAGCGCAGCAATTCGGCAGTACATTCCCGCACCTGCGAAACACTCCCCGGCGTTGATTCAATATGCGCCGAATGCAGGGTTTGAATAGAATCCACCACCACAATATCCGGCTCCAGTTCCTCTATCTGTTTAAAAATGTTTTGCGTGGAGGTCTCTGTTAAAATATAGCAGCCCTTGCCAATTTCAGATTTATTTATGCCAACTGCCAACTGCTTACTGCCAACTGCTTTATCACTGCCAGCTACTCCCAGCCTTTCCGCCCGCATCTTTATCTGCCTTTCGCTTTCCTCTCCCGATACGTACAGCACCTTCAACCCCGGCATGTTTAATGCCAGTTGCAGCATCAGCGTTGATTTTCCTATACCAGGCTCCCCGCCGATCAGCACCAATGAACCTGCAACAATACCGCCGCCTAAAACGCGGTTAAATTCTTTATCGGGGGTAAGCAACCTGTGCTCTTCGCTAAAAGTAATATCAGCCACCTGCACAGGTTTATTGGCCCTCTGCAGCGTGGTCGAGGTGGTCTTCCAGTTTGGAACCGAAGTATTAGCCTTTTCCAAAACTTCCTCCACAAAGGTATTCCATTGCGAGCATGACGGGCATTTGCCAAGCCACTTTGCCGACTCATGGCCACAGCTCTGGCAGAAATATGCGAATCTTGTTTTAGCCAATTTGTTGATGTGCGAATGTGCAGATGTGCAAATGTGCAGATTTTATTGGAATAAACAAGGGCGATTGCTAAAAATATTAGGATTATTGTTTTATTGGGGGTGGGAAATATAACTGGTCAATAATTGGCTTGGGTGGTGGATTCTGATAAGTTGTTTCAAATTTGATAGGATAATTGACCTGATGCAGCTTTGCTGTTTTATAACTATCGTTAAGCCAAAGAAGAACATCCAACACTGAATCTGACTTTATGTCCCTAACCCTTGTGATGCGCTTTTTACCATTTTTCCAATGGATAATGAGTTCAAAATAATTTCCGTCCTGAATAAGCTTATTGTCTGTGACGGGTAGCGATTTGTATTTAATTTTTTCAAATTTCCGATTCAGAGTGTCCCAAAATCCTTCGCTTACCTTGCCGGTGAAATAACCATGCTTTACATTATTATTGCAATAGCTATAATTCAGTGAACTATTGATACTTATGGCAGCCCCATAATCTGACCAAGCTCCGCTCCGGGCCAGCTCAACCTTTGTAATTTCATTTGTTGGATGGCTTGATTTTGTGCAGGATAGAAACAGTGCAAAGCATAATAAAGTTAAAACATATTTCATGTTATTTGAGGTTCATTTGAACACAAGATACACCTTTTAGCTGATTTAAAAGAGCTATAAACAAATGTACCAATCAAATGATCAAATAATTTAATAAATATTTCTATTTGACACGCTGGACCATTTTTCACATATCCACTTGCCAGGTATCCCTGAAAGGGATTAATATGTCTGCGATGGGCATAGCCCATCGGATATGAAAGAAATAACATTAAAGCCCTGAAAGGGCGTAATAAAAACAGGCGATATGTCTAATCGGCAGTATTCGCTATAATGCCGCCCTTTCAGGGCTTTGGGTTTGTTCGTTTTGTGTTCGTGTTCGCAGTTCGCAGGACTTCATCCTGCGCTGACATATAACGCCCTTTCAGGGCTGAAAACAAAAATGTGCAGATGCTAATCAAAACATCTGCACATCCGCACATTAACGCAGGACTTCATCCTGCGCTGACATATAACGCCCTTTCAGGGCTGAAAAATACTGTCACGCCTAAAAAAATGTGCAGATGCTAATCAAAACATCTGCACATTTGTAATCTGCACATCTGCACATTAAAAATCTGCACATCAAAGCTTAATCTCTTCGTCTTTGCCTGAGAAAAAATGGAACTCAGTGATCTGGTAAGCAGGGTTGCTTTTAACCTTGATCCACTGGTTGTATTTCATAAACCATTTTACCTGACGGCTGATAATGCCTTTTTTAATATAGGCTTCAATATAAGGGTGAACTACCAGGGTAATATTTTTTTCGTTTTGCTCAACCAGGATGTAATTGAAGTTGTTTTCAATATCGTCCATCAATAAAATTGTAGGGCGTATGGTGCCGGTGCCATGGCAGGCAGGGCAAAGTTCGCTGGTGACAATATTCATTTCGGGCCTAACACGCTGACGGGTAATTTGTACCAGTCCGAATTTGCTTGGCGGCAAAATAGTATGTTTTGCCCTGTCGAGGGTCATTTCGGCCCTCAAATAGTCAAACAGGTCCTTGCGGTTGCTCGGCTTGTGCATATCAATAAAATCGATCACCACAATACCGCCCATATCGCGCAGGCGCAGCTGACGGGCAATCTCTTTAGCGGCTTCCTTGTTTACCTGGAAAGCATTTTCCTCCTGGTTCTCTTTACTTGCCGTACGGTTACCGCTGTTAACATCGATAACGTGCAGGGCCTCTGTATGTTCAATCACCAGGTAAGCGCCGCCAGCCAGGTTCACTGTTTTGCCGAAG
Source organism: Mucilaginibacter sp. UBA5151 (assembly GCA_002413785.1). Classification (GTDB taxonomy): domain Bacteria; phylum Bacteroidota; class Bacteroidia; order Sphingobacteriales; family Sphingobacteriaceae; genus Mucilaginibacter. Next base: position 14,975 of record DHXR01000030.1, read on the forward strand.
GCAGATTTTATCTGCTTATCGACGCCGTAATACTCAAATATCGGAACGCTGTTCTTGTGGAAACGGACAATACTCTCCATTTCTGGAGATATTTCGTGGATATACGAACGTACCTCCTCGAACAGCGCATTATCATTCACATAGATATGCTGAAAATCCGGACTTAAAATATCACGTAACAAAGTTGAGGTACGGTCAATCTCACCCAGCACTTTTTTGGCAGGTTCAACAGATGGCAGGCGGGTAACAAACGATTCCCACTTGGATATCAGGTCGAGCAGGTCCTTTTGCAGTTCGGCAACACCCTTACCTTCTGATACGGTACGGATGATGACGCCAAAGTGCTTTGGCTTTATGCTTTCCACGATTTTACGCAGGCGGTTACGCTCGGTGTTACTCTTTATCTTTTTTGAGATAGAGGTCACCTCCGAAAAAGGTACCAGCACCACATACCTGCCGGCGATAGATATATCTGAACTCAGGCGAGGGCCTTTTGTTGAGATAGGTTCTTTCGCTATCTGTACAGGTATAAGCTGGTTCTTGGATAATAACTCGGATATCTTTCCACCCTTATTAATATCAGCATCCGGCTTAAAGTTATCTAAAAGCTTTGACTGGTATCCGCCACTACGCACTTGCTTGGTCAGTTTCAACAGGCTTTGCACCTGCGGACCAAGATCCAGGTAATGCAAAAATGCATCCTTCTCATAGCCAACATCAACAAAAGCAGCATTTAACCCCGGCATGATCTTTTTGATCCTGCCAAGGTAAATATCACCAACAGTATAATTGTTGCTGATTTGCTCTTTATGAAGCTCTACAAGTTGTTTATCCTGTAATAACGCAATAGTAGTCCCGCTCGGGGATGAATCGATAATTAATTCCTTTATCAACTGCTACTCCATTTCTTATGGCGGTTAAATAACCGCACGTTAGTAAGTGGGTAAAAAACAAAATTTCCCGTAGTACAAACAGGGGGATAAGCCTGGGGTAACAGCTTATTTCTTTTTATGTCTGTTCTTTCTTAAACGCTTTTTGCGTTTGTGGGTAGCCATTTTGTGTCTTTTACGTTTTTTACCGCTCGGCATAATATTAGTTATTTAATTGTTATTAATTTATTTTTTTAATTCCTTTATATACCTGTCAATTTGCTGATCAACAGCAGTGTCAGGCATCATTTCCCTGCTCTTTTCGTAAGCCGCTATGGCCTCCTTTTTCATTCCCATCTGACTGTAACTTTCAGCCAGGTAAAAGTAAGGCTCAAACTCCGGTTTTTTTGCAATTAATGTTTTAAATCGCATAATCGCCTTATCATACTGACCCGATTTCATGGCAAACAAGCCCAGGCTTAAATTCGCCGCCCTGTTTGTTGGGTCCTGCCCCACTACGTCAAGCAGCAGCATTACACCCTTAGGCGGGCCGCCTTCCTGACCAATCCCCAAACTGAACTGGTTTACGTACGCAATACCAAGCCCTGTTTTGGCATCCAGGTTTTGAGGCTGCATTTTTGAAGCATTTTCAAAGCACTCAATAGCATGACTTACAAATGTTGGCTGCGATACGGAATCCCGTACAAACCTGAAAGCATCGTTAAAATGGTTCCCGGCATTTATCCAATCGGCAAAAGTGTTTTCCGAAAGGGCAATAGCCTGGTAGTAAAATGCTGCAGGCCCCGCCTGGTTAACATCGTCCCACTGTTTGGCCAGCTTCTTTTGAAGGCTAAGCTTTTCAGCCCCGCCCGAAGCATTTTTTAACTGACCCTCCGTGGTGCTGACCTGTACGGATAGTGCCGGCCCGATAGCAATTTTTGCTGCCGCAGATACCATTGCCACCGTTACGTTAACTGCCGGCCTTGTTTGGCCCGCCGTCTTGTTTGTATGACCCTGGGTATCCTTGTGCTTAATCAGTCCTTTGAGAGGTTGAAAAAACAAATACCCCATAATAGCGAAAACTATTACTACTACGACTAATTGTTTTTTATACATTCCCGTAAATTATTTACTTACTTTATTTCCGGTCCTTACTTTATCAACAAAAGTTTTGGCTGGTTTAAAACTTGGCACAAAGTGCTCCGGAATAATAATGGCAGTATTTTTTGAAATGTTACGCGCTGTTTTTTTAGCTCTCTTTTTTACAACAAAACTTCCGAAACCTCTTACGTAAACGTTTTCTCCACCAACCATGGAATTTTTAACTACTTTAAAAAACGCCTCAACAGTTTCCTGAACGTCAACTTTCTCTATGCCTGTTTTGGATGAGATTTCAGTAATAATTTCTGCCTTAGTCATATCTGATTTTCTTTTATTTATGTATAATTACTTAACTGTTTTGGGGTTGCAAAAGTATTGCTTTATTCCTAAAGATTAAAATAATTAACATACTTTTTTTACTATTGGCTTCAAATGAATATAAAACGGTAAATTTTAAAGCCAAATCGCCCCCTTCATCACTACATTTGCCATAAATGGACTTCAATAACCAACTGGTACAGTGGTATCAAACTAACAAACGCGAATTGCCCTGGCGTAGTACTTCTGACGCCTACATAATATGGCTTTCAGAGATTATTTTGCAGCAAACCCGGGTGGAACAGGGGCTCCCCTACTTCTACCGCTTCCTTGAAAAGTACCCGGACGTAAGCAGCTTTGCCGCTGCCGATGAGGATGATATACTGAAATTATGGCAGGGGCTCGGTTATTATTCGCGTGGGCGCAACATGCTTAAAACCGCCCGGATGGTGCAGGAGATTTATAAAGGGCATTTTCCAAAAAACTATGCGCAACTGATACAGCTTAAAGGCATCGGTCAATATACGGCAGCTGCGATTGCATCGTTTTCGGCCAACGAAGCAAAAGCCGTAGTGGATGGCAATGTTTACCGGGTATTGGCCCGCTATTTTGGTGTTGACGAACCGATAAACAGCGCCAAAGGACAAAAAATCTTCCAGCAAATGGCAGATGAACTGCTCGACAAGCAACACCCGGGCCTCCATAACCAGGCCATGATGGAGTTTGGCGCCATGCTTTGCAAGCCTAAAAATCCCGGCTGTGCCGGTTGCCCGGTACGGGAGGGCTGTTATGCATTTGCCAATAAAGCTGTTGCCGCTTTGCCGGTAAAGTTGAACAAGCTGAAAATACGCGAAAGGTTTTTTAACTACTTTTTGATAACTGATGGCGATACAGTCCTGGTGAATAAAAGGGGGGACAAAGATATCTGGGCTAATATGTATGATCTGCCCTTGATTGAAACCACTTCGCTGGCCGGGCTTGATGAGTTGATCTCGTCGCCGGAGGTTAAGGAATTCTTTGGCGATGCGATTATCATCCCGGAGGCACCTGTTGTAAAAAAACATGTACTTACCCACCAGCGGCTGTATGTGCGTCTTATTAAGCTGAAGTGCCAACCTGTGAAATTAAAAGAGGATTGGTTTTTTACCCCTGTTGAGGAGGTGAAGCATTTAGCGATACCGAGAATTGTGTTTTTGTTTTTGGAGGGAATTTTTGATTTGTAGGTGGAAAAAGCGTATGTATGATTAAACTCATGCTATATTCAGCATGTCTTTAATCCCTTTATATGGCGATAGTTGGCCTTCATCAGCTTGCTTTAACGATTCCTTTATGCCCTTTACCACATGGTCGGGGAAAACTTCACTTTTTTGCTCAAAAGTTATTTTCATTGCTTTCATAACTGTTATTAAAGCCGTTAACTGTTCTTTATTCTCCGGGTAAACAATTAATGCTTCCATATAACAAATATAACAATTTCTTGTTACAATTGAGGCTGCTGAAGTGAAGAAATTAGCAATATAGGGGATCGTATTTTTGTTTTTGGAGGGGGATTTTTAATTTGCAGGTGGAAAAACTATCAGGAATAATTCTTTCTTACTGTTTATAATAAATTATCGGCGAAGGAATACAGCTGGCGTTAAGCGGGCAGGTAAAATAAAGGAATAGTTGATTTTTCTGGCTATTCAATGCTATCGTGTAAATTTCGTTTGCGTTGATGCTTCCCTGTACCAGGTCAATAAGCGGACCAAAACTATTTGAAGGATTTGAAAAGCTTACCATGTTATACATGGTAAGCGTTGAATTTTCAATCTTGTATTTACCGGCAGCTTTACTACCATATCCTAATATTTTGGCGGTAATAGTATCAATTTTATATTCATAAAATTCAACAGAATCGTTGCTCCTGAAATTGTATTGCTGCACAATATCTTTGGCCCAGATGGCTTTGTTCGTCCATATTCCTACTATAGCGATACCACCACCTGTGGAACTTTTTTTACAGGTAGTGAAAGTAAAAACTAAAAGGATAGCAGAGAGGCTAAAAACGAGATTGAGGGTAAGTGACTTTTTCATATTAAACATTACGCCCAAAATAATGGGGATGCTACACAGGGGAGTATTTTTTTGAACTTTAACCGCTAAAAAATAAATGTCGAACACCGAATAACGAATTCCGAATGACGAAATAGTTTTTTTCACTTCATCATTCAAAATTCGATATTCAATATTCATCATTCGAACTAATGCCCCTATCTCCCTCCCGGAGGGCAATGCTCCTTTAAATAATTGGTATATAAAGTTTGCAAATACAATGAAGTGCCCGGCCCTTCAAAAATGCCATGTGTACGGTTAGGGAACGACATCAGCTGGAACTGCCTGTTATATTTTACCAGTTCGTTGATCAGTAATTCGGCGTTGCGGTAGTGTACATTATCATCGCCTGTGCCGTGTACGTATAATAGGTTGCCGCGCAGGTTTTTTGCATAAGTAACCGGCGAGCCTTTTATAAATACTGCCCGGCTTGCGTCATCAATGGGTACGCCCATATAACGCTCCTGATAAATATTATCATAGCTTAACTGCCAGCCTACGGCGGCTACCGCGATGCCTGTTTTATAGATCTCGGGATGCTGAAACATCAGGTTCAGCGTGCATGAGCCGCCGCCGCTCCAGCCCCACACTGCCACCCGGGTTGAATCGACAAAGGGCCATTTTAAGACCTCTTTTGCACCCATAGCCTGATCCTCAATATTAACAAGACCGATGTTTTTATAAATGGCTTTACGCCATGCGGCACCCTTTGGCGCTGGGGTTCCACGGTTATCCAGGGATACATAAATATAACCGTCATCGGCCATGTTGCCTACGTATTCGCCATTGCGGCTGGCACCGTAAGCGTCGGAAACAGTTGCTCCGGCCGGCTCGCTATATACATAAAACACCACAGGGTATTTTTTGGCGGGATCGAAATTGGTGGGTTTCACCATCCATCCGTCCATTTCAACGCCGTCAACCGTTTTTACTTTAAAAAACTCCGGTCTGTTTTTAGCGGCAAGGTTCAGTTTAATAACTTTTCCGCTTATATGTTTATGGTCGGGCAGGCTTATTACCTCGGCCTGACCTGGCGTATAAATGTTCGAAAAAGTATGCAATGCGATCTTTCCGTTTGGCGATATTTCATAACCATTTGTACCCTGTTCGTCAGCGGGGGTTACGCGTTCTGCTTTGCCGCCTTTAATTTTTATCCTGTAAAGGTATTTTTGGGTAGCATTATCCGGCGAAGCTATAAAATAAATATAACCGCCTGCTTCATCTATCAAGCTGAAGTCTATCACATCATAATTGCCTTTGGTAATTAAAGTCTCCTTACCATCCGCCGAAATTTTGTACAAATGCCGCCAGCCGTCCTTTTCGCTCGCCCAAATAAAATCCTTTCCTTTATTAACCCAGTTCCAGCCAATCGGATCGCGTCCGTCTCCGGCATCTATCCAGGCGTTGGCCTGCTCCTCGTGTACCAGCGTTGCTGTTCCGTCTGCTGTATTTGCCAAAAATATCTTACTGTTATTTTGGGCACGGTTCAATTGCTGCAAAATAACCTGATTAGAGGTTTTCGCCCATTCCATACGCGGAATATAATGCTGTACAGCATCGCCGGGGATATTCATCCAGGTAGTTTTAGCGGTGATTATGTCAACCACACCCACTTTGCATGAGCTTGGATCCTCGCCGGCAACGGGGTATTCTACAGGCACCACAAATGGATAAATTGAATCTGTGGTATTCAGCATAAAGTAATTTTTTATCTTGCCGGCATCAATTTGCCAGTAGGCGATAGCCTTACTGTCCGGCGACCAGCGGAAGCCATCCCGTGCATCAAATTCTTCTTCATAAGCCCAGTCAAACGTACCGTTAATGAGCTTTATGGTGCCATCAAAAGTCAATTGTTTTTCAATACCTGTTGTCAGGTCTTCCACAAAAATATTATGTTCGCTTACATACCCGGCCTTTGTGCCGTCGGGCGATAGTTTGGCAAACATCAGGGAAGAGGCTGGCCGGTTTTTGCCCAATTGTTTTAAAGTTTTGGCGTTAAGGTCGTACACCCAATAATCGCCGCGGGTATTATAGCGCCAAACTCTTTTGCTGTTGGTAAACAACAGTACCTTAGCGCCATCGTCAGACAGGGAAAAGTTTTCAACTTCTAAAGCCCGTTCTCCCGGCGGTGTAAGCATTTCTTTGGTAACCAAAACAGTTTTTTTGGCAGAGTCACGGGTATCCGGTTCAACTATCTGGCCAGCTTGCGCCCGGTAATACTGGTAACCATCTGCCGCCCAATGGGTTCTTCCGCGTTGGGCCTGTACAGCCTTTTGTGAAAACAAAATCAACAAAAAAACCAGGGACCATAGTCCCTTATGGTAAAATTTAAAATTCATCAATTTGTCGCGTTATGTGTATAAATAAATAATCCCTCTGTAAATTTTGCGTTAAATTAGCACTTTAAAGATTCAAAAAGAAAACACTAATTGTAACTAATTCGTGCCTCTTACTATAAATTCATACCATGAAAAAAATACTTCTTGTTGTAAGCCTCTTTATTGCCTGCGTATCTATAAGCCAGGCCCAGCGAATTGACCGGAGTAAGTTTGTTAAAGACAGCCTGGAGTATTATATTAACCGGGCAATGACCAACTGGCGCATACCGGGCGCTGCCGTTTGTATTGTTAAGGACAATAAAATAATTTTATTGAAGGGTTACGGAATTAAGGAACTGGGCATGAACAACAAAGTGGATATAAATACTTTGTTTATGATTGGCAGCAATACCAAGGCTTTTACCGCTACCGCCCTTGCCATGCTGCAAACGCAGAATAAGCTTTCGCTGGATGATAAGGTAACCAAGTACCTGCCCCAGTTTAAACTGGAAAACAAACCGGCCGGCGAAATGGCTGTTATCCGCGACCTGCTTTGCCACCGCCTGGGCTTCCAGACTTTTCAGGGTGATTTTACTTTTTATAATACCAACCTTAGCCGTAACGACATTATTGAGCGGCTGGGACAGGAGAAAGCTGCCTATCCTTTCCGGACAAAATGGGGTTATACCAATGCCGCTTTCTTAACGGCCGGCCAAATTATCCCTGTTGTTACCGGGAAACCATGGGAAGTGTATCTCAAAGAAAATATTTTTTCCCCGCTGGGCATGACCAATACGCTGGCGCTTACCGCAGATATACCCAAATCGTTGAATAAAACCGTACCGTATACGCTTATCGACGGGCGTTTATCAGCTATTCCTTATTGCCAGATAGACGGGCTTGCACCTGCAGGGGCCATCAGTTCTTCAGTTAACGATTTGAGCAAATGGGTGCTGGCTTTGCTGAATGACGGCAAGGTTGGCGCCAGGCAGGTGATTCCGGCGGATGCTGTAAAAGCTACCCGCGAGCCGCAGGATATTGTGGGCAGCATACATCACCTTGACGGTGAGAATAATTTTGAACTTTACGGGCTGGGCTGGTTCATACAGGATTATGCGGGGCATCGTTTAGTGATGCATGATGGCGGTGTGAACGGATATTTAACATCAGTTACACTGGTACCCCAGGAGCATTTAGGCATTATTGTACTGACCAATACCGACCAGAATAATTTCTTTGACGCGCTTCGATGGGAAATCATGGATGCTTATTTTAAAATGCCTTACCGCAACTACAGCGAGGTTTACCTTGCCAATTTTAAAGCCAATGCTACCATTAACGATGCTGCCGATAAACGCCTGCGCGATACCGTTGCATTAAGCCACCCCGCGGCTGTGCCTTTATCAGCCTACACCGGCAAATATGTTAATGACCTGTATGGCAGCATGACCTGCGTGCAGGGCGAAAACAATGTACTTGAAATACGTTTTGAACACCATACCCGCATGTACGCCCGCCTGCAGGCCCTGGGCGGCAACCGCTTTTACGTAACCTTCAGCGACCCGGTATTGGGCAAGGCTGTGTTCCCGTTTACCGTACAAAACGGCAAAGTAACCGGCGTAAAGGTCAAAGTAGCTGATTTTGTGGAGTATAATCCCTATGATTTCAGGAAAGTGGAGTAGCTATTATTTCGGAATTCGGATTTTCGATTTCGGATTTTTTGTCTGAACCATGATTTTTAAGATTAAAGGATTGCAGGATGAATAGTTCAAAATCATGGGCATCCTGTAATCATACGAATCATGGTTCAGACAAAAGAAGAATTTCTCTCAATTCTGTTTAGTGACTTTAGCTTTTCTTTTATGCTCAATAATATTTACCACAAGTCTGTTTGCGCCTATCATAAAAATACTGATGAGCAGTTTTACCAGTTGGATGATTACATTACTGGCTCGTGAATAATCCTTAAAACGCGCGAAATCACTCATCTTCTGGTACTGATAGTAGCTATATAATTCCTTCAAAAACTGCGGCAAACTATCAATAAATACTAAAATACCTGAAAGAAGGACAATGATCGTCAATACGGTTGATCTGTGGATATTCAATTCCAATTTTTCTTCCCTGATACTTTTGTCAAGTTTAAACTTATCAATGAGCCATTCTGTCCTGAAAAGAAATGCGATGCTCATGAACAAATAAATACTGATTGAAAAAAACAGGAAGCCAAAGGCTTGCAGGATGTCGCCAAATTGACGATTAATTACCATAAAGATAAACGAGATCAATTGCGCAAACGGATAATAAATCTGCAATACGATGTAAATGCCGAAAGTCTTTAAAATAATTGCCCAAAGAGTTCTTGGTGTCATGATAAGATGAGTATTTAGTTTTATAAATGTATCGGTTTGCAAGCGGATTTGCAAGTCCATAAAACAAAATAGCCTGGTTTGCCCTTCATCATATACGGCAGGGTAAACCAGACTATGAAATATTTGCGATAGCCCAGCCTATTTGTGAATCATTTTATAAAACCGGATATAATCCACCTGCATAGTGGCAGGGCAAACATTGGTAGCAACGCCCTTGGCGCCGCCCCAGCCACCGCCGATGGCTAAATTAATCAGCGCATGGAATTTCTGGTCAAAAGGCCATTGATCTGAGCCTGTTCCGGGGTTTACAAAGGTAAAAACCTGTGCGTCATCATAATATCCCCTTACGGCATAAGGTGTCCAGTCCACCCTGTATTTATGAAAAGCGGAAGTATCAGTTTGGATATTGGTTGTTTCGGTATGGCCATTGGCACCATAATTTAACGAATTATGCAGCGAGAAATGCACATTCAGCGGATCATAGCTTACTTGTTCCATGATGTCTATCTCACCGGAATTTGGCCAGTTTCCGTAAACATAGTCGTTCGGTAACATCCAGATTGCAGACCATGCCCCTTTTGGGGCCGACGGCAGTTTGGCTGAGGCCTCGATCCTTCCGTAAAGTAAATATCCGGATTTTTTGGACACCATGCGTGCTGACGTATAGAACTCATTCCCCAGGGCCTGGTTCAGGGCTGTTATGTGCAATACGCCATTGCTCACATTTGCATTACCAGGCCCATTGGTATAATCTTCCTGTTCCTGGTTACCCCATCCGCCGCCGCCAAGGTCGTACCCCCATTTTGTGGTATCAGGCGTACCGGTGTAGTTAAACTCATCTGAAAAAACCGGTGTGGTTTCAAATGTCCAGCCCGAATCAATAAGTACCGGCGGGGTATAGTTAACTATTGGTTTTGAATTCACCGGGGGGCTATTTTTTGAGCAGAAGGCCAGGCACAGAACTGCTGAACTGTAACAAATAATGATTAAATATTTTTTCAAGTTTTATTTATTGGTATTCAAACATACAAAAAAAACTAAATGTACACAGCGCAATTCAAATTCAATCTTCGCGCCGTCACCAAACGTTCCTAACGGAACGTAAAGATGTTTTTTTTATATTCTCTCCCATTTTTGTTGATCTTTTTGTGTCAACCTATTTCAGGATAAGACAACATGCCCCAAAGATTGGAATTGCACCCATGTATATTATCCCGTTTTTATGAAACTTCCTTTTAAACCCTAAACACCCTCCATGCCATATTGTTTCAGCACGTCGGCAGGTACGCCCTCCCATTTATTGGGGGTGTTGCCCACATAGCCCAGGTCTTCGATACCCATTTTCGAGGTAAAAAAGCCTGTTGCTGTCAGATCGCGCATGCGGTTAAAAAACGATACGCCCTGCCGCATTTCGGGCTTCGCTTTTTTCGGATAAGCAATTTCTTTCACCATCTCAAGCTGTTGTGCCTCCGTAATATCTACAAAAGTTTTACCGTAACGGCTAAGGCATTGCAGATCGAGCCAGCGCAGTCCGCCGCGCATGGGTACCTGGTTGTGCGTTTTATCTTTTACAATAAACTCGATAAATTCCGGCACTTTAGCATCCGAAGCGCTACCTGATCGCGTATCCTTCGGGATAATTATATCCGCCAGCACAGTGATAGTGGCCATTTCGTGTTCGTTAAAAAACTTTTCAGCTTTTAACTTCTTATCCCGTTCAATTTCGCCGGGCTGCCGGCTGGCATCTTCCGTTTCGGGTTTGTCATTGGTATCTTCAGCTAATTTCTTGTTATTGGGTTTGCAGGCTTCCAGCAGCATTGTTGCCGATATGGTGCCTAAGCCTAATGCTTTGAGTGAGTCGCGTCTGTTCATTTCTGGTTGATCAAATTGCGGTTAAACATTCAGTTTTTTTCTTTGGTCGAGGATATACTCCGCGGTGCGCATTGACAGGGCGAGGATGGTCCACGTAGCATTTTTATCGCCCTGCTGAACGAAAGGTGCGGCATCAACCACAAATAAGTTCTTACAATCATGCGCCTGGCACCATTTATTCAATGCCGATGTTTTAGGGTCATCGCCCATGCGTACAGTGCCTACTTCATGTATGATACGTCCGGGAGCTTCCAAACCGTAATTGGTTTCGGGGCCTTGCATTGGCCCGTAAACGGCGCCCATTTCGTGCATGACCGACTGGAAGGTTTCCTGCATGTGTTTGGCCTGTTTTATTTCATCATTGTTCCATTTATAGTGGAAACGCAATACCGGAATGCCGAATTTATCCACCACCTCGGGGTCAATCTCGCAATAATTATCGGCCCTTGCTATAGCCATGCCCCTGCCGGCCATGCCAAAGCCTGTACCATAAAAGCGGCGGTAATCATCTTTCAATGACGCGCCGAAGCCGCCTGCTTCTCTTGGTTTGCCATCCCGGCCCGGAACTGCGCCATTCATGTCCTGTATGCCGAAACCAAAGCCGTATTCGGGCATACCCAGGCCTCCGCCAAATTCAATATGATAGCCGCGCGGGAAATCAAGTTTCCTGTTGTCTTTAAGCCAGGGCGCGTATATGTGGATACTGCCTGTCCCGTCTTCATTATAGCGTTTGCGGTCCATCAGTTGCGGCAGCCATCCGCCGGCGCTTGAACCGGTAGAATCGTGCAGGTACTTACCCACTACCCCGCTGCTGTTGGCGAGCCCTCCCGGGTGATTGGCCGATTTTGAATTGAGCAGCAGCCGCGCTGATTCACCGGCGCTTGCCCCAAGTATCACTATTCCGGCATTTACCTGGTATTCCTGCATATCGTCCTTGTTAATGTAGGATACGCCCGTAGCCAGGCCGTTATGATCGGTGAGTACCTCGCGCACCATGGCATTGGTTATTAATTTTAAGTTCCCGGTTTTCAGGGCCGGGATAACCAGGCAGGAAGAAGCCGAAAAATCGCCGTAAATTTTACAGCTGCGATTGCACTGTCCACAATAGAAGCATGCCCCGCGGTCTTTATTACCCGGCAAAGCTTCTGTTAATACCGAACCACGCCCGGCAATCACCTTCACGCCGGCCTTTTCAGCGCCTTTTTTTATGAACAGCTCGTTTAGCCGTGGTTTAGGGGGCGGCAGGAAGATCCCGTCGGGTTCGTTGGGCAAATTCTCAACGGTGCCGTAAACGCCGATCATACGGTCAACCTTATCATAAAAAGGTTTTACCTCGTCGTAGGTTATCGGCCAGTCGTCAGTTAGGCCATCAATATGATGTCCCCTGAAATCATCAGGCCCCATACGCAGGGAAATACGGCCCCAGTGGTTGGTACGCCCGCCCAGCATCCTGGAACGGAACCAGTAAAATTCGGTTTTATCCTTGGTGGTATAGGGCTCGCCCTCCAGGTCCCATCCGCCAAAAGCGCCGTCAAAATCACCAAAGTTCCTGGTGTTGGTGCTTGCCCCGCGCCGTGCCGATTCATAAGGCCATTTTAGCTGGGAAGAGCTTTTTGCCGGGTCGAAAAACGGACCGGCCTCTAACATTAATACTTTTAAACCTGCGTTGGCCAGCACATAGCCGGCCATACCGCCGCCGGCACCCGATCCAACAATTACCGCATCATAAGTGGTTGATGATTTTTTGATCTGTATATCGCTCATGTTTTAGTGATTAGAGGTTAGTGATCAGAGATTGGAGGTTAGTGATTGGAGATTAGAGTTTAGAGTTTAGTATATTCTGTCTATTTCAACCTGTAGAACAAAAATCTCTAAACTCCAATCACTAATCTCTATTTATCAACCAATCTCTAATCTCCAAACTAAAGTTCTTTTATTTTAATATCCTTAAATGAAACTACGGCGCCATGGTCCTGCAATGCGATGTGGCCCCTGGGGTAGGCAGCAAAGCCTTTCCATGTTTTAAATTTGCTTTTGTTGAGCATCTCCATCCATTCGGGGCTGCCCATTTGGGTTTCGATTACCTTTTGGCCGTTTAGCCAGAAAGTAAGGTGCCCGTTCAACTTGCGGATCTTTACTTTATTCCATTCGCCGGCGGGTTTTGCCGGATGCGCAGGCGCGCGCATATCATACAATGCGCCGGCATGGTGGGTGGCAAGTTTATTATCTTCAGCCTTCGCATCATCAAGGATCTGCATTTCGATACCGGTACGATAAGTAGCGTCGAATGAAGGATCTTCATGCACGCCAATAATTATCCCGCTGTTGCCGCCTTCAGCAATTTTCCATTCCAGGGTTAATTCATAGTTTTCATATTCCTTGCCGGTGATCAGGTCGCCCTGGCCATCAGCTTTCGGGTCCAGTTGCAAGGCGCCGTCAACCACTGTCCAGGCGCCGGGCCCTGTTTTCAGGTAGCTGTGCCAGCCATTTGTGGTTTTACCATCAAAAAGGCTGACAGTTTGCGCCATCAGCGAAAAGTGGACGGCAGTAAATGCCAGGATAATTAACAGAAGTTTCTTCATTTTAATTGTTTTAAAATAATGTAAAACAGCATTTGCTGCGGCTAATATAATGGTTAGTAAAATTAGTATAATTTTCTGTCTGATAAAAAACAAGGCTGAATATAATAAAACTGTTACGTTAAACCGACGGTTCCTGGCTACAGGTTTAGGCAGGCGGCTACGGGGACGACGTTAAATAACGCCGTTATGCAAATGTGCCTTTGGAAATGAAGTATTAATTATTTTACCGGAAATTATACTTTGTGATAATCTTTTAACCTGACATCACTGATCAAAAGGTAACGGTCTTTTAAACATTTGGCACAGAAATATCTCCTTAAAGGGATATAAAACAAAAAATTACGTCCGAACCAATTTCGCGGTTTTTCAAAATGTAGCAGCGCCGAACATTTAGCGCATCTCAAGTAATGTTTCTCCAAAGCAAATAATTTAGCCGGCAAATTAACTTATAATTATAAAAATGCAAAAAAATAATAAAAATGTTACAACATTGATATTTAGCTTCAGGGAAATCGCGTTTAAAAAGCGAATGCCCCGGAGGGGGCTACCCGTTTGTAGCATTCGATTACCCACCTGGCAATTGCCCCGTTCAGGGG
>DHXR01000059.1:0-8255 GCA_002413785.1 Mucilaginibacter sp. UBA5151
GACCTCCGTTCCACCATTTACTGGAAGCCGGAAATAGTTATTGATAAAGACGGCAATGCTTGATTTGAATATTATAACGCGGATGGTACAGGCAATTATAGGGTAACAGTTGAGGGTATTGATGAAAAAGGCAATATTGGCAGGCAGGTTTTTAGGTATAAGGTGGAGTGATTCATTATAAAGGCATTGTTTTGCCTTCAATATCCGACATGGCAATAAAGTAATTAATACCCTGAATAACAGCGATATGTTTGTAACATGCTTAGCATTGGCTGCACTCAATCACCTGTTACAATATGATTGACAATCAACTTGGTTGCCCCGGTATGCTCCTTCACATAAACCTGTATTTTTTTGGAGGCCGCATTATAAAATGCCTCATCATTTATTAAGGTATCGGCAATGCCTTTTAATTGCATTTGGTTGCTGATGCTAAAACCGGCTTTTAAGGCCACCAGGTCATGAGCTTCTTTAAACTTTGCATAATTTGGCCCGAAAATAACCGGCAGGCCAAAAGCCGCAGCCTCAAGCGTATTGTGGATCCCCGCGCCAAAACCGCCGCCTATAAAAGCGATAGCACCATATTGATATAAGGACGATAACATGCCGATATTGTCGATAATGAGGGTTTGCTGAACTCCGGGTTGTGTCCCGATAGCTGTCGGGAGGTGAGTAGTGAGTAGTGAGTACCGTATGGTTGAGTTTATTGGTAAAAGATTAATCAGCTTATTTATTTTTTCTTCGCTGATCTCATGCGGGGCGAAAATAAATTTCCATCCGGGGTGTTCTGTAACAAGGCTGGCTACAAGCTTTTCATCCTCGGGCCAGGTGCTGCCGGCAATAAAAACTTTATGCCCGCTGCAAAATTCTGCTACATCCGGAACCGGTTTAGGCAGTTGCGCATTGGCCCAAACCCTGTCGAAACGGGTATCGCCGCTGACGGCAACATTATTGATCCCGATGCCCTGCAACAATTGTTTTGAGCGTTCGTCCTGAACAAAAAAGTAACTTACAAAGCTTAAAATCTTACGGTGCAAACCGCCGTACCACTTAAAAAATATTTGTCCCGGCCTGAATATCCCCGAAATTACGTAAACGGGTATCCCGTGCTTGCGGGCCTCATTAAAAAAGTGGTACCAGTATTCGTATTTGGTAAATACGGCCATTTTGGGATTGATGGCATCAATAAATTCCCGTGCATTTTTGGCGGTGTCGAGCGGGAGATAATAAACAAAATCAGCTAACGGCGTGTTCTTCCTTACCTCGTATCCCGATGGCGAAAAAAAGGTGATAACTATTTTATTTTCAGGGTAAATTCGCCGCATTTCTTCTAAAACCGGCCGCCCCTGTTCAAACTCGCCAAGTGAAGCAAAATGAAACCAAATACTATCCTCACAACATACAAGCGCCTGCCTTTTACGACCATTCAGCCAAAGCTTAGCCTTTTTATTGAAAAGCGAAGCGAGCCAGATAGTCACAAAATATAAATGAACTCCGATACTATAGAATAAAAGCATTTTAATAATGAATTGTTAACTTCGCAGCGCATAAATGTAGGCACAATAAATCAACTAAAATAAATTAATGAAAATTGCAGTAGTAGGAACAGGATATGTTGGTTTGGTAACGGGCACCTGTTTGGCAGAAACCGGCAATCAGGTAATATGCGTAGATATAAATGAACAAAAAGTAAAAATGATGCAGGAGGGCCAGCTTCCAATCTACGAGCCCGGACTTGAATTACTTTTTTATCGTAATATTGTTCAAAAGCGCTTGCATTTTACCTCAAACCTGGCCGATGCAATTGCAGAAGCTAAAATAATATTCCTCGCACTGCCGACGCCTCCGGGCGGAGATGGATCTGCCGACCTGAGTTATGTGCTGGGTGCAGCAAAAGACATCGCCAAACTACTTACAGACTACAAAGTGGTTGTAACCAAATCAACCGTTCCGGTTGGTACTGCCGATAAGGTAACGGCTGTAATGAAAGCCAATACCGAAGTTGAGTTTGCGGTGGTATCCAATCCCGAATTTTTGAGAGAGGGCGTCGCGGTTGAAGACTTTATGAAACCCGACCGTGTAGTAGTTGGCACCATGGATGACCGCGCACGGAAATTGCTGGCCGAATTGTATTCGCCTTATGTGCGCCAGGGTAACCCGGTTATCTTTATGGATGAACGCTCATCAGAATTAACAAAATATGCAGCCAACTCTTTCCTGGCGACAAAAATTTCCTTTATGAACGAGATCGCTAACCTGTGCGAACTGGTTGGCGCTGACGTTGATATGGTACGACGCGGAATTGGCGCCGACGAACGTATAGGAAGACGCTTTTTATTCTCAGGCATTGGATATGGCGGCAGTTGTTTTCCTAAGGATGTGCAGGCGCTGGCAAAATCAGCAGAGGAACATAAATACGATTTCAAAATATTGAATTCGGTAATGGAAGTTAACCAGATACAAAAGCATGTATTGGTTGAAAAAGTGAAAAATTACTTCAAAGGCGACTTGAAGGGTAAAAAGTTTGCTATATGGGGCCTGGCATTTAAGCCCGAAACTGATGACATCCGCGAAGCGCCTGCTTTATACATTATTGACGACCTGTTAAATGCGGGCGCTACCGTTAGCGCATTTGACCCTGAAGCCATGAATAATGTGAAAAATTTACTCGGGGACAAAATAAACTATGCCGAAGACCAGTATGAAGCGCTGAAAGGGGCTGATGCATTGCTGATTGTTACAGAGTGGTCGGTTTTCAGGACCCCTGATTTTGATCAGATAAAGAATACGATGAAGAATAAAGTAATATTTGATGGTCGCAACCTTTACGACCTGGAAAGAATGATAGATAAAGGTTATTATTATAACAGTATAGGAAGGAAACTGATCAGCTAATGAAAGCCCGGAAAACAATATTGATCACCGGCGCAGCCGGGTTTTTAGGCTCGCATTTATGCGACAGGTTTATTAAAGAAGATTATCATGTTATCGGTATGGATAACTTGATCACCGGCGACCTGCGGAATATTGAGCATTTGTTTAAACTGGAAAATTTTGAGTTTTATAACCATGATGTTTCCAAATTTGTGTACGTGCCGGGCGACTTGCATTATATCCTTCATTTTGCTTCGCCGGCAAGCCCCATCGATTATTTAAAGATCCCGATTCAAACCCTGAAAGTGGGATCTTTGGGTACACATAATCTTTTGGGCCTGGCGCGGTCAAAAAAAGCAAGGATGCTGATCGCATCAACCTCCGAAGTTTACGGCGACCCGAGCGTTAACCCGCAACCCGAAGAATATTGGGGCAATGTTAACCCCGTGGGGCCGCGCGGGGTTTATGATGAAGCCAAACGTTTCCAGGAAGCCATAACTATGGCCTACCATACTTTTCACGGCCTGGAAACCCGTATCGCAAGGATATTTAACACGTATGGCCCCAGGATGCGCTTAAACGACGGCAGGGTTTTACCGGCATTTATTGGTCAGGCATTACGCGGCGAATCATTAACCATGTTTGGTGATGGCTCACAAACAAGGTCGTTTTGTTATGTGGATGACCTGGTAGAGGGTATTTACCGCCTGTTATTCAGCGATTACACACAACCCATGAATATTGGCAACCCTGATGAAATAACTATCCGTCAGTTTGGTGAAGAGATCATTAAATTAACCGGCACTGATCAAAAGATGATCAGCCTGCCATTGCCTACCGACGATCCGAAACAGCGAAGGCCCGACATTACAAAAGCAAAAAGTATATTGGGATGGGAGCCTAAGGTCTCCAGAAGCGAAGGTTTAAAAATTACTTACGATTATTTTAAATCACTTCCCGAAAAGGAAATACAGCACAAAGATTTCACTTATTATAACAAACATTAATGGCAAAGATATTAGTTGGCATAAGATGAAAATTACAGTTAAAAAAAAGCTAATTATTTTTTTAAATAGTTTAGTTATAACTAAACAGAAATGAGTAAATTTGCGATTAAACCTATTGAGGCTATTGTTGGCAAAATAAAATTTTTCAAATTAGTTAAAGACGAGGTTTGTCAATACGATGATTTCTGTAAAGAAATAGAGAAAAATTCTAATTTAAAGTCTCAATTGGTAACTATCCATTCCCGGATGGATGATGTCGCAAATATTAGGAGGTTGCCGAAGACAAAGTTTAGAGATATTACGCCAGCGAAAGAAAAAAATAAAGAATACGAAATCAAAACAAGCGATTTAAGGGTTTATCTTATTAAAGACGATGTTGGAAATATCGTCTTTATTGGCGGAAAAAAGAATTCACAGCCAGAAGACATTAAAAAATTCAGGTCACTTAAAAAAGCTTATTTAAATAAAAACGACAATGACAAGGGAAAAACTGCTAAATAGTCCTGATTATTGGTTTGAATATTCTCAAAATGAGTTATTTAGACAAGTTTACGATTTTATGGAACGTGAGCATATAAATCAAACCGAATTAGCATCCAAACTAAACGTCTCAAAGGGCTATATTTCTCAAATTTTAAACGGCAATTTTAACTATACTTTAAAAAAATTGATAGAAATATGCCTTTCAATTGGGATTGTGCCCCAAATAAAATACAACAAAATAGAAAACGTAATAAGAGAAGATGCTCAACTTAAAAATTACTACGAAAACTATTTTTTTGACCCCCAAAATAATATAATTAACATCCCTTTTTCAACAGGAAAGGTTGTCACAAATTATAATTCTGAAGACACAAGGGAAATAAAAGACATCCTGTTAATGGCTTAATGATGGAAAATAAAGGCTTACAGATTGATTTTAGGATAGTGCGGATTCTTGATTTAGGCTATTTTATTAACGAAACAGTTAATGTAAACCAAGATAATATAAAACTTGGCTATGGCATGGATTTTTCATTGGATGTGACACAAAACTGGATTGAATTTATAGTGAGTGTAGAATTTAAAGATGAAGAAACTGGCATCACTTTTTTATCCGGTAGTACATTAACAAGATTTTTCGTAAAAGATTTAAGCAACTTTATTGGTGAAAATAATTTAGCGCTGTTTCAGGATAATTCTGTTGAAACTTTATTTGGTATAGCATTTACCCACATGCGGGCAATGTTTTCAAAAAATATTGCCGGGAGTAAATTTGGTTGGATGATAGTCCCTGTAATTGATGCAAAAAAACTCTTTACCGACCTATTCAAAAATACTCAAAAATCAAAAGAAGAACAATCAAAAAGTTGATTTAATTTTATCCCAACTCATATACAATTACTTAAACATTAATGGCAAAAATATTAGTAACAGGCGGATTAGGTTTTATCGGTTCGCATACCGTTGTTGAATTGATAAATGCAGGGTATGATCCGGTAATAGTTGATGACCTGTCAAACTCACAGCCCCAAATATTGGATCAGCTGAGTAAGATCATAGGTTTTAAGCCTGTTTTTTACCAGTTTGATCTTTGTGATAAACAAAAACTTATTGAATTTACAAAGGCTGAACCTGATATAGAAGGTATTATCCATTTCGCCGCTTTTAAAGCCGTTGGCGAATCGGTACAAAAACCATTAAAATACTACCATAATAATTTAACCTCGCTGCTTAACTTATTGAGCGTTTACAGCGGCAAACCGGTAGATTTCGTTTTCTCGTCAAGCTGTACCGTTTACGGACAGCCCGATGAATTGCCGGTAACCGAAAACGCACCGATAAAACCTGCCCAGTCGCCTTATGGTAATACCAAACAGATAGCCGAAGAGATACTGAAAGACGCCATCGCATCAGGTGATGCTAAAAACGTGATTGCCTTGCGGTATTTTAACCCGGTGGGCGCCCACGATTCTGCATTGATAGGTGAATTACCAATCGGCGTACCGCAAAATCTGGTGCCGTTTATTACCCAAACCGCCATTGGTAAACGGGAAAAGGTAACAGTTTTTGGCAGCGATTATAATACCAGGGATGGCAGTTGTGTCCGCGACTATATTCATGTGGTTGACCTGGCCAAAGCGCATGTTGCCGCTTTAAGGTTAATGGCTAACGGAACATATAAAGGTTATGATGTATTTAATTTAGGGACCGGAAATGGCAACACCGTTTTAGAGATCATTACTGCATTTGAACTCGCCACCGGGGTGAAAGTGAACTACGAAATAGGGCCCCGCCGCAGCGGTGATGTAGAACAGGTTTGGGGCGATGTAACCAAATCATCCAATGAACTGCACTGGAAAGCAGAATTAGGGATCGATGTCATGATGTCATCCGCCTGGGAATGGGAAAAATATTTGTCTGAAAATCCTTTATAAATAATTAACGATGCAAACTATTATAATTACGGGCGGTGCAGGCTTTATCGGATCGCATGTGGTGCGGCGTTTCGTAAAAAACTATCCTGGTTATAACATTATTAACCTTGATAAGTTAACTTATGCAGGCAACCTGGCTAACCTGAAGGATATTGAAAATGAACCCAATTATAAATTCGTAAAAGGCGATATTGTTGATGTTGATTTTATAAACAAATTATTTACGGAAGAAAATCCCGATGCGGTTATACACCTTGCTGCAGAATCGCATGTGGACAGGTCAATCACCAACCCGCTTGAGTTTGTTATAACAAATGTGGTTGGCACCGCCAACCTGCTGAACGCAGCCCGCAAATTATGGAAAGACCGTTCAGATAAAACCCGTTTTTACCATGTTTCAACCGATGAGGTTTACGGATCATTAGGAGAAACCGGGATGTTTACCGAAGAAACGGCTTACGATCCGCACTCACCGTATTCGGCTTCAAAAGCAAGTTCTGATCATTTTGTAAGAGCCTATCACGATACTTACGGGCTTAATACGGTAATTTCCAATTGTTCAAACAATTATGGGCCCTACCACTTCCCCGAAAAATTGATACCGTTGGCCATCAACAATATAAAGCAAAACAAGCCTGTCCCTGTTTACGGAAAGGGTGAAAATATCCGCGACTGGCTTTGGGTTGAGGACCATGCCAGGGCGATTGACCTGATATTCCATAAAGCAAAACCCGGATCGACCTATAATATAGGCGGGCACAATGAATGGAAAAACATCGACCTGATAAAGCTGTTATGCCGGATACTCGATAATAAGCTAAACAGGCCTGCCGGAGAATCAGCGGGATTGATTACCTTTGTCACCGACAGGGCCGGGCACGATCAGCGTTATGCAATTGACGCCACTAAACTTAAAAATGAATTAGGATGGGTCCCATCTATTACTTTTGAAGAAGGACTGGAAAAAACCGTTGACTGGTATCTTGACAATGAAGAGTGGTTAAATGATGTAACTTCGGGCCACTATCAACAATATTATAACGGGCAATATAACAATCGCTGAAAATGTTTAATTGGTTTAAGAAAAGTGAAGTAAAAAATAAAATTACTTTTGATTATAGTTCAATAATTGTAGATATACACTCGCATGTGCTGCCGGGCATTGACGATGGGGCGCAAACACCCGCAGAATCAATTGTACTGATAAGGAAAATGATGGCGTTGGGCATAAAAAAGATAATCGCCACACCTCATATTATGGCTGATTATTATAAAAATACTGCCGAAACAATTAATGCCTCACTCGATATTCTTAAAGCCGAACTTGAAAAAGAGAAAATTGATATTGAAGTAGAAGCTGCCGCTGAACATTATTTTGATGAAACTTTTGAAGCCCGGGTTAATGACCACAAGTTAATGACGATGGGTGATAATTATGTGCTTTTTGAATTTTCATTTATCAGCCAACCGCCAAATGTGGTTCAGGTTATTCAGAAGCTAAAACAATTGGGATATAAACCCATCCTTGCCCATCCTGAAAGGTATCCTTATATGGATGTGGAACAGTTCAGGACCCTCCGTGAATGGGGATTATGCCTGCAGATGAATACCATCTCGCTAACCGGCTATTACGGCAAAGAAGCAAAAAAACTTGCCGAAAGTTTGATCGACGAGCAACTGGTTGATTTTATATCAAGCGATATGCACCATTTAAGACATGCCGAAGCATTTAAAGACGCTTTAAAAACCCCTTATCTGGAAAAACTATTGTTTGATTACCCGCTTAAAAATATTATGCTGAAGTAGATGTGCGTTGATGTGCAGATTATAAATGTGCAGATGTGCTAATGTGCAGATGTGCGAATGAAAAAATGAGGTTCTATGACGGTTTGTGTGGGTTAGCCTTTTATAGAGCCTTCGGCTCGAAACATTTTGTAGCAACGGGTTTTAACCCGTT
>DHXR01000059.1:8383-67026 GCA_002413785.1 Mucilaginibacter sp. UBA5151
CCGTTGTTACATGAATTCAATATTAAGAGTGCTGTAGGCACGATCCATTTTAAGCATTAGTAGTCGCCGTATTTTTATGGGTCGAACCTACGGTTCTTGGTTTTTTCCCTGTCTTCTTTCAACGGATTAAAATCCGTTGCTATAATATTTATCGAGGCTACGCCCCTTCGGCACCTTAGAAAACCACATTTTATCATCATAATAACATTTTTTTTAAGTTTCCCGATAAGCTATCGGGATGAAATGCTTACCCATACAAAGCGTTATAGAGCCAAAAATGATGTGTGAATGGGTTGATGAAAATGAAATTTATCTAAACATACTCTTCAAATCCGCACATCTGAAATCCGCACATCTGCACATTCGCACATCAAAAATCACTCATACCGCAAAGCTTCCACCGGATCAAGGCGGGCTGCTTTTTTTGCCGGGTAAAACCCCGATATTAAGCCTATTAACGTGCACAGTACTATTGCTGCAAACAGCCATCCCCATGGCGCAACAAATGAACCGCTGATGCTGACGGCTATCAGATTTCCCACGGCCATTCCGAGTATTATTCCGGCTATGCCGCCTATCATGCAAATTACAATTGCTTCAATCAAAAACTGTTTCCGTATTACTGCCGGGGTTGCACCGAGAGCCTTGCGTAAGCCGATCTCGCGGGTACGTTCAGTAACCGAAACCAGCATAATGTTCATCAGCCCTATGGCTGCGCCGATAAGGGTAATTGCCCCGATTGCAATACCAACATATTTCATTACCGCCAGGTTTCCCGATAACTCCTGCTGAATAGAATCGCTTCTTTGTATTTCAAAATTATTATCATTTGCCACATTCAGGTCCCTTATATTCCTGAAAAGGGAGGTTGCCTCTCCAATGGTGGCGTCGAGCGCCGCGGGGCTGTTCACCATTACAGTGATTGTAAATGAAGGGTTTGAGGTGTTAACTATCTGCTTGGCGCGGAGTACCGGGATAACACAAAACTTATCACCCCCAAAGCCGGCGCTTGAGCCTTTGGATGCAAATACGCCTATCACCCTGAATTTATTATTACCAATAAATATTGATTTATCTATAGGGTCATCGTCCTTAAAAAGCCGTTTTTTTATCTCGTTGCCGATAATCACAACGCCTTCGCCATGCTCCAGCTCCGAAGCTGAAAAATTACGGCCGAATGCTAATTTGTATCCGCTGGTGGTTAAATAATTTTCATTTGTGCCTGCAACAGATAAGTTGGGGTTTGTTTTGCGGCTGTTATATTTTGCAACCGCTGTGCCCGAAACCTGTAGATTGATAGTTGTAAGCACAGGGAGCGTGAATTTCTTTCTGAACTGATCGGCCTGATCATACCTTATGGATGGATATACTTTGCGGTGCCCGCCGTTGCCAAAATTTAAACCGGAGCCCCTGTTTTGTATGGTGAAAGAATTGGCCCCTAATCCGGCAAATGCATTATTAAGGGAGGTTTTAACCCCTTCGATGGCTGTTAAAATACCCACAAGGGCCATTATGCCAATGGCTATGATCAATGAAGTCAGCGATGTACGTAACCTGTTGCCCGCAATAGACTGTAACGCTATCGAAATATTTTCTTTTAAGGATGTTTTTACGGCCATGGGCTAAAATTAACGAAAACCTGCTGATAAGACTATCAGCTATCATGGTTTGTTACACGGCGGGAAGAGTTTATATTTGGGGGCTTCTTTTTTAAAGTTTGTCAGCAAGTTTCAACGTTATAACTTATTTAAAAAATCTTTAGCAGGGGTGGTTTTTAATTTGCCTTGTTTAATCAATTGCAGTTCTTTAAATCCCCTTTTCAGGTTACGGATAATTTCCTCTTTAGACGAATTTTCATCCTTTAACCCTTTACCTTTCGCCTTTAGCCCTTTACCTTTCATCTTTCCCCTACACCGAAAACGATGTCCCGCAACCACAGGTGCTGGCGGCATTGGGGTTATTAAAAGTAAAACCGCGGGCGTTTAAACCATCCTGGAAATTGATCTCCATTCCGGCCAGGTATAAGCCATGTGCTTTGTGCATATATACTTTTATTCCATCAATGATAAATTCCTGGTCGCCTTCTTTTTTCTGGTCGAAACCTAAAATATAGTTCATACCCGAACAGCCGCCTCCCTCAACGCCAACACGAAGGCCTAAATCATTGCCTATTTCTTGCTGGTCCCTTAATTTCCTTAATTCTTTCAGCGCGCCTTCGGTGAAAGTTACAGGCGCAACGGCAGTTTCAACAACAGTACTCATCTTATTTTTTATTTAACTACACAAATATAAGGTAAAATGCGGATTTTTGTCGCAACCTGTTTATTTATGACCTCAATTTAACATTCAGCAAAATGAATCTTTTTCCTTATTTATTAGATATTATAAAATATACAATTGCCGGGCTGGGGGTTGTGTGGATAGCCTTTTACCTTATAAAACCCTACCTTGACAGGGATGAGAAAATACAGATGCTTGAATTCAGGAAAACCATCACTAACCAAACCCTGCCATTGCGGTTGCAGGCTTATGAGCGTTTGGTTTTGTTTATTGAGCGCGTTAATCCCGCCAATATGCTGCTTCGGATGAATGCAACTGCCTACAGCGCTCACGAATTATACAGCCTGATTGCGGAGGATATCCGCAACGAATATCAGCACAATATCACGCAGCAAATTTATGTGAGCAACCGTGCCTGGGGTGTTATAAAACATGTTAAAGAAGATACACTTGGCATTGTAAACAGTGCAGTAAGATCCTTACCCGAAACAGCAACAGGCCTCGACCTGAGTAAAACCATACTCGGCCATTTAGCCCAGCTGGAAGATAACCCTTATGAACTTGGGGCCAGTATGCTGAGAAAGGATTTGGAGGAATTATTTTAAAAGATATGCCCGGAAAGAAATTTACAACCACCTCTGGTATTGAGATTAAGGAAGTTTATTGCAGGCCGTCTGCCATGAACGAGCTTCCGGGGGAATTTCCGTTTACCCGCGGGATACAAAAGGATATGTACCGCGGCAAGCCCTGGACCATGCGCCAGTACGCCGGGTTTTCAACTGCCGAAGAATCAAACAAACGTTATCATTACCTGTTAGGTCAGGGCACAATGGGCCTCTCCGTTGCTTTTGACCTGCCCACACAGATTGGTTACGACTCGGACCATGAGCTTGCCGATGGGGAAGTTGGCAAAGTGGGTGTAGCTATTGATTCGTTAAAGGATATAGAGATTTTGTTTGATGGGATCGAGCTGAAAAATATTACCACCTCCATGACCATCAATGCCACCGCTCCTATATTACTGGCTATGTACATCGCACTGGCAAAAAAACAGGGCGCTGACCTTAAACAATTATCAGGAACCGTCCAGAATGATATATTAAAAGAGTATGCCGCGCGCGGTACATATATATACCCGCCTGCGGCATCGATGCGGTTGATTACCGATGTGTTTGAATATTGCAGTAAAGAGGCGCCTAAATGGAATACCATTTCCATATCTGGCTACCATATTCGCGAAGCAGGATCAACTGCGGTACAGGAACTGGCCTTTACCCTGGCAAACGGCAAAGCCTATTTAAAAGCGGCTATGGATAAAGGGCTCGATATTAACGTATTCGGAAAAAGATTATCGTTCTTTTTTAATTGCCACAATAATTTTTTTGAAGAAATTGCCAAATTCAGGGCGGCGCGGCGGATGTGGGCCCACATTACAAAGGATTTGGGTGCGACAGATCCCGGCGCTCAAAAACTGCGGTTTCATACCCAAACCGGCGGATCGACCTTAACCGCGCAGCAGGCCATGAACAATATTGTAAGGGTAACTACCCAGGCTTTGGCGGCGGTACTGGGCGGTACACAATCTTTACATACCAATGGATACGATGAGGCCATCTCTTTACCAACCGAAGCAGCTGCTAAAATTGCCCTGCGCACCCAGCAGATCATTGCGTTTGAAAGCGGCGTTACTGATACGGTTGACCCTTTGGCCGGTTCTTATTTTATTGAAGCCCTGACCGGCGAACTGGAAAAAGCGGCCCAGGCTTATATCGATAAAATTGATGCTATGGGCGGTGCAGTGAAGGCAATTGAACAGGATTATATCCAGCAGGAGATCGCAGCATCAGCCTATCAGTACCAGAATGAGATAGAAAGCGGCGAAAGGATAATAGTAGGGGTAAACCGTTTCACTGAATCCGAAGGGCGGGCAATCAATGTTTTCCGCGTGGACGACTCTATCCGTAAAATGCAAACAGAAAAAATTGCGCTCCTAAAATCTGCAAGGGACAACAGTGCTGTTAAAAATTCGCTTGACCAATTAGGCCACGCGGCAAAAGGGGAACAAAACTTAATGCCTTTTATCCTGGCCGCGGTTGAAAACTATGCCACATTAGGTGAAATTGCAGATCAGCTACGCCATGTTTTTGGAGAGCACTGAAAAATTTAACCGTCAATTGAACATAAAGCCAGGTTGTGTTCAAAAAGCGTTGACTGTTATAACTGATATTTTATTTTTCAACAAATCTTAAAATAATGGATAAATAGTTAATAAATTATTGAAATAATTAAAGCGGGAAAAAATAAGGGATTTTTTGTACGAAATGTAATGATTTAGATTTAATATCCGCAATATTTCGCCTTAATAAATTGTAAATTTATTTCTTTAAAAAGTTAAAATTTAATTTTTTTATCCGCTTTTTTTATGAATATTCGATGTTCCGTAGCGGCTCCAAAGAAGTGTCGCTGTGGGGTTGGGAATCAATATTTTAATAAAATCAACATGGAAAAAACTTGTACTAACGTTTGGAATTGCTGCCTTCAGATCATTAAAGACAACATCCCGGCCCAAAGCTTCAAAACCTGGTTCGAGCCAATAAAAGCTTTAAGGATGGAAGGAAGTGTTTTGACCATCCAGGTACCAAGTTTGTTTTTTTACGAATGGCTGGAAGAACACTATGTTGGGTTACTCCGGAAAACCATTAAAAAGCAATTAGGCGAAGACGGTCGTTTGGAGTATAATATAGTTGTTGAACAATCATCATCAAGCAAGCCATATACTACCAATATTCCGTCGAACGGTAATGGTGCCGAATCAAAAAACCAGTATATGCCAATACCCATTTCAATTAACAAGGACATAAAAAACCCTTTTGTAATACCGGGATTAAAGAAACTGAATGTTGATCCGCAGCTAAACCGGAACTATACTTTCAGTAATTTTGTTGAAGGCGATTGTAACCGCCTGGCACGTTCGGCCGGTTATGCTGTTGCTGCAAAACCAGGTGGCACGTCGTTTAACCCTTTATTGATCTATGGCGGCGTAGGCCTGGGAAAAACCCACCTTGCCCAGGCCATCGGCAACGAAATAAAACAAACACTGCCCGATAAACTGGTTTTATACGTATCGTGCGAGAAATTTACCCAGCAGTTTGTTGACGCCCTGAAACATAATAATATTAATGATTTCGTGAATTTTTACCAGGCTATTGATGTGCTCATTATGGACGATGTGCATAATTTTGCCGGTAAAGAAAAAACACAGGATTTCTTTTTCCATATTTTCAACCACCTGCACCAATCAGGCAAGCAGGTAATTATTACTTCTGATAAAGCGCCGAAAGATCTGGCAGGTTTGGAAGAACGCCTGCTCTCAAGGTTTAAATGGGGCCTTTCGGCTGATTTGCAGATCCCTGATCTGGAAACAAGGATGGCTATCCTGAAAAACAAAACCTACCAGGATGGCATTGAATTGTCAAACGATGTAATTGAATACGTTGCACATAACATCGACAATAACGTGCGTGAACTGGAAGGTGCAATGGTTTCCCTTTTGGCGCAATCAACTTTGAACCGCAAGGAGATCGATTTGAACCTGGCCAAGCAGATGTTAAAGAATTTTGTGAAAAATTCATCCAAAGAGATTTCAATGGAATTCATCCAGAACCTGGTTTGCGAATATTTTGAAGTGCCGATAGAGATGGTGAAATCACAAACCCGCAAACGCGAAATTGTACAGGCACGGCAGATCTCTATGTACCTTGCCAAAGCGCATACCAAAAGCTCATTAAAATCAATTGGCCATTTCTTTGGCGGCCGCGACCACTCCACAGTGATCTATGCCTGTCAGACAGTTGAAGATTTGATTGATACCGACAAGAAATTTAAAGGGTATGTAGCTGATATTCAGAAAAAATTAAAGATGTCGTAAAGAGCTTGTCAGATATATTGCTGAATCACCTGCTGCAATTGTGCTGCCTGTATTACCCCGCTTTGCCGCCATTTGGTTGCGCCGTTTTTAAATATCATTAGCGTGGGTACGCTTTGTACCCTGTAGGTATCGGCAGCCGAGGGGTTTTTGTCGATATCGATTTTGATGATGGTCACTTTATCGCCCAGGGCATCTTTTACCTGTTTTAATATGGGCGGCATCATTTTACATGGCCCGCACCACTCTGCCGAAAAATCAACAAGTACTGGTTTATCTGATGCAATGATCTCCTGAAAATTTGCCATAATTAATAGGTTTACAGAAAGGTAACGAACAATAAAGTAAAAGGTTTATTTTATTACCTGAAATGAGTACGGTCATTTTTCAAAAAAAATATTTGTACCTTCAAGTGTTTAATTAACAGCCATTAACCCTTTTACAATATGCCGAACCTTTACGAACCTTCGCGCAAGCAACGGATACAATCCATTGATATTTTGCGCGGCGTTATTATG
Source organism: Mucilaginibacter sp. UBA5151 (assembly GCA_002413785.1). Lineage (GTDB taxonomy): Bacteria > Bacteroidota > Bacteroidia > Sphingobacteriales > Sphingobacteriaceae > Mucilaginibacter. The sequence goes on from DHXR01000059.1 coordinate 15,107, forward strand.
CTGATAATGGCGCTTGACCATTGCCGCGATTTTTTCCATAACGCCGGTGCTTTCAGCGATCCCACAAATATGACCACCACCACTCCGATATTGTTTTTTACCCGCTGGATCACCCATTTTTGCGCACCAAACTTTGTTTTCCTGAGCGGTATATCGGCATACCTTGCAGGCACCCGCCGCACCAAAAGCGAGTTAAGCAGCTTCCTTATAAAAAGGGGCATTTGGCTTGTTTTTATTGAAGTTGTGATACTCACATTCGCTTTTTCTTTAAATCCATTTTACAATTTTTTTATCCTGCAGGTTTTATGGGTGATAGGGCTAAGCATGATCATCCTTGGCCTGCTGGTAAAGGCGCCCTTAAAAGTAATTGCCATTATTGGTGCGCTGATCTTCTTCAGCCATGATATACTGGATTACATGCAGCTACCCAAAACAGGCGTTGAGGCTAATTTAATAAAGCTTTTCTTTACTGCCCACGGTACTGTTATTCAGCTTAATCAGTCGCATTATATATTTGACCTGTACGCCCTTATCCCGTGGACGGGTGTAATGCTGCTGGGTTATGTTTTTGGCTCGCTTTATCAATCATCCTTTGACCCGAAACGGCGGAAGAAAATATTGCTTTATACCGGCCTGGCTACCCTTTCCTTATTCGTGGGTTTAAGATACTTTAATATCTACGGCGACCCTGAACCCTGGTCGGTACAGCGCACTGGGGTGTTCTCGTTCATGTCGTTTTTAAATGTAAGCAAATACCCGCCATCGTTATTGTATTCCTGTTTAACACTTGGGGTAGGCTTAGTCGTATTGTCGCTTACCGAGCATATTCAAAACCGGCTGACGGCTATTTTTGTGGCTTACGGGAATGTACCCTTCTTTTATTATGTATTGCATTTTTACATTATCAGGGCATTGAGTGTTATCGTGTTTTTTGCACAGGGCTACGGCGTCAACCAGATCGTTGCTCCAAAGCGGCCTTTTTTATTTAATCCGCCAAACTTTGGGTTTCATTTGGGTGGTGTTTACCTGGTATGGCTGTTTGTGATTGCATCGCTGTATTTCCCCTGCAGGTGGTTTAGCTTGTACAAAAAAACGCATAACCAGTGGTGGCTAAGTTATTTGTAGGATTTTGGATTAACCCGCTTTGCCATTGACAACGGTTAAGCAAGCTAATAGTTTCAGGGCGAACACATTAAGATATTTCAATTCTGATATCGTTCCAAATCTGTCCAACGTGTTGTAAGAAATCACGCCGAAATATAAAAACAGCGCCGTTAGGTGCGAAATATTGGTAGATAATATTAAAAAGGATTTAGCGTGCGGTACGAAACGAACGAAACGGCATTAGATCTGATGCATGGCGGGGGTTAGGTACCTACGGCACACAAGGTCTGGCTGGTCTGCATTTCTACCAATATTTGCCCCCAAAAAGGGCCTTATCAAGTGATTATTGACACCTTTAACTCCATTTGAGCCTCTTTTTAATGCGTTTGGCCTGCTAATTCCCCTCCGTCACCTCAAACTCCGCCAGTAAATTAACGTTGGGATCAACCTTTATTGCCGAAGGTTTTCCACTCACCTTAAATACAGCATCAGCACTTTTGCTTTTTACCGGGATGGTAAACAGCTGCTGACCTATCATGATTTCTAAAGGAAATTCAAACAGGTCGTTTTGTTTTTGACTTACGTTTAATTCAACCACACTGGCAGCGGCATTATATTTCCAGTTGATGCTTAAACTTGGGTGGCCGGCCGTGTAAAGCCATTGTTTAAAGAATTGTTTTAGGTTTTGGCCGCTTGCCTGTTCCATCACTTTACGCAGGTCGTCGGTATTGGCATTGCCGCCATTATATTTTGCGTAATAATTGCGGATACCTTTCCAGAACAAGGTATCGCCTAATTTCCGGCGAAGTATATGCAAAACCCAGCCTCCTTTTTGATAACTGTTGGCATTGAGCAATTGCATAAAATTGCTTTTGACGGCAGTATCCACAACAGGGGTTAATCTTCTTTTCTCAAATTTAAAAACGGTGACCCTATCGGCAGCCAGGCGTTTTTGTAAAGTATCCGGACCATATTTGTTTTCGAGGTAAACATTGGTCATATAAGTAGCGAAGCCTTCGCTCAGCCATAAATGGGCAAAGCTTTTTTCGCTGGCGGCATCGCCAAACCATTGGTGGGCAATTTCGTGCGCCATCAGTTCTTCAATGCCCCTGCTGGTAACAGATTGTTCGAAATAGAATATCGCACCCGCATTTTCCATGCCGCCAAAAATGGTTTTTGACTGCACATTGGCTAACTTTTTATAAGCATAAGGGCCAATTTTCTTTATGTAAAAACGCAATATCTCTTTTGCTGCCGCATAACTTTTAAAGCCGGCCTCTTTACTTTCCGGGAAAACATAAGTATATACCGGGATCTTACCCACATCGCCCGTATGGTCAATGGCAAACTCAGCCACGCCAATCACCATTACTTTTGTCGGCAGTTGGGCGGTTTCTGTCCAGTGGGTAAGTTTTAAATGATTAGGCAGCAGAGTTTCCCCAGTTTTTAAGCCATTGGCCACCACCTGATAATGATCGGGCGCGGTAACAATGAAATCAACCGTGGCTTTGTCGGCCGGGTAGTCGGCGCAGGGCAGCCAGTTATGCGCGCGGTTTGGCCAGTTATCGCCAAAAAAAGTGCGGTGTCCAAATTTGTTTTTTGAAATGATAAGCCCGTCTGCCGGAATCCCCTGGTAGGTAATGGTATAGCTATGCAGACTGTTAATTTTTGCACCGGTACTGATATGCACCACATCACTATCCTGTGCAAAAGCAATGTTTTTTCGGCCCTCAGTTACTGCCGATACCAGCATCCCCTTCCTTTTGCTGTTTGTTTTAACCAGGTTTAACGCAAAGCCCGGTACATCCTTCAAAAATTTAATCTTAACTGTGGCCTGTCCCTTAATAGTGTCGTTTGCATCATTAAGCTGTATCGCGAAATCATAATGCTGCACGTCAATTGCCTGGAAATGAATTTGTGCTTTTGCCGAAAAGCTGCACAAAAGGATGAAAGTAACCTGAAATGCTGATTTTATTATTTTATTGATTTTTTTTATCATCATACTAAAATTATTAAGCTTCTGCTAACTGAGCCATCCTTACGCAGGGCAATCGCGTTTAAAAAGCGAATGCCCCGCGAGGGGCTACCCGTTTGTAGCATTCGATTACCCACCATTCAGTTGCCCCGTCAGGGGTTACCCTTCGCGAACGGGTAACCCCTGACGGGGCAATATTTTGTTGTGATTCCTTTTTCTACAAACGGGTAGCCCCTAACCGGGGCATGAATAGCTTGTGAATTTCCAATCAACATAGGGTAACTTAAACTTTAATTATAAAAAAGCGATTTCTCTGCATCCTCACGCTTTTGACTTTCGACTCAAGACTTCAGACTCCTGACTTAAGACTCTCCATTATTTCCACCTGAAACTTTTTATCATCAGATCCACATCCTGTTTTACAAAAGTGAGTACAGGCTGTATGGAATCGAGGCGGGGTTCAGTATTAAAATACAGGGCGCCGCGAATATAGTTTTTGGTGCTGTCGGTAAGGTAAAATTGTACCGACGATGCGGCATTGCCTTCAATGGTATAATAAATACCGTAAACCTTCTTTTCCGGGTAGCTGATCACGCCTTCATCAATGCCTGTAGCTTTTACGGTGTGTTTAAAGCTCAGTTTATGTGCGTCTTCCACCAGTTCATTAAATTCTTTTTTCGATTGGATGGGTTCATAGCTTAAATGCAACGTGCCATTAAATTGGGTAAACTGCATGTTCAGCCAGCAGGGTTTTGCACCAGCCTTTTTATCCGGCTCAACAACCGCGTATTTAGGATAAATAAAAGTGAAGGGACAGGCAGAGGTATATACCCGGTATTCTTTTTTTGGGAAAATTATCCTGAAATACCCCCTTGGTTTTGGTGAATAATCATGGTTGCCGCCGCAGGACGCGAAAAACAGGGCGGTGATGATCAGAATGATGACTTGCTTCATTGATTTTTCTCTTGTTGGTTCCAGATCTCCCATGACCTTTCCGCCTGCAATACTAACATTTCATAGCCGTTTTTTATAACTGCACCCTGTTCTTCGCCTTTTTTTAAAAATAAGGTTTTTTCGGGGTTATAAATAAGGTCGTACAATAAATGGTCACGACTTATGCCTGTGTATGGTATCGGCGGACATTCGTCTATATTTGGCGAAGTACCAACCGGCGTAGTATTGATGATGAGCTTATGCTGTTCAATATCCGCAGGGGTCAGATCGGAAAACAACAAGTTGCCGGGGATTGCCTTGCGGGTAACTACTTTAAAGGTGATGCCCAATTTTTGCAATACACATTTAACAGCCTTTGCCGCGCCGCCGTCACCCAATACCAAAGCCTGCTTATGCTGACCCTTTAACAAAGGCTTTAACGACATTTCGAAACCGTAGATATCGGTATTAAACCCTTCGAGCCTTAACCCATTTATTTTGCCTGCTTCACCCGGGTGTGCCGGACTGATACGGATGCAATTTACCGCTCCGGCGGTTTTGGCATTTTCTTCAACCCAATCGAGGTATTGTAAAACGGGCAGCTTATAGGGTATGGTAACATTAAGGCCGCAAAGACCAGGGTTGTTATTGATTAAAGCCGGCAGATCGGTGATCTGTTCAATCGGGAACAGGTGGTATTCGGCGTCCGAAATTTTTTCCTCCTCAAACTTATTGCCGAAGTATTTTTTTGAAAAAGAATGTGAAAGCGGATAACCGATTAAACCGTAGTGTTTCATTGTTTTTGTTATGCTATTGGAGTTTTTTGAGGCGATGAATTGACACTTTATATATTCATCGGCGCCTGAAAACTTTCCGGCTGTAATATTAGCAAGAAAAGGAGATAGTTTGAGTGTGTATTTTTAATGTTTAGGGGTTGGGGTGATAGCTCCGTGGCTTTTGTCTGAACCGTTGATTAAGCTGATTTTTTTGATTTTTTTGTCTGAACCATGATTTTTCACCTGTTGATTTGTTTTTTAGCGGTGTTCAAGAGGGCTTCGCCGTTCGTGGGATTTAAGGATGGCCATGATGCTTGTTGGGTTGTCTGAACCGGGATTCGTAGGATTAGAGGATGGTCATGATTTAATTTTTTTAATCATGAAATCCTAAAATCAAGTGAATCAAGGTTCCGACAATTATCGGGACATTACTGCCAATAACAACACCATGGGGTAATTTATTCTGTTTTTCAGCCCTGAAAGGGCGTAATACATCAACACAGGGCGAAGTCCTGTGAAAGAAGCCCAACCCTAATATTAAAGCCCTGAAAGGGCGGGATATCGAATTGCCACCCGGTTATGTTAACGATGGGCTATCACCCATCGTTAACATATTACGCCCTTTCAGGGCTATACTGCTGGGTCGATGGGCTATGCCCATCGTTAACATATTGCGCCCTTTCAGGGCTATACTGCTGGGTCGACGGGCTATGCCCATCGTTAACATATTGCGCCCTTTCAGGGGTATGCTGCTGGGTCGATGGGCTATGCCCATCGCAGATATATTTGTCCCCTTCCGGGCCGTATGTGGGTAAAAAAAATGAAGCAAGGGTGCCGGGCGTTACAAGGAATGTAAGGTAGAACTGTGACATTTTGATTTATCTCCCGTATTTTCTCCTTTATAAACCGCCCAAAATTTCGTAAATTTGTATTATCTCAAAACGGTTATCTAAACGCGGGAGACGCGATGCATCGCGTCTCTACAAAATAAAATCTACAGGTTTTTCGCCCTTAAAAATTGTTCTTTTCTTTATTTTGTTGTATATTTGTTTGATATGCAGCTTGTTGTGTTTTAAGCAGGCTGTGTTTTTACGAGGGGCTAAACGCATTTAGCTCCTCAACCTGCAAAAATTACGAGGACCTAAACAGGTTTAGCTCCTCAACCTGCAAAAATTACGAGGACCTAAACGCATTTAGCTCCTCAAACCGTAAAAATTACGAGGGACTAAACGTATTTAGCCCCTCGTAATTCGGATTTTGATGATGATTCATCAGTGCTCCATCATAAAAATCAGTAAAATCTGCTTAATCCAGGTTCAGACAAATAGCAGGTTTACATAGTCCGCGATTGCTTTGTGCCCGGCACTGACATAGGGGTAATTGATGGGATAAAACCCTTACAACCACTACAACCCTTACAACCTTTTTAACCTTTACAACCAACCCGAAAACTTTTTCACCCAACCCCTTGAAAATCAAAAAATAAGTACCTACCTTTGCAGTCCTTAAAATAAGTCCGTCATGACGGCGGACAGGGATAAAAAAAAGTAAAGACAAAAAAGGAAAAATGCCTACTATTCAACAATTAGTTAGAAAAGGTAGAGTAGCTCTGGTTGACAAGAGTAAGTCGCCAGCGTTGGACAGCTGTCCACAGCGAAGAGGTGTGTGCACACGTGTGTACACCACTACCCCTAAAAAACCAAACTCAGCAATGCGTAAAGTGGCCCGTGTGCGCCTTACCAACGGAAAAGAAGTTAACGCTTATATCCCTGGCGAAGGTCACAACTTACAGGAACACTCTATTGTTTTGATCCGTGGCGGACGTGTTAAGGATTTGCCAGGTGTACGTTACCACATCATCCGTGGTGCATTGGATACATCAGGTGTAGCCGGCCGTAATCAACGTCGTAGTAAATATGGAACTAAACGCCCTAAACCCGGTCAGGCAGCTGCCGCGACTAAAGGTGCACCAGCTAAGAAAAAGAAATAATTAAGGAGGATAGAAAGCAATGAGAAAGTCAAAACCAAAAAAAAGAATCCTTCTTCCTGATCCAAAATTCAATGATGTTTTGGTAACCAGGTTTGTAAATAACATGATGTACGACGGTAAAAAATCTACCGCTTACGCTATATTCTACAACGCTGTAGAAATTGTTGAAACTAAGACAAAAGAAAACGGGTTAGATACCTGGAAAAAAGCGTTAAATAATGTAATGCCTGCTGTTGAAGTAAAAAGCCGCCGTGTAGGTGGTGCAAACTTCCAGGTGCCAACTGAAGTTCGTCCGGAGCGTAAAGTGGCTTTGGGTATGAAATGGCTGATCAGCTATGCCCGTCGCCGTGGTGAAAAAACCATGATGGAGAAATTAGCCGGCGAGATCATATCTGCTGCCAAAGGTGAAGGCGCTGCAGTAAAGAAGAAAGAAGATACGCACAAAATGGCTGAAGCCAACAAAGCGTTCTCGCACTTCAGGTTCTAATTTTGAATTATCGAATTATCGAATTATTGATTTGGTAATGTTATGCTAATCAGTAATTCGTTAATTCGCAGATTCGTTCAATAGAAATTGAGTTGTTGGATTATTAGACTTGTAATTTCAATCAATAATTCAATAATTCAATAATTCAATAATTATCATGTCAAGAGATCTTAAATATACAAGAAATATAGGTATTGCCGCTCACATTGATGCCGGTAAAACCACAACGACGGAGCGTATTCTTTACTATTCGGGCTTTAGCCATAAGATAGGTGAGGTACACGAGGGCGCTGCCACAATGGACTGGATGGCGCAGGAGCAGGAGCGTGGTATTACCATCACTTCGGCTGCTACAACTATCGACTGGAAATACAGGGGCCACAGCTACCATATCAACATTATCGATACACCGGGACACGTTGACTTTACTGTTGAAGTAAACCGTTCATTACGTGTACTTGATGGTTTAGTGTTCCTGTTTTCGGCAGTTGACGGTGTTGAGCCGCAATCAGAAACCAACTGGAGGCTTGCCAACAACTATAACGTTGCCCGTATCGGTTTCGTAAATAAAATGGACCGTTCAGGCGCTGATTTTTTAAATGTTGTAAAACAGGTAAAATCAATGCTTGGCAGTAACGCGGTCCCTTTACAGTTACCAATCGGCGCTGAAGAACATTTCAAAGGCGTTGTCGATTTGATCAACTGGAAAGGTATTGTCTGGAATGAGCATGATAAAGGGATGACCTTTACCGAAGTGCCTATCCCGGAGGATATGATTGAGGAAGCTACCGAATGGAGAGAGAAATTACTTGAATCTGTTGCTGAATATGATGAAGGACTGATGGAGAAATTCTTCGATGCCCCTGAAACCATTACCGAACGTGAAGTTTTAGATGCTTTGCGCGCGGCAGTTTTGGATGCCAAGATAGTTCCGATGGTATGCGGTTCATCATTCAAAAACAAGGGTGTACAAACCATGCTTGATTATGTGATGGAATTATTGCCGTCGCCTATGGATGTTGACGGTATTGTAGGCCATAACCCTGATACCGGCGAAGAAATCGTTCGTCAGCCTTCAGAAAAAGAGCCATTCGCTGCATTAGCGTTTAAAATTGCAACTGACCCTTTTGTGGGCCGTTTGTGCTTTATCCGCGTATATTCAGGTAACCTGGAAGCAGGTTCGTATGTGTATAACATGCGTTCACAGAATAAAGAGCGTATCAGCCGGATCTTCCAGATGCATGCTAACAAGCAAAACCCTATCCCTAATGTTGGGGCAGGTGATATTGCTGCGGTAGTAGGCTTTAAGGATATAAAAACAGGTGATACCCTTTGCGATGAGAAACACCCTATTGTTTTAGAGTCGATGAATTTCCCTGAGCCGGTTATCGGTTTGGCAATTGAGCCTAAAACACAGGCCGACGTGGATAAATTGGGTATGGCTTTGGGTAAATTATCCGAAGAAGATCCAACCTTCCGTGTGAAGACGGATGAAGAAACCGGCCAAACCGTAATTTCAGGTATGGGCGAGCTTCACCTTGATATTATCATGGACCGTTTAAAACGTGAGTTTAAAGTAGAAGTTAACCAGGGTGCGCCACAGGTTGCTTACAAAGAAGCAATTACCGGTACTATACAGCACCGCGAAACTTATAAGAAACAAACCGGTGGCCGTGGTAAATTTGCCGATATACAGGTTATTATTTCACCTAACGATGAAGGTCAAACAGGTCTGCAGTTTGTGAATGAGATCAGTGGTGGGTCTATTCCCCGTGAGTTTATTCCAGCTGTTGAAAAAGGCTTTAAATCCGCGATGGATAATGGTGTATTAGCGGGTTATCCGTTAACTGACCTGAAGGTTCGTTTAATTGACGGATCGTTCCACGCAGTCGATTCAGATGCTTTGTCTTTCGAGATTTGTGCACGCAGCTGTTACCGCGAAGCATTGCCAAAATGTAAACCGGTACTGTTGGAGCCAATCATGAAAATCGAGATCCTTACCCCTGAAGAAAACATGGGTGATGTTATCGGTGACATGAACCGTCGTCGTGGCCAGCTTTTAGGTATGGATTCACGTGCAGGCGCCCAGGTAATTAAAGCTACTGTTCCGTTATCAGAAATGTTTGGTTATGTAACTCAGTTACGTACCATCACTTCGGGCCGTGCAACTTCAACTATGGAGTTTGATCACTATGCCGAAGCGCCGCGTAACGTACAGGAAGAAGTAGTTGCCAAAGCAAAAGGTAAAAGAGCTGCTGCTAATGCGTAATTAGAGATTAGTTGATTGGTGATTAGAGATTAGTTTTTAATCACCAATTAATTCAAATACAATAAATACCGGCAACCCTAACAAATAGCTCTTAGGGAAGCTAAAACAAATCGGTGAAATCATCAGTAAATCGGTGAAATCATCATAACAAACAAAAAGATGAGCCAAAGGATCAGAATCAAATTAAAATCGTACGATTACAACCTGGTTGATAAATCAGCTGAGAAGATCGTAAAGACAGTAAAGCCTACGGGCGCTGTAGTAAGCGGACCACTTCCCTTACCAACTGAGAAGAAAGTTTTCACCGTTTTGCGTTCACCGCACGTGAACAAAAAAGCACGTGAGCAATTCCAGTTATGTTCATACAAAAGGTTATTAGACATCTACAGTTCAAATTCAAAAACTGTTGACGCGCTGATGAAACTTGAATTGCCAAGCGGCGTTGAGGTTGAGATAAAGGTATAGCCCCCCGGCCCCCTGATGGGGGAGGAGTATAGGGAATAAATATTGAAAGGCTATTCGTTTTTGCGGGTAGCTTTTTTTGGTTAATTGTATTTTGGCGGCTTGCAGTCTTTGAATATTTTAGTTAAATTTGATATATGGCAACGTACGTAATATACCCGACAGATGAGCAGGAAAAGTTTATGAAGGCTTTCCTTGAGGCCTTGGAAATTTCCTTTGTTAAAGATGATGAAGATGATTTGCCACAACATGTAATCGATGGAATTGCCAAAGGACAGGCTGATATTGAAGCGGGGAGGTTTGTAACCCTGGAAGAATTCAAGAAGAAATTTCCTGTTAAAGGAGGCCAATGAATTTAGAAAACGTGTTTATAAAGTTGCCGATACGATTAGCAAGTTCCCTTTGATTTTTCAGACAGTCGGTAACACCGGAAATGTTCGTAAAGCGTTTTTAAATAATTGCTTTACTTCATCGATTGAATACGCAGGCTTTCTTTTATGAATAATTGCATGGCAATTTGGACAAACAGGCCTCAAGTCTTTGATGGGATCGATGTTATAAGATTTCCCAATTTCAGAAAGCTGTATCAAGTGATGTACATGGATAAAATCTTTCCCAACTGAACCATAGTTGCTTTGAAAGTTAAATTTACAAATCACACAATCCAATCCATAATGCTCAATACAAGCTTTTCTCGCGTATGGATTTCGTTCGTATCTTGTTAACGGTACTTGAATTTGTGCCCCTTCGGTGAAGATTTTACGATTTTCTCCATCAAGAGTTGAAAAGGGATTAAACCGGATCTTTTCCGTTGTCAAAAAGTCAAACCAGATTGCTTCAAGTTCATCAACTAATTCAGTCTTGATAGCAATACCGGACGCTTGGGGAGTCCAATGCTGAGCGGCAAGGTTTCCGGTATTTAAAATATCGGTTCCGAGAATAGGGTCTATATCAGGGTTAAGTAGGACTTCAAAGTCGATCATCACACGGTAGACATCCTTGTTTTCACCACTCCAATGTCTTGAAAGAAAGGGTGCTGATGTTACAAAGCCGGACGCAAAAATACCTTTTGGCTTTCTTCCTAACCGGAGCAAAAATGCTCTATCACCAATTTGTATTGACTTATGACTGGCCACGCTCCATTTTTGTACTACCTTTCCCGTTTCATAAAGTTGTCCGATGCTTTGCTCCAAATTGAGTTGACCGTCTTCTGGTTTTAAATTTACCCAATCCCATTTGTCCGGATTCCACACAAAAAGATAAGTATTCATAGTTCTATTATTAGGATGCATATTATGAAAAGGAGCTTTATTACGGAACAAACTTCTTTTAAAAGAAATCAAACAAGCACTAGCTAACGTTAACCTATTTCGCCTTCTCCGTAAACGTTATTTATTTCCCAAACGAATAAATAACCTTATTAATCATGGACATCATTTAATCCTACGAATCATGGTTCAGACAAAAAATCTGTGAAATCACCTTAATCATAAAAATCGGTGATCTACCCGTTCCCCAGCAAGTCATCCAGCTTATTGCGCTCCGTTTGCAGTTCGCGGGCCAGCTTTTTTTCCTTATCGTTGGCTTTGGTTTTATAGGCTTTAAACTCTTCTTCAAGTTCGGTGTATAATTGGCTACGGTACAGCGCCTCGCGCTTAAAACTACCCGAACGGACTATCACCACTACGGCGGTTATGCCAAACAAGGCAACCAGGCCCCAAACAATGAGGTTATATGCTGTTTTTGAAAGCAGCAGTCCGAATACATCAATGCCATCAACCCGGGCAAGGGAATTGTCTTTGCCGCTGATCTGAGCATTTAAACTGTCGATGGTTTTGCTTTGTGTAGCGAGCTTGTTTTGTGCAGCCTGTAGTTTGCGGCGGTTATTGGCTAAAGTATCCAACGCGGTTTTCCATAAAGCCGAGATCAATGGCTGCTGGTAGTGATATACCTTTGTTAACAGGTACTGGTATTGCCCGTTAAGGCTTTTATCAATAACTACAGGTGCCGGGGCGATGGAATCCGCTTTTACCGCACCAGGTTGCTGTGCCTGCGTCTTTGCTGCCGAATCGGCTTTATAATGGTGATAATAATAGTGGTGTTTGTAAGCTTTTAAATTTGGCAAAACCTTTACAGGGGCCGTTTTTACAGGAGCTGTTTTTTTTAGGCTGTCCTGCGCATGGCCAAATGAAATAATACTGCAAATAAGTAACACTGCAAAGATCGTCCGTAACATATAAAATTGGTTTATAAAGTAAAATTAGTATTTAGATATGAGATTTTTATAGTCCGAAAGTCGGAAAAGTCCGAAAGTTCGGAAGAAAAGAATAATTATAGTCTGGAAGTCTGATAGAAAAATATAGTTAGTCCGAAAGTTAGTAAAGGCCGGGACATGCATTTGGCGAAATAACCAGGAAATTCAGCTATTTCTTTCGGACTTTCCCGACTTTACTGACTTTCCCGACTTTCTCAATATATTAGCGGCATGAACATAGGTATTATCGGCTTGGGCGACATGGGGCGTTTGTATGCCAAAGCTTTTGCAAAGGCTGGCTATCAGGTATGCGGCTGCGATCTGCCCGAAAACAGGGAGCGGCTGGAGGATGAACTGAACCCTTTTGGTATAAAGATGTTAGATAACGGGCACGATGTTTCACGCATCAGCGACCTTGTTATTTATTCGGTTGAGGCTGACAAGCTGCCTGCGGTTGTAGCTGAATTTGGTCCCTCAACCAAATATGGCGCTATAGTAGCCGGGCAAACCTCCGTAAAAACCCCCGAAATTGAAACTTTTGAAAAATACCTGCCCGCCGACGCGCAGATCATTACTTTTCATGCCATGCACGGACCCGGCTTTGAGCCCAAAGGACAAAAACTGATTCTGATACCGCACAGAACCGATAAGGAAGCTTACCGGCGCATGGTCGAACTTTTCACTGCCCTTGAAACAGACATAGTGGAGATTGCCGATTACCATGAGCATGATAAAATAGTGGCCGATACCCAGGCGGTAACCCATGTAGGCTTTGAGAGTATGGGGACAGCCTGGAAAGAAGCCGGTTTTTTCCCCTGGGAAAATGCCTCGTACATAGGCGGGATAGATAATGTGAAGATATTAACCACGCTGCGCATATTCAGCTATAAGGCCCACGTGTATGCAGGATTGGCCATATTGAACCCATACGCCCGGCAACAGGTTAAGCGCTATGCCATATCCGAGTCGGAGTTGTTTAAATTGATGATAAAAGAGGAAGCCGCCGCCTTCAGGGCGAGGCTTTACCGCGCCCGTGATTTTGTTTTTCACGAAAGCCGGAAGCCCATTATGCTGAATGATACGGTGATGAAAGAGTTCTCACTCTCTCAAAAGCCTGAACAGCAAAAACCAAATTCGCATTTGAGTATTTTAAGCATGGTTGATGCCTGGTACCACCTGGGCGTAAACCCCTATGATAACCTCATCTGCCAGACCCCGCCTTTTCGTTTACGCCTCGGCATTGCCGAATACCTGTTTAAAAACGAAGAGCTGCTGGAAGAATCAATAGAAACAGCCCTGTATGATAAAACCATCCGCGGCGACGATCTGGAGTTCCACTCGGCGGTAAGGGAATGGTCGTCAATAATAGGTTATGGCGATATGGAAGGCTACAAAAAGCATTTTAACGATGTACAGGCTTTTTTCGACGGCAGGCTGGAAGAAGGCAACAAGCAAAGCGCTGAGCTGATCAGAAGGCTGATGATGGAGTAGGGTGATTTCGGATTGAGGAATTTCAATTTCGGAATTGGTTAGTTTTTATCAAAAAAAATAAAATCTCACTTCGCTTTTTCAATCAATGCTATTGCTTTTACAAGTTTTGCCGCATTTTTAGGTTTTATATCGCAGTCAAAATTGCCTTCATTGGTTTCAATCCTTAAAAAAACCAGGGTAAGGGTTTTTAATTTTTCGATAGCTGCATCAGGCAGGTCGTAATAAGCCGTTGCATGACTGCTTTGTGCAGGGGTGTGTTCAATAAAGGTATATTTTGAATTTCCGCCGTCATCCGTACCTGATGCAAGTGTGATAACTGTTTTATCGCTCAGTTTTAAATAAGCTTTCTGATTTTTGACAATTGACAAGTCTTCGCCCATATTTAATGATTGGGGGGTAAGTACAAGTACCAGGCCTTTTGCGTTTGAAAATTTCACAACCTGGAAGGTTACATCTTCACCCTGTGCTGTTAAAAAATTCCCGTGGAAATAAAGCTTTTCTTCTGAAGTTGACCAGGTAGTATCGCCCGATATTTTGTCAACATCCGGTTTAAGCAATTTTTGCGCTGAAACAATAAAGGGTAAAAGGAAAATTGCAATAAGCAGGTTTATTTTCATAAGCGAAATGATTTTTAAAAAACAAAGCTATTGTTTACTAATTATATTAGCAAGCAATAGCTTTGATTATTATCATAATAAAAATCGCCCCTTTATTGGTTTGCCTTAAACAAGGTCCAGGGATAGGCTTTCATATCCCTTAAGTATTTACCCTGTGTTTTAAAATATTCAGGATGCTTTTTAAAGAAAGGGGCAGCCAGAAAGTCGGCGCCGCCGGGATGGCCCATGTGTGCCCACAATGACATGTTATTGGCTAAATCGGTAGTACTGACTTTCCCCTGTACCGCACCCATCGGGAAGAAAGGAGGTTCGTTAAATTCCTTGCAGCCCAGGGGGTCCTCTTCCACGTGCCCGTCGATTACACAGCGGTCGAACGCGTTTTTATTGTTAAGCGCATCGTAGGTATCCCCTTCAATGGTTTTACCTGTGGATTCGTCGAGTTTGCCTTTATAATCAACATTAACTAATTTTTCCATCCGCTTCCTGCGCACATTCGGAGAGGTGGTTTTATCGTTCACATCAAAAGTGGTTTCTTCTTTGATCAGTTTTGGATCGATGGCGAAGTTCGAGCCGATAATAGCGGTATCTTTTGACCGCCAAACTTTATAATTGATAAGACCAAGTTCCAGTTTGGCCACTTCGTTGGTTTTGGTATCGCCAACCAGCCAGTCGTTGGCATAGCCGCCATTATTATCAGTGGTCATAATTTTCACAAAATCGTCAATGCTGTTGCTGTACTGGGCTGCTCTGCGGGCACGTACAAACTCGGCTGTTTTTGTGGTATCGAATCCCTTAAACTGTGTAATGGTAGTTTCCGTGATCACAATGCCGCCTTTGTTTATGACAAAATCGTCGCCGCTGTGAATAAATCCCGGGCCGGTATCCATCAAAATTTCATTGCCTTTTTCAGGCTTAATATCAACTATTTCGTTCCAGCGTTCCCCTACAATATAATCAGTCCAGTTATTGTGAGCAATTACAATTTTATGGTCCTTTGTAAAGCTGCCAGTAGCTATAAACGCGCTGCAATTGCCCGGCGCCCTGTTATCGCCGCTGCCGGGTTTAACCTTATTCATCAGGGTTGGCACATAATAATCCGGAAGCTCACAATAACCATTCAAGGCAGCAACGTCCAGCGAATCATATTTAAAGCCTTTCGCCTGCAAGCCTTCGGCAATACCTTTTATTTCATCCTGATATTCCTTATCAATTTTTTTCCAGATAAACCTGGCTGAAGCGCCGCGGTAAAAAGCCCAGTCCTTACCGCTGTTGGAAGGCAGGTAATATTGCAGCACCTTTATAAGAGTATCAATTTCATTGGCTGCCAGGTAGCCATGCTGATAGCCGATATCCGACGGCGAGCCTGCGAGATGCAGATAGATCCAGCCGTTTTTATCTTCGCGGGTGGCCTTGCCGAGGCGGTCGTGGGCTGGGCCATTTGTTTTGCAGCCGTAGAAAAGCGCTCCTGCGGCAATTAATGAAAGGAAGGTGGTTTTTAATTTCATGTGGTTTTTAAAATTAATAAGTAAACTTCTTTTTTATCGGGCATTTCAAATTTCTGTATCTTGTTATAATTGTAAAAAGGTTCGGCGAGTTCTATTAGGTCAGACGGAAAAGAATCGCCGAGTATTTTCTGCGCCTCATCAATAGTATATAAGGTGCCTTTTATATTGAACACAAAACCGTAGGCGGAATTTCTTAAATTCTTCATGTAAGTTGTTACTTTCCCCTTGCCGATGGTAAAGTTTATGGGGATAGTATACATAACACTGACAGGTTTACCATCCACAGTCCCTGGTTTCCAGGTTGGGGATGCTGTCAGGAGCCTTACCGCTTCGGCTTCACAGCCTGCACCAATACAGTTTTCGGGGGTAGCTTGAACAATACGCCCATCTTTATTAACAACAAATGATACAACGAGTCTTCCGTCAATTCCAATTAGCCGTGCAACTTCCGGATATTTGAGATTTTTGCTCATGTATTTATTAAAAGCTGCATAACCGCCGGGAAACTCGGGCTGATGTTCATCGTCATCATTAAAAGGAGTATTTGCAATCACCGTTTTGATAGTGTCATTTATTGCGACTCTCTGAGCAAATAATAAGTTACCAAAAGCAAGCAATAAAAAAAGTGCTAACAAATATTTCATACTGTAAAGATAAACTATCTGGTACTTTTTACAATATTGCAGTTAATAATTACGGATAGGGTCAAGTCAACAGTCCTTGGTCGCAAGTCGAATTTGACTCTTTTCTTAATATAAACAACAATTGCTAAAATAAAGAAGGGTCTGTTTTTATATCTATTTGTCCCCAGCAATCGTCGGCTGCTATTATCTCACTGTTAAAGTCGCAATGATCTTCGAATGAGAGTCTTAAAGTATTTACTGAGAACGCATCATCTTCAACACATTCGATCCTAAAGCCAGTCATGTTCTTACGACAATAATTAGTATAAAGCGTGAGCCATGAATCCCTGGTTTGATATTCCTTATAAGTACCGTACCTCATTGGGCAGGATATATTGCCACTCATTGCGTCGGGATCGTCAGTGCCCAGGGAGTTATATTTTTCATTGACAGGTTTTCTGTTTTCCGGAAACCGGTGATGAATTATACCCATATAATGCCCCATTTCATGAATGATCGTAGAAGTCAGAAAGTTTTTTATGACTTTATCTCTATCTTCAGGTTTAATAATTTTCCCCGCAATAAGATGATCAACTGTAACTAAACAACGAGTTGGAGATACTTCCAATTCGCCACTCCGAAAAACCGGCCTCGTCCATATTTGTTTCCAGTTTGGGGGTTGGCCGGCCAATGAATAATCATTTACCGTAGCGCCCACGCAATTCGGATCATTATCCGCAATAGCAACTTGCCTTGCACACATAACATATTGCCTTGCGTAGTTATAGTCCGAAACGTAATTAAAATTTATCCATCGGTTATCAGTAGCTAATGGCTTGCCGGTAAAATTCATATCTTCTTTATTAATATAATGCAGGCACATATTAGCAGGGTTATAAGCTTCATAGTACCGTTTGATCAGGTCATCCGGGTCATATATAAAAATGTCTTTATGCGAAGGATCAGTGCGCACATGCCCTGCATCCTCAATTTCTTTACTTCCCTGCACAATAATATTTCTTTTTGTTTTGAACCCCCTGTATTCCTCAAACATTGTTAATCCGTCCCCTGCCCTCATTTGACCCATCTGGTCGTCTTCGTCCCATTTCGGATCATGATTTTTATCAAAAATCCCCATTCGCACTTCCCATTCGTCTGCTATTTTGTTGCCGTTATCATCTTTTGGTATACGAACAAAAATTTCTCCGGGCCTGTCAGGAAAATGCGCCTCAAGGCCGAGGTCATCATCATTGTTTAAAATAACATGTGCTTTTAATACGCCATAGGCGCCATAATCCATAGATGTTACATATGCCGGAAATGAAGCACCCTCTTTCTTTTTTGATGTGGCCGTAAGGTCAGCAATAGAAGCAAGATGGGCGAATGACTTCATCAGGTCATCCCATTTTAAGTCTGGTTTGTCATTCGCAACACCTTTGGCCGGGTAGTTCATACAAACCCCCTGATAATTGCTTACACTATCAAGCGTGTAAATTACGGTGAAAGGATGTTCCCCGCTGATATCTTTTGCTGGATCGCTCTTGTCAACAATTTTCACATGGAAACCAATTGTATTGCCTTTGCTGGTTGAGCCATCTACCTTTTCCCCTTTTGGAATAAACTTATTATATGCATCTATATCCAACGGTTCTATTATGGCGTCTAATGTGACCGGTTTTTCGCCAACGCTCATGTGCACCTGCGTGCTGATCGTATAAGTGTTGGTTCCTGTCCATCCATCATCTACCGTTCCGTAAGTTGCGCTATTGATATACGAAATTTCATAGCCTTTTTTTGTTTGTAATACAGTACATATTCCCCCATTCCCTGCCATATCTTTTGCATTATGGTATTGCTTAATTTGGTCAGGGGTCATGTTTTTATACGCCTGTTCCATTACATCATAAGTATATACACCCAGGTTACCGTAAGTGGTCCCCATTATATTTAAAAGATTCATATAAGTGGCCGAGATATCGCCCCCTGAACTTGTATTATGAAGATAATGTACTGATGCATTGCCCGAAGGGTTAATATATGCTCCTCTCACACCAAGTTGCCCCTTCTTGCTGTCCTTTAGGTAATCAAAAGAAACCTCGGCATTCGCTAAATCAAGGGAAATGCTTCCCTTGCTCTTTGAATTACTGAGATCGGTTTGCCCTTCTTCTTCATCAGATAATTCTCCTGCCCCATTTAAAGGGATGCTTCCCGGTTGTTGATCTCCATAGGCAATGAAACCAAAAGAATTACCCTCATCTGATAGAACTACCTTGTTTGATGATAAGTTTACATTTATATTTATGGTTGAATTACCTGATTGGGTGTTTACTGTTCCATTCTCCGTTTTTGTTTCGTTATACTTATGTAAAACAGTTCTTTTGAAGGTGATAAACACGCTTCCTGTTTCCTTTTCTTGTTTTTGAGGAACGGGACTTTCACTAAATTGCTTTAACAATTGCTGTTTTAAACGTTCTTGCTGCTGCTGCATTTTTTTTATATATTCCTGTTGCTGCTGCCTGGTCATTTTACTAAAATCAGGCGTTTGAGCTACAACATTCTGTAGCATCAGCAACAAAAAGCAGATTAAAAACCCATAACATCCATGGTTTTTCATTTTATTAATTTTCATGGGGATTTGAGATTTGGTAAAATATTATTGTATCATCTTCTTTAACGCCATATAGTCAATGCAATCGTTCACACTGGTCAATATTTTATCTTTTGAAATATAATCCGGCTTAACAGCTTTAATCAGGGTAATTAGCTGAACACTTGTTTTTGTCAATCCATAATTAAAATAATCCGGGTTGGGCGTATAGAGTGCAACGGCATTAGGGTCATCTTCCGTAGTGGGTTCAAAAAGCTCTTTTGCCGAAGAATTCATACCAAAATAATAATAACCCGGCTTGCGTTTTTCGCTCACAGATAGTTTACCTAATTGGTTATTCAGCTCAATGAGTTTTTGCTGTGTTTCCTCAACGTTTCTTTTAAGACCAGGAATATAGGCGCCTGCACTCTCCTGGGCAGCAAACAGGTAATTATATTTTTCATTATTCTTATCGGCTGCGGTCACTTTATGCCCGTCCGGCGCCGTCATAGCTTTTTCTTTTATTTGCATAAATTCTGCAAGGCCTTTGTTTTGTTCGGCCAGCAAGGCTTCTTTTCGTTTGATGAAAAATTTCAGGTACTGCTCTCTTGTGTATGGAATGGTTAATGGCTTGCCATTGGTAATAACGCGGCGATCATTTTTCAGTACAAAATATTCAGCTGTGGAGTCCTTAACAGAAAAATCATTTTTAGTAAAAAATCTGGGTAATTGGTACTGGTCGCATTCGATATTACCCGGATTGCCCGGAAACAGGTCCCAAAAATCATTGATATCAATATAATAACTTCCCCCGGTTTCAACTTCTACGCTCACTTTCCCCATTTCATTTTTATAATACTCAAAAATGGCAAACCAGCACTCTGAAGTTATCATGTGCTGTATGGGGTAACTGTAGGGGGATGGTTTATTAATTGCGATCTGAACCATGAGGTTAAAACCCTTAGGCTCATGAAATCGAGGGCAGTTTTCTGCAATTCCAACCACCTTCATCGCCTGCGATTTCATGATGTTTACCGTTGCAGCATCAAGAAGATCATTATTTAAAATATTAGGCGGGCCTTCTTTTTTATGATAGTCTTCAATTTTGCCGGCAATGTTCATGAAGTCGTTATCCTGTGCATGGGCGGCGTTAAGAACTCCGAATACCAGCAAGATGACTATTATTTTTTGCATAGCTCTATATTTTCACAAATTCAACCCGCCTGTTATTGGCTTTTCCTTCCAATGTCGCGTTATTATCAACTGGTTTTGTATCGCCCAGTCCCTTTGCAGTGAGCCTTGATGCATCTACTCCCATTTTTACCAATTGATCTTTTACAGCATTTGCTCTTTGCTGAGATAAAGCGAGATTATGTGCCGGTGTGCCTGAATTATCAGTATGCCCGTCTACTTCAAATTTGATATCAGGATTATCTTTCATTACCTGTACAATCATATTTAAGGTCCCCATGCTTTCAGGTTTAATACCGGCTTTATCTATATCGAAGTTGATGCCATGGGTTACAATTTTTGCTTCGGTAAATTTTTTACCGATCATATTCATTTGTCCCCCTAAGGCAATGCGGATATTTTTAAAAATAATGGGATGGTCCGTTTCGCCTATGCCTTCAAATACCAGGTTTACAAAATCGGCATGGGTATCCGGAATTACCAATATCCTGTTTTGATCAATATAAACCTTCATCTGATGGTTTTTGCAGGCAATAGCGATGTGATGCCATTTGTTTCTGAAATTTTCGGTCCAATCCTGACCCGCGCTACCCTTTGTGATAGCATTCATTCCTACCGGCGTTACGTTAGCTTCGGAAAAACTAATATACACAGGGACTTCTTCTCCCTCAGTTTTGGTTTTAAAATCTGTTATTAATCCCGAAGAGCCTTCATTCGCTGCAAAAAAATCATATTCAACGGTAAAGGGTTCAGCCAGGTAATTTGGGGTCTTCATCCTTGGTGTAACAACTGCATAATTTCCGTCAGTCAGAAAAAAGCCTTCGCCACCTGTCGGAACTTTATTTAATATGGCCTGTCCGCCTTTTAATTCCCAATGCGCAGGGAATTCGCCATCCTGGTCATCAGCAAAATTATCTTCAAATAAAATTTTATCTCCGGGTACAAAATCATAGTTCTGGTAAGTCTTTAAACCTACTGTTTCTGAGGGAGGGTTGGTGTTATCCTGAGCTAAAACAGCCGAAGGAAAAACAAAGGCTGAAACGATCAGCAAAAGCATTAAGATCTTTTTCATAATTGGGATTAATTAATTGTGGCAGGGGAGTATTTTACTAAACTAACTATAAAATATCCAACGAAATGGCTATTTGGGTTTTATTAACCGCCGGATATCGAAAATGGGATAAATGTCCTATATGATTAATTATTGAATCAATAGCTTGAGTAAGGGCCAAATGCAATGGCCGGCAAAATGGGCTTTTTTTAATTTTAGTGTTCCTTCGAAATTATATGCTTCCTGTTCCCAACATCGTAAGCCATTACCATATATTTTCTCAATTCATCATTAATATCGTCCAGATCATTCAACCGGGCATGATGCAGATAAAAACGATTCAATAAATTATCAATTTTGTAAAAGCAAAGTGTATCGTCGAAAAGAGAAGTGAGTACCACGTGAATATCAATATGGTCAGCGCCTACCTTAAAGTTTATAAGTTTTTGATTGAATTTGGATTATAATTAATTTTAATATATTTGAGTGCCGTTTTACTATTTACAATTAGACTATTTACAATTAAACCTCCTGAACATGAAAAAGCTAATCATTATTTTCGTTATCGCAATTTTTGCATGGTCGTTAAATTCCTGTGACTCCGCGAAAGCGGATAAAGACGCCGCCGCTGTTACTGCTCCTTCAAAAGACAGCCTTATAAAGCGCGGTAATTATTTGGTAGTTACATTGGGTTGCAATGATTGTCATTCGCCCAAAAAAATGGGTCCGCAGGGGCCATATATCGATTCAGCGAGAATATTGTCGGGCTTTCCTTCCAATGCGCCCATTCCGGTGGCAGGCGCCGGGGATATCAAAAAAGGTTTAGTTGTGTTTGCCGGCGATCTCACTGCTACTATCGGCCCATGGGGAACATCTTTTTCAGCCAATATTACGTCCGATGGTACCGGGATCGGCAGCTGGAAGGAAGATCAATTTAAAAACGCACTGCGCCACGGTAAATATAAAGGTTTGGATAGCGAACGTTCACTGCTGCCGCCAATGCCATGGCAGGATCTTACTAATTTAACGGATGCTGATATTGAAGCTATTTTTAATTATCTGCAATCGACAAAACCAGTTAATAACGTGGTGCCAGCTTTCAGGCCGGCGGGGAGGAGCTGATAGGCTATTTCACATGATAACTGTAATGGAACAATTGACTAAGAGTCTCAGGTAATAAAGAGATGAAAAAGAAATTAAATAAAGCAACCAAATATTTGTCAGAAAGTAAGGCAAACAAAAAGCGTTTATTGCATGCTATTGGCGAAATGAATAAGGGTGTGTTTTATGAGCATAAGCTTGTAGAAGAATTTCATCCTGTTGTTTTAAAATAAGAACATTCAACTCACCCACCATGCTTTTTCCAGGT
Organism: Mucilaginibacter sp. UBA5151; assembly: GCA_002413785.1. GTDB lineage: Bacteria > Bacteroidota > Bacteroidia > Sphingobacteriales > Sphingobacteriaceae > Mucilaginibacter. Next base: position 37,791 of record DHXR01000059.1, read on the forward strand.
GCAATGTCACGCGCGCCCGTGTAATAGCGGTGTACCACCATTTGCATAGCTCGTTAGGCGGCATTCCGTACATGCCCTTATCAAGGAAAAGATAAACTTGTGACCATTCGCCACCCTGGGCTTTGTGGCAGGTAACCGCATACCCATACGTAGCGCGCAGGCAATTCAAAAATTCGTCTTTAAGCATGTGCTCTTTGTATTTTGCTGAGTTCGCGGCTATGTCCTCTGTTCTCATCCGGTAACTGAAATCAATCATTAGCCTTTTAGACTGTTCATTGGTAAAATTCCCCTTGCTGCTGTTTAAAATATCAAGCGATAATAACAGGTTGTATTCTTTCTCCGATGAAACGGATTTCACCCTTACGTCCTGAAATTTCAGGGTTTCCACCCATTTAATTTCGCCAAGCTGAAGGACTACTACAAAATCGCCGTTCGTTAACGGCACCGCATAATTATTCTGCGTTACCAGCAGCACATCATTTTCCTGCAAAGGGATATCCAGCATGCCAAACCGGTCGCGCCGCATGGCACGGTTAATTTGCTGAACTTTTCTATTGCTTCTCGCGATTGCGAGCGTTTCGTTCATGCCCGAGTTTTTGCAGGTATTTGAATAATGGGTAAACAATGATCGTTCAGTAGCGTGAAGCACCACATTAACCAGGTTTGATGCCGGCAGCTTCGGCCTTGCCATAAAGGTTTTATAGTCGGCCATCTTTCTCACCTCTCCGGCTAATTTCAGAATATCATTTGTTGCATCTGTCCTTTCTATCATTTTCAGGGTGACTGCTATGGCATTCCGCTGATTATCACGTAACCACCTTATGTTTAACGCAGGACTGAAGGATTGGCCAACGGGCGGCAGCTGGCAGGGATCGCCAACGAAGATCACTTTGTTTTTCCCAACAACTTCAAAAAAGTCGTTTAAAAGAACACCTGAACCGAACGTTGCAAAAAATGCCGTGTCGGCAAAATCGCCGGATAGCATTGATGCTTCATCAACAATATATAAAATCTTATCCTTATCGGGTATGCGGGTTGCAAACTGTAAGGACATCTGGCCTTTGCTTGCCGGTTTATCACTAACAAACATCGATTCATCAATGCCGTCAACCTTGCTGAAATGATAAAGTTCGCCATGAACGGTTTTAGTAGTAAACCCGGTTTTACCGCGCAGCACGGCAGCCGCCCGCCCGGTTGAAGCCAGCATACAAAATTTATACTCCTTTTTTTCAAGCCAATTCCCCAATAGCTGCATCAGGAAAGTTTTACCGGTACCGGCATAGCCCTTTAAAACAAAGGTGTCAGCAACAGGATGATCCAGAAAGCTTCGGATCGCTTTGAAGGCAACCTTTTGATCAGGGTTAAGCGTTGGCTTAGGCGTAGTTTCCATTTGTATTTTTGTGTTGCAGATTGCCATGCTGAGGGCTAAAATATCAACAAAAACGGGTTTATGCAAATAAGAAATAATATGCTATTTTTGATATAAAGAAAGATGGATATGTCTGTAGTTAAAAAAGAAACAGTTAAAAAAGGCCCCGGCCGTGCTATAGTAAGCGACTAAGTTAGAAGCCATGCAAATGACCCTTTCTTTGTAAAGAAGAACGCAGAGGCCAGGGAAACTTTAAGTAAAACAGACTTGTCCAATCTCAGGAAGAAATAATGTTAATCAGCGATGCAATCAATTTGCCGTAAATCTTTTATATTTGTATAATAAATTTATTCCACATGAGTGATCAGGATTTAAAAAGATTATCCGATTTAGCTAAAAATAAACGTAAAGCGGGCGTAACCAGAGAGCAGGCCCTGAAATCCTTTATGGCAATCGGTATCATGGACGAAAAGGGAGAATTTACAAAACCTTATGCGATTTTGGAATCAGTGATTAAAAAGTCCTGATGTACGATATACGGCCCAACCTTATCATCGGGTTTCATGGCTGTGAAGAGGCCGTTAAACAAAAGCTCTTAAATAGTTCCAGTTCTATCCAGATTAGCAACAAACCATTTGATTGGCTTGGGCATGGCATGTACTTTTGGGAAAACAACCAGGATCGTGCGATGGAATGGGCTACAGAAAAGCAGAAACGCGGTGAGATTGATACGCCGGCAGTTGTGGGAGCTGTACTCCAACTTGGTTATTGCTGCGACTTGTTAGATTCAAGGTATGTCCAGGTGCTTAAAAATTATTATGGTTTAATGGCAGAGTTTTATAAAGCAGTGGGAAAAGACCTCCCCGAAAATAAAAATCTTGCTCATGATGTTCATAAAGATAAAATTCTTAGAGTGCTGGATTGTACTGTTATTGAATACATGCACAACGAAATTTACGAGCAATACATGCACGATATAAACCTCAAAGGCTTTAGCGATCTGAAAATCTTTGAATCTACCCGTTGTGTATTTACCGAAGGCGGCCCTGCCTACGATGGTGCCGGTATTTTTGAAAAAAGCCATATACAAATATGTATCCGCAACCCGGATTGTATAAAAGGATTTTTTAATCCGAGAAAAAGCACGCCGTTTAATAAATGGGTTGAGGGAAAAAGCAATTAATTCTGTTAAAACGGTTTCAATCCAATCTTCCTTATGCCAAATAAGCAGCATAATTAACACATTGCTCAATATCTTCCGGTTCCAGGTAAGGATAATCATCGAGAATTTCTGCTTTGCTCATCCCGTTAGCTAAAAGATTAAGCACTATTGAAACAGTAATGCGCATGCCCCTTACGCAGGCTTTGCCGTTCATTATGTTGGGGTTGGATGTAATTCTATCTACAGCTGCCATGAGTTCTTTTTTATAAAATTACGATAATAAATTGCTGTTGTCACCTTTCATTACCTGTCAGCGGCGCACGAGAACGCCACCTCTTTAGGCCTGCGCTGCATTCTCGCGCAAGGTTAAGTGGCCAACCCCACAAAATATTGGATTGGCAGAACGCTTTGTGTTTTAGTTCTTTATTTTCATTACCTTTCAACTAATATTAGCCAAATTAAACAATCCTCCAAATGAGAACCTTATTTTCCATGCTTGCCGTAATGATAGCATTAACTGCCTATAGCCAGGATACGACCAATTACTTTAAAAGTGCACGGGTAAAGGAAAGCGCAGGAGACAACCCAGGCGCAATAGCTGATTTCACTCAATACATTCAATTGCATCCTTTGTCAAAGCAGGCTTATTATCATCGCGGGGTAGACAAATACGAAACAGGCGACAACATAGGCGCAATAAAAGACTTGGATAAGGCGATACAACTGGATAGTAACTTCGCCAGTCCTTATTTCGGCAGAGCAGTTGTAGAAGACAAACTGGGTAATACGGCCGGCTCAATGACCGATTACAACAGGAGCATCGAGATTAACCCTAAAGACGAGAACTCCTGGTATAACCGCGCCCGCCTCAGATTTCGGCTCAAAGATCCCGAAGGCGCCCTGAGCGACTATTCGCAGGCCATAGTAGTAAACCCGAAAATGGCAGAAGCTTATTATAACAGGGCCCTCGTCTATGATTTAATGGGCAAAACAGCCGAAGCAATAGCCGATTATAACCTAAGCATAAAAATCGACTCAAACTATGCACGTGCCTATAATAATAGGGGTTTGTTAAAGGAATATCTGGGCGATAGGGGGGCGGCGCTCGAAGATTTTTCAAAAGCTATTCTGTTAGAACCAAAAGTACCGGGGCCTTATAACAATCGAGGTTCATTGAGGTCGCGGAACGGCGACACCACAGGCGGATTAAGCGACCTAAACAAAGCGATCACGCTTGATTCAGCCGATGAAAAAGTGTATTCTAACCGAGGTATCGTTAAGGAGATGATTAAAGACAGTAAGGGCGCATTAGCCGATTATGACAAAGCAATAGCCCTTAATCCAAATGACACGGATCCGATCTTCAACAGAGCCATCCTTAAAAGAAAGCTGAAAGACTACAACGGAGCCGTAGAGGATTGTTCAAGAGTGATTGCCATTAACCCTTCTGACGATGGAGCGTACAACAACATGGGAAAAGCAAAATTTGATTTGGGCGACAAAAAAGGCGCCTGCGAAGCCTGGCATAAGGCGGCCGAACTCGGCAATAAATACGCACCTGATGAAATAAAAAAGAATTGTAATTAGCCAGGCTAACAACTTTCATAACCCGGATACCATACACAAAAGCTTCTCCTCGCTTTTAAAAAAATAATTCCCCCACCTATTTGACAATTGATTTAAAATATATTCCACCAAAGCGGGGTGTCGGAGTGAAGATGGCCGGGGAATTTAACCGGGCAAATTTAAAATTGGTATAATCATGCCATTATTTGTACTTTTGGTAATCAACATTATTATTATGCAGCAACGTGTTATTAATATAGATAAGGAAATAATGGGTGGCACGCCGGTTTTTTTTGGTACCAGGGTCCCCATCAAAAATTTATTTGATTATTTGGAAACCGGTGATTCAATTGAAACTTTTTTAGAGGATTTTGAAGGTGTAGGCCGGGAACAAGTGATAAAAATACTGGAAATGTCGAAAAGGCTGATCGAATCTTCTACTAATATACTTAATGAAAATTTTGCTTGATGAATGTGTTACCAAAAAGCTTAAAGCTTGGTTAAGCGAGTTTGAGGTTTATACGGTAATAGAATTAGGATGGGGCGGTATTAAGAATGGAAAGCTGTTGACATTATGTGCCGAAAACGACTTTGATGTTTTATTAACAATAGACAAAAATCTCGTTTATCAGCAAAATCTCAGTAAATACAAAATCCGGATTGCTGTACTTAACACCGTCACCAGCAAAATTGAAGAACTCATCCAGTTTATGCCATCTTTTAAAGCGCAGGTATCACAAATAGAACCTTACAGCGTTTATGTTATTGAAAAATAATTAATCTGCCCTTGGCTGCCGGTTCAAAGACCCAATCCACCCAATCCAACCCAATCAACCACCCACTTAATCAACCAATCAACCTCATTTCCCCCCTAAAACCATTAAATAAAAAAATAACTTACTAACTATTTGACAATTAATCTAAAGTTGCTATCTTTGCCGTCCCTTAACGGGGGATAATACGTCTTGAACGAAGCCCTACTGCTTCGATGGACACAAACAAATATAGAAATGTCAGGAATAATTGGTAAAAAAGTAGGTATGACCAGCATATTCGACGAAGCAGGAAAGAATATTCCCTGCACAGTAATCGAAGCTGGCCCTTGTGTTGTAACACAGATCAGGTCTGTTGATACCGACGGATATGCAGCAGTTCAGCTGGCATACGGTGAGCAAAAAGACAAGCATACTACAGGCCCTCTAAAAGGCCACTTCCAGAAAGCCGGTGTTACCCCAAAACGTAAACTGGTTGAATTCAAAACTTTCGAGGACGAAAAAAGCTTAGGTGATACTGTCACTGTAGGTATTTTTGAAATTGGCGATTTTGTGGATGTGGTTGGTACTTCAAAAGGTAAAGGTTTCCAGGGTGTAGTAAAGCGTCACGGTTTTCATGGTGTGGGTATGCAAACCCACGGTCAGCATAACCGTTTGCGTGCACCGGGTTCGTTAGGAGCTTCATCATGGCCTTCACGTGTATTTAAAGGTATGCGCATGGCTGGTCAAACCGGGAACACCCGGATTAAGGTTCAAAACTTACAGGTGGTGAAGGTTTATGCAGAGCAAAATCTGCTGGTAGTTAAAGGTTCCATCCCCGGAGCTAAGGGTTCATACGTAATAGTGGATAAATAAGATGGAAGTTAACGTAGTAAATGTATCAGGTAAAGAAACAGGTGCCAAGGTGCAACTTCCTGAATCCGTATTCGGTATCGAACCAAACGATCACGCGATCTATCTTGATGTTAAGCAGTTTTTAGCTAACCAGCGTCAGGGTACACACAAATCAAAACAGCGTAACGAAATTGCAGGTTCAACCCGCAAATTATATAAGCAAAAAGGTACAGGCGGCGCCCGTGCAGGTAGCATAAAATCACCGTTGTTCAATGGTGGTGGCCGTGTTTTCGGTCCGCAGCCCCGCGATTACAGTTTCAAGTTAAACAAGAAACTGAAAGTACTGGCCCGTAAATCAGCTTTATCATACAAAGCGCAGGACAGCAGCATAGTAGTTATAGAAGATTTTACTTTTGACTCGATCAAAACAAAAAGCTATATACAGCTAACCGCAGATCTTAATGTTAGTGATGTAAAAACACTTTTAGTATTAGGCGCTGCAAATAACAATGTGTATTTATCAAGCAGGAACCTGAAGAAAACTAAAGTTATCCTTGCCGAACAATTAAACACTTATGATGTGTTGAATGCAGGCAAACTGATTTTAACTACAGGTGCACTTAAAACTTTGGAGGAAGCATTAGCTAAGTAATTATGGAAATTTTAAAGAAACCCTTACTTACTGAAAAAGTAACAGCTTTAACTGAGAAGTTAAACCGTTACGCTTTCAAAGTTGATCACAGGGCTAACAAAATTCAGATCAAAGGAGCCGTTGAGGCTATGTATGGTGTTACCGTGAAAGCTGTAAACACTATGAAATACGTTGGAAAACTAAAGACCCGCAATACTAAGGCAGGCGCCGTTTCAGGACGTGCAGCTACTTACAAAAAAGCGATCATTACGTTGAAAAGCGGAGAGGTAATAGATTTTTATAGCGGTATATAAATAAGAAGATGGCAGTTAAAAGATTTAAACCGGTTACACCGGGTACCCGCTTCAGAGTTGATGTATCTAACTCAGATATTACAACAAACGTTCCTGAAAAAACGTTGGTTGTATCAGCCAACACAAGATCGGGCGGGCGTAACAACAGCGGTAAAATGACTATGCGCTACATGGGTGGTGGTCATAAACAAGCATACAGGTTGATTGATTTCAAACGTAATAAATTTGATATCCCTGCAAAAGTTGCAACTATTGAATATGATCCTAACCGGTCGGCACGTATAGCTTTGCTACATTTTGTTGACGGTGAAAAAAGATACATGATCGCTCCTGCAGGATTAACCGTAGGTATGGTTGTTCTGTCTGGCGAAAACGTAGCTCCGGAAGTTGGTAATACTTTACCGCTTAAGAGCATCCCGCTTGGTTCTATCATCCACAATATTGAACTTAACCCAGGCCAGGGTGGTACCATCGCACGCAGTGCAGGTACTTATGCCCAGCTTTCGGCACGTGATGGTAAATATGCCATCATCAAATTGCCTTCAGGCGAAACACGTATGATACTGTCAACTTGTTTGGCAACTATCGGTACCGTTTCAAATGGCGAAAAAGCAAACGCGGTGTTAGGTAAAGCCGGCCGTAAACGCTGGTTGGGCCGCAGGCCTCGTGTTCGTGGTGTAGCCATGAACCCGGTAGATCACCCTATGGGTGGTGGTGAGGGAAGGTCCTCAGGAGGTCATCCACGGTCACGCAAAGGTTTATTAGCCAAAGGCTTTAAAACCCGTGACAAAAAGAAATCATCGGATCGTTATATCATTGAAAGAAGGAAAAAATAATGGCTCGTTCAATTAAAAAAGGACCTTACATCGATCATAACTTAGACAAGAAAGTTATGGTGCTGAATGATTCAAATAAAAAATCGGTTGTAAAAACATGGTCAAGACGTTCCATGATCTCTCCTGATTTCGTTGGTCATACATTCGCAGTACACAACGGTAATAAATTTATCCCTGTGTACGTAACTGAAAACATGGTTGGACACAAGCTGGGAGAGTTTGCGCCAACACGTACATTCCGCGGTCACGCAGAGAAGAAAAAATAACAGGCAATGGAAGAAGCAAGAACAAAAATTAAAAAGTCTGTACTGGTAAGGCAACGCAAAGAAGAGGAAAAAGCTCAGCAAGGCGGCGCTTCAATCGCAAAGTTACAGAACTGCCCAACCTCACCCCGCAAAATGCGTTTGGTGGTTGACCTGATCCGTGGTGTAAACGTTGAAAAAGCGTTATACATCTTAAAATATACAAACAAAGAAGCTGCTATACGTGTAGAGAAGCTTTTGTTATCAGCCATCAAAAACTGGGAGCAAAAAAACGAAGACAAACGTGTTGAAGACAGTAACTTATTTGTAAAAGAGGTTTCAGTAGGCGGTGGTCGCCAGTTAAAAAGATTACGCCCGGCTCCGCAGGGAAGGGGATACCGTATCCGCAAACGCTCAAACCATGTACACCTGATCGTAGATAGTAAAAACGATAACAATTAATTTGAAATGGGACAGAAAGCACATCCAATAGGTAACAGGTTAGGAATCATCAGAGGTTGGGATTCTAATTGGTTCGGTGGCAATCATTATGCCGACAAATTAGTTGAAGACGAAAAGATCCGCAAATATATTTCAGCGCGTATTTCAAAAGGCGGTGTATCAAAGGTGGTTATCGAACGTACTTTAAAACGCATTACTATAACTATTCACACTGCCCGTCCGGGTATTGTGATTGGTAAAGGCGGCCAGGAAGTTGATAAGATAAAAGAAGAGTTAAAAAAATTGACCAAAAAAGATGTTCAAATAAACATTTTTGAGATCAAAAGGCCGGAGCTTGATGCACAATTAGTTGCAGAAGGCATAGCAAAACAACTCGAAGCACGTATTTCATTCCGTCGTGCCATGAAAACTACTATTGCTTCAACCATGAGAATGGGTGCTGAAGGAATAAAAGTAATGACATCAGGCCGTTTAGGCGGTGCGGAAATGGCACGTACAGAACAATATAAAGAAGGAAGAATTCCATTACATACTTTCCGTGCAGACATTGATTATGCATTAGCCGAAGCATTAACTACCTATGGTAAAATAGGTGTTAAGGTTTGGATTTGCAAAGGCGAAGTTTACGGCAAACGCGACTTATCACCAAACATTGGTGGTGCAAGCAGCGCAAGCGGCAAAGGCGGACGCCCTGAAGGCGGCGCGGCAGGCTTCGGCGGTCGTGGCGGCAATGAAAGAGGCGGAGATCGCGGTGGCGAACGCAGAGGCGACCGTAAACCAGGTGGTGACCGCAGAGGCGGACCAGGTGGTCCGGGTGCTGGTGGAAGCCGTCCGGGTGGTAATCGTCCAGGTGGGCCAGGTCGCACAGGCGGTCCGGGTGCAGGTGGAAGTCGTCCGGGTGGAAATCGCCCCGGCGGTCCAGGAAAGAGATAATAATTAAAGTAGAAAAATATATCGTTAAGATATAAAAGCTTAAGAAAATGCTACAGCCAAAAAGAACGAAGTTCAGAAAGATGCAAAAAGGCAAAATGAAAGGAAACGCCACCCGTGGCGCTGAGCTTTCATTCGGATCTTTCGGTATAAAATCACTCGAACCGGCCTGGATCACCAGCCGCCAGATCGAAGCTGCACGTATTGCTGTAACACGTTTTATGAAACGTGAGGGACAGGTGTGGATCAGGATATTCCCTGATAAGCCGGTAACTAAAAAACCAGCAGAAGTACGTATGGGTAAAGGTAAGGGCGCGCCCGAATATTGGGTTGCGGTAGTACGCCCCGGAAGGATAATTTTTGAAGCAGAAGGCGTGCCTTTGGATGTAGCTAAGGAAGCATTGCGCCTGGCAGCACAAAAATTGCCGGTGCAAACCAGGTTTATAGTACGTAGGGATTACGTAGAGGTATAAATAAAAAAGTTGAAAGGGTTAAAAGGGTTGTAAAAGTTGTAAAAACATTTTCAACCTCTACAACCTCTACAACCATTACAACTAATAAAAGGAAAAATGAAGAACTCAGAAATTTTGGAGTTGTCAACTGAAGAATTGGTTGCCAGGATCAGCGAGGAGAAGACAAATCTTACCAGGCTGAAATTTGCACACGCTGTTTCTGCTATTGAAAACCCTTTGCGGATCACAAAAGTGCGTAAGGACATCGCCCGTTTAAACACTGAAAATACAAAACGTAAATCGGCGGCAGCTTCTGAATAATTTTTAAAGCATCGGGAAAAATGGAAAGAAATTTAAGAAAAACACGTACCGGCCTGGTAGTAAGCAATAAGATGGAAAAATCTATTGTTGTTGCTGTAGAAAGGAAAGTAAAACACCCTATCTATGGTAAGTTCGTTAAGAAAACTACCAAATTTATGGCCCACGATCAGGAAAATACCTGTGGTATAGGCGATACCGTATTGATTATGGAAACACGCCCGCTGAGCAAGAACAAAAACTGGAGATTAGTTCAAATTATAGAAAGGGCTAAATAAAATGGTACAACAGGAATCAAGATTAAATGTAGCTGATAACAGCGGTGCTAAAGAAGTTTTAGTGATCCGTGTGTTGGGCGGTACCGGAAAAAGGTATGCCTCTATCGGCGATAAGATAGTAGTTACCGTAAAAAGCGCTATACCATCAGGTAACGTTAAAAAAGGTACCGTTTCAAAAGCTGTAGTAGTTCGCACCAAAAAAGAGATCCGCAGAAAAGATGGTTCTTATATCCGTTTTGATGACAATGCCGCGGTTTTGTTAAATAACCAGGATGAGCCGAGAGGCACACGTATCTTTGGCCCGGTTGCAAGAGAATTACGTGAGAAACAATTTATGAAAATTGTATCATTAGCACCGGAGGTATTGTAATATGGAAAAGAAAAAACAAGAACAACCTGCCAAATTAAAAATCAAAAAAGGCGACCTTGTAAAGGTTATTGCCGGTGATTCAAAAGGAGCCCAGGGTAAAATATTAGAAGTAATATTAGATAAAGGCCGTGCTATTGTTGAAGGTGCCAACCTGGTATCAAAACATACCAAACCAAATGCTGCTAAACCAAATGGTGGAATCGTGAAGCAGGAAGCTGCTATTCATATTTCAAACCTGATGCTGGTTGATCCTAAAACAGGAAAACCAACACGTGTTGGCCGCAAAAGAAATGATGCCGGCAAATTAGTAAGAGTGGCAAAAATATCAGGAGAGGAAATTAAGTAATGGAATACGTACCAAGATTAAAAACGAAGTATAAGGACGAGATCCGCACTACACTGAAAGACAAATTTCAGTATAAGAGCGTAATGCAGGTTCCTAAACTTGAAAAAATAGCGATCAACCAGGGTGTTGGCGGCGCTACTACTGATAAAAAACTTATCGAAAGTACAATTACTGAGCTAACTACCATTACCGGTCAGCAGGCAGTTTCCTCGAAATCAAAAAAGGATATATCAAACTTTAAGTTACGTAAAAACATGCCGATAGGCGTACGTGTTACTTTGCGTGACAATACTATGTACGAATTCCTTGACCGTTTGATCGCAGTTGCTTTACCGCGTATCCGCGATTTCAAAGGCATCAACGATAAAGGTTTTGACGGACGCGGAAATTATACTTTAGGTATATCTGAACAAATCATATTCCCTGAGATTAATATCGACAAGATCAATAAGATACAGGGTATGGATATTACCTTTGTAACCTCGGCAACAAATGATGTTGAAGCATTGGAGTTGTTGAAACAATTTGGATTACCATTTAAAAATCAAAATACAACTACAAATGGCTAAAGAAGGTGTAAAAGCACGCGAAGTAAAACGTGCTAAATTAGTTGCTAAATACGCTGAAAAAAGAGCGGCCCTTAAAGCTGAAGGTAATTATGCAGGTTTAGATGCTTTACCAAAAGCATCATCTCCGGTAAAATTACACAACCGCTGTAAATTAACAGGCCGCCCGCGCGGGTACATGCGTCAGTTTGGTATTTCACGTGTAACTTTCCGTGAAATGGCCCTTGCCGGCAAGATCCCGGGAATAAAGAAAGCAAGCTGGTAATTTCGGATTTCGGAATTTCGATTTCGGAATTTTGAATATCTAAAGCAATAAGAAAATAATAAATTCGAAATCGGTCATTCGAAATTCGAAATCGGAATAAATCCGAAATTGAACATTCGAAATCCGAAATAAGACTAACCGATAGCAGGTCCACGGAAACCACTATCATAAAACAATAAAATGAATACAGATCCAATCGCAGATTATCTTACACGAGTAAGGAATGCTATTAAAGCCAACCATAGGGTTGTTGAAATTCCTGCATCAAATCTAAAAAAGGAAATCACGAAAGTGCTTTTCGACAAAGGTTACATTGCCAATTTTAAGTTTGAAGACAATGGTCCTCAAGGTACTATTAAGGTAGCTTTGAAATACCACCCGATAACAAAAATATCTGCTATACGCAGCATTTCGCGCATCAGTAAACCAGGTTTGAGAAAATACGCAGGCATGGATACTCTGCCAAGAGTATTAAATGGTTTAGGTATCGCCATCCTGTCGACTTCAAAAGGTGTAATGACCGATAAAGAAGCGCGTCAGCAAAATGTTGGTGGCGAAGTTTTATGCTACGTATATTAATAGGAGGAAATTAAGCAATGTCAAGAGTAGGAAAATCACCTATAGCACTACCACAAGGGGTTACAATTACAGTATCAGCAGATAATGTTGTTACTGTAAAGGGTCCTAAAGGTGAGTTGCACCAGGCGGTTGACAGTGATATCACTGTTGAACAGGAAGAAGGAAATTTGGTTGTAAAACGCCCTTCTGATCAAAAACGTCACAAAGCATTACACGGTTTGTACCGTGCGCTTATCAATAACATGGTAACAGGCGTAACTACAGGTTACAAAGTGGAGCAGGAATTAGTGGGTGTAGGTTACCGTGCAACAAATACAGGTAATACTTTAGACTTGGTGCTGGGATATTCTCACCACTATGTATTTGAGTTGCCAAAAGAAATTAAGGTTTCAACAACTGCTGAAAAGGGTAAAAACCCTACCATTATTTTGGAGTCAATTGATAAACAACTGATAGGCCAGGTAGCGGCAAAAATACGCTCGTTACGTGCACCGGAGCCTTACAAGGGTAAAGGTATCAAGTTTGTTGGCGAAGTATTGAGAAGAAAAGCAGGTAAATCAGCATCTAAAAAATAATCGTCATGGGAGCTAAATTATCAAGAAGAGACAGAATTAAGAAAGGGATCAGAAAACGTCTTTCAGGTTCTTCGGCACGTCCGCGTCTGTCAGTATATAGGAGTAATAAAGGAATTTACGCGCAGATCATTGACGATGTAAGCGGCAAAACTTTAGTGTCGGCATCATCTTTATCAAAAGATTTCAATGCTGAAAAAGGCACTAAAATTGATCAGTCGGTTGCCGTTGGTAAACTGGTAGCTGAGAAAGCAATTGCAGCAGGTATTAAAGATGTGGTTTTCGACAGGAACGGTTATTTGTACCATGGTCGTGTTAAATCACTGGCTGACGGTGCACGTGAAGGCGGTTTAAACTTTTAATCGAAAAGAAAGATGTCAACAATCAACATAAAAAGAGTAAAAACAAGCGAGATCGAATTAAAAGACCGCTTGGTAAGCATACAGCGTGTAGCCAAAGTAACCAAAGGCGGCCGTACTTTCAGTTTCTCTGCCATTGTGGTAGTAGGTGACGAAAACGGTGTTGTAGGTTACGGTTTAGGAAAAGCTAAAGAGGTTACCGAAGCTATTGCAAAAGGCATTGATGATGCAAAAAAGAACCTGGTAAAAGTTCCGATTATAAACGGTACTGTACCACATGAGCAAATCGGTAAGTTTTCGGGCGGTTTTGTTTTCATAAAACCAGCAGCTAACGGTACCGGTGTAATTGCCGGTGGTGCGATGCGTGCGGTGCTGGAATCAGCAGGTATCCATAACGTATTGGCAAAATCAAAAGGTTCATCAAACCCGCACAACGTGGTTAAAGCAACTGTATCGGCATTATCACAATTACGTGATGCCTATACCGTAGCACAGCACCGTGGTGTAAGTATAGGTAAAGTATTTAACGGATAATCTGTCATGGCAAAAATCAAAATAACTCAGATTAAAAGCGTGATCGACAGAAGTGAGCGCCAAAAAAGAACAGTGGAAGCACTGGGCTTAAGGAAAATCAACCAAAGCGTGGAAGTTGAAGCTACTGCGGCTATCATTGGTATGGTTAAAAAAGTTAATCACCTGGTAGCAGTAGAAAATATTTAATATCATGAATTTAAGTAATCTTAAACCTGCAAAAGGTTCTGTAAAAAATAGAAAGAGAATTGGCCGTGGTACAGGTTCAGGCCGTGGCGGAACATCAACCCGTGGCCATAAAGGTGCAGGTTCACGTTCAGGTAACAAGTCAAAGGTTGGTTTTGAAGGCGGTCAGATGCCTTTACAGCGCCGTGTACCAAAGGTGGGATTTAAAAACCCTAACCGTGTGGAATACACAGGTGTAAACCTTGATGTGCTGCAGGCATTAACTGAAAAATATACATTATCATCAGTTGATTTTGATACGCTGAAAGAACATGGCCTGGCTTCAAAAAACGACCTTGTTAAAATTCTTGGTCGCGGCGAACTGAAAGCCAAATTAGAAGTTAAAGCACATGCGTTTACTGCAACCGCGCAAAAAGCGATTGAAGCAGCCGGTGGTACCATAGTTAAGCTATAATTTTCGATGAAGAAATTTTTCACCACAATATCCAATATCTGGAAAATCGAAGACCTGAGAGTGCGTATAATAAACACACTCTTATTTCTTTTAATATATCGCGTAGGATCATTTGTCGTCCTTCCGGGTGTTAACACCGCTACGCTGAATAGTCAGCAGGGGAAAGAAGGGATAGCAGGTTTGCTGAATATGTTTGCAGGAGGGTCGTTTTCACGGGCCTCTATTTTTGCGTTGGGTGTAATGCCTTACATTTCGGCTTCCATCGTGGTGCAATTACTTGGTATAGCTGTTCCTTACTTCGCTAAACTGCAAAAAGAAGGCGAAAGCGGGCGTAATAAATTAAACCAGTGGACACGCTACCTAACCATAGGTATCACTGCGCTGCAGGCTGTCGGTTATTTGAAATCTCAGATCAATGCCGATCAAATGTTAATTGCAAATCCTTATTTCACTGTGCTGAATATGTTCGTGCTTACAGCGGGAACCATGTTTATCATGTGGCTGGGTGAGAAAATAACAGACAAAGGCATTGGTAATGGTATTTCGCTCATCATCATGGTGGGTATTATTGCTGCCTTACCAGGCGCGTTCTTAAGTGAATTTCAATCACGTAATGCCGGCGCAGGCGGTTTGGTGACTTTTATAGTTGAAATTGTAGCGCTTATTTTGGTGGTGATGTTCACCATACTAATTGTACAGGGTGTCCGTAAGGTTGCCGTACAATATGCCAAACGTATAGTTGGCAATAAACAATATGGCGGCGTACGTCAGTATATACCCTTAAAAGTAAACGCTGCCGGTGTTATGCCGATCATATTTGCCCAGGCATTAATGTTTATTCCGGCAACTGTTGCACAGTTTTTCCCGAAAGCAGCCTCAAACCCCATATTAATGTCACTGTCTGATTATACAGCCTGGGGACATAACCTGTTGTTCGCTATATTGATCATCGTATTCACGTATTTCTATACGGCTATTACTATCAATCCTAACCAAATGGCGGATGATATGAAAAAGAACGGCGGCTTTATACCGGGTGTTAAACCAGGGAAATCAACTGCTGAGTTTATCGACGGTGTTATTTCACGGATCACATTACCTGGTTCTATCTTTTTAGCCATAATCGCTATCATTCCGGCATTTGCCAGCCTGGTAGGGGTAAACAGCGCATTTGCACGGTTTTTTGGCGGTACCTCATTGATCATCCTTGTGGGTGTTGTTTTGGATACCCTGCAACAGATCGAAAGCCATTTATTGATGCGTCATTATGATGGTTTGATGAAAACTGGAAGAATTAAAGGGCGTACAGCTGTTTCTGCCGGTAGCGGGACCAGTCAGCCTGTCATCTGATAATATTATAACATGTCAAAGATCAATTATAAGTCTATTGAACAGATAGAACTCATAAGGGAAAGTTCTTTACTTGTTTCCAAAACACTTGGAGAGATTGCGAAAGTGATACGACCAGGTATTAAAACCATTGAGTTAAATAAACTTGCGGAAACCTTTATCAGGGATAACGGCGGGATTCCGGCATTTTTAAATTATCACGGGTTCCCGTATTCATTGTGTATATCAATGAACGATCAGGTTGTGCATGGTTTCCCCGGACAACGTGAACTGGTTGACGGAGATCTGGTGTCGGTGGATTGCGGGGTTGAACTGAATAAATATATCGGCGATTCGGCTTATACTTTTGCCATTGGCGAAGTGAGCGAGACTGTAAAAACCCTGATGCGGGTTACCATGGAATGCCTTGATTTGGGTGTTCAGAAAGCGGTAGCCGGAATGCGGATAGGCGATATAGGTTTTGCCGTTCAGGAGCATGCTGAGAAACATGGTTTCGGTGTGGTAAAAGAACTGGTAGGGCATGGCGTAGGCATAGCGTTACACGAAAAGCCGGAGGTGCCTAACTACGGTAAACGCGGCTCTGGTGTGAAGCTGGAGGAGGGAATGGTGATCGCAATTGAACCGATGATCAATGCCGGAAAAGCGCGGGTAAAGTTTTGGGATGACGGTTGGACCGTATCAACCACTGATGGTAAACCATCTGCTCACTATGAGCATACGGTGGCCATCAGGAAGGGAAAACCCGATATACTTTCTACATTTTCGTATGTAGATAATGTTTTAAAAGAAATAAATAAAAGTTAAAATAATTTTATTAATTTTGCGTCCCGCTTTTAGGGTGGATAATTAAGTAATAATCAATAAAATATGGCCAAACAAGCCTCAATTGAACAAGACGGAACGATTAAAGAAGCATTATCAAACGCGATGTTTAGGGTAGAGTTGGAGAATGGACATGAAATTATTGCGCATATATCCGGTAAGATGCGTATGCACTACATAAAAATTTTACCTGGCGACAGGGTTAAACTGGAAATGAGTCCGTACGATTTAACAAAGGGAAGAATAACCTATAGATATAAATAATAAAGCGATGAAAGTTAGAGCATCCATTAAAAAACGCAGTGTTGATTGCAAGATCATCCGCCGGAACGGGAAACTTTATGTTATTAACAAAAAGAACCCCAAGTATAAACAACGCCAGGGCTAATTAATTAGTGAATTAGTGAATGGTTGATTGAGTGAATGAAAAATATAAATCACTAAATCACTAATTCGAAAACTCAAACATATAAAAAAATATGGCTAGGATATCAGGTATTGATTTACCAAATAATAAAAGAGGAGAAATCGGACTTACTTACATCTTCGGGATCGGCCGCTCAACAGCGCAGAAGATTTTGACCGAGGCCGGCATCGATTTTGACACAAAAGTGCAAGACTGGAATGATGAGCAATTAGCTGCTATACGTGGTATAATTAACGATCAGATCAAAGTTGAAGGTTCGTTGCGTTCAGAAGTTCAGCTCAACATTAAGCGATTAATGGATATAGGTTGCTACCGTGGTACACGTCACCGTAAAGGATTGCCTTTGCGTGGTCAGCGTACTAAAAACAACTCACGTACCCGTAAAGGAAAACGTAAGACAGTTGCCAACAAGAAAAAAGCTACTAAATAGTGATTAGTGATTGGAGAACAGAGATTAGTTGAAAAGCTGCCTTTGTTTGAATATCATTAGGAATAACAAATTATCAAAACAGTTAATGGGTCCGGATTATTCAATCAATAATTCACTAATTCACTAACTCAGTAATTAAAAAAATGGCTAAAAGCAAAAAAGTAACCAAAAAACGCGTAGTGATTGTTGAGCCTGTTGGCGAAGCGCATATCAACGCAACTTTTAACAACATTATCATAACCCTTACCAATAAAAGCGGACAAGCTGTTTCCTGGTCATCTGCCGGTAAAATGGGTTTCAAAGGATCAAAAAAGAATACACCTTATGCTGCCGGTCAGGCTGCTGGCGATTGCGGTAAAGTTGCTTACGATCTTGGTTTACGCAAGGTTGAAGTATTTGTAAAAGGCCCGGGCGCTGGTCGCGAATCAGCTATCCGTACTTTGCAAACTGCAGGTATAGAGGTAACAACTATAAAAGACATTACACCGCTTCCACACAATGGTTGCCGCCCTTCAAAAAGGAGAAGAGTTTAATTAACAATTTTTTAAAGCTAAGATTCGGCAGCTGCGGGCTGTTTGATACTTTAAGAACAACAAACAATGGCTAGATACACAGGACCAAAATCCAAAATTGCGCGCCGTTTCCGCGAACCGATCTTCGGTCCGGATAAAGCGCTGGAAAGAAAAAATTATCCACCGGGTATGCATGGTGCTTCCAAAAGAAGAGGAAAGCAATCAGAGTATTCAACCCAGTTGATGGAGAAACAAAAAGTTAAATACACTTACGGTGTATTGGAACGTCAGTTCGAAAACTTGTTTCACCGCGCTTCTGCAAAAGAAGGCATCACAGGCGAAAACTTACTTAAATTTTTGGAGGCCCGTTTAGATAACGCGGTTTACCGTTTAGGTATTGCCCCGACACGTTCAGGCGCACGCCAGCTGGTTGGCCACAAACATATTACTGTTAATGGCGAAGTAGTAAATATTGCTTCTTATACATTAAAAGCAGGTGATGTGATCGCTGTTCGCGAAAAATCTAAATCACTTGAGTCTATTACACATTCAGTTGCCGGCAGAAGGATTAACAAACACAGCTGGCTTGAATGGGATGCTGCCAATTTAACCGGCAAATTCCTGAACTATCCAAACCGAGATGAGATCCCTGAAAATATCAAGGAAAACCTGATCGTCGAGTTGTACTCTAAATAAGATATGAAATTTCAGATATGAGATTTGAGACATACTTCAAATCTCATATTTCGGTTTCACATCTGCATGAATAAAGTAAAAGGGGGATTTTGGATTTAGAATATAAGACAATAGCAAATTTTAAAAGGACTTAAATCTTGTATTTCACCTCTCAAATCTATTAAAAATAAACAATAAATAAAGGATATAAATGGCAATTTTAGCATTTCAAAAACCAGACAAGGTTATCATGCAGAAATCAACTGATTTTGATGGCACGTTTGAGTTTCGTCCGTTAGAACCAGGTTTCGGTGTAACCATTGGTAATGCTCTTCGTCGTATCTTACTTTCTTCACTTGAAGGTTATGCGATTACTTCAGTTCGTTTTTCGGGAGTGATGCATGAGTTTTCAACCATCAAAGGCGTTGTTGAAGACGTTACCGAAATTATACTTAACTTAAAACAAGTAAGGTTTAATAAAACCGGTGAATCAGGCGACAACGAAAAAATATTCGTGATCATTAATGGCCAGGACGCTTTTAAGGCAGGTGATATCACCAAGTTCTCTAACAATTTTACTGTTTTGAACCCTGATCTTGTTATCTGTAACATGGATTCATCTGTAACTTTGGAGATCGAGCTTACTGTTAACAAGGGCCGCGGTTATGTTGCAAGCGAAGAAAATAAAAATCCTGACGCTAATGTAGGTGTAATAGCCATCGATTCTATTTACACCCCGATCAAGAACGTAAAATATACCATTGAAAACTATCGTGTAGAACAAAAAACAGACTATGAAAAATTAGTTCTGGACATTACTACCGATGGCTCAATTCATCCTGAGGACGCGCTTAAAGAAGCTGCCAAGATCCTTATCCAGCACTTTATGCTGTTCAGCGATGAGAACATGATGCTTGAAGCACAGGCTAAAGAAGAAACCAAGGAAGTTGACGAGGAAATTTTGCACATGCGCAAGATCCTTAAAACTGAACTGGTTGACCTTGACCTTTCTGTACGTGCATTAAATTGCCTTAAAGCTGCTGATATCCGCAGCCTGGCCGATTTAGTTTCGTATGATGTTGCTGATATGCTTAAGTTCAGGAACTTTGGTAAAAAATCATTAACTGAAATTCAGGACCTGGTTAAATCAAAAGGCTTGTCTTTTGGTATGAACCTTTCGAAATTTAAGTTAGACGAAGATTAAATTAGAGATTAGCGATTAGAGATCAGAGATTAGTTCTGAAACTTTAATTGCTAATTTATTATAAGATAAATGAGCCCGCAGGTTGGCGACTAATCTCCAACCTCTGGTCTCTAATCACTAAAGTAAGCGAGAGCATAATTCCGAGGGCTTGACCATTTTGCCGCCCAACGGTATGCACGTGAAATAAATAAATACAATGAGACACGGAAAAAAAATCAACCATTTAGGCCGCACCGACAGTCACCGCAAGGCGATGCTGGGTAACATGGCCACATCGCTTATATTACACAAGCGTATTACTACTACACTTGCAAAGGCAAAAGCTTTGCGCGTTTATGTAGAACCAATCCTTACTAAAGCAAAAAGTGACACAACACACTCACGCCGTACAGTATTCAGTTATTTACAGGACAAAGACGCGGTAACTATCCTGTTCCGCGAAATTGCTGAGAAAATTGCAACACGTCCGGGTGGTTATACACGTATCATCAAAATGGAAAACCGTTTAGGCGATAACGCTGAAATGGCCCTGATTGAATTAGTGGATTACAATACTGTTTACGGTACTGATACCGCAAAAACCGAGAAGAAATCAACACGTCGCCGTGGTGGTGCCGGTAAAGCAAAAACTGCTGCACCAGCTGACAAGGTTGAAGCTGCACCAGTTGCTGAAGAAGTTGTTGAAGTTGCACCGGTAGTTGAAACACCTGCTGCTGAAGCTCCTGAAGCACCGGCCGCATCTGCTGAAAACGAAGAAAACGCTGAAAAAGGCGAATAATTAAAAGGCGCCCCAACACATCGGGGCCGTCTATACATTATAACATTTAAAAAGCCCTGCTCATTTGAGTGGGGCTTTTTTTTATGCAAAAAAATTTAAAAAGATATTGGAACGTGTTACGTTATGCGTTACATTTGTATTAATGATCGAAAGTATTCAGCATAAGGGTTTGAAATTGTTATGGGAAAAAGACAATTCATCTAAAATACCGGCAACTCAAATCTTAAAGATCAAAATGATTTTAACTTTACTTGACAGTGCGATAAATGTTGAGGATATGAATTTTCCGGGTTCGGGACTTCATCCTCTAAGGGGTGATTTAGCTGGCTTTTGGTCGGTAAAAGTTAATGGCAATTACAGGCTGATATTTCGTTTTGAGAATGAGAATGCTTTCGATGTAGATTATATTGATTACCATTAAATTTAAAATATGATAAAGCGAGGTATGGTGCCGGTACATCCGGGAGCAGTATTAAAAGGCCTTTACCTGGATAGCATGGAAATTACTATCACAGAAGCCGCACATAAATTGGGCGTAGCACGCAAAACATTGTCTCAATTGGTTAATGGCCGTATGGGTGTGAGCGCCGAAATGGCTATCCGTTTATCAAAGGCCTTAAATACAACGCCGCAGCTATGGATGAATATGCAGCAAGGATATGATTTGTGGGTGGCTGAAAAAAAGTCAGTTGATATTCATGTTGTCCCATTTGCTATGGCATCGTAAATTCAAATAAGGAGAAATGCCAGGAAAGTGAATAAGCCTCCTCTAATCCGATAGCTATCGGATCACGTCAAGCCGCGTTATCCTTTTTAACCGCCATATTACAGCGTGTTACGTTTTGTAAAAAAAGCCCTAATACTCCAGCTCCCTGCAATTAAAGCCCGCGGTTTGCAGTAAGGACTCAATATACCGGGGAGAAATATCGTTTGCCTCGATCCTTAAAATATTATCACAGTCTTCCAGGTCAAAGTTCCAGCCGGTAATAGCCGGAACAGAGGTTAGCAATGGTTTTACCTCGCTAACCTGTTCGGGTTTTTCAACGCTTGTAGTAAATATCAGTATTTCCATTTTGTGAGATGTGAGTGGTGAGTGGTGAGAAGTGAGTGGTGAGAAGTGAGATGTGAGTGGTGAGATGTGAGTAGTGAATTGTGGGAGGTAAGTAGATTGTTTTGGAAATTCCTTTTACGACTCGCCCACTCACAATTCACTACTCACCACTCACTGTCCCACCAATTATTCAGCTGTTTTTTCGGTGCCGGCTGTGTAGCTATCCCAGCTATGGCCGCCGCCCCATCTTCCATAACCGCATTTTTGCATCATCTTTTCTTTGAATTTTTCCTTTTCTTCGGGCGTCATGTTCTTAAAACGCTCCTCCATACGGCGGCGCATCCAGGGCGCACCGCCCTTGTGTCCGCCCCCGCCAAAGCCAAACAATATTTTACACAAAATAAATATGCCTGTAGCCTGCCAGAAAGTGATCGTCCCTACGTGGAGTATCGCAGGAAGTAAATAGTTCCATAAACTCATCACCACAAAACCGGTGAGCGAAAGGAAGGCGGCAATTCCCAGGGGAATAAATATAAACCGCCCTTTATAAAAAAATGTTCTCATGTTTTTAATTTTTTAATATTCTGTTATTTCCTCATACAATTGACGCAGCCTTTTGCGCAGTTGCAGTACCGCATACCGCTTGCGCGATACCAGGGTTTGCACATTTTCGCCGGTGCGTTCGGCTATCTCTTTAAAAGGGATATCTTCAAGCTCCTGCCAGATAAAAACCTGCCTTTGCTCTTCGGGCAACTCATCGAGGGCAATAAATAATTGCTCCCAAAATAGGTTGCGGAGGTACACGGTCTCGGGTGTTTTTGCTTCCGTCATCAGGATGGCTTTAAAGTCCGGCGCTTCATCGTCATCTTCATCGGGCAGCATATCATCCAGCAGGGTTTCCGTCTTTTTTTTATGCTTATCAAGTATTTTATTACGGGCAACACGGAACAGCCATGCACCTGTTTGTTCAATAGGCTCTGAATTGATAACCGAACTGAACTGGTACCATACATCCTGCAGGATATCTTCAGCATCGGCGTCATTTTTCACCCTTCGCCTTATAAAGCCCAACAAATTTTTACCGTACGAGCTTATGGCTTGTATGATAGTATTGTTTTTTTCTTCGGGCATTATAGCTGTGATCAATGCGTTGTTATTTAAATATAAAGACGATTATGTTTTTAAAACATTTTAATTTATTTTTAGAAAAAGTTCGGGAGGAAAGTTCATGGATCATAGTTCATAGATCATAGTGATTTTCAACCTGTTTAGCTATGACCAATGAACTCCTGATGCAGCTTCCATGAACTATCAACCATGAACCATGAACTCAAAGATTGACGCCATCAATTATTATAACATCCTGGCTATGCTTATGGCTTCGGGCCTTGCCGTCATTGTCCCTTTTGAGCTTGTACTGCTATCGTATGCCATTCTTGGCCCTGCGCACTACCTTACCGAAATAACCTGGCTTAGAGGCAGGCAATTCTTCATCCTGAAAAAGTACGACTACTTAATTATAATAGCAGTAATTGTTGTTTCCCTGCTGTTTAAACTGCCATATCCCAACCTTATATTTTATACTTTTGGCTTGTCATTCATACTTGTTGTTGTAAAAGGCAACGTTAGCCGGGTGCTTGCTTTTGTTATGCTTATTGTAGCCGGCTATTTCCTGCTGACCAATAACCTGTTGCGCACCATTTTTGGTTTGTATATGCCTACTCTCATCCACGTGTATGTGTTTACCGGCGCATTCATGCTATTTGGAGCTTTAAAAGACAAAATTGTTTCAGGCTACGCCGCATTTATTGTATTTTTAATTTGCCCGGTGCTATTATGCGTTTTATTTACATCGTACCACAATACAACGGCGGCCTGGGCCGTAAGTAATTACGGTGATTTCGGCAGGATTAATACAACAACACTGCGCAGCCAGTCAATAAACATATACACCAACCAGGCCAGTATTATATTAACAAGGCTCATCGCATTTGCCTATACTTATCATTATATCAACTGGTTCAGCAAAACCCGCATCATTAAATGGCACCGGATCTCAACGACCAAAGCCATAATCATCGGGATAATCTGGATCGCATCCGTTACCTTATATTTTTACAACTACCGCATAGGTATTAAATGGCTGTTCCTGCTTGGCCTGGTGCATGTCATACTGGAGTTTCCGCTTAACCACCGCAGTTTTATAGGAATCGGCCGGCAATTAAAAAGCAGACTGATAGGCGTGGAGTAGTTGGTCATTAAGTCAGTGGTCATTTTGCCTCACCTAAATCCTCTCCAAAGGAGAGGACTTGAACTGCACCCTTTTTTAAGCCCTCTCCTTTGGAGAGTAATGCCACTAACTTAAGTTATTTAATGTCGAATAATGAATGTCGAATATTGAATAATGAAGGGTAAAAGTTCGAAATTGGACATTCGAAATTCATTATTCGATATTAACCCGCCACACATTTTTATTCTAAGTTAGTGACATTACTTTGGAGGGGTTGGGTGAGGCGAAATGACCAATGACCAATGACCAATGACCAATAACTTACTCCAATCCTAAAAGTTCTTTCTGTTTTATCTCAACCATGCCCGATGTTTTATCCAGTTTCAGGTAAATGCTGACATGATAGAAATTATTGTCGTACAAATAAATATTGTTGCTGGCATCGGTTCCGCGGAACTTCAGCTCAAGTCCGTATCTTTTAGCCTGGCTGATCATATTGATGATGTTTTGGCCATCGGTTGAGGTATATACAATTGTCCGTAATTTTGTTCCGTCATAAAGCTTGGTAAAACTTCCGGTAATTATTTCTTCGGTATTGGGTTTGTTCGCGATGTTTTTAAAATATTCCAGCTCCTGCCCGTTCTCATCCTCTGTATAGTCCTGCCTGAAAGCCTTTCCCTGAATCAGGTTATTGTACACCTCGCCGTTTGAAAGACTTGTAAAATAAACCAAGTCGCTGAATTTTATGCTTTGGGCGTACATACCCGATGTACAAAGAAGCAATAGGAGTATTAAGATAAGGTGTTTGCTCATGACGACTTGAAGTTTGTACAAATATACTTTTTTAAAAAGCAACTCAATTGCCTGGATGATAGGTTTTTTCAGCATGTTTAAGTACATCCTTTTTATAAAACAGCACATCCTTAAACTTACCTTCAATATACATGCCAGCTTGGTCGGTAAAGTGTTTTGAAGCGGGATTAAACGATTCGCCGCCGGTTTCTATTGTTTTTGCCTTAATACGGGCACCAAATTCCACAGCCGCTATGAAACTGTTGCCCGAATATCCATAACGTTTTTTGGTATTAAAGGTCCGGCTCTGAAACGATGGCAGCTGTCCGAAGGCGGACGATGTGAGCCCGACAGGCAGGCTCGGCAAACTGTCATTAAAGCTGACGCCGTCTGCGGGGCGCTGGTAACGGTTAATATCCCCCCATTGTATATTCCAGTCGCCATAACGTTTCTTAAGGTCGTTCAATGCCTTGCTGAGGTTTTCCAACAGCCGGTTTTGGCTGATGCTTTGCAGCATGGCCTGTGTACGCGCGGTTTGATAGGTGCTTTCTTCCGCTGTTTTGGCAGGAGGTATATCCCTGAACATTAAGGCGCCCCATTCAATGGCGATGGTGGAGGCCACCGAATTTGCTGCTGTGCGTTTGTCCCATTGCTTTAAAATTTGTACCGGTTCTGCAAGCGCCTGTTTAAGCGAATCGGGCGCGGAATTGTAAGCATCAAATAATTTGGGCAGCAGATCATCAAAAGCGGATAGGTAATGGTCGTACCCCTTCGTGATCAACCCGTCAAGTGTGATGTTTTTGGCGTTGCCTAATAATTTAATGGCATTAACGGCCCGGTAGTTCTGACCATCGGGCGCCATGTAGGCAGGGTATTTGGTTTTGTCGGGACTGCTTTCGCCGGATGATGCAAATGGTGTTGAATTACAATTTTGGATCCAGCCTGTAGCGGGGTTGTAAACATGTACCAGCTCGTTCAGGTTATGCAGGCCCTTCCATTCGGTTGCAGTAGTTGATCCGTCAACCGGCAGGGTCCAGTCCAGTTTTGGGTCGCGTTTTGGCATAAAGTTGCCGTACCAGAAAGCGATATTCCCCTGGTCGTCGGCATAAACCGTATTGTTTGTGCCGTTGGAGCGCAGATCCATCGCTTTTTTATATTCACCAAAAGTATTGGCTTTGGTGATGAGCCACGATTCGAGCAAGGCATTGTACGAACGGTTATTGGCTTTAAGCGCCAGCCATTTACCATCACGGCTGCCCAGCACCGGGCCATGACGGGTATAATACCCTGTTATAATTTGCTGCGCGGTATGATCACCTTTTTTAATATTGATCAGCAGTTTACGGGTGGTAATCGGTTTAAGCGCGCCGTTATACTCGTAATACCATTGCCCGTCTTTTTTGCTCACCTTTTCGGCATACAGGTCGCCAACATCGGCGTTGCTGCTGGTATGCATCCAGCCGCAGTGGCGGTTAAATCCCTGGTAAACAAAAAACTGCCCCCAGGTAACCGCACCGTAAACATCGAGCCCTTCATCACTTACCATTTGTACCTCGCTGCGGAAATAGAAGGGAACGTGCGGATTAATATACAAGAGTGCATGCCCGTTTTTCGACCGTGAAGGCGCTATTGCAAAACCATTCGAGCCGGTTTCCCGCAGGTCAGCAGCAGATTGGTAAACTGCACCCAGTTTTTCTCCTCCGCCACCATAAAAATCACGGGTTTCACCCAGGTTTATGCCGCCTGTTACGGTTGCCGAAACGCTGCCGTCAGTAAACATCAGGGCATACCAGGGTTCAAAGTGTTTAAATACCGCCGACTTTACTTCGGGGTGTTTGTACAGGTAATAGTTGATGCCGCCTGCAAAAGCATCCAGCAGTTTTCTAAACCAGGGAGGACTTGTTTTATAGTCCTTTATGGCATCTGCAGTATCGGCTATTAGTTGTAATTGCACATCGGTATATAAACTTTTTTCCCCGTCAACTTCAGCCTGTTTCCCTAACTGGTATAAATAATTTTGTTCAATGCCTTTAAAATTGTCTTCGCATTCTGCATACATCAGGCCGAAAACAGCATCAGCATCTGTTTTGCCATAAATATGAGGCACTCCCCAGTTATCGCGGATTATGGTAACCGCCCCGGCTTCATGTTCAAACTTTTTTATGTCATCTGGCGCGTATTTTTGTGCCGATACAATAAAAGGAGAGAGGGATAGTCCGCAAAAAAGCAATTTTTTTACCGTAACAACAGTTTTGCTAAATATTTGAAAATGAAAACAACGATATAATGCCATTTTTTTAATAATTTTTAAATTTGCAGAATTATATATAATAATAAGTCAGTTTTGTCCGTTAGCAATAAGTTAACATCTAAGGTAGTTGAAATTAATCATTGGGGTGTAACTTTGCGGGGACAAAGAATTGAAATTTAATTTATTGGCCAGCATGGTCAATAAATCTGAATAAAGAGCTTGGATGCGCATTAAACATGTTATCTGAGATTTAGTTGATCAACGTTATTTGATAATGATGTTGTATGCGTTCCGGGTGAGATACGGAACGCATTTTTTATTTCGGGAACGTTCCCGAAAGGTTTTTATATAGCAACCCCTTTCTGATCTGTTCCTTTTCCCGGCTACCTGTCCCTGGGAAATTTTATAATTAAATTAAACATTTCCGGCTTTTATGTTATTAACTTAGTATAAAAAACCTGAATTATGAAATATGCATTTATTATCGGTTCAAACGCTTTTGTAGTTCCCAGCGGGCGTGTATGCTATTCGGGCCAACAGGGGGAAGTTGAATTTTTAAGGATCAATTCCATTTATCATGATCTGTCTCCAAACGCCGTTGAACCTGTCCTGAAGATTGACCTTAATGTTTGTGATTTAGAGGATAACCCGGTAAAACTGGTTGCTAATAAGTTGGTGTCGGGTACCGCTTATATTGTTAAGCAGGAGCGTGATTATATACAGGTCTTAAAACAGGATGGTACCCAGATCATCCAAGTTCATCAACTCGATGACGAGACAGCAATGAGCCTGGAGCATTATATCGTTGCGGAACTGGAAGTGAACACCCCTGTTGCGGTTATCCGGATCACCGGCGATTTCAAGCTTGGAGAACTTAATATCAGCGCCGAAAACGAAAAACTATATGTAAATGATATCGGTTACGCTAACTCGGCGCTGGCAGGTAACAAGCAATTGGAATTTACCACCGAAGGGGTGATGTTGTAGGGTGGTTCATGGTTCATGGTTGGTTGCAGCTGCAATGAACCATCAACTATGAACCATGAACTCTTCTCCCAAACCGCGCCATTACCAATAACACCATCCGGTTATAGGTAGCAAGCCCGTGCGGCTGGTTATTTGCTTTAAGATATTTGTCGTAAAAAATGCTGCTTAATATTCCGGCTTTCGATTGAAAGGACATCCAGTACACTCGTTCGGCCTTAAAATCATTATGGACGGTAGCTGATATGCGCAATTTCAATTCATTGTTCGCCGTGGTATCGCGGTGGCGAAGGGCCGGCATAAACTCCGCTATGGCCAGGTGATAGGCTGAATAACGCAATAGGCGGTCATGTGAACCAACTCCGGCGAGGAAGCCTGCAAAATCGGCCTCATCCTCAGCGCCAAAACCTATTTGGTGCGATAATTCGTGACAGGCCGTTACCGGCCTTTCAACAACAGGCATCTGGTAGTTCATCTGCGCCTCACCGGTAAATGGGTTATAATAACCGGAAGTGCCGATATAGTTAAGTAACGGGGTTAAAATGGAGGACTTGATCCCCGGATCATAAGTGCGGAAATTAACGGAATCTGCAGATAGTTTACTAATAGCCCGCAGTGCGGTTTTGTAAATGTCGCTGTTGCTTTGCAACAGGTCGGCGCTTGTCAGCCTGGCGCGGCAGGCATTCGCGCTGTCAATAAGGGTAGCCGTAACTGCCTTGAGAGCTGTTGTTGTATAATTGGTATCGCGCAGGTTGAGCCGCTCACCGGCAGACGGCCTGAAATAATTCATCCCCCAAAAAAGGTAAAAAATAAGTATCGCTCCCTGTAGCCCGATCACTAATCCCATCAAAAAAATGCCTGCCTGCTTAAATTGTTTTTTTACAGATAGTTTAATAAGCCGATACAGGGCATAAACTAAAAAGCAAATAACTGTTATGTAAAGTATATCGCCAACACTGAAGGGGAAAAGGTTGAAAACCGGGTGAAGTATATGACAGATAAAGAGATAAAACCCTTCGGAATAATAGCGTTCAATGAACAGGGGATGATCGGCAAGCACCATCAGTAAAAAAATAGCTGCGGCAAGTGCTATAATTACAATGGCCCTTACTTTTAGTTTTTTGCTGATATGGATATTTAACATTTCGGGTAAATATAGTGCTTATTTAACCCTGCAAAATAGTGCTTTATCGTGCCACTATCGAAAAAGCATCAAAAAAGCCTCCCCGGAATAGGGAGGCTTAAAATAAATTGGTTCTATGACGGTTTGTGTGGGTTAGCCTTTTATAGAGCCTTCGGCTCGAAACATTTTGTAGCAACGGGTTTTAACCCGTT
>DHXR01000059.1:67155-89246 GCA_002413785.1 Mucilaginibacter sp. UBA5151
CTATAATATTTATCGAGGCTACGCCTCTTCGGCAGCTTAGAAAACCACATTTTATCATCATAATAACATTTTTTTTAGTTTCCCGATAGCTATCGGGATGAAATGCTTACCTATACAAATCGTTATAGAGCCAATAAATTCAAATACGGTTGAAATGTTTTATTTTATCAAAACAGGAACACTCGTTGTATCCCAATTCATGCTAAAACCATCGTTTGTGATCACGTAAACCAGTCTTTCCTGCAAAGCTATCACTTTCGTATTAACGGTAACCCGTAGCTGGTCTTTGCTTTGGTCATAATCAAATGCTCCCCATTGTTTGGCGGTTTTGTTAAAGATAACGGTCCATTTCCCCTTTTCCTGGGGGATAACAAAAAAGGCGTAGGTACCTGTAGGCAAGGGCTGGCCTTCAACGGTAATGTCTTTATCGGTGGTAAAGGTGGTAGCCTCGTTGGCGCCTGCCCTGTAAACCTTAGCCCATGGCTCAAGTCCGCCAAATATCTTGCGACCTTTTACCGAAGGGCTGCCATACCATATTTTAATATTCGCACCTGCAACTATACCACTCACACTATCGCGTGGACTGGCTATTGGCTTTGCCGTTTTTTGTGCAAAAGCCACCGACGATAATAAAAAGGCACATACAAAAAATGATAATGCCTTGATTTGAAATAATGTTTTCATAATGCTGTTTTATTGGTTGTAAATTATTAGATAAAGATAAACTGAAAACGGGATTTTCTTAATCAGACTTCCATAATATCGCATTCGTTACAATTCGTTTACAATTATATCACGGGGTATTTTAAATTTATAAAACTAATCAGGCATTTTACTGTATTTATATTAGAATCATATTGCAGTTTGGAATTGACCGCAAGGTTAAACAGTTGTTGTGATTTTGGCCTCATGCCGTACGGCATGAGGTTTTTTGTACCCCGTTTATGCTTTGAATATCGCCTTACCGATTTGCAGCGGTATTTAAGCACATAAGTTTATATTTGCCTTTAATTATTCCATAAAATTGAAGCCGCTTATTAAATGAAGGATACAAACAAGACATTTTATCTTTTCTTTTTTGTACTTGCCCTTGCGGTTAATTTTGCCGGTATAAATACCAGGTTCTTTACTGACGACCCTGGTTTGTATGCTTCCATCGCTAAAAACCTGCTTCATAAAAATGAGTTTTTTGAGTTGTTTACCTATAATAAGGACTGGCTTGATAAACCGCATTTCCCCTTTTGGGCCATATTGCTAAGCTTCCAACTGTTTGGTATCAGCGTTTGGGCCTACCGCTTACCAGCGCTGCTTTTTTTTATGATCAGCCTGGTTTATACTTACCTTTTTACAAAGAAATTTTATGGATGGGAAATAGCCGCAGCCGCTGTGTTGATATTGCTGACAGCCCTCAACACCATACTTTCCAATACCGATGTAAGGGCCGAACCTTATTTAATGAGCCTGATCATAGGCAGCATCTATCATATCGCCTGCCTGGAAGAGCGCTTCAGCTATAAGGATCTGCTATTGGCGGCATTGCTCACTGCCTTTGCTATAATGACCAAAGGTATATTTGTTATTACCGCCATTTATGGCAGCCTGCTGGGACAATTGCTATTTCAGAAAAGATTAAAACACTTGTTTCAATTAAAGTGGCTTTGGCTGCTTGTGCTAACTTTTATATTCACCCTGCCCGAGTTTTATGCCTTATACCTGCAGTTTGACCTGCACCCGGAGAAAACGGTATTTGGCAGGCAGCATGTTTCGGGTATAAAATGGTTTTTGTGGGACAGCCAGTTTGGCCGCTTTGTAAATAATGGCCCCATTAGCCGTAAAACATCAGGGAGTGTTTTTTTTTATTTTCACACCCTGCTTTGGGCATTTGCTCCCTGGTGCCTGTTGTTTTTTTACGCGGTTTTTAAAAATATAAAAACCTTATACCGGCGTAGGGAAGCCGTTGAATATTACGCGTTAAGCGGGGGGCTTTTATTACTGGCGCTTTTTTCATTGTCCCGGTTTCAGCTCCCGTTTTATACCAATGCCGTTTTTCCGTTATTTGCCATTGTAACTGCGCCCTTTTGTTTTGCAGTTTTGAGTAAATTGGGAACAAAATTCCGGCTGGTAGGACAGGGACTGTTTGTGATCTTGTTGCCGGCGGTCGTTCTGTTGGTCAACTTTATGTTACAACCGCTTAATGAAAGGTTTTTTGTTACCGGAATTATTTTCTTCGGGATAATTGCGGCATTGGTTTTTATTAAGATAAAGGACTCAGCAAGGAAGGTTTTCTTTTTGAATTGCGCCGCCGTCCTATTCGTTGGTTTTTATGTTAACACAATATTTTATGATGAGATTGTTCCTTATAAAGGACAAATAGCGGCAGCCGGATATGTAAACCAGTCGGTGCCCGGTAACGTTCCTTTATATGCATTAAATGCTGAGAACAATATTTTTCAGTTTTATTGTCGAAGGCCGGCCGATTTGGTTCCGATTGAGCAATTCAATAGTTTCAAACCTGCCGGGGCTGCTGTATTTTATGTTAACCAGCAGTCGATGGATTACCTTGTTCAAACCCATGCCGGTTTCAGGGTCATCCGCTCATTTGTAAACTATCCAAAGGAGAACCCGCTGCCTGCATTCATCAACAAAAACACAAGGATTAAAACACTCGGCCAGGTGTACCTGGTATCCAAACCATGATGATCAATTTTGTAACATCGCTGTTGTTTGCCTGTTTGTTCAGAATTACTCCAAATTATGGCTATACTTTTATCAATATTTAAAAAATGAATTTTATGGTTAAACCAATACTTATAAGCGCCCTGTTTTTAATTGCATTTACAAACCTCAAAGCACAGGACAATTACGAGATCCAGGTTTACGGAGCCGAACTGGTGGATTCGGGGCGTACCATGTTTGAACTGCACAGTAATTTTACATCCAATGGCAGCAAAACCATTGTCGACGGCATGTTACCTACCAATAATGTGGCGCACGAAACCATAGAAATAACTCATGGCTGGACATCATGGTTTGAAACAGGTTTCTATTTTTTTAACAGCATCGGCAGCGACGGGCGCACGGCTTACGTTGGCTCGCACATTCGCCCCCGGTTTACAGCCCCCGAAAGCTGGAAATGGCCGGTTGGTGTGAGTTTATCACTGGAGGCCGGCTTTCAGAAGGCAGCCTTTTCGCCCAATACCGCTACCCTGGAGATCAGGCCGATAGTGGATAAAAAATGGGGTAAAAATTACTTTGCCGTCAACCTGGCGCTTGACCACAGCTTTAAAGGCCCCGACGCCAACCGGGGGCTGATATTTTCGCCTAATGCAAAATGGAGCTATGATGTCAGTAAAGTTGTTGCTTTAGGCCTGGAGTATTATGGCACTACCGGGCCGTTTTTCAACTACGACCCATACCAGCTGCAACAACACCAGTTATTTATAGCAACTGACCTGAATTTCGACCCTAAATGGGAAGTTAATGCCGGATATGGCTTTGGATTTACAAACAGTACAAACAAAGGGATATTTAAGCTGATTATTGGCAGGAAGTTTTGAAGTCCTGGGTACTTATTCCACGTTATACCTGAATACCTGCCTGCCTAAATTACCTTTCCCGTCTGTCCCTTCAATTACCACCCGGTAGGTATCTGTACCATCGGCATTGTAATATTCAAATGAAGCGTTGCCATTTTTATCGGTCACTATTTCGGGCTTCCAGTAAATGGTTGAGCGGAGATCGCGCTGCTTGCCGGCCGTCGCATAATCATATTTTGGCGAATAAAACTCCGTTGCCTTATAAAAGCCTTTTGGGGCGATAGGTAAGATGCCGATGGATGCAATATCTTTACTATTACTTCCTCCGCCTTGTTTTGTAGTAATTATCAATACACCACCACCGCCTCCCATTCCATAGATACTTGCACTTGCAAATCTTAATACCTCCACAGTTTCCACGTCACTTGCATTTAAAGTGTTAATATCGCCGCCTTCCGTGCCATCAATAATTACCAGCATGGGCTGAACCGCGTTGACGCCAATACCAGAAAACATATTAAGTGTTAAAACCGGAACCCCATACGGGAATGAAACCCCACGTAATCTTCCATTCAGACTTGTAATGAGCGACCCCTGTATCCTTTCTATTTCATCAGCATGCATTACCTGGTCTGCATTGCCAGCCCCCGCTAAGCTTTGTGTTTTGTATTGATCGTCCAATTTTTTATCTCTAATCTTCACTTCCTTTAACATAATCCCTTTGCCCCGGCCATAATTTATAAACTCATTCCTTTCGTTTTTTGTGTTTTCAAGATATGCCGCCATAGCAGTATCCGAAACTGACCGTGCAAATGGCAATTGAATTGCGGCGCTTACGTTTATAGGCTTATCAGCAAAATAAGTGATCTTCGTCGTGTTTTTGTTTCTTGCATTTACCGCACTCAGAACAAAATGGGTCGTGTCAGCGAAAACAAGATTCGTAAAATGGAATAATCCCTTATCATCAGATACACTGCTTAACAAGGGGCCACCTTTGAGTGGCAGCAGCGTAATTGTTCCTTTATTTATGGGTTTACCAAACAGATTTTTTACCATTCCGCTAATTTCCAGGCCTTTTTCAGGCTGGTATGCTAATGGCGTGTTGCCACTATCAAGTACCTGTTTCCATTCAAAGCGGCGGTAGCCCTGTGTAAGCATCAGCAGGTCAAGGTTTTTACTGGCATTAGTGCTGGTATCGGTAAAATAATAGTTTGGCTGTTCCACATAACCTTTCAGGTCAGATGTGAGCAGCAGGTTATTTAATATCGTACTTTCATTGTTTTCATCAACCGGCACTTGGCTTTCATCGGTTACCGATACGGAAAAATGACCTGATGAAGGATTACCCGCCCGGTCTTTTATATTCAGTTCAATTTTTACTTTTTCCCGTTTTGCGTAAGTTGTTTTATTACTATCGGCGCCTATATTAAGCTGATCGTAATTTTGTACAAAAAGCAGGCGTTCACAATGCGGCTCACCCATTGGAGAAAATAAAGTCACCGTGGCGATGCCTGTATGAAGCCGTCTTTTTAAAATACCTAAGGTAATTACCATACTGTCCAGCCTGCAGGTAACGGTTGTTGCTATGCCGCCCGAATAAATAACAAGTGCATATTCCTTATCACGGTTTTCGATGAAGTAAGCCTTATTTGTCATTATCCTCACTGTGGCAGTTGGGATTGAATCATTATTTACCGATAATACTATTCCCCTGGGGTCAGGCTTTGGCAGATCCGCAATGTCTTCCCTGCCATCGGCATAAGTTAGCCTTGCTTTATAGGTTTTGCCTTCCTCCGGATCAAGGTAAAAACAACCCATACCCAAATGGGCGGAGGCAAATGTTCCTGCTTCTTTGTTTTCATTATCAACGATAACACCTTTTACATTAACACCCAGGCCATTTATACCAACGGCCTTAAAGGCCACCTTTGAACGGATACCGGTTACCAGACTGCCCCCTTCCGGAAAAAACTGGACATCGGCTTTGCCAATTGATGTTTGCCCCGGTTTCTTTAAAAAATTTTCAGGAACACGCTTTTCTTTTATTGAACCGATCTCAAAAGTTTTATCAAAAAAATATTCTTCGCCCCTGTTAAGCATCCATTTGGTATAGGCTCTTACCCTGTAGTTTCCATTGGGCAATGAATCGGGTAATGCAAAATCGCCCCAGGCTATGCCGCTGTCCAATTGTAATTTTATCAATTGGTCAATCTTGTTATTGGTATTGATCAAATCCACATGCAATACCCCGCTTAGGTTTGAAAGCTGATGCCGTTCGCCCAGGGTGACGTATGCTTTAAAATATATAGTATCGCCTGCGGCGTAATAGGGTTTATCAAATTGAAGATAAGCTTTTTCAATTGTATGCCCCGCAGTATAGGTTTTTAGTTTCGCTACGATATTTTGTGAAACAGCATTATTGTTTTGTGAATATGCCGAAAAACAGCATAAGTAAAGCAGTAATAGCAATAGTTTTGGCACCGAAAATTTATGTTTCATCATAGTATCGTTAATTATTCCACTTTATACCTAAACACCTGCCGACCCAAATTGCCTTTGCTATCCAGGCCCTCAACTACTACACGGTAAGTGCCTGTGCCATCGGCATTAAAAAAATTAAATGAGGCATTGCCATCCGCATCCGTAGTAACATCAGGCTTCCAGAATACAGTGGTGCGCAGATCGGGAATGTTTTTTACGGCCAGGGCGGCATCATACCCCGGCGAATAAAATTCCCTTGCCTTATAAAAGCCTTTTGGTTCAACCGAAAAAATACCGGGCGACATTTCTTTGGTGATCACATCATTTTTTTCTGCGCCTTGCCTGGTAGTGATCACAATAACACCCTGGCCACCTTCCATGCCATAGATCGAAGCATTGGCTGCTTTTAAGATCTCAACCGTTTCAACAGAACCCGGATTGATCACGTCAATACTTGTGCCACGGCCGGCATTTAACCCATCAACAATCACCAGCATTGGTTCCAAACTCTGGCCACTACCCGAGATAGTCATCCCGGTTTTCAAAGAGGCTACGCCATCCAAAAATTGAACGCCACGTGCAAGGCCATTTAATCCCGTGGAGAGTGCCGGTGCATTCTTAATTTCATCGCCGCTGATCACCTGGTCGGCGTGCCCCGGGCCGGCTAAATTTGATGACCGGTAATTGACTGTGCTTTTTACGCCGGTAATTTTATCCTCTTTCAATAATACTTTTGACGATACATTGCCTGCCATTATTACACCCCGCACCTGATTGTTTTTGAACGATGCAAGGATATCAGCATTGGCATTATATTTTGAGCTGATCTGATCTCCGGGACTTACCGCCGGTCCGGCGGCGGCGACGTCAAACGTAAGCACCCCCTTTTTTCCTGATGACTGGGTTTTTAAAATAAAACGTGTGCCGGTTTCAAATACAAGGTTTAAAAAACGGAACTTCCCCTGGCCATCGGTCGTTGCGTTTAAAACAGGGCCGCCCGCCTCCGCTAATAAGGTAATGGCGCAACCGGCTATGGGTTCGCCTGTTTTTGTTTTTAAGGCGCCGGTTACGTCAATAGTTTTTTCCGGGTTGCAGGCAACCTTCGTGGTGTCGGCGTTACCATGCAGCAACTCCTTCCAAACAAAACGACGGTAACCCTGGGTAAGCATCAGTGCATCAAGATTTGCCCGCGTTTCTTTGCTTACGTTGGCAAAATAATAATTCGATTTTTCTACATAGCCTTTTACTTCAGAACTTAGCAAAAGGTAGGATAGAATGGTATTTTCAGTATTTTCATCAACCAGGATCTTGCTTTCATCAATCACAGATACCGAAAAAGACCCGTTTACCGGGTTGCCGTCTTTGTTTTTCGCATTAAGGCTCAGCTGAACATTTTCGCGCTTAGAAAATACCGGCTTATTGGCGGCTACCGAAAGATTCAGCAGATCAGGGTTTTGGATAAAAGCGAGACGTTCATTTAAGGGTTCACCATTTCCCGATAACAGCGTTACCTGCAAAACCCCCGTAGGAAAAGTATTGGCCGGTAAATCAAGGCCGAGCAGATCTCCATCCAGTTTTGGTGTGTACCGTTTCAGGCTGCCCGAATAGTAAAACAATAAATTTAATTGTTTATCCTTGTTCTCTTTATAATAAGCCCTGTTAGCCCTGATTTCTATGGATACCTTTGATGGATCATTTGTATTAACCGACAAAGTTATCCCTTTTGCTTCGGCAGCAGGCAGGTCAATTGTGCTTTGCGACCCATCGGCATAAGTTACTTTTGCTTTGTAAGTGTGGCCTTCTTCAGGAATAAAATCAAATACACCCATCCCCAGGTGGGCCGCGGCTATTTTTGCAACCTCTTTGTTTTCATTGTCAACAACAACGCCATTTACATTTATACCCAAGCCATCAGGGCCAATGGCTTTATATGCAACTTTTGAACGAATATCGGTCACCATGTTGCCGCCTTCCGGGAAAAACGTCATGCTGGGCGGCGTACCTTGTTTTATAGCGTCAGCGATCCTGTCCAGATTGTTTATTGAACTTACCGATATATATTGGTCGAAAAAATAGGGGTGTTTATCAGTCCGCATCCAGGCAGTATAGGCCCTTATCCTGTAACTTCCTTTTCGCAAAGTATCAGGCAAGGCAAAATCTCCCCAACCTGTTCCTTTATTTAGCTGAAGCGCTATTGACTGTAATATTACATCGTTTTTATTGATCAGGTCAACATGTAAAGTCCCGCTTAGGTCCGAAGGCTCATGGCGTTCGCCCTTGGTGATATATGCTTTAAAATATACCACCTCGCCCGCCACATAATATGGGTACTGCCTGTCAAAATGGAGGTAGGCTTTTTCGATGATGTGGTTCGTCAACAAGTCTTTTAAGTTGGTGATCCCATTATTCAATACCTCATCGCCGTTTTGGCAGTAAGCATTTGAGTGAAATGAAAGGCAGATAACAACGGCGGCTAAAAGTATCTTCTTCATAATAGTTTAGTTTATGGTTTTATTATTCCGGTTCTGTTTATAGAAATATCTTTTTGAAGTTCTATTTTAAAGTACATTTTGCCAATAGTCGGATGAGCTGGTAAATCGTACTATAGGAAAATTAAATAATTTTAAGTTCATCAAATAATCTTTTATAATGAGACTCTTTTTTTCGCTTTTGATGAGCCTGTCTAAAGGGAATTTTCCTTATAGATGAGCAATGCCGCTTTTTGACCGCCGCTTCCTCTCGCTGCAATTAACAATAAATTCAATTCAGGGACGAGTAAAGAAGTGCGCGCTCCGTCCCGGGTTTTGATATGGGCGATCTGCTGATAAATAGTACCCTTCGTTTGTTTGAAAATATCCACCGCGCCGCCGCCGCCACTAATCAGTATTTCTTTACTTTTGGCATCCCAATACAGATCATCGACATCACCCACCATCGGTGCGCTGAACAATTCCTTGCCGTTTTCACTATCATAAACGATCAACTTCGCCGGTGCGCGGTACCCTACTATGATCCGGTGTTGCACCTCGTCATAAGCCATTGGGAAGTTGGCTCGCGGCAACAACTTTGTCCATTTCGCTGTTAGTTTTAATTGTTTCAGATCGGCAACACCTACCATGCCCGAACCGGGCAGGTTGACCCATAGCTTGCCCGCTTTTGCATCGGGTTGGAATGATTCGGGATGGGAGGGTAAAGGAATATCGCTCACCTGTTTGTGGCTTGCCGCATCAATAATGGCAATACCGCCGCTGCCATAGCCCACATAAATTTTGTCTGTGCGTTCATCGTAACGCACATCGTCCGCGTCATCGGCCAGCTTGATACTACCTGTTTTTTTCAGGGTAATTGTATTATAAAAACCACATTCGCCCGTTCCGCCATTGGCTATTAAAATTTCCTGGTGTTTGCGAATATAGGCGATACCCTGAGGTTCATCCAGCCCGGTAATGCTGCCGGTTACCTTGCCAATTTTCAGATCAACGATCTCCAGCGTATTATTACCTAACGCAGCGATATAAGCGATCTGATCTTTTAAGTTAATATCAATATGGTCAATGCGGCCTTTTACATTGGGCAAAGCAATTTCTTTTTCCAGCGTCAGCAATTGTTTGCCGTTTTCTTGTGCCTGGCAACTGTTAAAACAGCCCAGTGCAACAAATAACAGTATTAAACGATAGTGGTTCATCGTCATCGGATTGAATAGTCGAATTTAAGGTTTATTTCTGTTATGTTTCTATATTTTCGTTAAACCGTCTGTTCTGTTAACTTTGCTTCCAATGAAATGGATCACCCGTGAAAACCCGAAGATTGACCGAATCGCCTGCCCCTGGCTGATCAGGCGGTTCATTGATGCGGATGCAGAGATTATATATGTGCCCTTTGACGAGGTGATGGTAAAAGCTAAAGAGCTGGATGCTGTGCCGTTTGATCTGCCAAATGTGGAATATACCCATTACGACGATCAATGTACTTTTGATTACTTCATAAAAAAATACCAACTCAAAGACGTTGCGCTTGAACGGGTAGCGGACATCGTTCGCGGGGCAGATACCGACCGGCACGATTTTGCACCGCAAGCTGCCGGGCTGGAAGCGATTTTTTCGGGACTGGCTTATAATATAAAGAATGACCAGGAACTATTGGAGTTGGGTATGACTATATATGACGGGTTGTATAGCTGGGCTAAACACCTGTACCGGTTGAAACATATGCAGGGTAGCCCGGTAGAACAAATGCTGCTGGAGGTATATCATAAATACATAAAACAAGGTAAATCGAAGAAAGCCCCCGAATGGGCAACAGAATTGAAAGAAATGATCCAGGATCAGCTTGATACCAATATGAGCCTGAGCTTACAACAGGCATCAGACGAACTGGAGATCAACCCGGCTTATTTATCCAGGGAGTTTTCCAAATACTTTGAGAATCTTTCATTTGGGGAATACATCAGGAAACTACGCATTGAAAAAGCCATGCACCTGATGGGCAGCGCAGATTACTCCTTAACCGAGATCGCTTACCTGACCGGCTTTTCCGACCAGAGCCATTTTACCCGGATATTCAAAAAGCAGACCGGGCAAACGCCAACGCTTTATAAAAAAAATGTCCTGAAAAGTAAAAAGGATACCAATAGTTAAATCCGTTCTATTTACCGCCTGGTTTTGTTGGTAGTATTGCATATACTAAATGCAAACTATCTATGAAGACACCGAACAACAATCGCAGACAATTTTTACAAACGGCCGCACTTGCCGGTGCAGCTTTACTGTTACCAATGGAACAGCTAAAAGCATTGCCTGTCCCGGCGGGCAAAACCCCGGCTATAACGGCCGATGAAATGGCTGCTATCGATGCAGCTTTAGGTAAGAAAGGCAGTTATAAGGATACCGAACAGGTATATACCACACCATTGCCGAGGAATGACCTGAAAATGAAGATAAAAGGCGAACCGGTGCCCATTCCTTTTGGTTTCGGCGGCTGGGTGTCGTTTAAGAAAACGGTTGATGGTAAATCGGCCATGGTGATGAGCGATACGGTTTTGCAGATGGAAGAAGTTAATCCGCTGATCTCTGCAGCCCAGGCCAACGGCCTGGAGATCGGCGCCATACATAACCACTTTTTTTACGAGGAGCCCCGGATTTTTTACATGCACATTCATGGAGTGGGCAGCGTTGCAGACCTGGCTAAAAGGTATGCCGATACCATACGCGACAGTAAAATCTTTCCAGCAAATCAACCAACTCCGGGTACGCCCTCAGCAATTACAGGTAAAGAAAATTTCGATATTCCAGCCCTTGATGCTATTGTTAAATATACCGGGACTGTAAATGGCCCGACCTATAAATATACCATCGGGCGCAGCGGCCTTAAGGTAATGATGATGGGGGTGGAAATGACCACAAATATCGGGTTAAATACCTGGGCCTCTTTTGCGGGGAAGCAGGATGATGCCCAAATAGCAGGTGATATTGCAATGCTGCCCGGTGAAGTGAATAACGTTATCAAAGCGCTGCGCAATCATAACATTGAAGTGGTTGCAGTCCATAGCCATATGCTTAGTGATGATCCGCATATCATATTCCTGCATTATTACGGCAGAGGTGATGCGGCTACGCTTGCACAGGGTTTCCGGGCAGCTTTGGATGTTTTAGGTAAGAAACCGGATAAAATAGGCAGCATGAAGATGTAGTCAATTAATTAGTTCTTAAACCCGATTATTATGAAATGGATCACCCGTGCACACCCGAAGATTGACCGAATCGCCTGCCCCTGGCTGATTTCATTATAACAAAAAATTGTTTGCTGCGATTGTACCGGGGAATTAAAAGCTGAGAAAAACTACGCCGTGGGATTAAAAGCTGTTGCAATATCAATAAGTTCGGCATCGGTGATCAATTCGGGGTTTTCAAATTGCCGCATAATCAACACCCGGGTGAAACAGATTGTGCCGCCGGTTGTTTTAACTTTGATGTCATCCCCATTTAGGTTATGGTCTTTATAATTCCCGATAAAGTTGTTATAGGGGGCCAACCTTATCAGTAATTCAACAATGGCGTAAACAGGCAAGTTACTTTTCGGCATACCGTCAAAAATACATTAACAAATTAATAAAAATAAATGACTTTTATGTAAATAAAAAACATATTGCTACCGATTAGTTAATATTAAATTTATATAATCGCCCTGTTTAAGACTGCCGCATGTTCGTTAAGGGGCGCCCACAAGGGGCGCCCCTACGGTTGTTGCCTGTCATCACAACCTCACGTACCCAAATCATCCAGGTACTGTTTGGTTTTTGTTAAATGGGTTTTGCCATCTTTTAATATTGCCCCTGCTGTTATTCAAAATCAGGCGGTATTCACGGTTCAATTTGTTCATACCCGTCCTTTAATTTAGATACCAGATAAACAATCAACGCCCCAAAAAGCGAAACGATCCCAAACGACCAGCGTAAATTAGTGGTTTGTGCGATATAACCCACAAATGGCGGAATAAATAAAAATCCAATATATCCAATGGTTGAAATAGAAGCAAGCGCTGATGAACTGCTCATGTTTTTTGATTTACCTGCCAGGCTGAATACCATAGGTACAACACATGATACCCCAAAACCGATCATAACAAAACCAAACATGGCCGTGATGGTGTAGGGCAAAATAACTGCCAGCAACAGGCCGCAAAAAATAAACAGGCCGCTAAATTTTAATACTTGTTTTATCCCCGACCGGGTTACCAGCCTGTCGCCAAAAAAACGACCGGTGGTCATGGCTACAAGGTAAAGTACGAAGGCGGCTGTTGCCGTTGTTTTTTCGGCATGTACTTCTTTTTGAAAATAGAGTGCGCTCCAGTCGTACATAGTATTCTCGCAGGCCATGCAGGCGAAGCAAATGAGGGAGAACTTCAATAAATACTTATCCGGCAATGAAAATACAGGTCTGCGGCTTTGAGGAACAGGTTCCTGGTAAAGGGTATCCTTAATAAAATAAAGGCTAAAAATTGTAAGTACTACACTTACAATAGTAAAGTGCCAAGCGGGGGCAACGTTAAAATAAACCATCAACAGGCCCACTGCCGCCCCTGCAAAACCTGCCAAACTCCAGATCCCATGAAAAGCAGCCATGATGGATTTGCTGTACAATGCCTGTACGGCAACGCCCTGTGTATTTATTGAAAGGGTCATCAGGTTACGGGCAGAACCAAAACAAAAAAGCATCGCGATCAGCTGCCACATACTGTTGGTGATCCCGATTAAAATTAAAATGACACTTAAAAGCAGCGAGCCGAAAAGCATAATAGTGCGGCTGCTGTAATGCGTTAACAGCCTGCTGGTAATGGGCATGGTACACATCAGGCCAACGGGCAAAGCAAATAGCACGGTGCCCAACTGGGCCTCGTTTAAATGCAGCTGAAGTTTAATAGTTGGGATGCGCGAGGCCCAGGTGGAATAACCGAACCCGGAAATAAAAAAGAAAATTGCAGCGCCAATCCTTAACTGGTTCGGGGTACGGGTGTTGCTTGTTTGTTCGTCCACTAAATGAATAAAAACCTAAATTACAAGTTTACAGCGATACTCCCCGTTTCCAGGGAATAAAATCATCCTGGCCCAATTGCACTGCTTTTGGTTCAATTTCGCCGCTGGCCACTTTTATTACATAATCCAGTATGCGTTCGCCTGCCTGTTGTATGGTTTCTTCGCCTGCTATGATCGTCCCGCAGTCAATGTCAATAATATCGGGCATTTTCACCGCGGTGACGGTGTTGGTTGATAATTTTATAACAGGTGCAACCGGGTTGCCGGTTGGCGTGCCCAAACCGGTAGTAAACAAAACAACATTGGCCCCTGCCGCTACTTCAGCGGTGGTGCTTTCCACATCACTGCCGGGGGTGCAAAGCAGGTTTAAGCCGGGTTTTGTTACCTTGGCGGGATAATCAAGCACATCGGTAACCGGTGATGTACCGCCCTTTTTAGCCGCCCCGGCTGATTTTATGGCATCGGTTATTAAGCCATCCCTAATATTACCCGGTGATGGATTTGCATAAAACCCGGACCCATCTGTCACAGCGCGGGCATTGTAGGCCGTCATTAACTCCATAAAATGATTGGCTTTTTCTTCATCTATACAACGGTCGCTCAATTCCTGCTCCACGCCGCAAAGTTCGGGGAATTCGGACAGGATCACTGAACCTCCCATAGCAACCAG
This sequence comes from Mucilaginibacter sp. UBA5151, assembly GCA_002413785.1. Taxonomy (GTDB): domain Bacteria; phylum Bacteroidota; class Bacteroidia; order Sphingobacteriales; family Sphingobacteriaceae; genus Mucilaginibacter. The sequence continues at coordinate 81,374 of DHXR01000059.1, forward strand.
CAGGTCAGATACATAACCCAATGCCGGGTTAGCCGAGATGCCCGAGAAGCCATCAGAGCCACCGCACTCTAGCCCGATGCACAATTTTGATAAGGGTGCAGGCTCACGTTGCTGTTTGTTTACCTGTACAAGACCGGCAAAGGTTTGCTTTAGGGCCTGTTGCATCAAATCTGCTTCGGTGCCTACTTTTTGTTGTTCAAGTATCACCAGGGGTTTGTTGAAACTGCTGTCACGCAGCTTTATTTCCTGCTGTAAAATGCTTACCTGGGCATTCTGACAGCCCAGGCTCAATATGGTTGCCCCGGCCACGTTCGGATGGGTGACATAACCCGCTATTAACCCGCACAAAGTTTGCGCATCTGATCGCGTACAGCCGCAGCCCATATCGTGGGTAAGGAATTTTATCCCGTCGATATTTTTAAACAGCCTTTTTGAACCGGCCTTATCAGCGCCTATTTTAATATCAGCATTTAATATTTCTTCAACCGACTTGCCTGCCTGGTACAGGCTAATCAATTGATCTACATCAATATCATAGCTTTTGGCTTTTTTATAGCCAAGCTTATCGGATAGGGCTTCTTTTAATACGTTGATATTACGGTTCTCACAAAAAACCAGGGGTACCACAATCCAGTAATTGCCTGTACCCACTGAGCCATCTGCACGGTGATAACCCATAAAGGTTTTGCCGGCAAATTTGCCGGTATCCGGTTTGTGCCAATCCAGTTTGCGCTTGCCCAAATGGAAACCACCGGATGCATGGCTCACCGTTTGGGTGCTGACAGGCCCTCCCTTTGGGATAGCCTGCGTGGCTTTGCCCACCAGTACGCCGTACATAAAAATCTGGTCGTTGGGTTGCAAAGCTGTCAAACTGAATTTATGCTTGGCTGCAACGTTTGTGGTTAATTCAAAACTTTCACCTTCAAAATCAATTTTTGTTCCCTGCGGCAAATCCTGTAGGGCCACCAAAACATTGTCTTTGGGGTGTATGCGTAAAAAGGTGTTTTTATTGGATGCCATTGTTTATTTAATTTTTGGTTCTATCATGGTTTGTGTGGATCAGCCTCTTATCAGAGCCATCGGCTCGAAATATTTTGTAGCAATGGGTTTTAACCCATTGAACATGACCCCCAATAATAGGAGTGCCATAGGCACGATCCATTTTAATCATTATTAGCTGTCGTATTTATATAGGCCGAACCTACGGTTCTTAATCTTTTCCTTATTCATCTTTTCAACGGATTAAAATCCGTTGCTATAATATTTATCGAGGCCACGCCTCTTCGGAGCCTTAGAAAACAACATTTTATCATCATAATTAAATTATTGCTGAAGGTCTAACTCCACTACCGGGATCTCGTAAATCGGTTTTTTAAGCGGAAGCGATAAAACCAGATCATCTGCATTACCGTCCAATGGCTTATACAAAAGTTCCGAGTGATCATTCAAAAATTGCGCGTACTTTATTTTTCCTTTATAGCCCGGCAGGATCAATTTACCATCTTTCGGATAGTTGAATAAATGAACGTACAAACGGCCGATGGCTTTGTTATAGGTGAGCTTTTCACCATCAGGTATTTTATAAGCAGCAGGCGCGTAGGTGCAATCGTAAACAGCTTTACTGTTGGCATGCATCCAGTAGGACAGGCTATCCAGGGCACGGGTAGCCCGGTAGTCAAATTCGCCGCGGCCGGTTGGCCCAACGTTAAGTATCAGGTTGCCGCCGTCGCTTACCGAGGTGATCAGCAGATCAAGCAGCTGCCGGTGTGTTTTCCAGCTGTTTTCATCCCGGTAATAGCCCCATGATCCTGAAAAAGTCTGACAGGTTTCCCAGGTTTTGCCCCTGTATTTAGCCAGTTCTGAAGTGCCTACCTGTTCAGGGGTTTCAAAATCACCGCCATCTTTATAGTCATAAAGTCCCAGCCTGTTGTTTACAATAATGCCGGGCTGTAGTTTCCTCACCAGTTTCAGCAGCTCAACAGCGCCCCAGTCGTTTGCTCCTTTTCCGCGCTTCGCACCTTTATCCCACGACCAATCCATCCACAGCACATCAATTTTACCGTAATTGGTTAAAAGTTCGGTGATCTGGTTGCGCATGTACTGCCTGTATTTAGCCATATCGCGGCCTTTGTTTAAGCGTTTGTAGTTTGCTTCGCTGGTATCCACCTGTGTAAGCGGATGCGCATCATCCATGGTGTAATCCGGATGGTGCCAGTCTAACAGCGAATAATAAAAGCCAACCTTTAAGCCCTGCGCCCTGAAAGCATTCACATATTCGCGCACCAGGTCGCGTTTGGCGTGGGTGTTGGTGGCCTTATAATCAGTATATTTTGAATCGAACAAACAAAAACCTTCGTGGTGTTTTGTGGTCATTACGGCATACTTCATCCCTGCCGCTTTTGCCTCTTTGGCCCATTTTACCGGGTCGAACAGATCCGGGTTAAACTCGTCGAAATACTTTTGGTATTCTTCATTGGTCAAGTGTTCATTATGTTTTACCCACTCATGCCTTGCAGCGCCGGAGTAAAGACCAAAATGGATAAACATCCCGAAACGGCCATCCTGCCACCATTCCATGCGTTTATTTTTTTGTGCATCCGTTTCATTTCCGATCTTTTTTTGCGCTAATGCCTGCGTGAAAATCAGGCATATTAACACTGCGAGTAATTGTAGTTTTTTGGACATAATTATTTAAAAAAATTATAATTGGAATATTTTATTCATTAAAACCCATTTTTCACCTTTCAGTGCATTTTTCAAAGGCTGCTGGTACTTCCACATCAGTGTTTCCCATTCCTGCACTTTACTGTTGGTAGCATCCATTGCCGATTTTTTTTCAAAGCTAAAACTTTCATCGGTTTCCATAATCATAAATAAACGGGTATCATAACGGTATATCTCCATATTGGTGATCCCCGAACCGGTAATGCTTTCGCGGATCTCAGGCCAGATGGCTGTATGGTACTTTTCGTATTCAGCTATCAGGGCCGGGTCGTCTTTCAGATCGAGGGTTAAACAATATTTTGGCATGGGCGGTTTATTTTGATGGAACGCAAAGTACAAATTGGTTTAAAAATATCAGGGAATAAAAGTAGGAAATACAGTTAGAAAAAATGACTGTAATTGAATATTTACATTTCTTTTTTATTTTTACTGCAAATCAACACCGCTAATTTGTGGTTTAAACGTTCCCGTTGATCGATATATTTACATTTCAGGCAAAAGAAGTATGGTTGTTCCACTATCCTGCCCATTCAAATCAGGAATATAGCATAAACAGGCCAAAATATAGTTATAACCTGCTAAAAATCATTTAATATAAACGTTAAATCTGCGTACTTTTGAAATGCCAAAGGTTTATTGAAAAATAAGCTGATACCCGGTCATTCGTTTGTATTAATTTGAAGGATATAATGAAGAAACTTTGTTTATTGCTGATCGCGGGCTGCGGCCTTTCAGCTTCTGCACAAAAACAGGATTACCCCATACAGCCTGTCCCTTTTACCAGCGTAAAACTTAGTGACCAGTTCTGGTCTTCAAGAATAGAAACCAACCGGACGGCTACCATCCCGGCTTCATTTGCACGGTGTGAAAGTACCGGGCGGGTAAAAAACTTTATTATGGCTGCCGAACATAAAGGTAAGTTTTGCACTACTTATCCATTTGACGATACCGATATTTATAAAACTATTGAAGGCGCATCCTATTCATTAGCCGTTCATCCCGACCCTAAACTTGCAGCTTATATTGATTCGCTGATTACCATTGTAGGCAGGGCGCAGGAGCCCGACGGTTATTTGTACACCGCCCGCAGTATCGACCCGGTTCACCCGCATGCGTGGGCAGGCCCGGAGCGCTGGGTAAATGAGTCGATGATGAGCCATGAGCTTTACAATTGCGGCCACATGTATGAGGCTGCATCCGCGCACTTTATGGCAACCGGCGAACGTAACTTTTTAAATATCGCCCTAAAAAACGCCGACCTCCTGGTACGCACCTTTGGCCCCGGTAAAAGACATGTAGCCCCAGGGCACGAGATTGTGGAAATGGGTTTGGTAAGGCTGTACCGCATAACAGGCAAAAAGGATTACCTGGCCCTGGCTAAATTCTTTATAGACCAGCGAGGTATAAAACAATACGATAAAAAGAGCAGGAATGCATGGGAGAACGGGGCCTATTTTCAGGATGATAAACCTGTTGTTGACCAGGACGAAGCCGAAGGTCATGCGGTACGGGCCATGTACCTGTATTCGGGCATGGCCGATGTAGCCGCCCTTACCGGCGATACCGCTTACCTGAAAGCCATTGATAAGATATGGAACAACATGGTGGGCAAAAAGATGTATGTGCAGGGCAGCATCGGCGCTGTTGGCGATGGCGAGCGCTTTGGCGATAACTACGAACTGCCGAATGCTACCGCCTATAACGAAACCTGCGCTGCCATTGGCAGCGTATTCTGGAACCAGCGCATGTTCCTGCTGCACGGCGATTCAAAGTATATTGATGTGATGGAGAAAACCCTGTACAACGGCCTTATTTCGGGGGTTGGGTTGGATGGGAAATCATTTTTTTATACCAACGCCATGCAGGTAAGCAACAGTTTTAACCAACCCGATCTGGAAAGGGAACGCTCCGGTTGGTTCACCTGCTCCTGCTGCCCAACCAATGTGGTGCGCCTGCTGCCCTCCATTCCCGGTTATATTTATGCGCAAAACGGCAACGATGTTTATGTGAACCTGTTCGTAAGCGGCACAGGCAATTTAACGGTTAACAGCAAAGCATTGAAGATCACCCAGCAAAATAATTACCCATGGGAGGGAGGATTAGCCTTCACTATCGACCCCGCTTCGGCAATGGACTTTAATTTAAAGATCCGCATCCCCGGATGGGCGCAAAACCAGGCCATGCCATCGGATCTTTATACTTATGAACAAGCATCGGCACAAAAAATTGAAATAAAAGTAAATGGCAAACCGGTTGACTACCAGATAGTGAAAGGTTATGCGGTGATCAGCAAAAAATGGAAAAAGAATGATAAGGTGGAACTTACCCTGCCCATGGATGTGCAAAGGGTAATTGCCAATACCCTTGTACCCGACGATAAGGGCAAAGTTGCCCTGCAGCGCGGCCCCATTATGTATTGTGCCGAATGGAAAGATAATGATGGTAAAGCCTGCAATATAATTGTTACGAAAGGTGCTGCATTTACAGCAACTTATGAACCATCTTTGTTAAACGGGGTTATGGTTTTAAAAGCGGATGTTAAAACAGTAAATGTTGACGAAGCTGCCCAAACCATTACTACCGGAAACAAAACTATGACAGCTATACCTTACTATTCATGGGCCAACCGCGGCAAGGGCGAAATGACGGTTTGGTTCCCTGAGCAGGTAAAAGATGTGGTACTGATAACCAAATAAACCAACACTAAATGAGAAAAATTTTTATGCTGATCTTCCTGGCTGCAGTCCTTTTTTTAAAGGCTGCAGCACAGGAAATTTCTATTGAAAAAGGATGGAAATTCACAACAGGCGATTCATCCCAATGGGCGTCGCCAAACTATAACGACCACAACTGGAAACCTATTGATATTACCCGTAACTGGGAAGCGCAGGGCTATCCGAATTATGATGGTTTTGGCTGGTACAGGCTGCATGTAGTGATCCCATCATCCATCAAAGAAAAATCGTACCTGAAAGACAGTATCAGGCTTGACCTGGGCATTATTGATGATAATGACGAGGTTTACCTGAACGGCAAACTGATAGCCGAATATGGCGGCAAAGGCGGCGACATTAAAACCCCGCAATATGGCCCGCGCAGCTATACCATTGCAGCCGATAACCCTGCTGTTTTGTGGGATAAAGAAAACGTGCTTGCCGTACGCATATTTGATACCGGAGGCGACGGCGGTATTTATGGTGATGAGCACAAGATCAGCATGGCCGACCTGATGGGTAACATAAGCATCAATACCGATGCTGATTTTAGCTATGATGATAATGATAACCTGGTTAAATCCGTTAAACTTATGACAAATGGCAATTACCTGTTTAAAGGGAAATTGCTTTTCAAGGTTATTGATCCGGAAAACAATGGCATTGTTTATGAGAAAACAAATGATGCCGATTTTTCCGCCGGAAAGCCGTTCACTTACAAATTTAACTTAGCAAAGCTTGCTAAAAAATCCTTCCGCCTTGAATATACTTTTACTGATGAGAAATCGGGCAAAACAAAAAGCAAAACCGAGGGTACGCCTTATGTGCTTACGCCATACCCAAGTGCAAAACCAAGGATCAACGGCGCTGACGTATTCGGCGCACATCCGGGCAACCCATTTTTGTACCTGATACCGGCAACCGGCAAAAAGCCATTGATTTACTCTGCAACAGGCTTGCCGGATGGTTTAAAACTGGATAGTAAAACCGGGATTATAACCGGGGTTGTTAACCAAAAAGGGGATTACCCGGTAACTTTTACAGTACATAACAGCCTGGGCAGCAAAACCAAAAAATTCACTATAAAAATTGGCGATGTCATCGGTTTAACCCCTGCTTTGGGCTGGAACAGCTGGAACGCCTTTGGATTAACGGTAAATGATGAAAAAGCCCGCGTTGCCGCCAAAACCATGACCGATAAATTGAGCGCACATGGCTGGAGCTATATCAATATTGATGATGGATGGGAAGCGGCGCAACGTTTAGCCACCGGTGAAATTACGCCCAATGAAAAGTTCCCGGATATGAAGGGCCTTACAGATTATGTGCATAGCCTGGGCCTGCGCATGGGCATTTATTCATCGCCGGGTCCGAGAACCTGCGGAGGATATTTAGGCAGCTGGCAGCATGAGGATCAGGATGCAAAAACTTATGGCGACTGGGGTATTGATTATTTAAAATACGACTGGTGCTCCTATTCGGAGGTGACAGCCCAAAATCCAGGCCTTGATGATTATAAAAAGCCCTATCAGGTAATGCGGGCTTCGCTGAATAAGATCCCACGTGATATTATGTTCAGTTTTTGCCAGTACGGCATGGGCGATGTATGGAAATGGGGCGCCGAAACCGGCGGCAACAGCTGGCGCAGTACCGGGGATATTGAAGATACCTGGAAAAGCATGTCCACAATCGGATTTAATCAGGTTGCCGATGGCCCTTATGCAGAGCCCGGTCATTTTAACGACCCGGATATGCTGGTAGTAGGCAAAGTAGGCTGGGGCGACAGTCAGCGCAACAGCCGCCTGAGTCCTGACGAACAATATACCCACATCAGTTTATGGAGCCTGTTATCATCGCCGCTGCTGATCGGTTGCGATATGGGCAAACTGGACAGGTTTACACTCGGCCTGCTCACCAATGATGAGGTATTGGCGATTGATCAGGATGCCTTAGGCAAAGAAGCCAGGCAGGCTATTAAAACAGACAATTACCAGGTTTGGATAAAGGACCTTGAAGATGGGAACAAAGCGGTTGGGATATTTAATATATCGGATAAATATCAAACCATTACCCTGAATCTGAAGGATAATGAATTAAGCGGCTATACCAAAATTCGTGATGTATGGCAGCAGAAATACGTAATTACCAGCGGCGCTAATTATACAACAAAAGTAGCGCCGCATGGGGTAGTGCTGGTAAAGATGAGTAAGTAAGCAGCCAAAAGCAGGGATAGTGCGATTCCCTCCCCGGGGAGCGTAGGGAGGGGTTTAGACGCTCTGCAATTGCGTTAATGCATGAACGCAATTGCAGAGCGGCTATTTACTCACCCCGACATCGCTGCGCTGGTCGACCCTCTCTTTTGCAGGCAAAAAAGAGGGTGAGAATGAAAAAACTTCCTAAACCCTCTTTACCGCAAGGTGGCTGTGGCACAACTA
>DHXR01000035.1 GCA_002413785.1 Mucilaginibacter sp. UBA5151
AATTCCAGTATTTCCTGCTGTTTCTCATTCGGCTCAGTAGCATAAAAATCCGGATGGTATTGTTTGCTCAGTTCATAAAATTTCTTTTTCAGCAAAACCGCATCCGGGTTAAAGGATTCGGGTATGCCGTAAAACTCAAAATAATTCATGGGGTAAAGGTAGGAAAGAAGTCCGAAAGTTTGGAAAGCCGGTAAGGCAGTTTGAACCACTGAAAATCGGTTAAACCATAAAAATGAAATCATTTAAAAAACAATCGGTGAAATCATAAAAAAAGCTATCTTTGCAGCCTCTTAAAAATCAAAAACGCGCGAGTGGCGTAATTGGTAGCCGCACCAGACTTAGGATCTGGCGCCGCGAGGCGTGGGGGTTCGAGTCCCTTCTCGCGCACAGCGATTAAAACCCGGTCAGTTTGGCTGGGTTTTTTTGTTTAAAGCTACCAATCTTCAAGATGCTTTTTCCATTAAATATTTCATTAACTGTGCAGCTAATGACAATGCAGGGCCAGCCATTGGATCACTAAATAGTACTTTTATTGGGTCTTCGCCAAAATACAATCCGTCTGAAACAAGAAAAGTTATTCGTACAATACCTTTTTTCGGATTTGATCGTCTTGGTTTATCCCAGGGGCCAATTTTATTAACTACAGTATAACTTTTATCAAACAGTTTATCAGTTAAATCTTTTGAGATATTATCAATTGTTTCCCAAATAATCATTTTCCCCGTCTGATTTATATATCGCGCAGTTCCGTCTCTAAATGAGGCTAAGACATCCAGTCCATTATCAAGTCCAATTTCTACAATTACTCCAAGCAATTCTTTTTTTTCAATCTTTTGCCCTTTAGAAAGCAACTTATTGTAGGTCAATATTTTAATTCTCGATTCAGTATTGGTATCTGCAATAATCTTTTCAAGCTCAGAATTGTTCGATGTATCAGAAAGCAAAATACTCCAAGGATAACTATCAGGTTGTTGATTATTGTTTTTATAAAGGTCGAGGTTATCGCAAAATAGTAATTCATACACCAAATTTGTCGACTGATCTTTGTAAGGTTTTGTTGATTTCTTGAATATATCAAATATTCCCATGTGTAATGTCTCGTAATGTTTAAATTAAATGAACCTTATAAATCTATCAAAAAACTCAAAACAATTATTACCTTTTCTTAATATTGTTGGCCATTAACAACTTCCGGCTATGAACCATGAACCATCACCCATGAACTCATCTGCACTTCCGCAAATCAATTTCCACCTGTTGGGATGTTATCGTGCCCATTTTGTTTCCAAAGGAATTTGTTACGTAAGTAAGCACGTTTGCAATTTCGATAGGGGCCAGGTCGTTTGGCGGCATTTGCCCTTCAAATATTTTTTTTGAAATGCTGACCTTCCCGTTTAAACCGTATTTAACGGAACAGGATAATAGCGCCCGGTTAGCTTTCAGGAAAGCAGAATCGGTAAGCGGCGGCATCAAAGCCTGCAAACCTTCGCCCTTTGCGCCATGGCAATTCTGACAACGGCTCTGGTAAACTATACTTCCGGCAGAATAGTAGCGGTCAAATTCCAGCTGTTCCTCACTCTGGCATGAAACAATCAGTATCACGAGCAATAATCCGATACCGGCAATGATCTTTAATTTCATTTAGATGTTGCAGATGCTGGTTCCGCTTTCAGCATTTTTATATCTTCAATTAGTTTGCTCACTTCTTCGGCTTTGGTGCCGTCATAAGTGCCGCGGATCCTTTTTTGCTTATCAATCAAAATAAAAAAACCATCGTGGATGTACTCACCGGCAGGATTCTTTTCCTCAACCGAAACCAAATAGCTTTTTGCAATAGTGTAGGTTGCATCTTTGGGACCCTGTACAAGCCACCATGTATTCCCGCTGATCCCTAACTTGTCGGCATACTTCTTTAATACAGGCACACTATCGTGTTGTGGATCAATTGTATATGAAACAATTTTAAAGCCGGCTGAATCTTTAAATGCATTATAAACATTCAGCATATTCCGCTGCATTATGGGGCAAATAGAAGGGCAGGTGGTAAAAAAGAAATCGGCTACATAAATATTACCCTCCAGGTTTTTGTTGGTTACACTGTCGCCATACTGGTTTATATAATGAATTGCCGGTATGGTTTGATAGATGGTATCGGTAACCGACTGGCCGTTTACCATTTTGGTGGCCGTTTGCCTGCTGCCAAGGATGGGTAATGTTTTTTTATTACCGGTATTAAATTTACAGGCATTCCACAGCAGGATTACCAAAATCGCAGCTAAAAGCTTCCTCATTTTCGTTTTATTTTTAACAGGTATTTGTTTGATTGGGCCACTGCTGCACTGATCTGTGAGTCAATAGCCATTATTTGTTTTTTTTGATCACCCATATAAACAATAGATTCATCAGGCGATTTACCTGTTTGTTCGTAATCAAATTTATGCATCCAGTTTTCCATGGCGCTGTCTGCCAGCACCAATTTGTTGATCAATAATTTCAGGGTGTCTTTACGGGTTGTTTTATCCTGTTTCAAAAGGGTATCCAGTTGCATTTTGTTCTTTTCCAACCGTTCATCTGCAGCCATCACTTTGTCGTGTACTTTTATAACATCGTCCAGCATTGCTTTTGCCTGGGCTTTTTTATTGGTACATCCGTATAGCAAAAACGCTATAATAAATGCAATCAGCGTGTTTTTCATTTTTAAATCTTAAGGAGTGGCAAATATTGTAAATAAACAGGGGTATTGTTAATTTTTTAATTGCCTTTTAATATTTAAAATTGTTAACAATAACATAATACGTTTAACACGATAAGGTTACATCTGCACCCGATATTTATAAGCAAATATAAATGCCATGAAATTCATTATCAATTTTTCAAAGCTTCTTACAAATTTCCGCGAGCGGATGATCTTGAGAAGTATGAGATCTTCTTTCATCCATTAAGATTTTTTTAAAATATTTTCATTTGTATAATTGTAATGTGCAACTTGGGCTTCGCATTAGCACATTTTAATGGAATCTAATATTCAGGAAATACAATTCAGCAAACAGGATTTCGGTAAGGACTTTATTTGGGGAGTATCCGCCGCAGCATTCCAGGTTGAAGGCGCTGCTGCTATTGATGGCAAGGGGCAATCAATATGGGATGTTTTTGCCGAAAAAAAAGGTAAAATATTAAATGGCGACCTTCCCGGCGATGCCTGTGATTTTTATAACCAATATAAAAATGACATCGATCTGATTAAACAACTAAATATTCCCAACTTTAGGTTTTCTATATCATGGACACGGATATTCCCGGAAGGAACGGGTGAAATAAACCAGGCAGGTGTTGATTATTACAATAGGGTAATTGACTATTGTCTTGAATTGGGAATTGAACCCTGGGTTACCATTTATCATTGGGATCTACCGCATGCACTTGAACTAAAAGGAGGTTGGACAAACCGTGATATTATAGATTGGTTTTCAGCACACGTAGCCATATGCGCCGAAAAATTTGGCGACAGGGTGAAGCATTGGATGGTGATGAATGAACCTGCCGTATTTACCGGGGCAGGTTATTTCCTGGGAATTCATGCGCCGGGAAGAACAGGTCTTAAAAATTTCCTGCCTGCTATTCACCATGTTATATTAAGTATGGTTGCCGGGGCGAAGGTATTAAGGGAAATGGTGCCTGGCGCTGAAATTGGCACCACCTTTTCATGTTCGTATATTGAGCCGTATTCAAATAGTACTAAGGATATTAATGCCGCTAAACGTGCCGATGCATTAATTAACCGCCTGTTTATTGAACCGGTTTTGGGTCTGGGTTACCCTGTAAATGAAATGCCCGTATTAAAAGGTATTGAAAAGTATTACAGGCCCGGGGACGAAGATAATTTGAAATTTGATTTTGATTTTATCGGGATACAAAACTATACAAGGGAGATTGTGAAATATTCGCTGTTTACACCTTATGTTAACGCCACCCTGGTAAAGGCTGAGAAAAGGAAAGTTCCCCTAACGGCGATGAAATGGGAGGTTTACCCGCCTGCTATTTACCACATGATAAAAAAATTCAACAATTATCCCCAGATAAGAAATTTATATATCACTGAAAATGGCGCCGCTTTCCAGGACGAAGTGACGGATGGAAAGGTTATTGACCCTCAACGCGTAGCCTATTTGCAGACTAATTTGCAGCAGGTTTTAAGAGCAAAACAGGAGGGTTGCAAAATAAACGGCTATTTTGTTTGGACGCTGACAGATAACTTTGAATGGGCCGAAGGCTTCCACCCCCGTTTTGGCTTAATTTATGTTGATTTTAAAACACAGCAGCGCATCATCAAATCATCTGGACATTGGTTTAAGGAGTTTTTATTTGGTTCATAATTCATAAAGGGCGAAGCCCCGTTTGCGGCAAGAAATCAAGCTCAAATATTAGAAAAAGCGCCTTTAGGTGCGAAATATTGGTAGAAAATAGTAAAAAAAAATTAGCGTGCCATCGGTACGCAACGAATGAAGCGGCATTGGCGCTAATGCATAACAGGGGTTAGGTACCTACGGCACCAATATCTGGCTGGTTTGTTTTTCTACCAATATTTGACCCCGAGGGGGTCTTATCATCACTTAACTTAATAGCACCCTGTACGGTGAACCATTAACCAAAAACTATAAAAACTACTTAAAAGCTTCTTCTCCGGTTATATCCAATCCGGTTATTAATAAATGAATATCATGCGTGCCTTCATAAGTAATTACCGACTCCAGGTTCATCATGTGGCGCATTATGGGATATTCACCGGTTATGCCCATGCCGCCGAGGATTTGACGCGCTTCGCGTGCAATAGTAATCGCCGTATGCACGCTGTTACGTTTTGCCATTGAAATTTGGGCAGCGGTCGCCCGGTTCTCGTTTTTTAACGTCCCTAAGCGCCAAACCAATAATTGCCCCTTGGTAATTTCGGTAATCATTTCAGCAAGTTTTTTTTGCTGCAACTGGAACGCGGCGATTGGTTTACCAAATTGCTTACGTTCTTTGGCATACCTTAACGCGGTATCATAACAATCCATAGCCGCCCCCAATGCGCCCCAGGCAATGCCATAACGCGCCTGGTTAAGGCAGCCAAGCGGTCCTTTTAGCCCGGTTACATTTGGCAGAAGGTTCTCTTTGGGGACTTTTACATTATCAAATACAAGTTCACCCGTAGCAGATGCCCGTAATGACCATTTATTATGTGTTTCGGGCGTTGTAAAACCTTCCATGCCACGCTCAACTATCAGCCCCCGTATTTTTTTATTTTCATCTTTCGCCCAAACAACGGCAATATCAGCAAATGGCGAATTGGAAATCCACATTTTAGCGCCGTTTAATACATAATGATCGCCGGCATCCTTAAAATTAGTGACCATGCCGCCCGGATCAGATCCATGATCGGGTTCGGTAAGCCCAAAACAGCCCATCAGCTCGCCGGTGGCCAGTTTGGGAAGGTATTTTTTCTTCTGCTCTTCCGATCCATAAGCATAAATCGGGTACATCACCAATGATCCCTGTACAGACGCAACAGACCTTATTCCCGAATCACCGCGCTCAATCTCCTGCATAATAATGCCATAAGCCATATAATCAAGCCCAGCGCCGCCATATTCTATCGGGATGGTAGGGCCAAATGCCCCAATTTCGCCAAGCCCTTTTATTAATTGCTTTGGAAATTCAGCACGTTGGGCATAATCTTCAATTATGGGGCTAATCTCTTTTTTAACCCAATCCCTCACAGATGCACGTATTAATTTATGCTCATCGGTTAGCAATTCATCGCATTGATAATAATCCGGCGATTCATAAAGGTCTTTTTTGGACATATATGTAATTATTCAATTGACGGGTAAAGATAAGCGTTTCAATTTCGTATTAAAAAAAACTATTTTTGGGGCATGATTACTATTGCTATTCACGGCGCCGAATTTTTTGCCTATCACGGATTTTATCCGGAAGAACAGAAATTAGGTACTAAATTCATCGTTGATGTGGAAGTGGATTTTACACCCGTTAATAACCTGAAGGAAGATAAAATTGCAAATACCGTAGATTACGAGCGAATTTACAAAGTAGTTATCGCACAGATGAAACAAACCAGGAAATTGATTGAAACTGTTGCACAATCAATCGCGGATGATATTAAGACGCTGTATCCCTTCGTCGAAAAGATACATGTGTCGATAAAAAAAATTAATCCGCCGCTCGCTGGGAAAGTCGAATACTCGAAAATTGTAGTAACTGTTTGAATCAGAATTTTAGAATTTCCGAAATGCTGCTTCGTTAAAATTCTGATTCAGAAAAAATAAATCTATGCTCTATAATAAAATAACAAATAATATCCTAACTGCCATAAAATCAATAGTTGGCGATAATGCTGTTATAACCGATCACGCCGGTCTTGAAAAATACAGCCATGATGAAACGGAAGACCTGCATTATTACCCCGAAGTGGTTGCCAAACCGAAATCACCGGAGGAAGTGTCGGCTTTAATGCGGCTTTGCAATGAATATTTAATCCCGGTAACACCAAGAGGCGCAGGTACCGGTTTAAGCGGGGGTGCTTTGCCTGTAATGGGTGGCCTTGTTTTGGCTATGGAGCGGTTTAACAAAGTATTGGCTATTGATGAACAAAATTTACAGGCTATAGTTGAACCGGGGGTAATCACTGAAGAGTTTATGGACCAGGTTGCAGCCAAAGGCCTGTTATATCCTGTTGATCCGGCAAGTAAAGGGAGTTGTTTTATAGGCGGCAACGTATCGCACGGTTCAGGTGGCCCGAGGGTTGTAAAATATGGCACCATACGCGAGTATATCCTTAACCTTGAAGTGGTATTGCCATCGGGTGAAATCATTTGGACAGGGGCCAATACCTTAAAATATGCCTCGGGCTATAATTTAACGCAGTTAATGATAGGGTCGGAGGGCACTTTGGGTATTATTACTAAAATAGTTGTTAAACTAATTCCGCGCCCAACAGTTGACGCCTTGCTGCTGGCTTCCTTTAGTTCAAATGAAGCCGCATGTGCCGCAGTTTCTGCCATTTTCAGGGCCGGGATTGTCCCGTCGGCTTTGGAATTTATGGAAAGAAGAGGAGTGGAGTGGGTGAAAGAACACGACGGGATAGCTTTTGACCTGAAAGACGGGATAGAAGCCTTTTTGCTGATAGAGGTTGACGGCAACAACCAGGATGTCATATTTTCTGATTGTGAAAAGATAAACCAGGTTTTAGAAGATTACGGATGCAAGGAAGTGTTATTTGCCGATACATCAGCTCAAAAGGAAGAACTTTGGCGCATGCGGCGGACTATGGCGCTATCGGTAAAATCCAATTCCATTTATAAGGAAGAAGACACGGTGGTACCGCGTGCCAGCCTTCCGCAATTAATTAAAGGAATAAAACAAACAGGCCTCAAATATGGCTTTGAATCAGTCTGTTATGGCCATGCAGGTGATGGAAATCTTCACGTCAATATTATAAAAGACCAAATGAGCGATGAGGATTGGAACAGTAAGTTAAAAGATGGTATAAAGGAAATATTTGAGTTAACGGTATCATTGGGTGGTACCATATCAGGCGAACATGGCATCGGTTTGGTGCAAAAAGACTTTATGCCCATAAAATATACCGATACCCATTTCGAATTGTGGCGCGGGATAAAACAGGTTTTTGATAAAAACGGAATTTTGAATCCGGGTAAGATATTTTGATTGGGTGAGCTGTTGATTCGGTTTAAAAAACGTTATTGTGTTTTGGTTCGTAAAATCCCAAAACTTAAAATCAAAGTCTCTTCAAATCACCAAAAAAGACTGTTGCTTTCAGGTTGCTATTATGGTTACCAGCTACCGCGAAAACATCAACCATCTTGATGAAAAACTAATACAGATGCCCGAAGTTAAATCGTTTTAAATGAAGATAATCAGCAGGAACAGTGTATTTGCACTGTTAATTTTAACGGCGAACACTTTATTCGCACAGCAAAAAAGGAAAAAATACGACGTGATCGTTTATGGCGGTACTTCGGCTGGGGTAATAGCCGCCTTTACTGCCAAACAAATGGGAAAATCAGTTTTACTGGTTGAACCGGGGATCAGGATAGGTGGCTTATCCTCCGGTGGCCTTGGTTATACCGATATTGGCAACAAATATGCAATAAAAGGACTTTCGCTTGATTTTTACAGAAAAGTTGGCCAACACTATGGTAATTTTGAGCAATGGATATTTGAACCACATGTGGCCGAAAATATCTTTCTTCAATATTTAAAAAGGGCAAAAGTCAAAGTTTTGTATTCGTACAGGATCATAGCTGCTAAAAAAAGCAAAGGCATGATCAGGTCTGTTCTTCTTGAAAACGCACAGCATCCAACGGTTAAAACCAATAAAGTAATTTACGGAAAGGAGTTTATTGATTGCAGCTATGAGGGCGACCTGATGGCCAGGGCCGGTGTTTCCTATATGGTCGGCCGCGAAGACAACAAACAATATAACGAGACTTATAATGGTTCCCAGTTAAGAGAAAAACATCAGTTTCCTGATGGCATTGATCCTTACACTGTTCCCGGGGAACCGAATAGCGGTTTGGTTTGGGGTATAAGCAATAGTGCTTTATTACCTGATGGTACAGGCAATAAAATGGTACAATCCTATAATTTCCGTGTTTGCCTTAGTAAGGATACAACAAATAGTATCCCTATAACAAAGCCGGATGACTATCAACCCGAACGTTATGAGCTGTTGCTACGCCTGATGGCCAAAAAGCCAATTAAACATATTGAAGACTTTATGACTACCAGCTCAATGCCCAACCGTAAAACCGACATTAACAATAATGGCCCTTTTTCGACGGATATGATCGGAATGAGCCACGAGTACCCCGAAACGAGCTATGAGCACAGGCAGGCAATCTTAAAAGCGCATGAAAACTACACCAAAGGCTTTTTTTATTTTGTCGGGCATGATCCACGAATGCCCGTTGAAATTCGCAGTGAAATGCTCCAATATGGTTATCCTAAGGATGAATACCTGAATACAAATCATTTTACAACCCAAATGTATGTAAGGGAAGCAAGGAGGATGATAGGGGAGTATGTGATGACCCAGGCTAATTGCCAGGGCAAAGAGCGTGTAAAAGATGGGATCGGCATGGCTGCCTATACAATGGATTCGCACAATGCCGAACGGATTGTGGTTAACGGCATGGTTAAAAATGAAGGCGACGTACAAATCGGCGGGTTTGGCCCATACCCGATTTCCTACCGCAGTATAATCCCAAAAAGTGATGAATGCACCAATTTATTTGTTCCTGTTTGCCTGTCAGCCTCCCATATTGCCTATGGCTCCATTAGGATGGAACCAGTATTTATGATGATGGGCCAGGCTGTAGCGGTAGCAGCTTGTTTGGCAATTGATCATAAGGTTGAGGTACAGCATGTCGATGTGAAAACATTGCAATTCCTTTTAAAAACCAATCCTTTAGCAGACGGCAGCACACCTGAAATTTTAATCGACAATGACGATGCTACTGGTATTATTATTAACGGAAACTGGAAACGGGCTGCAAATGCTGACGGCTGTTACGGCCCATC
The DNA here is from genome assembly GCA_002413785.1 of Mucilaginibacter sp. UBA5151. Classification (GTDB taxonomy): domain Bacteria; phylum Bacteroidota; class Bacteroidia; order Sphingobacteriales; family Sphingobacteriaceae; genus Mucilaginibacter. The sequence goes on from DHXR01000035.1 coordinate 9,604, forward strand.
GGTTCTGGTAAATGATTCTGCAAAAACTGAAGATTATGTGCGTTTTACACCGGATATTGTAACGGCGGGAGGTTATAACGTGTACACCTATGTGAACCGTGTATCCGGGGCATCATCGGCCATTACAATATTCGTAAATGACGGTGTTAAAGTAAACGAGGTGAACATCAACATGAAAGACATTGTTGTTAAAGGGCAAACTGAAGGTGAGTGGGTGTCTTTGGGCCAATATCATTTCCCAACAGGGAAAAAAGGCAGTGTAACCATCTTCGCCAAAAAAGCTGACGGAACTGTACTGGCCGATGCGGTACTATTTATCCCTGCAAGAAAGTAACCTCTATCAATCCATGGTACTCAATTGGTATTCAATATCAGGCCCGGTTCATCATACACAATCATCTTTTGCCGCTCGGTTGAAGGGATAGGGATTGATTTATTGGCCGCATAGTCATAACTGATACAAACCGTTTTGCCGGTTGTGCATATTTCCTCGCCGTTGGCTGTTATTTTTACCAATATATGCATTACATCGAAACTACTGTTTCCTATTCGGGTAGTACGCACATAGCATACAATCTCGTCATCAAAGGTAATAGGTTTTAAATAATTCACTTCCGACCGGCCAACTATAACGCCGTTTTTAAGCAGGTCCCAGTGAATTACCTCGCGCCAGTAGTTCATTCGCGCTACTTCAAAGTAAGTTAAATAAACAGCATTGTTTACATGCCCAACTGCGTCTATATCCGAAAACCGGATAGCTATAGGGGTTTTGTATTTGTAATCTGATAGTTTTTCAGCCATGATGTGTCATATTGTCCGTAGAAAATAAACATAACGGACATAGTGTCTGCCTTATTGTGTGTTTTACCACTTGGTATAACACTTGATGAATAAAATGCGAAGATAAATAAAAGAAAATCTTAGGAGGACATAAAAATGACTTTAGTAAAATTTACCAACGGACAAAAAAATCAGGCTGTTAACCCATTCTTTAGCGATGTGTTTGATTCTATATTAAACGACTCGTTTTTGAGCGATAAATTGGCCAGCCGTACACCTGCGGTAAACATTGCAGAAACAGAAAACGCATTCCATATTGATTTGGCTGCCCCCGGCCTTAAAAAAGGAGATTTTAAGATTAGCCTTGATAAAAACGTATTAAGCGTATCAGCAGATAAGAAAACTGAAAACGTTGAAGAAGATAAAAAATTCAGCAAACGCGAATATAGCTACAATTCATTCACCAGGTCATTTACATTACCTGAAGTTGCCGACCACAGCAAAATTGAAGCTGAATATACCGATGGTATCCTGAAGGTTAATGTGGCTAAAAAGGAAGAAGCTAAAATTCAGTCAAGAGAGATAGCTGTGAAGTAAGGAGTCCGAAAGGCGGGAAGTCCGAAAGATGGATGACAGCCACCCGTTCTTAAAGAAAAAAAGATTTTTTTCATAATAGGTTTGGTTTAGTTAGAGAAGGCCGTTCCGCAAGGGGCGGCTTTTTTATTTTAGATTTTAGAATTACGATTTTAGATTAGACAATTAAAGAAATTGGTAAAACCTATTCCGCAATCCGCATTCAACCAATCGTAATTCGTAAATCTAAAATCGTAAATCTACTCAGTCCCGCATATTAATATACTGCAAAGGCTGGCCGAAATCATCGCTCCGGCATAAGCTGATCACCGCCTGCAGGTCATCAATCTTTTTACCCTGCACCCGTACCTGGTCGTCCATAATGGAGGCTTGTACCTTTAAACCGCTGTCTTTTATTTTTTTTACGATCTTTTTGGCGGCCTCTTTATCAATGCCCTCCTTAATTTTTATCTCTTTGCGGATCATATTGCCCGCTGCATATTGTTCTTTGCCAAAATCAAGCGCATTCGGGTCAAGCTGCTGTTTAACCATGCGGCCGATTATCGAATCCTGGATGGCTTTTAAGCGCATTTCATTTTCAGTAACTACCGTTAGGGTATTGGTCTTTTTATCCAGATCGATAGTGCTGTTGGTACCGTGAAAATCGTAGCGGTTTAATATTTCTTTTTTAGCAGTATTTACGGCATTATCCAGTGTTTGTCCGTCTATTTTGCTTACTATATCAAAAGTTGGCATATTTGGTTTATTTATTGTGGTGTAAAAATAGTAATAGTTGATGGTTGATAGTGAAAAAATTGTTCATAGTTCATGGTTCATTGTTAATGGCAGAAAGCTTCATTGCGGATATGACGTTTTAAAGGCTTTTAAAAGACGCTTTTTTACTACCATGAACTATGATCCATTAACTATTTACTATGAACCTACAAAAATACCAATGAGTTAATATTAATTTAACAATTAAATAAGCAGATTTGTAAACGTGGCTGAAAAGCCAGTCTTTTTATGGATAATAAACATATACCTATCATTAACAGGGAGATTAGCTGGTTATATTTTAACGACCGGGTTTTGCAGGAAGCTGCCGACCAAACCGTCCCGCTGATTGACAGGATAAAGTTTTTAGCTATATTTTCATCAAACCTTGACGAGTTTTACCGCGTTAGGGTGGCCACATTAAGCCGCCTGGCCAACCTGAACGAAAGAGCGAAGCAAATATTAGGCTATAACCCTAAAAAGATACTGAACCAGATAAAAAATATAGTTGTAAGACAGGAACGAAAATTTAACAACCTGTACGAGAACATCATTGTAAAACAGCTTGCCGAAGAGAAAATATTTATCCTTAATGATAAACAGCTGAATGTTAGCAGGGGAGAATTTGTGAAGGGCTATTTCAGGGAAAAATTGCTGGCAACACTGGTGCCTATCATGTTAAATGAAACCCTTCAGCTGCCAGAATTACGGGACCGCGCCATTTATTTTTTTGTTAAGCTTACAAAAGGAAAAAAATCGCAGCTGGCGCTGATAGAATTTCCGGATACGCTTTCAAGATTCATCGTATTACCGGAAACCAATAACCTGAAATTCATTATTCTATTGGACGACGTTATCCGTTACAGTCTTGAAGATATCTTTTTCATTTTTGAACATGATACCATGGAGGCCTTTTCCATTCAGCTAACCCGGGATGCCGAGCTTGACCTGGATAAAGAGGTAAGCGAAAAATTTATCGATTCCTTATCAAAAAGCTTAATGAAGCGGCGCAAAGGCAAACCCATGCGTTTATTGTACGATTCGGAAATGCCCCTTGATATGTTAAAATACCTGGTAAACAAAATGGGGCTGAGCGGAGAAAGTCTGATCCCGGGTAACCGGTATCATAATTTTAAAAATTTCATTGCTTTCCCAAATGTAGGCCGGCCCGAACTGGAGTATGAAAAAAACATCCCGGTATCTGTAAATGGTTTATCGTTTGGCAAGAGCCTGATGGGGATGGTTGCTAAAAAAGATTACCTGATAAGCACACCCTATCAATCCTATGATTATGTGATCCACTTTTTGCGGGAAGCAGCTATTGATCCCAAGGTAAAGGAAATCAGCATTGCCGTTTACAGGCTGGCGGAAAATTCGCGGGTAATACATGCATTGATCAATGCGGCTAAAAATGGCAAAAAGGTTACTTGTCTGGTTGAATTAAGGGCACGGTTTGATGAGCAAAATAACATATCATGGAGCAGGAGGCTTGAAGAAGAAGGGGTTACTGTACTCTACGGTATTGATGGCTATAAGGTGCACGCAAAAATATGTTTAATCGCCCGGCTCGAAAAAGGGAAAATTGCCTATTATGGTTGCTTATCAACCGGGAACTACAATGAAAAAACAGCGCAGATGTATGCGGATCATACGCTGCTGACAGTAAATAAGCGGATCACAGACGACCTGGTAAATATTTTTAAAGCATTAAACAAAAATATGCTGCCTAAAGGCTTAAAAAGTTTGATCGTATCGCCGATAGACTCGCGACCGGCAATTTATAAGCTGATCGACAACGAAATAAAGAGCGCAAAGGCCGGTAAAAAAGCCTATATGATTTTGAAAATGAACAGCCTTGCTGATGAACAACTGATAGCGAAACTGTACCATGCCAATAATGCAGGCGTAAAAGTTCAACTGATTATTAGAGGGATGTGCTGTTTAATTGCAGGTATGAAGGGTTTTAGTGAAAACATCGAAATCATCAGCATAGTTGATAAATATCTTGAGCATTCACGGGTACATATTTATTGCAATGGCGGTAACGAACTGATCTACCTGACATCGGCTGATTTTATGACAAGGAATATCGATACCCGTGTTGAAGTTGGCTTTCCCATTTATGATGACAATTTGCGCAAGGAAATAAGGGATATCATAAATATCCAGCTGGAGGACAACACCAAGTCACGTGAAATAAACAGTCACAATACAAATAAATACCATAGAACCAACGCGGAGATCCCTGTCAGGGCGCAGGTTGACATTTATAATTACCTGAAAAATAAAAACAAATAAAATTGAGATACGCCGCGATAGATATAGGGTCAAATGCCGTAAGATTGCTTATTGCAGATATAATTGAAAATAACGGATCAGTTTCGTTTAAGAAAAACACGCTCGTCCGCGTACCGCTGCGGCTCGGCGATGACGCATTTTTGCAGCAACGGCTTTCTGAAAAGAAATCAACCGACCTTATAAAAACGATGCAGGCTTTCCGTAACCTGATGGATGTTTATAAAGTGGCAGATTACATGGCCTACGCGACTTCAGCTATGCGTGAAGCTAAGAATGGCCCGGACATAGTGAAAAGGATAAAAGAGGAAGCAAATATTGATTTGGAGATTGTTCATGGTCAAAAGGAGGCCGGGATGATTTACGCCAGCCATGCTGACCAGAACATTGATAAAAACAAAAATTATCTTTATGTAGATGTAGGCGGCGGCAGCACGGAGTTGTCATTATTTTCAGCGGGCGAACTCTTAGCTTCAAAGTCTTTTAATATCGGGACTATCCGTATGCTGGATAACCAGGATACGGAAGAAACCTGGACCGAAATGAAGGAATTCATCCGTGATAATACAAGGCAGTTCAAAGTTATTTCGGGTATCGGGACTGGCGGAAACATCAATAAATTGTACAGGATGTCCGAAGAAAAGGATAATGCGCCTTTAACCTTTGGTAAACTTAAGTCGCTTTATACTTATTTGAATTCATTTTCTTTAAAAGACAGGATAAATGTACTTGGACTGAACATGGACCGCGCAGATGTGATTATACCGGCATGTGAGATCTACTTAACCGTAATGAAATGCGCTAATATTAAAAATATCTATGTTCCGACGGTAGGTTTGGTAGATGGCATTATCCAAACATTGATTGAAAAAAATCAGCCAAACAGCTATTAAATTTATTTTAACAAATTGTTTAAAAATTAAAAAACTGTTATTATATTTGTAGTGCCCTCTCAAGGGCATGTTTTTCATAGGTAGATGTAGGGTCGGGTATTTATATTCGACCCTTTTTTATGCCCTTATCTTTAGATGTTGCCGATGGTAGTTTTGATATGAAGAAAAAGATAGTTATTGCCGTTACGGGCGCCAGCGGCGCCATTTATGCAAAATTGTTATTTGAAAAATTACAACAGCTGAGCAATCAAATTGCTGAAATTGCAGTCGTAATGTCGGATAATGCGAAAGAGGTATGGAAATTTGAACTGGACAACGAGGATTACAACAATTACCCCTTTAAATTTTATAAAAAGAATGATTTTATGGCGCCCTTTGCGTCCGGGTCGGCAAAGTTTGATACCATGGTTGTAATTCCCTGCTCTATGGGAACGCTTGGAAGAATTGCAGCCGGTATCTCCGACGACCTGATCTCCCGCGCCGCCGATGTGATATTAAAAGAACGCCGCAGGCTGATACTGGTAGCCCGGGATATGCCATTTAACCTGATCCATATCCGCAACATGCAAACTATTACCGAAGCAGGTGGCATCATCTGCCCGGCCATGCCATCCTTTTACAGCAAGCCCAAAACTATTGAGGAACTGGCCATGACAGTTGTTAACCGCGTTATTGATTTGATTGGCCTGGAGAATGACAGCTACAGGTGGAGTGAAAATACCGGCGCATAAATAATATTTTTAATCCTTCGCCATTATTAATACCGTTTTATCCTGGTGCTTTTTGCTGATAAACTGGAAACGGAAGAAAAGTAAAATGGAAGAGGCCATCAGACCCATCACCAATCCATACCAAACCCCTTTAACGCCCAAATGCAATTTTATACCCAATAAATAACCAGCCGGCAACCCTACAACCCAATAGGCTAAAAAGGTGATTACGGTAGGGATATTCACATCGCCCATACCACGCAAAATCCCGAGGCCGACAACCTGGGTGCCATCAAACAATTGAAAGAAGGCTGCAATAATAAGTAACTGTGCCACAATACCTATAACCGTTTTATCTGAAGTATAAATCCATGGTAACTGGTGATTAAACAGGGTAAAGATGGCAGCCGTGATACACATGAATGCCAGTACGATGTGATAGTTTGATATGGCCGATTGTCTTAAATTATGGTGATCACTCTGTCCAAAATAATTCCCTGATTTTATTGCAGCCGCTGCGGACAGGCCGCTTGCCATCATATAAGTAATCGCGGCCAGGCTGATTGCAACCTGGTGAGCGGCCTGCTCATGGTACCCGATAGTCCCGATAAGGATGGCTGCTATGCTAAATGCACTGATCTCAAAAGCATACTGCAACGCTACAGGGGCGCCAATCTTCAAAATTTGCATTGACCGAAAACGGTCGATATTTGTTATTACAAAACCCTTCAAATACGTTTTAAAATTAACTGACCTGAATACATAAATTCCCATAACTATCGCCATAACGCAGCGGTCAATCAATGTACTATAACCAACGCCTTTTACACCCATAGGGCTGATGCCAAACAAACCCTTTACAAAAATTACACCGAGGCATACATTCAGTATATTTCCCCAAATGGAAATAACCATCGCTTGTTTGGTAAAGCCAAGCCCTTCGGTAAATTGTTTAAAAGTATTGAATACCAGCATTGGGATTACCGAAAGGCCCAGCAAAACCAAAAAAGGTTTTGCCTGATGTACAACGGCAGGGGTTTGCCCCAGATGATCTAACAAAAACACTGCGACAAAATAGGTAATCACGAAGAGAGCGATACCACTAAGCACATTTATAAACAAGCTGTTTGAAAGCAATTGACCGCATTCAAGGTAGTTTTTACGCCCGTTATGCTGGGCTATCAACGGTGTACTACCATAAGAGATCCCAATCCCGATCACCAGCATTATAGAAAAAATACCACTTGCCAGCGAAACTGCTGCCAGCGAAACCGTCCCCGCAAAATGTCCCACGATAATGGTATCCGAGGTTTGAACCAATGTATGCCCCAATTGCGATATCACAACCGGGATAGCCAGGTGCAGATTAGCGTGGTAATGGGGTTTATATTTATGGTACAGGGTCTTCATTTGGAGCGTTGAAATGTTGTAAAGTTGGAATGTTGTAATGTTTCAGGCTTACGGAATTTCATTAAAATCAAATGCAGCTTCTTTCGGACTTTACTGAATTACCGACTTTCGGACTATTTTACACCGCTGTATAAAACTCTTCCTTTTCGGTTGTATGAATGCGTATAATACCTGATAATATGAGGTCGACCAGCAATTTTTGCGCGCGTTTACGGCCTATTTTCAGCAAATTGCAGCATTCTGTTAATGTAATCCGGGCAGTTTTTTCAAGGTGTTCCAATATCGCTTTCTCTTTAGACGAATATTCAATTAATACCCCTTCATTACTGGCCGAGCGTTTAAGTACATCAACCACGATTTTACTGGCAAGTATGCTTTTATCTTTTACCCTTACATAAACCCACCATTTGCCGTCTTCGGCAAGCGCGAAATGCGGTTTGGCGGTGCTTTCGGGGGTATCAACAACCAGTACCAGTTTATCATCAACGTAAACCTCCTCAAATACAGGCTCCAAAGCCGGCCGGGCATAAAGATGGGCGGCTTTTGTTATCATATACCGCTCTTCATCCTCTGATTTTACCCCTTTTATCGTGCCATCGTCAGCCACACCAATCAGCAAACGCCCGCCCTTGTTATTGGCAAACGATACCATCGTCCTTGCAATCTTCCCGCAATTGGTAATGGTTTTCTTAAAGTCGAGTGTTACGCCTTCGCCCTCAAAAATCAGCTTTTTCACATTCATAACTGTTCGCAAATATAAGCAAAAGTAGCTTTATCGGTAATAACCCTTGTCAGCCCAACCTGCGTATTTTGTTGATAAAAATCAAGCAGGCTTTGATCTGTTGAAATACAAAACCCTTTTTTGATGAAGGCGCTGTCATTCATGATGATGTGCATATTATCGCGTCTAAATAGGTAAATATTTTAAATAAATACTGTTTTACCCTCTTTCCCGCTTGCGGAAGAGAGGGTGGTCCAGCGTAGCGATGACCGGGTGAGTAAAATATACGCCATGCATTAGCGCTAATGCATGGCGTATATTTTACTCACCCCGACGACGCTTCGCTCGTCGACCCTCTCTTTGCCTTCGGCATAAAGAGGGTAAAAAAATACATTTACCCTTAACTTAATGGCATTGTGCTACGCCTCTGTTGAGTATTAAAAAGACTACCTCTGTTCTTATTATACTTCCAGTTCATTTGCATCTGCCATAAAATTTAAATTACGCATATAAATTTTGCTCAATACAGTGACGCACAATTGCTCGTTTTCGTCATAAATTTTTACATGAAAAGTCCGCCTGTATTTCCCCGAGGAATTTAAAACCTCTTCGCAATGTTCCACTTCCTTATCGGTGATGCTGATTTTAAAATGCATATTGGTTTTGGAAGGCTTATGATAGCGGATAGCCAGCGAATGCGACCATGTCCTCAATTTATACCCTTTATGCGTAAAAATATTGAAAAAAAGCAAAGGGTAAAACGGGTCCGCAGCGGCAAATAATGTGCCGCCAAATATGGCATTATTAAAATTTTTATTAAGAAAACTCTTGATGACCTTTACCTCAACGCCGCGAAACCCCTTATCAAACTTAACCACACGAATGCGCTGAAAGAGCAGGGGAGGGTAGCAATTAATAACCCATTTCAGTACACGTTCCGATACTAACATATTGGTTAAATATCAGAAAAATAATGGTTAAAGAGGTTATAAAAGTTGTAAATGTTGTAGTGGTTGTAAATGTTGTAAAGGTTGCAAGGATTATTTTCATCAGGCTAAGGAATCGATCCAATCGGGTCAAAGGACGATAGAAAAATTTTCCGATACAAAAATTGCGCGCCGTAGTTCAATGTCATTAGGTTAAAGTTGACCCTGTAAGGGTCCAATATTGGTAGAATATATTTAAAAAGAAAAAACCGTGCCGTCAGGTACGGAACGTTGCGAGGTTGCGTACCTGACGGCACGCTTTAGCTCCATTGTTAATTTTCTACCGATATTTTGCACCTCTGGTGCATTTTAAAAGACGATCTTTTGCTTAACTAAACAGCATGGGATAGAAGGGGAGGGGCAGAAGCATAGTTTTTGTTTCATTGTCCATAAACAAGTTGTCTTTGCTGGTTTACGGACTGTTTAAAATAGGGGTTTTTAATAGCTTTCTCTTCCAGTAAGTCGATTGGCCTTTTCAGCACTTCCTGAAGCGAAAATTTAAGATCGAAATAATTGTCCGCATAGTCTTCTACTTCAATGTTGGCGAAGTCAACGATTAAGTCAATGTCACTTTCGCTATTAAAATGGTTTGTCAGAACAGAACCAAAGGCATACAGGGTTTTTACCTTATGTGCTTTACAAAGTTTTATAATGTCTGCTGTGTATGTTTCAAGTCTGTTCATCAGGCAAATTTCAATTCATCAAATTTACAAATGTTTTCCCAAAGTTTTACAAAGCGGTCTGACTTATCAAAAGTTAAGAGTTTAGGATTGTGGTTTTGAATTTTATCCATGACACATAAATATTTAAAGGGTTAATAATTCGGGTTAAGGCGCATTACTCCATTGAGGGCGCAGAGCAATTAGATTAGACATAGTTATTTGTAAGGTTTTGGTAATCAATACCAAAAAATATAGATTTGTAAAAAACAATTATTGAACATGACATCCCCCAAACGAATTGTTAAAAGGAATAAGTCGAGAACCTATTTAGAAGGCGATAAACCCTATTTCAAACTTGCCAAAAAAGTTTTTCCTTTCCTTGTTAGACAAGCAATAGCAAACGGGCAAGCTATAACTTATTCCGCCTTAGCAGAAGAAGTTGGCAAGCATCATAGGAACATGGCTAAAGTTCTTGGTACAATAGGGGAAGCAATTAACTTGTTGAATACAGAAATTAAAAATGCAAAAATTCCTCCTATTCAAGGTTTAGTCGTAAACAAAAAAACCCAACTACCCGGAAAAGGTTTTGATGGATGGTATGGGTCGCTTAATCTTAATAATGATCATTTTACGCCAAGAGAAAAACATGGGATTCTAAAAGAAAAAATTTCAACTTATCCAAAATGGGATTGGGTTCTTGAACAATTTGGGCTTGACCCGTTATCTCTTGATATTGATGGGATACGAGAAGAAATATCCCATATAAGGTTTGGCGGCGGTGAAAAAGAACCTCATCGATTATTTAAAGAAGCTATAGCAAAGAATCCACATTTACTTCATTTAAAGGTTGATTCGGTAGAGATAGAAAAACTATTACTTTCAGGAGACAGAATAGATATTTTCTTCAAATATGGAAATATGTCAATAGGAGTAGAAGTTAAACCATCAACTTCGGGTGAAGGTGATGTCATTCGAGGTATATTTCAATGTGTAAAATATAAATGCATTATTGAAGCTGAACAAATGGCAGAAGGTTTAACACCTAATAGTAAAGTTATTTTAGCCCTTCAAAGTAGTTTACCATCAAAAAAGTCAATACAAATTAAAAACATACTTGGAATTGAAGTAATTGAAAACATTAACATTAATTCATCAGTATGAAAAAAATAACATAATTGAGCATCTCAAAAAGCTACCAAACGTAGTTATTACGTTTAAAGGAAATTAATTATTTGGTAAGTTATCAACTACAGTACAATCTTTCATCAGAACATTCACCATTAATCCGTCATCTGTTCCTAATACGGTTATTTTTTGCCCAGTATGTAATTGGGCAAGAACATTTTCGTCTTCTATAAAACATTGAACGCCCCTAATAAGGTCACCTGATTTAAGAGAAACATAGGTATTATCCATTATGTCTTTACCGATATGTTCGATGTAACCAACAACATAAAATTTTTTGCCTTTAAAATCATTGTAGGCCTTTACTTCATTTTGAGCATAAAATTGCACTAATTGGTTAGCTGTCAATGTACTTTCTTTACGTTGTTTAAGTTCTTGTTGTTTTTGGGCAATGCTGTCAGCAGGAGCTATTTTTTCAGCAATCTTATTTTGAGTATTAAGATTTTTCTCTCCAAGAACTCCTACGAAAATAAAAGAAATGGCTAAGCTTAATCCGTATATTAAACAAGATGCTTTTCGGGAGCGGGTCTTTCTATACCAAAATAAACTGGCATTAGGATTTAAGAGACCAAGAATAAATAAAACTAAGCTAACTAAGAATAGCAGCACAAATAAATTTTCCATTTTATAAAGTTTAAGGTTACTTATCCCTAATAACCTATCATAAAAAACAGCGTGGGACAATTAGATAAAAGAATTTCTAAACGTTAATATTTTTACCCTTAATAATCGGGTTTGATTTTTTATTTACAATTATCTTTTTACAAATCAAAAATAAAATTTATGCAAATTACGCAAAACATCTTAAAGTCGCTATATGGATTGTTTATAGTAGCAATTAATTTAGTAATTAACAAAATACGGCTATCCCTCTAAGGGATAGCCGTTAATGTAACACATATTAAAGAAAAGAATTAAACAGTATTGAATTAATGCATTATGCTTGCAGGGTTGCAAAGCAAACATCCTACTAAAATTAACTTACGTAAATCTACCGCCATTTTCTTAATGAATGAATTTATCAGCCAACCAAATTTTACGTTTTTCGGTTAAGCATAATCATAATGTTCAATTTTAGGAGGGTTTTGAAGAAAGGCTTTTTTTGCAATATCTAAATCAAAAGATGATTGTAAGCGAACCCAAAACTTAGCCGCTCCACCAAATACAGTTTTCTCATAATTAACATTATGTTAAGTAGAATCAACTATTAAAAGGGACTGTATAAAGGTCCCTTCTATTTTAAAATGTTTTATACTTACAAAGCATCAATCTGTTTTTTCAGATCATCAGCTTTCGCTTTATTCGCTGCTGCATTTGCAGTGTCATATTTCCCCCTGTAATAATTTCTCAAATTATTTAGCGCATCGGATGATTTTGAATTCAGGGCAACCGCTTTTTGCAGGTATGGCAATGCAAGGTCAAATTGCACATCAGCCTTTAAACGTAAGGCCACATATTCTTTTTGTTTATCGGCCGGTAAATTTCTGGCAGTGTTATAAATATCTATTGCAGGTTTTTCTAACGAATAGCCTAAATTCAAATTAGCGTCAAAATATTCAGGATCAATCGCAAGTGCCTTTTTATAATTTTCAGCGCCTGATACATAATTGTCGAAAGCAGTTTTAGTTAAGCTAACTTTTGTAGCATCATCTTTCGCTTTCGAGGCTTTGTCATCAGTTGCATCTGCTATGCGTGAATAAGTTAAACCTTCGTAATAATATAGAACTTTGTTTTTGGGGTCATTTGCAATGGCTGCCTGTATCTTTCCTAATATCTCAGCCTCTTTACCTGCCTGCAAACCAATCCTGATCTCCAGTTCGCGCAATTCAGAGTTAGCGGGGTATTTGGCCACGCCCTCACCGATAGTTTTTAAAGCGCTGGCAGTATCCTTGGTAATAATGTACAAGGTAGTCAGGTACTTATATATTTTAGCATTTTCGGAATATTTTGTAGCTAATAGCGTGTTATAATTGGTAATGGCAAAGGGATAAAACTTTGGATCAGTATTTCCCGCGTTTGACGCGGCAAGCGCTGTATAATAAATGGCGCTCGTGTCATCAGGAAGCGCCTGACGGTAGTTATCAAATGACCGGTAAGCCAGGTCATATTTACCGCTTTGGTACTGTTTTACACCCAAAGTTGAGTTATATAAAGCAACATAATTATTAGCCTCGTCTATCAATTTTTTGTTTTCCCCTTTTGTATCTGATTCCCTGGCTTTTTTTATGGCGTCAGCAGCAATTGTTAACAAAGGTGCTGAAGTAGCCGGAACACTGTCCTGAAACGCAAGGGCGCCATATATTGCCCCTTTTAAGGCAAAAGTAAGCGGCAAAGCAGCAGTTTTATCATTAGCTGATGCTTTATCAATGGCGGTTTTAGCCTCATTAAGGCTTGCAACAGCTTTAACCATTAACACTGGCACTTTGGGGTTTGCCGATACCGTATAAGAATTATAACTCTCCTGCGCGTTTCTTAACTCCCCTTTTTGAGCAAATGCAGTTGCTGAAACAAAGCCTAACAGGCATGCCATCAAAAGTTTGATTTTCATAATTTATTATTATTGATTGGTTAACTGTTTTAATTTATTATTTATCCTGTTTATTTGATTTTTATTTCCTGTTTTGGTGTAAACCATTTGTAATGCTTCCAGGCAGTTGATATCATTTGGCGATATTTCACTGGCTTTTTCAAGCCACTGTACGGCCCTGGCTACGTTTGGGGCACCCGCCCCCTCCTGCTTTATTTTGTTTTTCCTAAAATATAATAAACCGAGGTTAAATATTGGCCCGTAGGCAGAACTATTTAGTTCAATTGCGCGTAAATAAAGTGTTTCCGCCTTGTCGTACTGATTCAAATGATCGTAACAATTTGCAGCAACGAACGAAATATCGGCGTTATTTGTATTAATATCAAGCAATGCCGGCAGTAAATTTACTAATGAAAGATAGTCCTTTTTATTATTATAAATATTGGCCTCATCCAGCAATAACGATTTGTCGTTAGGTAATACCTTACGGCCCTTTTTAACTATTTCGAGAGCGGTAACAGTATCGCCAAATGATTTATAGATATTTGCCGCCGCTTCTGCATATTCTGCCTTTGTGTTGTCGCCCCCAATTAAGTCTGAATAATATTTTGCCGCTGCCTGTAAATTACCAAGCTTATTATTTGAATAGGCAATATAAGCGTTTATTTTTTCAAATGAAGGTGCGTATTTTTTGGCACGCTCAAATAAGTCAAGGGCATTAACAAAATCCGATTTATTCTCATAAACAAAGGCCTTGCGGATACAAACATCAGCCAAACAATTTTTAGCATAATCCATGTCCACATCGAACTTGTAAATTTTCCTTTTGCCGGAAAGATTATCAACCAGTTCCGAAGTTTGCGAAAAAAATGACTCCGGCTGATTTAACTTATTTAAAGTGTCCGTGTATAAGATAGCGGAATAAACGACCACTTTATAAACGTTTCTCTCAAGGTCGAGGGAGTCTGCAGACGACTTAATCAGGCTATCAACCGTTTTTTTTGCATTACCTAAAAATTTAAGGTCTTTTTTTTGTTTATAGAAAGCAAGATTGTTCACCACCATTTTAAGCGCCTCAGTTTGGCTAAACGCAGTAAAAGTGGTGAACAATACTAATAAAACCGGTAGTAAAATTTTACGGCCTTGCATTTTTCCTATTCATTTATATCATCAGTAACTGGTCCTGCACCGTTGCTTTCAGGTTCGCCGTCAATTTCCTTATCCTCTTCCTCGTCATGCTCAATTTTTGCAACAGAAGCAATTTCATCGTTTTCTTTAAGGGAAATTAACCTTACACCCTGGGTAGCCCTACCCATAGTTCTTAACTCACTTATAGCAATTCTTATTATAATGCCCGACTTATTAATGATCATCAGGTCTTCTTTATCAGTAACACCTTTTATGGCAACAAGTTTGCCGGTTTTGTCGGTTATATTTAAAGTTTTAACCCCTTTTCCGCCACGGTTTGTTACCCTGTAATCGTCAATATCTGTACGTTTGCCATAACCTTTTTCGGAAACCACCAAAACTGTTGTTTCAGGGTTATCAATACTGATCATGCCAACAACCTCATCGTTCTCATTTTCAAGGGTTATGCCGCGCACGCCTGTAGCCGTACGTCCCATTGGCCGCACTTTGGATTCATTAAAGCGGATAGCACGACCTGATTTTAAGGCCATCACTATTTCGCTGCTGCCACTGGTTAGGTTTGCTTCTAAAAGCGAATCGCCTTCATTAATATTTATTGCGTTTATACCATTTGCCCGCGGACGTGAGTATGCTTCGAGCGATGTTTTCTTGATAGTACCTTTACGGGTACACATAATGATAAAGTTATTTTCGAGGTACTCTTTATCCTTCAGGCTGATCAGCTTAATATAAGCTTTAATATTTTCCTCTTTAGGAATATTAATGATATTCTGGATAGCCCTGCCCTTAGAAATACGGGAACCTTCCGGAATTTCAAACACCCTCAACCAGAAACATTGCCCCGATTCCGTGAAGAACAGCATATAATTATGGTTCGATGCGATCAGCAAGTGCTCAATAAAATCAGCGTCCCGGCTATTGCTTCCCAGGGAGCCTTTCCCTCCCCTGCCCTGCCTGCGGTATTCAGTTAAAGGCGTGCGCTTAATGTAACCTTCACGGGAAATAGTGATCACAACATCCTCATCCTCAATAAAATCCTCAGTTTGCATTTCTGCAGACGAGTGCACCATTTCGGTTCTCCGCTCATCGCCGTATTTATCCCTGATCTCTGTAAGTTCATCTTTAATGATCTGCATCCGTAAACCTTCATCATTCAAAATAGAATTTAAATAATCTATCAGTTTCATTAAACCGGCATACTCATCTTTAATTTTATCGCGTTCAAGTCCGGTTAACCTTCTTAAGGTCATATCCAAAATGGCGCGTGCCTGTATGTCCGATAATCCAAATTGGATAATTAAACCTTCCCTTGCATCATCAGGTGTATTTGAACCGCGAATTAACTTTATTACTTCGTCCAGGTGATCTAAAGCGATCAGTAAACCTTCCAGTATATGTGCACGTTTTTGGGCTTCAGAAAGTTCAAATTTTGTACGCCGTACCACAACCTCATGTCTGTGCTCCACAAAATGGTGGATCAGGTCCTTAAGGTTAAGCATCATAGGCCTTCCATGAACCAGCGCGATATTGTTTATACTGAAGGATGTTTGCAGTGCAGTGTACTTAAACAAATTATTCAGCACGATTGCTGCGTTTGCATCACGCTTTATTTCATAAACAACGCGGATACCTTCCCTGTTTGATTCGTCCCTTATGGCCGAAATACCTTCCAGTTTTTTGCCGTTTACCAATTCGGCTGTCCGTTCAATCATCAGGGCTTTATTTACCTGGTATGGCACTTCTGTTACAATTATCCGTTCACGGTCATTGTTGTAGGTTTCAATTTCGGCCCTTGATCTTATCACGATCCTGCCACGGCCGGTTTCAAACGCCTCACGGGCCCCTTCAAAGCCGTAAATAATACCGCCTGTTGGAAAATCCGGGCCTTTGATGTGTTTCATCAGTTCGGTAACCTCAATCTGGCGGTTATCAATCAGGGCTAAAGTTGCATTTATAACTTCGGTTAAGTTGTGCGGAGCCATATTCGTGGCCATCCCCACCGCAATACCCGATGCACCATTTACCAGCAAGTTTGGAAATTTAGCAGGTAAAACCGTTGGTTCCTGCAATGAATCGTCAAAGTTGAGCTGGAAATCAATGGTATCTTTATTAATATCGGCCAGCATTTCTTCAGCTATTTTTTCAAGCCTGGCTTCGGTATATCGCATTGCTGCAGGTTCATCACCATCAATTGATCCGTAATTACCCTGACCTTCGACAAAGGGATAACGCAGGCTCCATTCCTGGGCCATACGCACCATGGCGTCATATACAGACTTATCGCCATGCGGGTGGTACTTACCAAGCACCTCACCCACAATACGGGCTGATTTTTTATAAGGCTTGTTGTTATTTAAACCAAGATCGAGCATACCGTACAGCACACGCCTGTGTACCGGTTTTAACCCATCGCGCACATCGGGCAGTGCCCGGGAAACGATAACCGACATTGAATAATCAATATAGGCTGATCGCATTTCTTCATCAATATTTATCGAAATTATTCTGTCTTCTTTGTGCGGATTATCGTTTTCTGTTCCTTCGGCCATTTTAATTTCTATGTAGTATCTTCTCTATAATTGTCCGTTTAAAAATGTTATTTAAACGACCCGCGAAGTTAAGAAAATTTATGGTTTTACCATGCCAATTTTACTTGAAAAAAGTCCAAAAATCCGAATGCCGGTAATTTATAAAGTAAGATGTGGATTAGGGCTATCTAATCTTTTTCCAGTATTCTATCACAAGCATACCGGTAGGTAATTTACCGCTTAAAGTGAGGGTATCATTTTTAAAGGTGTAAAGGTAATGAATTGGGATATTGGTGATTTTTGATGGCTGGCTGCAAAAGGTTTCTTTATCAATACAACTATCGCCATTTAAAACATAAGTTCCCGATTCATATTTCTCTGTTTTATAACCTTTTTCAATTGCGAAAGCCTCGTAATGTGTGGCGTCATATTTTCGGTGGAGGGAATATCCTTTTGGGGCGCCCTCCTTTTTCCCATTATAAATACCGCCGGCAAATTCCCAGGTGCCTTTAAGGGACTTAGGTGCTTGAAATGAGCACAGCAGAGAAGCAATAAAGACCAAACCCAATGTTTTCATAATAACTATTTTCATACCCAATTAATTCCCTTCTTTAACAGCGATAACGTTTTTTCTTCCTCACTACCCGGTAAAGGCTGGTAATTATACACCCATTTGGCCGTTGGCGGCAGGCTCATTAATATGGATTCGATGCGCCCGTTGGTTTCCAATCCGAATTTGGTGCCGGCATCATAAACCAGGTTAAACTCCGCGTAGCGACTGCGGCGCTGGAATTGCCATAGTTGCTGCTCTTCATTAAAAGGTTTATCACGATTTCGGTTTACCAGTTCGGTATAAACCGGGGCAAACGAACGGCCCAGCGCTTTTGAAAACTCAAAAATGGTTTCCCAGCTTAAATCATCATTTGCT
This sequence comes from Mucilaginibacter sp. UBA5151, assembly GCA_002413785.1. Classification (GTDB taxonomy): domain Bacteria; phylum Bacteroidota; class Bacteroidia; order Sphingobacteriales; family Sphingobacteriaceae; genus Mucilaginibacter. Next base: position 27,725 of record DHXR01000035.1, read on the forward strand.
GTTAAACGGTCGTAAAACACCCCCCCTATCCCGCGGGTTTCGCTGCGGTGTTTGATGAAGAAATAGTCATCGGCCCACAATTTAAAACGAGGGTAAAAATCGGGATTAAATTTATCGCAAACAGATTTCAAAGACGCATGGAAATACCTGGCATCCTCCTCCAGGATATAATGCGGGGTCAGGTCAATACCGCCGCCAAACCAACGTACCGGCTTCTTTCCGTCACCAAATGATGAAGGCATTTCAAAATACCGGATATTCATGTGAATAATTGGAACCATTGGGTGGTTGGGATGGATCACAATGGATATTCCGGTTGCAAAAAAGTCATCCTGTTCAATTTTCAGCACTTTTTTCAACGGATCGGGAAGTTGGCCATGGACGGCAGAAAAATTCACACCGCCTTTTTCGAGAATATTCCCGTTTTGGATAACACGGGTACGACCACCACCGCCGCCATCACGTTCCCATAATTCTTCTTCGAACTTCGCTTTGCCATCCAAGAGTTCAAGTGAAGCGCATATTTCATCCTGTATCAGCTTGTAGTCAGTAACGATCTGGTCTTTTGTAATCATCGGGGTAAAATTGCGGAAATTAGTTGAATTGTTGATCGGGTGAATAGTTGATTGAGTTAAATTTAAAAACCACTCACTAATCAACTCAATAAACCTTAACAACCAATTTAACCAGCCTCAACATAATTCAGGTCCTTGGCGAAAGTTTCCTTTAGCTGGCTTAAAGCAAAAAGGGCCACAACGGTAAGTATTGCCATCATGATATAGCCGCTGGTGATCATGCCGTTATGTTTTACCAAAGCAACAAATCCCTGGCTGATAAGGATAAGTGAGCCCCGCACAAAATTTGGTACTGTTGTAGCGACGGTTGAGCGCAAATTGGTGCCAAATTGTTCCGCCGCGATAGTTATAAAGGTTGTCCAATAACCTACGCCAAAACCCATCAAAAAGCAAAGCCACTGATATCGTCCTGTGGTAAGGCCTGTTGAGTTCAGATAGATGACAACAGTCAAAGCAGATAATACCAGGAAAATATACATCACCAGCTTTCTGGATTTAGTAATTTGTGAAAGCAACCCGTTAATCATTCCGCCAACGGCTATACCGATATATGCATATAAAATACTATCACCGGCGCTTAACTTATCGCGGGCGTGGAGCGCAATCCCAAACTCAGGTTGTTGGGAAATCAAAATACCCACAACATACCAAAGCGGCACACCTATCAAAATACAACATAAATATTTTTTGAAGCGGTCCCAGTTGGTGAACAGCATAAAGAAGTTACCTTTCGAAACATCTTTATGAACGATATTTTTAAACATACCCGACTCAAAAGTACCCAATCGAAGCAATAATAATAACATTCCCAAACCTCCGCCAACAAAATAGGCCTCACGCCAACCGTATTTTGCAACAATAGCAGCCGCTGCAGCTCCCAAAAGGCCAAGTGATGCAACGATCATAGTGCCGTAACCCCTATTTTGTTTACTTAAAGTTTCACTAACCAAAGTGATTCCTGCGCCCAATTCGCCCGCAAGCCCAATACCGGCAATTACTCGCACTATAGTGTACATTTCGGCATCGTGAACCATGCCGTTGGCGAAGTTTGCCAGGGAATATAAAGCTATCGAGCCGAAAAGTACTTTAATGCGGCCAAGTTTATCGCCCAAAACGCCCCACAGTATTCCACCCACCAGCAGGCCGGCCATCTGCCAATTAAGAATAGAAATTCCCGTTTTAAAAACATCCGTCGGCTTAACGCCCACATCAAGCAAACTAGCTTTCCTTACAATCAGGAATATCAAAAGGTCATAAATATCAACAAAATAGCCAAGGGAGGCTACTATTACTAAGAAAACAGCATTCCTGGTGAGCTTGGCTGTAGTATCCATAATTGCAATAACTGGTTTATTATATATGTGGGAAACGCAATATTTTTCGTCGCTTTACCTTAAAATGAATTAATGAACATGTAAAGTGCTACGGTAGTATAAATTTTTCGCAACAAAAAAACCCCTGTGAATGCAGAGGTCTCTAAGAATTCAATCTTTAAATTATGCTTTTTTTACATTTACTGCCTGTAACCCTTTTCTGCCTTCTTCCACATCGTATGTAACGCTATCGTTATCTTTAATGGCATTTACGCCGCCTTGTACATCCTTAAAGTGTACAAAAAGATCCTTACCATCGTCGGTAACAATAAAACCATAACCTTTTTGTGTATTAAACCATTTTACTTTTCCAGTTTTCATAAATATTAATATTGTTGTATAAAAAATTGTTTTGCAGATTAAAAAACTATCGCCAATCGAAGATAATAAAAATTATTTCAGAATGGGCATAGAAAAACCAATCTGCTCAAATATATAAAATATATTAATAACCAAATAAAATTATTTATTTGGTTGCGGTGTTAACCGTAAATAGGGTTTAACCAGTGTAAAACCTTTCGGAAATTTTGCAGGTATGTCCTCAGTTTTAATTGCCGGCACAACAACAACGTCTTCCCCGTCCTTCCAATCCGCAGGTGTTGCCACGCTGTAATTGGCTGTTAATTGCAATGAATCTATCACGCGTAAAATTTCCTGGAAATTTCTACCTGTTGACGCCGGGTAAGTAATGATCAGTTTAATTGTTTTATCGGGTGCGATAATGAATAATGACCTTACAGTTGCTGTTAATGAAGCATTGGGGTGGATCATATCATAGGCCAGCGCGATTTCGCGGTTCTCATCGCCGATGATCGGGAAATTAACCTCGACGTGCTGTGTTTCATTTATATCTTTTATCCATCCTTTGTGCGACTCAACAGAATCAACGCTCAATGCCAAAACTTTTACATTACGTTTGTCAAATTCGCTTTTAAGCGAGGCTGTCCTTCCCAGCTCGGTGGTACAAACCGGAGTGTAATCAGCCGGGTGCGAGAATAGTACACCCCAGCTATTGCCAAGATAATCGTAAAAGTCAATATCACCTTCAGATGTTTTTGCTTTAAAGTTTGGAGCAGCATCTCCTAATCGTAAACTCATTGTGTTTTAATTTATGTTGGTAAATAATATTCTAAGTTACTTTGATTGTTTTAAAAATCAAGCAATTATTAAAATAAAAAAGCCTTCAATCCGGAGACTGAAGGCTGTAATTGATAGAATTTATGATGGGGTAATTATTTTACCTGTTTAAAAAATTCTACATTACCTGAACCGGTAACCCTTACCAAAACTTCATGAGTGCTGCTTTTCAGGTCAACAAAGTACGATGTAGGGTCGATATCGCTGTTCATCGATTCGTTAGCAAGGTAAACAATAACATTACCGGCAGCATACCCTTTGTACTCATCAGCAATAAGCTTTTGCGATTTAGCAGGGATTGCATTGTAGCCTATAACCTGCGTGGTGCCTAAAAAATCACCGGCCAAATTGTAAAATGCGGTTTTCTTTGCATCGTCAATAATAAAGTCGGCTTTCTGGCAATTTTCGTTCACGGTCCAAACTATATTCTGCGCACCGGCAAAATCAGCATTAAACTCTTGTTGTACACTATATAAAACGGTAGCAGTAGTCCCTGTTGTCTTTTTACCACCATCAGCAGCAAAAACATTTACGCTGAACAAAGCAGCGGTTGCGATTGTTAAAATTACTTTTTTCATAGTTGTTTTAAATTTTAAATCCGCAACAAATGTACAGTGCATTTATCAATATCAAAATTATAAATAAACTTTTATGAATATTTCATAATATATATCGATTTTTTGTGATAAATTAAAAATTTCATAAACAGCTTAGTGTATTTGTTACAATATGTCAATGAAAAAACCTCCAAAAAATGGCGTTTACATTATATAAATAGCTTTTTTACATTAAATTAACCTCGAAAATGCCATTTAATTGTCATTTATACGGTTATGGAAGGAATGTTGGAATGTTGAACTTTTAAAATGGAATATTGCCTGGTAGGCTTTGCCAAAAAAACCTTACAACATTTCAACTTTGCAACGTTCCAACAATCCCTTCAGCCATTATCCGCAAAACCGGGGTACAGGGTCATACCTCCATCCATAAAAATGGTGGTACCTGTGATGTAGTCGGCTTCATCGGAAACCAGCCAGGCGGCGAGCTTGCCAATATCATCAGGTTCGCCTATACGGTTATAGGGTATCAGGGTCAATAACTTGTTCAGGGCGTCCGGTGTATCCCAGGCTGATGTATTTATGGGTGTTTGAATAGCGCCGGGTCCAATGCCCACAACACGAATCTTATGCGGGGCCAATTCCTGGGCTATACTTTTCATAAACATACTTATACCGCCTTTACTGGCTGCATAATTTACATGTCCGGCCCAGGGGATTACCTCATGAACACTGCTCATACAAATTATTTTACCTGCGGCCCTGCTCCGCCCTTCCACTACTCCCCTCTTTATAAACTCCTTTGCAGCCTCACGTGAACATAAGAACTGCCCGGTTAGGTTGATGCTGATCACGGTGTTCCATTGTTCCAAAGTCATATCCACAAAACGCGAATCTCTTTGCAGGCCGGCATTGTTTACCAATATATCAATGGTACCATATTGCCGGTACATTTCGGCAAACATGGCCTGTACTTCGGCTTCGTTGCTGATGTCGGCATGAATTGCATAGGCTGTGCCGCCTGCCGCGGTTATTTCGTCAACTGTTTTTTCGGCATTTTCATGTGCATCCACATGATTGATGACCACATTGGCGCCAGCCGCCGCCAATGCTAATGCAACGCCTTTGCCTATGCCGCTGTCGGCGCCTGTAACTAATGCTGATTGCCCTTTTAGTGATGTTGAATTCATACGTGTAAGATTAAGGCTTTAATATAAGGCAAATATTATTGAAATGATAATATTTTTGTCAGAACTAACCACGGAGAAATAATGAAAATTGAGAATTATAAAACTTAGCGAACTCCGTGTTTTCTTTGCATCTCCGTGTTAAAACTTTTTAATGTTTAGTTATATAGACGAGGATTTCAGAATTCTCAATTGTAAATCTGCTCCCTTAATTAGCATTTTACAACTCCTTCACATATTCCAAAAACAAATATAAAGCCTTCTTTTTATTCTCAGTCAGCTCAAAATCAAGTTTGTGCATTAAATAATCTTCAAAATCAAAATCAGGCCTTGAAGGCAGTTCTTTTAGTAGTTCGCCCCTGTGGTTAAGCCCATATTTCAGCGACTGGTTAAACTCGGCCATAAATTCGGATGAAATGGGCTTGTTGGCAATCCATGCCGCGAATACAAATGGCAGTCCTGTGAATTTTTGCCATTCTTCGGCCAGGTCGTATACGAAAGGATATTGTTCCTTTTTTCCAAAAGTGCGGTCGCCTATTTGCACAAAGGCGGTATATGGGCCGGCGGATTTCGCATAATCAGCAGCATCTTCTACAATCATCAGATGATCTGCCTTCCAGTAATTTTTCAGCAAAACCCTGGCTAAGTTATTGGAACTGCGTGACTGCGGGTCGAGCTGCAAGGTCTTCACATCTTTTATATCGCAATTACTAAAAATAAATACGGAGTTCACAGCCCCAATGGCGCCGATACAATAATCGGATACAATTTCCCAATACTTCAGGCTTAGGGTGGCGGCTACCGGGATCAGGCCAATATCCACCACGTCGTCAATTAATTTTTGAGCACAATCTGATGGATTATCAAGGCTAAGGTCTATTTTTTCTAATATTCCGGTATGCTGAAGGCCGTATATAAACGGTTTGGTATTGGTATAACTAACGGCGGATATTCTTATTTTATTCACAGGTATTTATTAGAAGTATTTATTTCACGATTGTTTTAAATGTCCGGCATTGTTAAAATCAATGATCTCATATTTTTTGCCGTCATAGCTTACTTTGTACAAAACCAGATTCTGGTGCGGAAAGGTGTCCATCCCGGTAAGCGGTTTATTGCTGAGGATACATAAAAGCAGGCGCAACGCGCGGCCATGCATACAAATGAGCACCGTTTTTTCTTCCGGGTGGCTCATGATGATCTCCAGGGCTTCCAGTTGCCTTGCCTTTACGTCGTTAGGGCTTTCGCCGCCTTCAAATTTTTCGTCTAAATGGCCGTCCATCCAATCACGCATGATCTGCAAAAAATCCGCCTTATTTTCGGGAGTTGCAGGTTTTCCTTCGTGAATACCCCAACCAAGTTCGTCAAGACCGGATAGTTTTTCATAAGGGATACCCAAATCAATAAACGGCTGGATGCTTTGTTGGGTACGCTTAAGCGCTGATATGTAAATTTTGTCGAAAGGAACGGTCTTATATGCATTAAAAAACAAGCCTGCCTGCCTGCGGCCTTCGTCATTCAGGTCGGTGTCCATGCCCCTGCCCTGGATAATGCCGCGTTTGTTCAGATCTGTTTGCCCGTGCCGGACGATGTATAGTGTTTTGTTCATTGGTTCACTGGTTCATTAGTTCATTGGTATGGTCGTTCATTGGTTCACTTGTTCATTTGTTCATTGGTTGTATAGCGGTGGACTTCGCGGCGCAACCAAATTCTATAATAGTTATTCCATCAATTAATTTTAGCAGTCTTCCAGTAATGAACAAATGAACCAGTGAACCAATAAACTAATTAATAACCGGCAATCTGTAAAATTGCGGTTTTACTTCGTCCGGGAATTCAAAATTTGTGTAATCGGTTACCACATTGTACAGGGTGTCGCGCTCTATTGGTTCGCGGCCTACATTTTTTATCAGTTCCACCAGTTGTTTAGTGCTCATGCCGGGATGCTGTTCTTCGGCGCCCGCCATGGTATAAATTTTGGTGGTATCATCCAGCGTACCGTCAATATCATCCACACCAAAATTTAAAGATAACTGTGCCGTGTTGCGGCTGATCATGGCCCAGTAGGCTTTGATATGATCGAAGTTATCCAGGTAAATACGGGCAATGGCGTAATTGCGCAAATCTTCAACAACGGATGATTCGGCTACATGCGACATCTGGTTATCCTGGTTACGGAATTTTAACGGGATAAAAGTTTGAAAGCCACCGGTTTTATCCTGTAAAGCACGCAGGCGTTCCAAATGATCAACCCGGTGCCAATATTTTTCGATATGGCCGTATAACATGGTCGCGTTTGACCGTGCGCCCAATTTATGCCATTCTTCGTGGATAGCAAGCCATTGGTCGGCGGTACATTTATCTTTGGAAATTTGCTCCCTTATTTCGGGGTGAAAAATTTCCGCACCCCCTCCCGGCATCGATTCTAACCCGGCTTCATGCATCAGGCGCATGCCTGTTGCATAGTCAATTTTCGCTTTTTTAAAGATATAATGGTACTCTACCGGGGTGAGGGCCTTAATATGTAGTTCGGGGCGGTGCTCTCTTATCTTACTGAATAACTCACTATAAAAGGCCAAATCGTACTGCGGCAATACGCCGCCAACTATGTGCACTTCAGTAACAGGCTCGTTATCATATTTTTTTACGATATCCAGCATTTCCTCCAAAGTGTATTCCCACCCTTCCGATTTTTGTTTGATCAGCCTGGAATAGGAACAAAATTTACAGTCGTAAACACAAAGATTGGTAGGCTCAATGTGAAAATTACGGTTAAAATAAGTTTTATTGCCATGCCGTTTCCCGCGGATATAATTGGCTAAAACGCCAAGGTAACCCAGTTCGCCTTTTTCATACAGCAAAACGCCTTCGTCAAAACTAACGCGTTCGTTGTGCAGTACTTTTTCGGCAATCTGTTTTAAATCAGCTGGTAAATGCGGGTTTTGCAGTAGTATGTGTAAATTTTCTTCGGATTCCATTCAAAAAAATTTCTGTAAAAATAGGAAATGTTAATGTAATGGGGATGTAAGATTTAATTTAGAGGCAATCCATACACCCACCATTTAATTACGGCCATCAACCTCGTCAGCAGGATAACGGATTCCTGCCACGTCCCTTATTTTATCCAGCGTTTCCATTAACAAAAGCGTATCATTAAAGGATACAACCGGGCTTTCGGTTAACCCTTTTCTTAAACAATCATTTACATGGCGGGCTTCGTACTGATAACCAAAACCAGGTTCTTTTGCAACAGGAATAATTTCCCGGCTATCGACTCTTTCATTATAAAACTCGACAGTGGAAGAAGGCTCATAAAACCTCGACGTCAACCTTATTCTCCCTTCGCTCCCGCATATATCAGCTTCCGTGGCCAGGTTTGACGAAAAAGTAGAAAACAGCTGGGCCATCGCCCCATTTTTATAGCGGAAAAGTATGGCGCATTGTTCATCAACGCCTGTTGAAGCAGGCGTCATTACCGCATCAATATGGTCGGGTTTTCCGAGGATGCTCATCGCAATAAAAACATTGTAAATGCCGATATCCATTAAAGTTCCGCCACCGAGGCCGGGATCAAACAACCTCGCCGGGATAGGCGTGATAGGTTTAAAGCCAAAATTCACCAGTATAGCCCTGACTTTCCCCAGTAGACCCTCTCCTATCATTTCCTGCATCTTGAGGTAGTGGGGATGGAATTTTGTCCACAAGGCTTCCATTAAAAACACTTTTTGTTCTTTGGCGTAACTAATCATCGTGGCAGCCTGCCGGGAGTTCATTGCGAAGGGTTTTTCGCACAAGACAGCTTTATTGTGCCTCAAACAAAGTAAAGTATTTTCGCAATGCAGGTTATGCGGGGTGGCAATGTATATAACGTCAACTTCCGGATTTTGAACAAGCGCTTCATAACTGTCGTGTACATGTTTTACCGGGAACTTTTTGTTAAAATCATCAGCAGATTTTTGCGACCGGGAGCCAACGGCAACTAATTCAGCATCTTTAACCAATTTTAGATCTGACGCGAATTTATGCGCGATACGGCCAGTTCCCAATATTCCCCAGCGGATGGTTTTCATGTTTTAAATTAAGTTTGATTTATTATGCTTAGACGAGGTTAAATATCATAAAAATTGATGAATAGTCAATCCTAAACTATGAATCAATAAAAACGTACCTTTACACCGCAAAACGTTCTATCGCTTCCAGCGCCTTGTTTGGGAGAGGAAAGTCCGGGCAACACAGAGCATCCTGCTTCCTAACGGGAAGGCGCCGGCAGCCGGCGACAGCAAGTGCCACAGAAAATAAACCGTCCGGCAGTAATGACGGATAAGGGTGAAAACGTGAGGTAAGAGCTCACGGCTTTTCCGGGCGACCGGGATTGCGGTAAACCTCAGGAGTTGAAAAACCAAATAGGTCCTGAAAGCGGAACTGCTCGTTTCCGTTTCCCGGCTACAATCGGGGACGTCAGGATGGGTAGGTTGATTGAACCTGTCAGCAATGGCAGGGCCAGATTAATGATAGAAATAATCCGCCTTCAGGCGGATTAAACAGGACCCGGCTTACAGATTTGCTGCTGTACACCCCTTCCGGTAAAACGGGAGGGGTTTTTTCCCTTCAAAACATTATCCATAAAAAAGTGTTTACTTTTCTATACAATTAGCTATATTAGCACAAACATTTACACCTACTGAATTCAAGAACAAAAAATGGCAAAAATCCTTATTATTGATGACGAACGGGCGATACGTAACACACTGCGCGAAATTTTAGAATATGAAGATTATACTGTTGAAGATATAGATAATGGTATTGATGGTTTAGAACTGATACAAAAGAACGACTATGACCTGGTTCTTTGCGATATCAAAATGAACCGGATGGACGGCATGGAAGTGCTTACCGAAGCGCTTGCCATTAAACCCGACCTGCCTTTTATTATGATCTCGGGCCATGGGACTGTTGAAACGGCGGTTGAGGCCAGCAAAAAAGGCGCTTTCGACTTTATCTCAAAACCACCCGACCTTAACCGTTTGCTTATTACAGTCCGTAACGCCCTCGACAGGGGGAGCCTGGTTACCCAGACCAGGGTATTAAAACGCAAGGTGGCGAAAGTGCGTTCGATTTTAGGCGAATCACAGGCCATCTTAAAAATAAAGGAAACCATAGACCGGGTTGCCCCTACCGATGCCCGGGTTTTGATCACAGGTGCAAACGGCAGCGGGAAAGAATTGGTGGCCCGCTGGCTGCATGAAAAATCTAACCGCTTAAATGCCCCTTTAATTGAAGTTAACTGTGCTGCCATCCCTTCTGAATTAATTGAAAGTGAACTATTTGGCCATGAAAAAGGCTCCTTTACCTCTGCTATTAAACAACGTATCGGCAAGTTTGAGTCGGCCAACGGCGGCACCTTGTTTTTGGATGAAATCGGGGATATGAGCCAGAGTACCCAGGCCAAAGTGTTACGTGCCCTGCAGGAAAATAAAATAACCCGCGTTGGCGGCGAAAAAGAAATTGAGGTGGATGTACGGGTGGTCGCAGCAACAAATAAGGATTTGTTAAAAGAAATCGAAAACGGCAATTTCCGTTTAGATCTCTACCACCGCCTCAGCGTAATTTTGATCCATGTACCGCCGTTAACAGATCGTAAGGACGATATTGCATTGCTTACCCAGAATTTCCTTGACGAGATATGCAATGATTATGGCATGCCGGTAAAAAAGATATCAGACGCCGCCCTTGAGGCCCTTAAACTATTGCCATGGACAGGTAATATCCGCGAACTAAGAAATATGGTGGAGCGCCTGATCATACTAAGCGACAGGACCATCACAGATGCCGATGTGAGGGCTTTTGCAAACCCTTCATCCCCGTCAGCGGCAGGTAATGGTAATTCGCCGGCCCAAACAGATTACGACCGTTTTGCTAATTTCCAGGAATACAAGGATTTTGCAGAACGTGAATATATCAAGTTCAAACTCGAAAAAAACAGCTGGAATGTTTCAAAAACCGCCGATGATATTGATATACAACGCAGCCACTTGTATAGCAAGATAGAGAAGTTTGGTTTGAAAAGAGGGGAATGAGTTTGCTGTTCGCGGTGGGCAGTTTGCAGCAATAAATATTGCAAGCTGCCCACTGAGAACTGCAAACTTTCTTTCTACCACCTAACCTGTTTGTTACCAAAACAACTTTGTTAATTACTTTAAAAAGTTTTACCTTTCCCGAACAATTTCAACCTGATTATCAAACTTAAATGACCAAAACACAAACCGCGCAGGTATCGGATGATTTCGATTCTGCCCCAACCCGTCTTTATTCATTAGATGCCCTCAGAGGATTCGATATGTTCTGGATCATGGGCGCCGAGGAGATCTTCCACGGCATGGCTGATGCTATGCATGGAAAGTCAGCCTTCTGGAATGCGCTTGCACTTCAATTAACCCATCCCGACTGGAACGGTTTTCACGCTTATGACCTGATCTTCCCGCTTTTCCTTTTTATGGCAGGTGTTTCCACACCATTTTCGGTTGGCAGAGAGTTGGATAAAGGGAAAAGCCGTGAACAACTACTGTTGCGGGTTATAAAAAGGGCATTTATTTTAGTGCTGCTGGGCCTGGTGACTAATAACGGGCTGACAATCCAGCCTATTGCGGATTACCGGTTCCCGAGTGTTTTAGGCAGGATTGGTATTGCTTATATGTTTGCAAATATCATTTTCCTGTATGCAAAGGAATGGGCGCAAATGGTTTGGTTCTGGTTTTTTATTATCGGCTATTACCTGCTGTTGAAATTTACGTCGGCTCCCGGTTTTCATCCCGGCGACCTTACACCACAAGGCAATTTTTCGTCTTATATGGACCGTATTATATTACCCGGGAAATTATATGTTCCATATCCAAATACAAAAATAAGCATGCACGATCCGGAAGGGCTTTTTTCTACCATCCCGGCCATAAGTACAGGTTTATTGGGAATTATGACCGGTTCGTTTTTGAAGAAAAACGGTATCAGCCCCGCGCTTAAAGCATTTCGTCTGACACTTGTTGGCGTACTTTTCCTGTTGCTGGCCCAATTATGGAACCTTGATTTCCCTATCAACAAAAACCTTTGGTCGAGCTCATTTGTGCTGAATGTGGGCGGCATAAGCCTGTTGCTGTTGGCGCTGTTTTATTATGTGATTGATGTGCTTGGCTTCAAAAAATGGGCATTTTTCTTTAAAGTCATCGGCATGAACTCCATCCTCATTTATATGTCGGGTCATTTTATAGCGTGGAGCTACACCAACAATAGTTTTTTTGGCTGGCTGGGGTATTTGGTTGGGAAACCGTATAGTGCTGTTATACTTGCCATTACTTTTGTTTTTATAAAATGGTTGTTTTTACGCTATTTATACGAAAAGAAAACGTTTTTGCGGGTGTAATTCATTTTTCGTCTGAATCAGAATTTACAGAATTATAAAATTTTCAGAATGCTTTGCAACTGCATAATTCTGCATAGTTGAATAAAATGGAATTCTGAAAATCCTTAAATTCTGATTCAGACAAAAAATCAACGTTCCAGTATCCCGCCCAAGTCAGCGGGAGAATAATTGAGTGATTTTAAAGTTTTATTGTCTGCTTCACGATATACCAAAAACAAACCATCTATCTCTTTGTAGTATGAATTGGTATTGGCTGTGTTTTTGTAGTGTTCAATAGTAAGGTTTGCTTCTTCGGCAGATTTGCAGGCTTTGCTCATATTTGAGCGATGTACTTCATCAAACAGTTCTTTGAATTTTTCGCCCAGGCCAAACTCCAGGATAGCACCCGCAAGCACATATTGCAAATCGCATAATGCATCCGCAACTTCAATTAAATCATTGTCGTCGATGGCTTGCCGTAATTCTTTTAGTTCTTCCGCTAAAAGCGAGACCCGCAGATCGGACCTTTCTTTTGAGGGGATTGCCGGATTTTTTATAACCGGGTGTTTAAATGTGGTATGGAATTCGGCTACCTGGTTTAATGAGTTGGTGTCTTTTATCATAATTTATTAATGGATATGAAATTGCTTTTTAAAAATCGCAAACTACCGCTAAGATATACATAAACCCGGTTTAATAAATGGATTTATAAATTTACAATTTCATAAACAAGGCAAGTGTAAATAATAATTAAAGACGGGTTAAACCGTTCAATATAAAATAAGTCTATCCAAATATAATGAAGAATTAAAAAGCTATTAAAATCTAAAAATTATGAAAAGGGCATATAAATATTTATCATTAACAGGTTTAAGCGTACTGTTATGTTTGTTTTTAGCTATACCTGCCGATGCGCAACGCGGCGGCGGTCACCCAAGTGGCGGCGGTGGCGGTGGCGGCGGTCACTCAAGTGGTGGCGGTGGCGGCGGTGGCGGTCACTCAAGTGGCGGCGGTGGCGGCGGCGGTCACTCAAGTGGCGGCGGTGGCGGTCGCTCATTTAGTGGCGGTGGCGGCGGTGGCGCACGTTTCGGCGGTGGTGGTCATTCGGGTGGCGGCGGTGGTGGCCGCTCATTTAGCGGCGGCGGCGCACGTTTCGGCGGCGGCCGGGCAACATTTGCTCCGCAACGTTCTAATAATGTATCAAGGGGAGGTTTTTCATCACCCCGGACACGCGGTAGCTTTAACTCCAGATCGGGTTTTAATGGAAGATCATCTTCGGGTACACGTGTTGGTTACTCTGGCCGCGCCGGTTTCGGTGGCCGTTCAGGTTTCGGTGGCCGTTCAGGTTTCGGTGGCCGTTCAGGGTTCGGCGGCAGGGGCTATTACGGCCCGAGTAATTGGGGCGCACGAGGTTATTGGGGCGGACGTGGCGGCTATTTTTGGAATGGCGGCTTTTATGGCAGTTTATACGGACCATATATTGGTTTTAACTTAGGCTTTTTACCTTATGGCTATTACCCGTTTTACTGGGGCGATTCCCAATATTATTTAAGTAACGGATTATATTATCAATACGATCACAGTCAGTACACTGTAGTGGAACCTCCCTTAGGCGCTGAAGTAACTACTTTACCTGCCGGCGCCCAGTCAGTTACTATTGACGGTCAGCAATATTATGAACTGAATGGTGTTTACTACCAGCCTATTACAAATGATAACGGTACAACCGGATATATAATTGCCGGTAAAGACGGACAGTTAAGTACCGGCGGCGGCGCAGCAAATGGGGCCAATCCAGGCAATGGCGTTAATAACGCCCCCCTTCCGCAGATTGGCGACATTTATAACCAATTGCCCCCGGATACCAGGAAGATAAAAATTAACGGTGAAACCTTTTACGTTTCGCCTGATGATTACTACTACCAGCAAACAACGGATACCAGCGGAAATAGAGTATATAAAATGGTCGGTACACCGTCGGATGAGCCAGGGAGTTAAGTGCCGATACTGTCAGATATTTAAAAAAGGGTGTTCCGGCTGTGTGGACCGCCCTTTTTTATTTTATAGCAATAAATAGTAGTTTATATGCGGTTCGTCATTTATTAAGTTCATCATAGTAAAACTTTTCCCCGTTTTGATGCTTCTATAAAGTGTTAACAGTATTAGGTTTATTATGAAGTTTTTTATCCGTTACAGGTATTTGGTTTTACTTGTTATTTGTCCGTTGCTTTACCCCTTGCAATCAAAAGCTTATTCAGTACTTACACATGAGGCGATGATAGATGCGAGCTGGCAAAAAAGTATCCTTCCCTTATTAAAATATAAATACCCACAGGCAACTGATGATGACCTGAAAAAGGCGCATGCTTATGCATACGGAGGTTCATTAATAGCCGATATGGGTTATTTCCCTTTCGGAAGCGAATATTTTACCAACCTTTCCCACTATGTCCGAAGCGGTGATTTTGTGGAGGCTTTGATCTCGGAATCGGAGAACCTAAACGAATATGCCTTTGCGCTCGGGGCGTTGTGTCATTATATGGGTGATAAATACGGGCATTCGTTAGCAACAAATATTGTTGTACCGAAAGTCTATCCGAAAATAGGTGAAAAATTTGGCCCTGTAGTAACTTATGGGAACGATCATTCCTCACATAGCAGGGTGGAGATCTCGTTCGACGTGTTGCAAATGGCGAGGGGGAATTATGCCTCCCAAAACTACCATAGTTTTATTGGTTTTGAGGTATCAAGGCCGGTTTTTGAAAGAGCTTTCCTTAAAACTTACGGGCAGGATATCAATTCTGTATTCGGCGACCTCGGCCTTGCTATATCCACCTTCAGATGGTCTGTTAAAAGTTTATTGCCAACAGTAGTTCGTACAGCATGGGTGATAAAGAAAAATGATATCAAAAAATTAAACCCGAGCGCTAATAGCCATAATTTCCATTACAGGATGAAGAAAAGAGACTATTATGCTGAGTTTGGAAAGGCGAGACAAAAACCGGGCTTTAAAGCTGAAGTTTTATCCTTCTTTATAAGGGTACTGCCAAAAGTAGGCCCGTTAAAAGCGCTGAAATTCAGAGATGTTGGACCGGAAGGTGAAAAATTATTTATCAGGAGCTTTGATACGGTATTGGTGCATTATGGGGCTGCCCTTGCGAGGCTGCGCAATGAGAGCGTCATTTTGCCCGACATTGACTATGATACCGGCAAACCAACTGCAATTGGCGAATATGAATTAACTGACGATACTTATGCCGATTTGGTTGACAGGCTTAACGACACTAAATTTGACAACCTTACTGATCCGCTAAAGCAAAATATACTGACTTTTTACAACAAGATTGACACTGTCGCGCTCGCCCAAAGATACCCGGGTTACTGGAAGAAAACTTCCATTGCCCTGCAGGGTATTCAATTGGCAAAGCCTGTAAAAGTTGATAGTTTAAAAACCGACAAAGGGATAAACTATAAACTCAATGAGCCTGTGGATTCGACCAAAGTGGTTAAATAATATCGCAGAAATATGAATTTATAAATATCGCATCACATTCTAAGTTAAAGCGGCAGCGACCACGGAATGGTCTGGCGCGGCTTTTAAGAAAATAATAAACTTGCTGCCCTTACCAGGTTCGCTTTCAACAACAATATTTCCGCCGGCGGCGTCAACAATTTTTTTGGCAAGATATAAGCCTATTCCATGTCCTTCAATATCCTGGTGCAGCCTGCCGTACATTTCAAAAATCTTGTCAAGCCTCACTTTGGGTATGCCCATTCCGTTATCCTGCACTGTCAGGATCACCTGGTCGCCCCGTTTTTCACTGCGAATATGAATTAACGGACTTTCCCCACTTTTAAATTTAACGGCGTTTGAAACGAGGTTATATATAATACTCCGCAGGTTCTTTTTTGAAAAATAGAGTTGTGTAACTTCCAGTTCCCTTGTAATAGTTGCCCCTGATGCTTCAATTTTATTCGCTAAGCTCCATTCTACATTATTGATTATCTCGTCAAGATTAACAACTTCCATAGTGCTCATTTCACCTTCTATTTTGGCAATGGCACCAATGTCCTTGATCAGTGAACTGAATTTCTTAATGGATGTATTGATCATTTCCAAAAATTCCTTCAGCTTTGGTTCGCTGAGCGGAATCCTGTTCATCACATTGATACTTGTCTCTATAACACCCAATGGCGCCAGGAGGTCGTGTGAGGCTGCATAAACAAAGTGATCCAGGTCGGCATTGATACGCAACAAGCTCTTATTTTTTTTATCAAGCTCCGATTGTGTGTGTTTTAATTCGGTTATATCATTAAAGGTTATAATAGCGCCATTGTTTTTATTTTCTGCCTTCTGCAAATAGGGCATCGTCATGATCTGGTACCATTTGCCGTTGTTTGTTTGAATTTCCTTGGTAATAATTACCCCCTTGGCAAGTACCTGTTTAATATCCCCTATTATAGTCTCAAATTTTATATTGGTCGTAATATTGCTGAGCGGCCTGCCAATATCAGTTTCAAGCAGGTTAATCTGCTTTACTGTACCGGGAGAGAACTTCATTAAAATAAGGTCATTATTAATAATTAGTTGCCCGTTTATATTACTCCTGAAATAATTATTGAGGTCATCATTCAGTTCCAGCAGTTCTTTGTTTTTTAACTGGTAATCAGAATTTATGGTATCCAGTTCCTCATTAACCGATTGCATTTCCTCATTGGTACTCTGCATTTCTTCATTTGCCGAGATCAACTCTTCGTTAAAAGATTGCATATTCTCATTGGAGGCATCCAGTTGCTCATAAGTGGAACTTAGCTCGTCTTTGAGTTCCTTTAGTTCTTCCTCCAAATTCCTGGTGTATTGATCATGGTATATTTTTTCATCAAACACCATATCATCGCGGGTCTCAGCGGTGAGCAATTTATCATCAGAAAAGGTTACCATTAACAATTTTCTCTCAGCTTTCTTTATGCTTAAGGGACTTACTGACAGACTTACCTTTGTTATTAATTTACCATGTTTAATTTTTATCCCCTTAACCGTGGCTTTTTCATTTGTTTTTAAAGCTTTGGTTACTAATGTGTTAAAAGCCACCTTAAGCGGCTTTGGAAGGAGGTCATCCAGGTTTGAGTTGAAATTTTTTTGAAGAAGATATTTTGTGGTATCCCCATAAGATTTTACAACATGGTTGTTTTCATCAACACATACAACCAGGCAACCGAGTTCACTAACCAGGCTTGAATTCACCGCTTCTACAAGGGTATTACTTGTATTTATAGAAGCCTCTTCCTGTGAAGCAATGGCCGGTGTCCGTTTATTATCAAATAATTCGGGCATTGAAAATGCATCAAACCTTATCATCCTTTTGGCTTCAAGATTCTTATATATTTTCCATTTTTTACTTACCACTTCCAGGTTTTTGATGATCGGCATTGGGTTTTCGCTGGGGCCTAAAAACAAATAGCCATCTTTTTTAAGCCCGAAAAGCATCATTGTAAAGATCTTTTTTTGCAAAATCGGCGTCATATAGATCAGGAGGTTACGGCAACTGATAAAGTTCATATTGCAGTATGGCGGGTTCTTTACCAGATCATGCTGCGCGAAGATCACCATTTTGCGCAGTTCGGGTTTTACCTTGTAGTTTTCCCCTTCTTTTAAAAAGTAATTTTCGAGCCGCTCCGCAGATACATTTGCTGAAATATTTGAATTGTAAATTCCTCTCCCGGCGTAAACCAACGCAACACTATCAATATCAGTAGCAAATATTTTCACTACAGTATCTTTGAATTTGCCCTTTAACAGCTCCGCCGCCAATATGGCTATTGAATAAACTTCTTCGCCGGTTGCACAGCCGGCCACCCACATTTTGAGCTCTTCGCCAGGAGTAAGCCTTTCAAAAATATCAGGAAATATATTTTTTTCAATAAAGTCAAAAGCTTCCTTATCCCTGAAAAATGAAGTAACGCTGATCAGGAAATCTTTGGAAAGAGCTTCTACTTCTTCGGGTGAGGTCTTCAGAAATTCAAGGTAACTTGCAAGCGAAGTTAAATTACTATAGGAAGCCCTTCTTTTAGTTCTTCTAAGTATAGTGGTATGTTTATACTCTGAAAAATCAAGCGACGACTTTTCTTTTATGATGCTGATGATCGCAGCGATGTTTTTTTCGTCATCATTGTTATCATAAGTTAATTCTGCCCCGTATTTTATATAATCTTTAATAGCACCGGGCATCAATTCGGGTTCCAGAATAAAATCCACCAAACCTGTACCTATGGCGTGAGAAGGCATGCTGCCGAACGCTGAGGTTTCCGGGTTGCGCGCTATCACCATTCCGCCTGCTTTTTTGATTGCCTTAATACCTTCCGTACCATCGCTGCCTAAGCCGGAAAGAATTACGGCGATGGCTTTTTTACCATAATCAACAGCAAGGGAATTAAAAAACCTGTTGATTGTGAGATGAGGGGTATGGCTTTTATCTTTATCGGTTAAATACAGCTTGTTGTTATGTATGGTCATAAACTTATCGTTAGGGATAAGGTAAACCAGGTTGCATTTCACCGGCATTTCATTTTCAGCTTCCATAACGGTAAGCTTACTGTGCCTGGCCAGCAATTCAGCCATCCTGCTTTTAAAATCAGCCGATAAATGCTGAATAATTATATAAGAAACGCCATCTGATGGTGTATGATCAAAAAAGGAATTTATCTCTTCCATTCCGCCCGCCGAGGCGCCAATAGCAATAATATGATGGGGTTTTGTTGCAGGCATTGCACGTGTTTTAAAAAATAGTCGAAAATTCAGGAAAAAATCCTGACAGAGGGTAAATGGATAATCAAACCTACGATAAAATTTCGGATATGTTCTTTTAATTTGTCTGTCCTAAGTAACAACAATCTGAATATTTACCATAAATTACAGCGAACTTTACATTGAGACTATTATTTTGATATTATTGCCATTCATGTTTATCTAAAAAGTAAAAAATGAAAAAGCTACCGTTTAATAATTTTCCAGGTAATATCCTTATCCGGGGGATGGCCGGGTTGGTGTTTTTATCGGAGGGGATTCAAAAATTTCTGATGTCGGGAGCTACAGTTGATCGGTTTACAAAGATTGGCATACCGCATCCGCATTTTTTTGCGCCCTTTGTTGGTGCGACTGAAATCATTTGTGGGTTTTTGCTTATCATAGGGTTGCTAACCCGTTTTGCTGTAGTTCCCCTGCTAATAGTTATCCTTGCCGCAATTTATACTACCAAGATCCCAATTTTAACAGATAAAGGTTTTTGGGCCGCTGCCCACGAAGGGAGGACGGATTTTTGTATGCTGATGGGTTTAATTTTTTTACTGCTTTACGGTGCGGGCAAGTATTCGGCAGATAGTATATTTGCCATGCATGAAAAAAACCGGACTTAAAGAAATAGCGCTACTTTTTTTGAAATTAGGCACTACTGCTTTCGGCGGCCCGGCGGCCCATATTGCCATGATGCGCGAGGAAGTGGTTATTAAACGGAAGTGGCTAACTGAACAGCATTTTCTCGACCTGATTGGGGCTACCAACCTGATCCCCGGCCCAAACAGTACCGAAATGGCTATCCACATCGGGCAGGAACGCGGGGGTTGGAAAGGACTGATCATTGCGGGCTTTTGTTTTATCATGCCTTCTGTTCTGGCAACCGGATGTTTCGCCTTTCTGTATAAATCTTATGGCGGATTACCCCAAATACAACCATTCATTTATGGCGTCACCCCTGCTGTAATTGCCGTAGTATTGTTTGCTATTTATCCATTGGCAAAAAAATCCCTCCAAACGGTCGAGTTGGGGATTATAGGTATTGTGGCATTAATACTTAGTCTATTAGGCTATTCAGGGATCTTTATCCTTTTTGGGTCTGGGTTTACTGCGATGGGGCTGGAAGCCATCCGGCTTAAAAGGAATACGGGTTTAGTTTCCGTATTTCCGCTTTTTGTATCAAATAGCCTAAACCACAGTTTTTTTGGCCCGGTAAACATCAGGTTATTTTTGTCATTTTTAAAGATCGGGGCCATTTTGTATGGAAGCGGTTATGTTTTATTTGCATTTCTCGATTCTGAATTAGTGGCTCACGGTATCATAACCCGACGTCAATTAATTGATGCAATAGCTGTTGGCCAGTTTACCCCGGGACCTGTATTTTCATCGGTAACATTTATAGGGTACCAGGTAAATGGTGTAAGTGGCGCTATCATCTCTACGATAGGCATTTTCTTTCCGTCTTTCCTGTTTGTTGCCCTTCTAAACCCTCTGGTTAAAAAAATGCGGGGTTCAAGGTTATTTGCAGCATTTTTAAACGCGGTAAATGTAGCTTCAATCGCGCTTATCGTTATAGTTTGTTACCAGATGGGAAAGGATAACGTTGCCAATTGGCGACCGGTGGTAATAGCCGTCGCCAGCGTTTTAGTTCTCTTCAGGTTCAAAAAAATAAACAGCGTTTTTATTATTATCGGCGGGTCAATCGCCGGGTATTTATTATTGTTACTTTAGGTTGACTTGTTGCTACAACGAAGCCTTATTTGAGTCCGTAAACTACTACCTGGCCTGAAAATGTCGCAAGATAAACATGGCCATCTGCGATGGTAGGCGATGAAAATTTTGCGTATTTACCCACATTGTCGCCGGGGTTTTGATCGCTGTTCCACAGCTCATTGTTTACATTGTTGGCATCAAATGCCCTTAACACGCCAGGGCTCGGCGTATTCCCCGCGTCACCGGAACTGGCATAGCTTGCCCAAAGAATCCCTGTGCCGCTAAGGGTTCCGTTTGAAGAAACCGACAGATCGGCTCCGCATCCACCTACCGGGCCACTATCCGAAGATGTAAAAGTAGTAGATAACAGTGTATTGCTGCTCCGGTTAAACAGAAAAGTTCGCAACTGATCGTTTTCAGACCAGACATAAACAAATTCATTGGTTGCACCCAGATAATAGGATGGCTGGCAATGCAGGCTAACATTTAAGGGGACTGTCTGCTGCACCAGGTTCGTGGTGTTTGAAAACCCACCCATATTATCCTTGTTCAATAAATACAAATTTCCATCCTTACAGCCTGTCAGATAAAAGCTGGAATTGGGGATCAAAAAAGTTCCCATTACGCCATAATCAAGGTCATTTATGTTTAGGTCCAGATAGTTTGTAGGTGTAAAATAGCTGCTGATCTGTAAAGTTGATCCTGATGGGGTTAGTTTCATAGCGCTTTCTGCACGGCCAGAAGGGTCGGTTGGGCCTGAACTGGACACATTTTCGCCTGTTCCGTTGCCCGGAGCTGTATATGGCACTTTTGTTCCCACGGTTCCATTACCCGAAACAACATATAAATTGCCTTGCGGGTCAGCCGCAACGCCCATGCCGCTTTCCCACAAACCGCCTTCTTCCCCGTTTGGAGTAACATTATAAACGGTTTGTTGTTGTAAAGTAGCAGCATTGTAGCCTAATATCCAGCCATGATAAGGGTTCCAGTCGCAATGTGAAGAAAACGAAATATAAACAACGCCGTTTACAAGCGTTAATCCTTGTCGCTGGTTGTTACGGCGGGGATCAAAGCTAACCACTCCGTTTATATTGCCATCACCTGTTCCGCTTACACTTGCGGCAATCTTTACCGGACTACCGGCCTGCTCAGCGCCGGTCAGGATATTTATGGCATGCAGGTATTGCACAAAATTAGCTCCATCGGTACTGCGGGCGACAAAATACATGGTTTTGGCAACTGAATCGATCACAGGAGTGCCAACTATGCCAATATTGTATGCAAAATCTGTATAAGGAGTACACCATGACGATGACATGTCCTGTGATATAGGCGGCCTCATACCTGATATGGTAAAGTTTTGTTTCCAGTATAATTTTCCGTTATCACCATCAAAAGCATATACACTATTATTTACCGTGGCTATAAATACCATATTATGAATGCCGCTTCCAACAGGCAAATTACCAACAACAAGGGGCTGCGCGTAAACCTGATCATCAACGGCCAAAGTGAACAATTTACCAAACTGCTTAGCATTAACATTAGCCGTTGTTAATACTTTTTCCTGGTTGTTTAATCCCGCACGTGTATTATCATTGTGTTGAGTGAGCACAGAGATATGTTGATTATTTACGTAAGTGGTGGTGTTATTATTGTTATTTGTTATCGTTTTTGGCGTCTTTTTGCAAGCAAAAAAGAGCATGGTACCGATGATAAGAATGAAGAAATTATATTTGGTCATGGTATTTTATTTATTTATTTATTTATTTGCTGATCTCACGTACCACATTGTTTTGATAATCTGCTACATATACATTACCGCCGGTATCTATCGCAAGCCCCATTGGCCTGAAGAAAGACGCTGCCTTAACATCCCCGTTCTTTGAACCCCGAACCCCGCAGCCGGCAAAAGTTGTCACCATGCCGGCCGGGCTTATCATCCTGATCAGATGATTGCCCGTATCGGCAACATAAACATTACCTTTCTTATCAACAGCTATGCCATCGGGATGCGAAAAAGAAGCAGCTGCGCCTCTACCATTGGCCTTCCCTTTTTTTAGCTGGCCCGCCAGTGTTGTTACAATGCCATCTTTGCTTATTTTACGAATCATATTATTGTAAGTATCCGACACATAAATATTGCCGGCGGCATCAATGGCAATAGCTTCCGGAAGGTAAAAAGTGGCGGAAGCAGCGGGACCGTTTTTAGCCCCCGGAGTACCATCGCCGGCAACCGTGGTGATTTTACCATCCAGGCTGATCTTGCGTACCTGATCATGGATCCAATCTGCTACAAATACGTTGCCTGTTGCATCCGCAGCAATACCCATTGGGTTGTCGAATACCGCTGTGCCATCATTCCTTGGCTTCAGGCCGGCGGGCCATTTCCCTGCAAGGGTTGAAACATTGCCATCAGGGCTGATTTTCCGGATCAGGCTATTGTGCGTATCGGCTACGTAAACATTTCCCCGGTTGTCTGCTGCAACCGCAGCGGGAAAAAAAAATGATGCAGAAGATGCTTTGCCATCTGCTGAGCCAGCAGCCCCGCTACCGGCAAGCGTTGTTACCATACCATCGGGGCTTATTTTACGGATAAGGTTGTTTCGCGAATCGGCTACATAAACAATGCCTTTTGTATCCACCGCCAATCCCATAAGGTTTGAAAAAGAAGCTTTATCAGCCGGGCCGTTGGTTGAACCCATAACGCCGGTACCCGCATAAGTTGTTACAATAAGATGCTGCTTTTTTTTACCGCATGCCGCAATAAATAATACAGCAATCGATAAAATTGACAGATATATTTTCATGAAAATTCTCTTTTTAGCTGTTTTTAGCACAACTAAGGGGTTTAAAATTGATTATTGCAAGCTATTCAAAAGCAAGGCAGCAATGTAATATTTTTTTTTAATATTGGGGGATGTTGTCATTTAAACGCGGGAAATCGCTTTTAAATAATAAAAGCTTAAGTACCCCTACGCTGACGGGAAATTCACCAGCTATTCATGCCCGTGGGCTACCGGTTTGTAGAAAAAGAAAACACAACAAAATATTACCCCGTTAGTTACCCATTCGCTAAGGGTACAGTATGTCAGGTGGGGAAATAAAGCTGCAATCCTGGACATCAGGGGTTGATTTGTTGCCGTTTTTCAGCCCTGAAAGGGCGTAATATATCAACACAGGATGAAGTCCTGTGATAATAATAATACGAAGTCCCGGGACAGAAGCCCTGAAAGGGCGGGATATCGAATTGCCACCCAGCTATGTCTCCCGATGGGTTATCACTCATCGTTAACATATTACGCCCTTTCAGGGCTATGTTGCTGCTATTTATGACCGATGGGCTATGCCCATCGTTAACATATTGCGCCCTTTCAGGGCGATACTGTTGCTATTTATGGTCGGCGGGCTATGCCCGTCGCAGATATATTTGTCCCCTCACGGGGCATTCGCTTTTTAAACGCGATTTCCCTGACATTTAAACGGCTTTAAACTGACCTGAAAGGACGCAATTGCGGCCTGTTTCCCAAATTACGAGGGGCTAAACGCGTTTAGCCCCTCGTAATTTTTTCGGTTTGAGGAGCTAAATGCGTTTAGCTCCTCGTAATTTTGTTAGTTTGAGGAGCTAAATGCGTTTAGCTCCTCGTAAAAAAACTGGGTTCTTATTGCTTATTTGGTTGTAAATCAGTCGAATATACAAAAAATATCAAAAAACGACAAGGGAATTGCTGAAAAAACAGACTTCGAAAAATATTTTACCGCCAGAGGGCAGCCCATTAAGCTTATTGGGATAAAACAAATATACGAAAAACCGGAGGAATTATATTGGGTATATTCTGTTAACTTCGCCATTTTACATCAAATTATGAAAATACTTTTCTTTTCAGCAAAGCCTTATGATATCGCCACGTTTAACCAGCATAATGCCAATTATGGTTTTGAGCTGGAATACCTGGAAACCCACCTGGGGCCGCACATCGTTAATGCAGTAGATGAGGGGACATTTGCGGTATGTGTATTTGTAAACGACAAGCTGACAACCGAAGTAATCGAAGTACTGGCTGATAAAGGTGTAAAAGTAATAGCGCTGCGCTGCGCAGGGTTTAATAATGTACAATTAGCAGCGGCTAAAAAACACGGGATAACGGTGTGCCGTGTACCGGCCTATTCACCGGAAGCAGTGGCAGAACATGCCGTGGCTATGCTGTTAACGCTTAACCGAAAAACCCATAAAGCCTATAACCGGGTAAGGGAACAAAATTTTTCGTTAAACGGTTTATTGGGTTTTAACCTCCATGGAAAAACGGTCGGCGTGATCGGTACAGGGAAAATCGGCAAGGCCTTCTGTAAAATCATGCTGGGATTCGGCTGCAAGGTTTGGGCTTTCGACCCGTATAAAGATCCGGGCATGGTTGCTGTCGGCGTACAATATAGCTCCTTTGACGAAGTGCTGAGCCAATCAGATATTATCTCCCTGCATTGTCCGCTTACCCCGGAAAACCATTATCTTATCAACCAGGATTCCCTTAGCCTAATGAAACAGGGCGCGACGCTGATCAACACCAGCCGTGGCGCACTGATTGACACCCATGCAGTAATAGCCGGCCTAAAAACAGGCTGGCTGGCCTACCTCGGTATCGATGTATATGAACAGGAAGATCGCTTATTTTTTAAAGATCTGTCCGGCAGTATAATAGAAGACGATACCATACAGCGGCTTATGAGTTTCCCGAATGTGCTTGTTACCGGCCACCAGGCATTTTTTACAGCAGATGCACTATCCCAAATAGCCGAAACAACACTGACCAGCATCCACCAAATAAGCAGCGGAATAACGCCCGATGAAGCTGTAATTGTCCAAATATAATTCAGGCAGTGCATGCGGCAACCTTGATTTAACTATTATTTTCCGATACAAAACTTACTGAAAATATTTTCCAGCAGATCGTCAGTGGTAACTGCCCCGGTAATTTCGCCGAGGTAATGCAGGGCCTGTTTAATATCCATCGCCAAAAAGTCGGATGTTATGGTATCCATACCTTTTAGCACCTTTTTTAAAGCCTCTTCTGTTTTTTGCAGGGCTTCCAGGTGACGGATATTGGTGACCAGGGTTTCGTCTCCGGTTAACTGATCTTTTATAGCTGAGCTGTAAATCTTTTGCTTAAGCTCTTCGATATGAAGTTTCTCTTTTGCCGAAATGGAGAGGAAGTCGGAAGTCGGAAGTCCGAAGTCGGAAGCCTGGACTGCTGAATTCAAAAGATCGGTTTTGTTCGCCACGATGAGCATCGTAATCCCCGGCTTCTGCAGGCTTTCTATATCCTGTTTTAGTTCTTCCGCTGTAATTTCATTGGCATCAAACAAATAAACAAGTAACGCTGACTGGCTGATCTTTTCCATAGTCCGCTGTACCCCTATCTGCTCTATGGCATCCGTAGCTTCTCTTATTCCAGCGGTATCTATCAGCCTGAAATTGATGCCGTTTATATTCAGTACTTCTTCAATAGTATCACGGGTGGTGCCTGGCAGGTGGCTTACGATGGCGCGTTCCTCGTTCAGCAAGGCGTTAAGCAGGGTTGATTTGCCAGCGTTTGGCCTGCCGGCAATAACGGTGTTTACCCCCTGTTTTATGGCATTGCCCAGTTCGAACGAACGGATGAGGTTGCTTATTACGCCGTTGATCTCGCCGATCAGTTTTTTTAACTGGTCGCGGTTTGCAAATTCTATATCTTCCTCAGCAAAATCAAGTTCCAGTTCAATCAGGGAAGCAAATTGCACCAACTGATCGCGCAATGATTGCAGCTGGCTGCTAAACCCTCCCCTGAGCTGTTGCAGGGCCACCTGTTGCGAGGCTTTTGAATTGGAGGCGATCAGGTCGGCCACAGCTTCGGCCTGCGACAGGTCCAATTGTCCGTTTAAAAAAGCCCTTAATGTAAACTCCCCCGCCTTTGCCGAGCGTGCGCCTTTTTTTATAAGCAGTTTGATGATAGACTCAATAATATAAGCCGAACCATGGCAGGAAATTTCTACCACATTTTCTTTTGTGTACGAACGCGGCGCAATAAAAAGGGAAACCAGCACCTCGTCCAAAACAAGGCCGTCATCAATAATATTGCCTAAATGAATGGTATGAGATGTCTGCCGGGTCAGGTCTTTGCCTTTAAAAACGCTGTCGGCAATGGTAATGGCTTCCGGTCCCGATAGGCGGATAATACCTATGGCGCCGGTTCCGTTTGGCGTGGCAAGGGCAACTATTGTTTCGTTGTTGGTCATTGGGTCATTGGGTCATTAAGTCATTGGGGTATTTGCCGATGGTTTTTGACCGTAGTGCAAAAGTCGCTATTTATGTGCAATCTTCCTAAAAGTCCTGGTTTGATATCTGGGAAATCGCTTTAAAATAATTATTTGGCTTTCCCATAAGGTTTCAAACTTTAAGTGTTCGAAACAAGAAAAAAATTGCAGCTACCCTCTTTTCCACTTGTGGAAGAGAGGGTCGGACAGCGGAGCGAATCCGGGGTGAGTAGATTCGCCGCCATGCATTGGCGGTAATGTCCGCCGGGTTGACTCACCCGGTCATCGCTACGCTTGACCACCCTCTCTGCCGAAATCGGCAAAGAGGGTAAAAAAGTTTTCGAACATCTTTGAATTACACGCATTCGTCATAGAAGAAGCCGCCATAAATTTCAAAAGCGATTTCCCTGGGTATGATATATCGTCATTACTTGTTCAACCATCCAATGACTTAATGACTTAATACCCCAATGACCTAATGAATGACTAAAATACCTAACTTGCAGCCACAAATTATGGTAACTTTTTTTGAAGCTTCGCTCGATACAATTTCAGTACATCATGTTGGCAACCCGTCGATAGATGAAATGTATTCACTTTCAGATCACCCATTGGAACTGAAGGATGAAATTATCCCTAACCTGCTGATGCAGTATTTTTTAAAACCGTTTGAAAAGGCAAACGAGGTTTATCACCTCACCCATAGCAGCGGCGATCTTAACCTTAACGAGATTCACCATTTTGTGAGCAGGATTTTTGAGCAAAAAGAAAAATTTCACGAAGCTTCGGAATTGATCGCTAAATTTCTTTACAAGGTGACCACCCATCCTAATATTAAAGGCGGCGAATTGTATGTGGTTTATTTCAACAAGGTGCAAATTGAAGGCAACTTGCTGGATGCCGTAGGGATCTTTAAATCAGAAAACAAGGAAACGTATTTAAAAGTTTACCCCGATAAAGGCGGTTTCCAGGTTGATTATGAAGAAAATGCCATCAATATCAATAAGCTTGATAAGGGTGTTTTGATCTTTGATATTGAAAAGGAAAATGGTTATAAAGTGGTGGTGATTGATAAAAATAATACCGGTCAGGATGCTGCCGTTTATTGGAAAGATAATTTTTTGCAACTAAAGATCCGCAACGACAGCTTTAACCAAACCAGCAACACCCTGGGCATTTACAAAAACTTTGTGACCCAAAAACTGGATGACGAGTTTGAAATGAGCAAAGCTGATAAAATAGACCTGCTTAACCGCTCCATGAAGTACTTTAATGAAAAAGACACTTTTGATTTAGATGAATTTACCGGCGAAGTGATCGGCAACCCGAAGGCCATTGAATCGTTCAAAACCTTTAAAAGCCAGTTTGAGATGGAGTATGACAGCCCCATTGGCGATACCTTTGAAATATCCGGCAACGCGGTAAAAAAACAGGCCCGTGTTTATAAAAGCGTATTAAAGCTGGATAAGAATTTCCATATTTATATCCATGGGGATAAAGAACTGATTGAGAAAGGTTTTGATGAGGAAAAGCATTTGAATTATTATAAGGTTTATTTTAAGGAAGAGGCGTAGTTCCGTGGTCTTAGCCCGCTCCGGCTCGCGAGGCATTGATTTTGTCGACAAACTTCTTAATGCTCATATTTTTCGGTGACCTAAAAATGATCAGTTTAGTTCGGTCTGAGGTCGTGTACTCTTTATAAATACCTACTTTAACAGGTCGTGTATGCTCTATCGCAATTAATTCGTTATTTTCAAAAATTAATCCTATCCTGTATCCGTCGCCTTGGTCGACTACAATGCTTTCATAGATACAGTATTCCTCACAATTAGCAAGCGTTTTTTTTATGAGACCCTGAGCCTTGTAACCCTCTTTCTTCATAAAGCCCTTAAGTGAGTCATATTGAAAACTAAACTTGCCTGGTTTGAATGTCGAATCCAGGACATTTTCAGGAATAGAGTTTTTTCTTACGTTAGATTGATAAACGTAACCTCTGATGTCAATCCAGCACCACTTATAATGTCCTTCTGTACCACCAGTTGCTGACGATGTGGTTAACTCGTCAGGAATATCAGCTAACGTTATCCCGAGGAGTTTGTGATCAAAGTCATAGAGTGGAGTACCTTTTTTGAGTGAATATCGGCTCGAATATTGCTGGTTAGTTATCATTACAGAAAACGAAACTTCGAACCAACCATTTTTCAGTTCACCGGATTCCACGGGCACGCTATCTTTTAGCGAAACAAGTACTTTTCCGTTTGGTTTATCCCGGAAATTTGCAGGGCCATCAATCACTTCTGATTTCGCCTCAAAAAACAGGATCATCATTAAAAGGAAAACAAATACTTTAGATTTTATCATTTGTAGTATGGATCAGATAGTCAAATTTAACATTTCTTATTAAACAAAATTCTAAATCGGTGAAATCACCCTCCAAAATCGGTGAAATCCAAAAATCTAAAAATGCTCTTCTATCCCCAACGCAAAAAGCGCAAAATCATACTTCACCGGGTCTGCCGGGTCAAATTCCCTTAGGCGTTGGGTAAGTTCAAGGGCAGTTTGCCAGTCGGTTTGTTTGCGGGTAATGAGGTTTGACAGTTATTTATTTAGATTCAAATTTCCTCGGGTTTCTTTTGGTGTGAAAAATTGAAGTAACAAATACAGTTTTCAATTGCTCGTCATACCGATAAATAATAATGTAAGGGAATTTTTTTACTGGTGTAAAATGCAGGTTAGTTTTATACTTTTTAGAATAAAGATTGGGGTTTAATTTTATAAATTGCAATGAAGTTTCAATTTCATTTGTAAACCTAACGGAAAGGCCTTTCTGTTGTTTTTCGTACCAATCACATGCGTCAACAAGTTCAAGTTCTGCACGCCGGAGTAGCTCAATTGTAGGCACGTTTCAAGTCTTCTTTTATGTCATCCCAATCACGGGCAGTTGTTTTTCCGTCTATGTAATCCTGAGTGGTTTTAACAAGACTTGCAATTTCCGCTTCAGAAAAAACATATTCCGCCTCGTTGTCCACAGCATAAGTTAAGCCAAACCGATCTAATATTCCTTGTAAAAGAGGAAGGTCATTATCGTTTTGTATATTTACTGTTAATGTTGTCATATTCAAATTTACAAAGATTTTTCCAAAAAGAAAATTAATGTAAGCTATAAAAATCTTGCACCTACGAATTAGGGCACATAGAATCACACGGCCCAAACAATCGGTGAAATCAATCCAAAATCGGTGAAATCCAAAAATCTAAAAATGCTCTTCTATCCCCAACGCAAAAAGCGCAAAATCATACTTCACCGGGTCAGCCGGGTCAAATTCTCTTAGGCGTTGGGTAAGTTCAACGGCGGTTTGCCAGTCGGTTTGTTTGCGGGTGATGAGGTTGAGTTTACGGGCTACGCGGTCAACATGCAGGTCGCATGGGCAAATGAGTTCTGATGGTTTTATGTGGTTCCAGATGCCGAAATCTACGCCACAATCGTCTTTGCGTGCCATCCAGCGTAAAAACATGTTGAGCCGTTTGCAGGTTGATTTTTGGGATGGGGAGGAAATGTGTTTTTTGGTGCGGTGGGGATAATCCGGTAAGGAGAAAAAGTAGTTTCTGAAATGGTTAAGGTATTTTTCAATAGGTTCTGCTGCGTGAGCATTGGCGTTTATAGCGCTTGGGGAAGATCCTTCGCTGGCGCTCAGGATGACAATTTGGTTATATGGGGTTTCGGCGGGTATAAATGCGGATTCTAAAGATTCATGGTGAGCATAATGGTACCTGAAAAAAGAAATAAAATAAAGCGTATCCACATCGTTAAAGGTGCGGTGTTTAAATTTTAAAAGCTTTTTAAGGTCGGTTTCCTGATAGTTGGTGATAAAATCATAAGGCGCACTATCCATCAGTTTTATCAGCTCATGGCATTTGTTGATGATGGTTACCCTTTGTCCCCAGGCCAGTACTGCTGCCCACAGGCCCATGATCTCGATGTCCTGCTTTTTGCTGAAAAGGTGCGGGATAGATACCGGGTCGTTGGGAATAAATTCAGGACGGTTGTACTGGATTACTTTTGTATCGAGGAAAGCTTTTAGGTTTTCAATCATTCGGATTGTATCATGATGTCATTGTGACCCGGCAGAAGCGGAGAACTAACCGCGAAATTGTCTGAACCATGATTTTCATGATTTTAGGATTTTCATGATTTTTTTTTAAATTATAATCAAGGTAATCGATTAATCCTAAAAATCATGGTTCAGACAAAAAGATTGCTTAATCGCCTATAGCAATGACAAGTTTGTTTATTAAGTTAAGATAAAGCTTGCGCCAAATCATCCAGCAAATCATCCACATCCTCCACTCCTACGCTTAAACGCAGCAAGTTATCAACCACGCCAACTTTTTCGCGTTCTTCTTTTGGTATAGAGCCATGGGTCATGCTTACCGGGTGATTGATCAGCGATTCCACGCCGCCCAATGATTCGGCCAAGGCAAACACTTTAAATGAAGATGCCACACGGTAAGTTTCCTGCAGATCGGCACCCTTTAGGGTTATCGAGATCATCCCGCCAAAATCGCGCATTTGTTTTTTGGCAACCGCATGGTTTGGATGATCGGTAAAGCCCGGCCAGTATATTTTATCCACTTTGGGATGTGTTTTTAAATACTCAGCTATTTTACGGCCGTTTTCGCAATGGGCCTTCATTCGCAGGTGCAGGGTTTTTATACCACGTAATACTAAAAAACTATCCATTGGCCCCGGTGTGGCACCGCAGGCGTTGTAAATGAACCAAAGCTTTTTATATAAATCCTCGTCGTTCAGCATTAATGCGCCCATTACCACGTCACTGTGCCCGCCGATGTATTTGGTTACGGAGTGCATCACAATATCCGCGCCCAGATCAATAGGGTTTTGCAGGTAAGGCGAAGCAAATGTATTATCAACAGCCAAAAGGATGTTTTTTTCTTTGCTGATCTTTGCCACAGCCTCAATATCCACTATCTGCATAGTTGGGTTGGTAGGTGTCTCAATCCAGATCAGTTTGGTGTTTTCATTGGCATACTGACGGATGATCTCCGGATCAGAAAGGTTCAGAAAATGAAATTTGATCCCATAATTGGCAAATATTTTGGTAAAAATGCGATACGAACCACCATAAAGATCATTACCTGTAATTACTTCATCACCAGGCAGCAGCAGTTTCATCACCGCGTCGGTAGCGCCCATACCGCTTGAAAAAGCCAAACCAAACTTAGCATTTTCCAATGCAGCAAGGCAGTTTTCTAATGCCTTACGGGTTGGGTTGGTACCACGGGAATATTCATACCCTTTATTATCCCCCGGCGATTTCTGCCAGTAGGTAGATGTCTGGTAAATCGGCGTCATCACCGCACCGGTTGTTGGATCAGGTTCTTGTCCGGCATGTATCGCCTTAGTCGCAAATTTCATAGAGTTGGTTGATTGAGTTTATTAGGTTGATTAAGTGAATGGTTTTTATTTACCCTTCTATAATTCATCTCCTTTTTTGTTTTTCAAATATTGTATGTAACCATTTAACAGCCTCAAACAACTTTCGTATTCGGTTTGAAAAGATAACAGAACTTCTTCTGTTACGATTTTCTCATCAAGGGCAATCATCAAATGATCCAAAGTTTCCGATAACGAGCCTCTCGCTATTATACAGAAACGAATATTGTCCTGGTAATGAAACCGACCATGCCCTTCGGCAATATTATTACCAATGGAACGCGACGAACGTACAATTTGATCAGTAAGCCTATATTTTTCTTCTACTGGAAATTTTTTTGCTGCCTCAGAAATCCATATCCGGATTTTCCTTGA
This sequence comes from Mucilaginibacter sp. UBA5151, assembly GCA_002413785.1. GTDB lineage: Bacteria > Bacteroidota > Bacteroidia > Sphingobacteriales > Sphingobacteriaceae > Mucilaginibacter. The sequence goes on from DHXR01000035.1 coordinate 60,568, forward strand.
TTGTTTCCAAACTTCCAAATCAGTAAAAGAGGCCATTGTTAATTAGTTATTAGGTGCTTAAGTGGATCGTTTTATTTTATAAGATTATATAATTTACTTTTCGAGAAACTAACTACTCACCTAATCAACCCAATCAACTACTCACCAATTCAGTAAGCCCGTGCAAATATTACACGCTGCGACGATGGCTTACCCGTTAAAATGCACTTCCCTTCTTCCTGTTTATTATCCAAAGGTATGCAACGGATTGTCGCTTTGGTTTCATCTTTTATTTGTTGCTCAGTTTCAGGCGTGCCATCCCAATGGGCCGACAAAAAGCCGGGCTGTTCGTCAAGCAGGCGTTTAAATTCGTCGTAACTGTCAACCTCGGTAGTGTTTTCGGTTTTAAACTTTAAAGCCTTTTGATAAATATTTTGCTGGATCTCTTCCAAAAGCTGCTCAATTCTTGCAGCTAAACCTTCCTGGCTTACGGTTTCCTTGGTTTTTGTATCGCGACGCGCCAGCTCAACTGTCCCGTTTTGCATATCGCGGCTGCCGATAGCTACACGCAATGGCACACCTTTAAGCTCGTACTCGGCAAATTTAGCGCCGGGGCGATGGGTATCACGTTTATCAAACTTAACGGAGATATTTTTAACCTTTAATTCTTTGGTTAATTCCTTTACAAAAGCCGCAATATTTTCCAGCTCTTCTTCATGCTTATATATCGGGACAACCACAACCTGTATTGGCGCGAGTTTTGGAGGCAATACTAATCCGGCGTCATCAGAATGCGCCATAATGAGTGCGCCGATGAGCCTGGTTGAAACACCCCATGAGGTTGCCCAAACATAGTCGAGTTTATTTTCTTTATTGGTGAACTTTACATCAAAAGCTTTTGCAAAATTCTGACCCAAAAAGTGTGAGGTACCTGCCTGCAGGGCTTTGCCGTCCTGCATTAAAGCTTCAATGCAATAGGTATCCAGGGCGCCGGCAAAACGTTCGTTAGCAGTTTTCTTTCCGCGAATTACCGGCAGGGCCAGCCAGTTTTCTACAAAATCAGCATATACATTCAGCATTTGCTCGGTTTCGGCTATTGCTTCTTCGGCTGTAGCGTGCGCGGTGTGCCCCTCCTGCCATAAAAACTCTGTGGTACGTAAAAACAGCCGTGTACGCATCTCCCAGCGCACAACGTTTGCCCACTGGTTAACCAGGATAGGCAGGTCGCGGTAGGATTGGATCCAGCCTTTATAAGTATTCCAGATAATGGTTTCAGAAGTCGGTCTTACGATCAGTTCTTCTTCCAGTTTTGCATCAGGGTCAACAATAATATTTCCTTCACCATCATTTTTTAAACGATAATGGGTTACCACGGCGCATTCTTTGGCAAAGCCATCTACGTGGCTGGCTTCTTTTGAAAAGAAAGATTTTGGTATAAACAGCGGAAAATAAGCATTTACGTGCCCTGTTTCCTTAAACATCACATCAAGCACCGCCTGCATTTTTTCCCATATCGAATAACCATAAGGTTTAATGATCATGCAGCCTTTTACCGGTGAATATTCGGCCATATCTGCCTTAATAACCAGGTCATTATACCATTGCGAATAATCTTCTTCTTTACTTACAACCCCTTTGCTCATATATTTTAAAAATAGAATTCAACTGCTTAATTATATTAACAGATGCCAAATTTATAAATTTATATGGTAAGAACCGTCTGAACTACACGCTAAATTCCAAAATCAAAGTCCATATTTGCAAACATCATGACCATGCATCCAACAATAAGCGAACAATTTAACGGAGCTATCTGGCGCATGGAGATAGATGAACTCAGCTCGATCCTGTTTGTTGAGGTGAGGGATAATGAAGAAAAAAAGGTTTATTTCGGTGCGGTAGATCTGATAAACGGCAAAACCCTTTTTAAAGACCTCACTACTGAAGAGCGCTGGCTCACCGGAATTGAAGCCGCTTACGACGGCGTTTTGCTCTTGCATTTTTACCAGTCGGAATCAGGGCCAACACATAAAGGACTGTTGGCTATTGATGGGGCGACCGGTAATATGCTGTGGAGTAATTTCAATTATTCTTTTGATCATTTATCGTTGAGCGGTCCGGTTTTGTATGATGCACAGTTGCAACCCCGGAAATTATTTTTGGCGGATATAAAAACGGGGGCAACAACCCGCATCTATGAGCCGACCGTGATAAAGGAATTGAATAGCAGCATACAGGTACCGGAAATAAAAGGCGTTGAATTTTTTTCGCAGAAATTTTTGCCTGTGCACCCTTTTGGAAATATGATACATTACCTTGAATACAATAATTTCAGAATTGTATCTTTGCACGCGTTAAAGGGGGGAGAATTAACACAATCACTCTATATTATAGATGGTGTTAATAAAGTTTATGAAGATTTATTAAATGCCGGGATACAAAAAATGCAGCCAGAGGCGTTTATAATGCATAAAAACTATCTAATTTATATAAAAAACAAGTCGGAACTAAAAGTTTTAACCCTTTAAATCATTGACCCTTAGTTTAGTTATGAAATTAAAAATTCTATTATTTGTCCTGTCATTTTTTGCTGTATCAGTGTCACTTTCCGCAAAACCAGTGATTGATTCGGTTGGTGTAGAAAACAATGACGGAAAAAAAATGATCCTTTTTAAAGTTAAAGCGAAAGACACTTATTATTCCATCGGGCACCGTTATAATATTAAGCCTGAAGTACTGATGAAGTTTAACGGCAAAAAAAAGGCTATTTTATCTGTCGGTACCATTGTTGAGGTACCTACAGGTGTCCCATATAAGAAGTCAGCAAAAGGAAAAGAAAGTCCTGAGAAGATAGTTAAAGAAACAAAAAAAGAAAAAAAAGCCAGGCTTGCCAGGGAAGCAGCGGAAGCAAAAGCTGAAAAGAAACACAAGCATAAAGATCCGGAGACCCAAACGACAGACCAGGCTACTGAACAAACCCAACCAGAGCGCGTTGCAGAACAGCCTGTGCAGCAAGCAGTTAAACAGCCATCACAGACAGACAACACACCCGCTACCCAATACAAAGTTTCAGCCGGGGAGACATTATATGCTATCAGCAAACGGTTTAACACTACGGTAGATAATATCACCAAATTAAATAACTTAACATCAACCACGCTTACACCCGGCCAGGTGTTACTTGTTAAAGCAGCAGCATCTGCCCCTGTGCAGCCCGTAGCCAATCCGGTAATAGAAACACTTAAACCCCACGATTCAATCGATATAGCACCTGTTAATGATAGCAGTAACGCAGAGCGCCATTTGAATGCAAACCGTTTCGGAATATATGAAAAAAATGAAAAAGGCGTCGCCTCATGGATAGAGGATGCAAGTCTTGATCCCAATAAAAAACTGGTACTGCACCGTACGGCCCCTATCGGCACAGTGATCAAGATCACCAATCCCATGACTAACCGAACTACCTTTGCAAAAGTAGTAGGCCGCTTTACTGATAGTGAGGATACCAAAGATGTTATTATCATCATGACAAAGAATGTAGCCGATTCATTGGGCGCGCTTGATAAACGCTTTCATGTAAATATCAGCTACGGCAGTCCGAATGAATAAACCGTTTATTATTGGTGTTGCCGGTGGCAGCGGCTCGGGAAAAACTTTTTTTTTGAAGTGTTTCCTTGAGCATTTTACCGATGCAGAAGTATGCCTGGTGTCGCAGGATGATTATTATATCCCTGTAGCCCATAATATGACTGCGGAGGAAAATAAACGGTACAATTTCGACCTACCTTCAACTGTCGACCACTTACATTTTGAAGAGGACATCGCCAGGCTGATGAACGGTGAAACTATTCTTAAAAAGGAATATACCTTTAACAACCCCAGCGCTATTCCTAAAATGCTGGAAATAAAGCCTGCGCCAATCCTGATAGTGGAAGGCTTGTTCATACTTCATTTCAAAAAAATCTCAGCATCACTCGACCTGAAAATATTTATTGAAGCTGATGGCGATATAGCCCTGAACCGGCGTTTAAAACGCGATTTGGTAGAACGTGGTTATTCATCCGATGATGTGATGTATAAATGGATTCACCATGTGGTACCTGCTTATAACGAGTTTTTACTGCCTTATAAAAATGAATGTCATCAGGTGGTTACCAATAACAGCCATGTGGCGGATGATATTATTTGTATCACGGAAGTGATCTCAAGGGAGTTGAGAGAGAAGGTTTTAATTTGAGAATTTGAAAATGTGCCAATTTGAAAATTGCGGGGAAAACAGCCTTCATTTTCAAATCTTCAAATTAACACATCTTCAAATTACAAAATCATTTCCGGCACATCGCCTTCAATCACCAGTTTACCTGCCGTTGCTTTTATAATCTCGTCAACACTTACGCCGGGCGCCCGTTCCAGAAGCTTGAACCCGCCGCCGGGTAAAACGTCAAGCACAGCTAATTCAGTCACTATCTTTTTTACGCAGTGAACGCCCGTTAAAGGAAGAGTGCAATTTGGCAAAAGCTTGGATTCTCCCGCTTTGTTTACATGCTGCATGGCTACAATAATGTTATCGGCGGATGCCACCAGGTCCATCGCACCGCCCATACCTTTTACCATTTTGCCCGGGATCTTCCAGTTGGCGATATCACCGTTTTCAGATACTTCCATGGCGCCAAGGATGGTGAGGTTTACTTTTTTAGCGCGAATCATCCCAAAACTCATAGCCGAATCAAACACGGCAGAGCCAGGCAGCATCGTTATGGTTTGTTTCCCTGCGTTTATAACATCGGCATCTTCCTCGCCTTCAAACGGGAAGGGCCCCATGCCAAGCAACCCGTTTTCCGATTGCAGCACCACGTCAATATTTTTGGGGAGATAATTAGCAACGAGTGTTGGAATACCTATACCCAGGTTGACATAATACCCGTCTTTTATTTCTTTTGCTATGCGTTTTGCTATACCTTCTTTATCAAGCATGATTTAATTTGAAAATTTGGTAATTTGAAGATTTGAAAATGAATTTATTTAGGATATTCCTTTGAACTTGAAATGATCTTTGATAATACTTTTATTATAACGCCCAATTATCACATCATCAAATTTTCAAATTAAACTCTTTTCCTAACCGTTCTCTGTTCAATTCTCTTCTCATACTTTTCCCCCTGAAAAATCCTGTGGACATAAATCCCCGGTGTATGGATATGATCCGGGTCAAGTTCACCGGGTTCAACCAGTTCTTCCACTTCGGCAATCGTGACCTTGCCTGCCATAGCCATTACCGCGTTAAAATTGCGGGCGGTCGCCCTGTACACCAAATTACCCATGGTATCGCCTTTCCAGGCTTTTACAATGGCAAAATCAGCTTCAAAGGCCATTTCCATTAAATAATCCTTGCCATTAAAATTCCTGATCTCTTTACCAATAGCCACTTCGGTGCCGATACCTGCCGGGGTGAATATGGCAGGCATGCCATAACCTGCCGCCATGCAGCGGGTGGCCAGGGTTCCCTGGGGTATCAGTTCAACTTCAAGTTCGCCGCTGAGCAACTGACGTTCAAATTCGGCATTTTCGCCCACGTAGGAAGAAACCATCTTTTTCACCTGTCTTTGTTTTAGCATCAGGCCGATGCCAAAATCATCGACACCAGCATTGTTTGAGATGCAGGTCAGTTCTTTTACACCTTTCCTTACAAGCGCTGCAATGCAATTCTCGGGTAATCCGCACAAACCGAATCCGCCGACCATAAGGGTCATGCCGTCCTCAATGTCACGGATGGCTTCGTCAGCGCCGTTAACTACTTTATTCATTTGACACGATTAACAGATTATAAGGATTAATACGATTTACAGATTATAAGGATTTACAGGATTTTTATTTTTCAGAAAAAATCCTGTAAATCTTTCACATCTTAAAATCGTGTCACCATTTTATGTTTTGCTCAATAAACCCAATCAGGTCATCAGCCAATGCCTGCTGTTCTTTAACAGAGGGATGCCCGTTTGTGTTTTTATAAGGGATAAAGTGTGTGTAAATATTGTGATCATTTAAACCTGCAACCGCTTTATCAATATAGCCCGGCCAGGGAGATCCTGCTTTGGTTGCGTCCATGCTTCCCAATATGCAAATGATATGTGCCTTCGGATATCTCCCCCTGATTTTTCTTACAAAATCGGCATAAGCATTGATAATAAATTCAGGCGTTGGCGGTATGGCGCCGAACCTGGCTTTAAACTGCTCATTGTTTGTAAGTTTCACAATCCACGAATCATTTTGAAACAGGTTAATAACCACCACATCGGGGGTATATTTTGAAAAATCCCATTTGCTGTTAGGGTCAGTGGCATCAAGACGGTCATACATTTCGGGCATAGTCAGCGGGAACCAGCTGACGGTGATACCAATGCCACTTTTTGATGTATTATGAAAATCGGCGTTAAAATGGCGCGCGGTTAAAGCGGTATAACTTAAATATGCATTTTCATAAGGACTTGTGCCTCTGTCTTTCCCGCTGGTATCTTCAACGGCATAGCCGCAGGAAATGGAATTACCAAAAAATTCAATTTTACGTTTATGGGCTGGCGGCGGCGGTAAAACTTTGCCGCCCTTTTCAAGTTGAAACTGGTAAAACCAGGTTTTTCCCATGGCCCATTCGGTACGTTTAAAAAGCACAAGGGAATGTTTACCGGCAGGCAATCCTGAAACAAGGGAATAGACTTTTTTTGTTTGTAGCGGGTGCAGGATATTTACAACCTTGTTATCAACAATTATATTGTAGTTATTGTCCGCCCTCTCATCTTTTAACAACGCATTTACACCAGTTCCTGTAAAATTTATTTTTATGGAACTTGCCGTCCACGAAAGTTCTGCTGTAGAGTCAGTCATCGCTATGCGGCCTTCATAACGAATGTGAGGGTTATTGGCTTTAATAATCGTTTGAGCGATACAATTAAAGCCAAAAGCGATTACAAGGCAGAAACTGATAAGTAAATTTTTTAAACGCATATTATACTGTTAATTTATAATTAGTTCATGATCTTAAGAGCCATACCATAATTATTACAATCGTAAAAAAAGGTTCGGGCAACTTCTATTTCAAATATACATAAGTAATCCCATCCCCGCCCCTGTCGGCATGTTCATCTTCCATGTGGTCAACCTGGTCATATTTTTTTAGGTACTGGCGTATCATTTTACGTAATATGCCATCACCTTTTCCGTGGATGATCTTTAAATTGCCAAAGCCCATCATTATGGCACGGTCAAATAACCGTTCAATATTGCTTAAAGCATCTTCCGTCCTCATGCCCCGCACGTCAATTTCAGGACTAAAACTTGCAATGTCGCCGGTGTGGCTATGAAAACTTTTTCTTATTTCCTTTGGAACAGTTGATTTTGCGACTTTTATCACGCGTTTCTTTTTGGCTACGGTGCGTAAGTCCCCAATGGCAATAACTACGTTGTCCTTTATAATTTCCATCACCTGTCCGGTGGTTTCGCTGTCGGTAAGTTTTACCCAATCGCCGGGTTTAAGTTCTTCATCTTCGGGTACAGGCTTAAGGGCAACAGGTTTTACTGTGTTTTTCTGAAGCTCAACGTTTAAATTTTCGCGAAGGCTCCGGGTTTTTTCCTTATCTGCATTACTGCTCTTAATTTCAGATATGGTATTTTCAACCAGCTTATTGGCATTTAAAATAATATTTTTTGCCTGCTCCTTTGCATCCCTTATCAGCGCCTTTTTATTTTCTTCGAGATATGTTTTTAGCTTTTCGTTTTCGGCCAATAATTCATTAACCTGCCTTTGCTGCTTATCCAGTTTTATCCTGGTATCTGAAATTTCCTTTTTCTCGCGCTCAAGGTCAACCAGTAAAGTATCCACCTTTTTTTGGCCTGCGCTCACCTTATTTTTTGCAAGGTTAAGTACATTTTGAGGCAAACCTATTTTTTGGGCTATCTCGAAAGCATACGAACTGCCCGGCTTACCAACTTCAAGCATATAAAGCGGCTGCATCTCTACATTATTAAAAAGCATGGACGCATTTTCAATCCCTTCGGTATGGCTGGCAAAAATTTTCAGGTTTGAATAGTGGGTGGTCGCCATCCCTTTAACCTTTTTATGATTCAGCGATTCCAGTACTGCTTCAGCTATCGGTCCGCCGAATTGGGGGTCGGTTCCGGTACCAAACTCATCTATCAATATCAATGTTTTACCGTTTGCACGCTCCACAAAGTTTTTCATTTTTGATAAGTGGGCGCTATAGGTACTCAAATCACTTTCAATAGACTGGTCGTCGCCAATATCCACAAATAATTGCCTGAATACCCCGACAACACTTGCTTCCGAAGCCGAAATCAGCAAACCAGCCTGCACCATCATCTGCAATAAGCCTACGGTTTTCATACAAACTGATTTTCCGCCTGCGTTCGGGCCAGATACCACAATGATCCTGGTACGTTCGTCAATTTGCACATTCAGCGGAACCACGGTTTTTTTCTCCTTTTTAAAATTCAAAAACAAAAGCGGATGCCGGGCATTGGTAAGTTTAAGCTTTGCTTCATTTACTACTTCGGGCATTTCACCTTCAATATCAATGGCAAAAAGGGCTTTGGCCCTCACAAAATCAAGTTTGGTTAACAGGTTATGGTAGGATAATAAAAGTGGCACATAGGGTCTCAAATCGTCAGTTAAAGCAGTTAGTATTTTTACGATCTCGCGTTTTCGCTCAAATTCAAGGTCACGAATCTTGTTATTTAAAGTAAAAACTTCTTCGGGCTCCATGTAAACCGTTTGGCCGGATGCCGATTCGTCGTGGATAAAGCCTTTTAGTTTCCGCTTGTTTTCGGCCAGTAATGGGATACACAAACGCCCGTCACGGACGGTTAACGAGCCATCCGCCGTCCAGTTGTTACCGGTTGCGTTTTTAAATATCTGGTCTATTTTCTTACGCGCCTCCTGTTCGGCCCGGGCAATGCCCGAAGTAATATCCTGCAATTCGCGGGAAGCATTTGGCCTGATCTTTCCCTTTTGGTCAATCACAAGGTCTATTTTCTTCAGGATAGATTTTTCTATCGGCAGATGTTCAAATAAAGCCTCCAGGTTTGGGTACTGCCCTTCGCGTTCATTAAAATAAGCAATTATGGCAAATACAGTGGTTAATGAAGCCTGTACCTGGTAAAACTCCTCTTCGCTCAAAAATATGCCTTCAATTTTTGCTTTATTGGCGAGTGTTTTTATATCAAAAAAATGATGGATCGGCAGGGCGGCATCATTCTCCAGTATATTTTTAAACTCATTGGCCTGGTACAGAAACTTACGGATTTGCTCGTAATTATCCATCACCTGTATCCTGCCGACCATTTGCCGGCCCATTTCGCTAAGGCAATGTATCTTTATTAATTCCTTGACTTCGGTAAAACCCAGCTTATCAACACTATTTTGGGGGTAAAGCATTACTTTTCTTTAGTTGTGTTTTAGTCAGCGAATCTGTTTTCTGTTTTAAATCAGCAAGCACCTTGTCGTACATAGCCGTCAATTCTACCGGCTGTGTGGTATAATATTTAAGGCTTTTTCTAAATTGCACCGAATCCGTATGGTACCTTTTAAATAAGGCCAGGTATCGGTCTGTCCCGTATTTATACAGGCTATCCGGATTTTGTGTTACCGAAAACAAACTACCATCAACTATATGTACTTGAGTTAACAAAACAATCATCTGGTCATGATTAATGATCCCATCGGGGGCTTTACCGCCCTTACAGGCAGATAAAAAAAAGGTTACTGAAAAAAACAGGGTGATATATTTACGCATTCTGTAATTTAGCGGCTTATAATTGAGCAAATTTAAGGATAAATGAGCATTGCAGATAATATTAAACGCTTAAAAAAGGAAACGTTGCCTATCAATGTAAAATTGTTGGCCGTATCAAAAACAAAACCAGTGGAAGACGTTCAGGAAGCTTATGATGCCGGCCAGCGCTTATTTGGTGAAAACATGGTGCAGGAACTGGTGGAAAAACAGGAGCATTTGCCAAAAGATATACAATGGCACCTTATCGGCCATTTGCAAAGCAATAAGGTTAAATATATTGCCCCCTTTATCAGCATGATACAATCTGTTGACAGCCTGAAACTTTTGCAGGAAATAGATAAACATGCCGAAAAAAATAAAAGGGTTATCGACTGCCTGTTACAGATTTATATTGCCGATGAAGAAACCAAGTTCGGGCTTGGGTTTGATGAGGCCGTTGAATTGTTAAGGTCGGAAGAATTTGCTGCCTTAAAACATATCCGCATCAGGGGACTGATGGGTATTGCCACCAATACTGACAATGAAAAACAAATAAAGGATGAATATTACGAGTTGAAAACTTTTTTTGACGGGATAAAGCAAAGTTTTTTCAGGAAGGACGCCGCTTTTGATACCCTTTCGATGGGTATGTCATCTGATTATAAAGTAGCCATTGAACAAGGCAGCACCATGATACGGCTTGGCAGCACCATATTTGGTGAAAGGGTTATTAAGCACTGGAAAAATAATTGACACGATTTTTAGGATTTGAAAGATTCACAGGATGTTTCATTTAAAAAAAACCAATCTTGTAAATCTTTCAAATCCTAACAATCGTGTTCACTAAATGAACAATATGATTTTACGAATAGCAAAAAAAGAAGATTGTCCGCGTTTACTGGAACTGGTGAATGAGCTTGCCCTGTATGAAAAAGCGCCGGAAGAAGTTACCGTTAGGCTTGAAGAGTTTGAAGACGCCGGGTTTGGCGAAAAACCGGTATGGAAAGCCTTTGTAGTTGAAGAAGATGGGATAATACTTGGTTTTGCATTATATTATATCCGTTACTCCACCTGGAAAGGTTGCCGCATGTACCTGGAAGACCTTATTGTTACGGAAGCCGCACGCGGAAAGGGTATCGGCAAACTGTTGTTTGACCGGCTTATTGCTGAGGCAAAAGAATTGGGGTTCAACGGAATGACATGGCAGGTTTTGGACTGGAATGAGCCCGCACTTAATTTCTATCGAAAATATGAAGCAAACATTGAGGCTGGTTGGTTAAACGGGTCTTTATCGAAAGAGCAGCTGTTGCAGATGGAATTATGAAATTAAAATACCTTACATACTAAATAATGCTTGTTTTTAAATTCGGAGGGGCGTCGGTAAAAGATGCTGAAGGTATAATCAACCTGGTAAAGGTTGTAAAGAAGTTTGAGGGTAACCAGTTGCTGATCGTTATTTCGGCTATGGGAAAAACCACCAATGCGCTCGAAAAATTGACCAGGGCCTATATTAATGGTGATGATGATGTTCATGCTGTTTTTGAAGAAATAAAGAAATATCACTTTGGTATCATAACGCAATTATTTGAGCCATCGAACCCTGTTTTTGATGAAGTAGCCAATACGTTTGTAGAGATAGACTGGATAATTGAGGATGAGCCGCATGACAGTTATGATTTTACTTATGACCAGATAGTGTCCATCGGCGAGCTGGTTTCCACCCGTATTGTCAGCGCTTATTTAAACAAAGAAGGGTTAAAAAGCCAATGGCTGGATGTGCGCGGGTATATCCACACAGATAATACCTACCGCGAAGGCATTGTGCAATGGGATAAAACCCGTGCTGCTATTAACAGGGATATTCCGGGCTTTTTACAAAAAGGAATAGTGGTGACCCAGGGCTTTTTAGGCGGCACATCCGAAAACTTCACCACCACCCTCGGTCGCGAAGGTTCGGATTATACTGCATCCATATTTGCCGCTTGTTTGGGTGCGGAATCTGTTACCACCTGGAAAGATGTTCCCGGAATATTAAATGCTGACCCTAAATTTTTTGAAGACACCGTTAAGTTTGACGAGCTATCATACTCCGAAGCTATTGAAATGACCTATTACGGCGCCAGTGTTATCCATCCAAAAACTATAAAGCCGCTTCAAAATGCCCATATCCCCTTGCTGGTAAAACCATTTACCGATCCCGGGGCGCCGGGAACGGTTATTAAGGATGAGGTAATAAATAAGTTTTTAAAACCTGTTATCATCTTAAAACAAAACCAGGTATTAATGTCAGTATCCGCCAAAGACTATTCTTTTATCTCCGAAAATCATTTGAGCACTATTTTCGGTCTGTTTGCCCAAAACCAGGTTAAAGTGAATATGATGCAAACATCGGCGCTTAGTTTTACCGTTTGTTTTGATTTTTATGAAGAACGCTTCAAAAAACTTTTGCTGGGTTTAAGTGCCGGGTTTAATGTGAAATACAATGAAAGCCTCTCACTAATAACTGTAAGGCATCATACCAAAGCCTCGTTAAATGAGCTAACTGCGGGTAAAACCATATTACTCGAACAACAAAGCAGGAATACGGTGCAGTTTGTTGTTAAGTAGCTCTTTGTAAAAAATGTAAAAAAATGTTAAAGTACCCTGCGTTTCATCGTTTTTAAACAGCAATGGGCTATATTAGCCCATTACAGCCAGTTAATCTTCTTTTATGAAATTTTTTAAACTATTTTGTTCTGTTTTCTTGTTTGCTGCTATTTTTAGCTCATCTGCTTTTGCACAAAATGATGCGGCTGTGTTAAACCAGATCATGGTTAAAACAGACAAGATCTATCATAGCTTCCCGATTGAAAAAGTTTACCTTCATTTTGATAAGCCTTATTATGCAATAGGCGATACCATCTGGTTCAAGGCTTATTTAACTATTGGCAATCATGAGCCATCTCCACTAAGTAAAATTATTTACGTTGATATATTAGGGCCGCGTGATTCACTGATCCAGGGGATAAAATTACAGGTAAAAAACAGCGTTGCCTGGGGTAATATACCGGTTTCGCAATATGCATTTAAAAAGGGCAATTACCGTATAGTAGCCTTCACCAATTTTATGAATAACACAGGCCCCGCGTATTTTTTCAGTAAAAACATGGTCATCGGCGATGCCGTTAATAACACGGTATCCACCCAAATAGCATTAAAAAGCACAATTGTTAACAAGTTGCCAAAAATATCAGCAGGTATTTATTATAAAGATGACGAAGGAAATCCATTCAGCGAGAAAAAAGTAAGCTGGACTGTTCAAAAGGAAGATGAAACAATAGCAAAAGGCAAAGGGATTACTGATAAAAACGGATTTATTGACATAGGTTTTACAAATATTAAAAATTCAAATCTCGATTCCGCAACTATGATTACGGTTATTGATAACGGTTTTAAAAAACAGCTCAGTAGTTCGTTTCCGTTAAAATCAATTGCCCGGCCAAATGACATACAGTTTTTCCCCGAAGGCGGCCAGTTGATAACTGGTGTACGCACAAAAATAGCGTTCAAAGCGTTAAAACCAGATGGCCTTGGTATTGATTTAAAAGGGACTGTCACCGATAACAATAATAATATTGTAGCCGAATTTTCATCATCGCACCTGGGAATGGGTCTTTTTTTGTTAACACCCGAAGCCGGTAAAACCTATACAGCAAAAGTGACATTTGCCGATGGTACAACAGCAAGCCCTGATTTTCCCAAAGTATTGACTGACGGGATAGATTTAAGTCTTGAAAATAGCGACCCCGATGTTTTGAATATTAAACTCCAGTGCGATTCTTCATTCCTGAAAGATTACCAGGGTAAAACCTTTTTCATACTGGCTAAATCAAGCGGTGTTATATGTTATGCTGCCAAAACGTCGTTGCAAAACCAGGTATATAATGCATTGGTACCTAAAAGTAAGTTCCCTACGGGCATAGTTCAGGTTACACTGTTTATGTACGATGGTGAGCCTGTGAGCGAACGAATCGCTTTCATTCAGCATAATGATCAGTTAAACCTAGCCATTACAGGCGACCAACCTGCATATACCACCAGGCAAAAAGTCAAATTGAATATTTCAGCTAAAGCAATTGATCAGCCGGTTGCAGGGAATTTTTCTGTAGCTGTTATTGACGAAACAAAAGTCCCGGTTGATGAAAACGCCGAAACAACGATATTAAGCAATCTGCTGTTAACATCAGATATTACGGGTTATATTGAAAAACCCAATTATTATTTCAATCATCCAAATGAAAAGACCCGGCAGTACCTTGATGTCCTTTTACAAACGCAGGGTTACAGGCGTTTTTCATACAGCGGAATTTTAAACAATAAATACCCGTCTCTAAATTTCTGGGCCGAACGTGGTATTGAAATAACAGGCACATTAAGGGCTTCTAATGGTATCCCGGTCAATGGAGGTAATTTAAGTTTGTCGATCCCTGATAAAAGCTTTTCTACACATACGGTTACCAATTCCGATGGACGTTTTAAATTTTCAGACCTCGTATTTTTAGATTCGGCAAAAGTTAAGATAAGCGCCCGCGATAATGCACACGCCAGCGATCTTGTGATTACTATTGATAATGAACAGGCACAAAGTATCTCCGCAAATTTTAACACGCCCGATGAGATCATGAATATTGACAGTACGCTTGGCCCTTACATAAAAAACAGCAAATTACAATCCAGTAATACACATGTACTAAAGGAAGTGGTTATTAAGGATACAAGAATAGTAAAAACGGTTAGCCATAAGGACTATGGCAGTTTGGCAAGTTTGAGCCAGGAAGCAGACCACACTATCCGACCGGATCAGTTGCAGGGCTGCCCCAATCTTTTGGAATGTGTAAAGGCGCTTGCAATGGGTATGACTTTTGAAAATGAAAATTTTTATATTACCCGGAATTTTACTGCGGGGAAAAGAACGCCTGTAGCGATTTTTTTAAGCGGGTCTCCTGTGGATGTAAATACTTTAAATACAGTGAACACTGCGAACGTGGAATCTGTTGAAATATTTTTAAAAGATGAATTGGGGCTTATTAACAGCGCTTATGGCACCGACGGCGCCATTGTGGTAAATTTGAAAAAAGCGCCTGTAGGTGAAAAAATAAGCTTCCAGGATCTTAAAAACTTAATTCCTCAAAGAAATGAAGTGACCTTTAACCCAAAAGGCTATGCGCCAATCAGGACATTTTATATACCAAGGTATTACGGGCCAAGAAGCACCCAGCCAACTCAAAACGACACGCGCAGCACTATTTATTGGAACCCAAATGTAACAACCGATAAAACCGGCGCTGCATCGGTTGAATATTTTAATGCAGATGGCCAGGGTACTTACCGCGTCACCATTGAAGGTATTGACGGTACAGGTAATATCGGGTGGCAGGTTTACAGGTATGTAGTGAAGTGAATGGTTGATTGAGTTGATTAAGTGAGCGGTTGTAGAAGCGTTGCAGGTTTGTAAACGTTATGATACCGTTCCGGTAAGCTTTTTAACATAGTCAACCTAATCTAACTTATTCAACCCAATCAACCAATGACTAACAAACTAACCCCATTCCATGTTGCTGTACCTGTTTATGACCTGGAAGCATCCAGAAAGTTTTACAGGGAGGTTTTGGGCTGTAGCGAAGGCAGGAGCTCCGATATCTGGACCGACTTTAATATTTACGGCCACCAGTTTGTTATCCATTTAAAACCCCGGCCTGCCGAAGAAATTAAACAGCACCATAATCCGGTCGACGGTCATGATGTACCGGTGCCCCATTATGGCGTAGTTTTGGAATGGGACGAATGGCATAAACTGGAACAAAGATTAAGGGAGCATCACGTAAAATTTGTGATTGAACCCTATATCCGCTTTAAAGGCCTGCCAGGCGAACAGGCGACCATGTTTTTCCTTGACCCCTCCGGCAACGCCCTCGAATTCAAATCATTTAAAGATTTCGGGCAGTTGTTTGCGGTTTGATCAATCCGATCATACCTATTTTTCGTCATGGGAGTGGTAAATTTCAGCTATTAAGGATTGTAATGGGTTTTAAAGTTTAATATTGTTACAAACCTTTAAAACCCATTACAACATTTTAAACCTCTTCAACTTCCTTCACAGGCTTCCCGTTCTTAAACGCTTTCCTCGGTGTTAAACCCAGCAGGTCAAACATAGCCATATCGGTATCAAAAGAAGGATTTGGCGTAGTTAACAATTTTTCTCCGGCAAAAATTGAATTTGCACCGGCCATAAAACAAAATGCCTGTTCAACCAAACTCATTTCCGTACGGCCCGCCGATAAGCGGACTACCGTTTTCGGCATAATAATACGGGTGGTAGCAATCATACGTACCATATCCCAAACAGAAACCCGCGGCTGATCTTCAAGCGGTGTCCCTTTTACAGGTACCAAAGCATTAATTGGCACCGATTCGGGGTGTTTCGGTAAATTCGACAAGGTTTTAAGCATCGAAACACGGTCGTCCACGGTTTCGCCAAGTCCGATAATGCCGCCGCTGCAAACGGTTATTTTCGCTTTACGTACATGTTCCAGCGTTTTTAAGCGGTCATCGTAAGTGCGGGTAGTAATAATACGTTTATAATCTTCTTCGGATGTATCCAGGTTATGGTTATAGGCATACAGGCCGGCGTCCGCCAATCGTTGTGCCTGGTGTTCGGTGAGCATTCCCAGGGTACAGCAAACCTCCATATCCAATTCGTTAACCGCCTTCACCAAATCTATCACTTTATCAAAATCGCGGTTATCACGTACTTCACGCCATGCTGCACCCATACACAGTCTTGACGCGCCGCCGGCTTTCGCTCTTTTTGCCGCTCCGATTACTGCTTCTTTAGGCATAATAGCATGCACTTCAACGCCGGTATCATACCTTGCGGCCTGTGGGCAATACGCGCAATCCTCGGTGCAGCCCCCTGTTTTAATAGATATTAAGGAACTGATCTGTACTTCCGAATAATCTTTGTTTTCGCGGTGTATGGTGGCAGCCTCATAAACGAGGTCTAACAGGGGCCTGTGATATATTTCAGCTATTTCTTCTTTTGTCCAGTTGTATCTTACTTCAGTCATTCTTTGTTTTTTTGATTTACTTGCAATTTTGGGTCAATTATAGTGAAAATTTCACTAAAGGTTAATGATGTAAATGGGGCGGCAATAAAAATTTGGAAGCAAACCACAGCGGAAGAAAAAATCCGGCGCAATCAGTAAAAGTAGTGATGATGATAGATGAGGCTACAGCCGGATCTATACCTATCCTTTTTAATATTAACGGGATTGATGCACCGGTTAAACCTGCAACAATAAGGTTGCCCGTCATAGCTAAAAATAAAACAAGGCCAAGCAAAGGGTCGGCGTCATAAAACCAAGCAATAAAAAAAACTATCAGCCCATTTGCCGCCCCATTTAGTAGTCCAACTAAAAACTCTTTTAAAACAGCATTATACGACTGCTTATCGGTAAGGTCATTTAATGAAATACGTCTCACAGTTACTGCCAGGGCTTGTGTGGCTGCATTTCCCCCCATGCCGGCAATAATTGTCATATAAGCAGCAATCGGCGCGATCATGGCAACAGTACTATCAAAGTGGCGTATCACCGATGCGGCCAAATAGGCCGTTGCCAGGTTAATTACCAACCATGGAAGACGGCTTTTCACCGCATCCTTCCAGTTACCACTCAATTCCTCATCTTCCGATACACCTGAAAACTTTAAGATATCCTCGGTACTTTCCTGCTCAATTACGTCGATAATGTCGTCAACGGTGATCCTGCCAAGCAGCCTCATATAATCATCAACAACAGGAATAGTCGTCAAATTATATTGGGAGATCAAACCGGCAACATCTTCCTGGTCAAGATCGGCTTTTACATAAACAAAATCGGTATTCACCAGATCCCTGATATGCGCGTCGCCTTTTGCTTTTAAAATTGATTTGATCGATAAAATTCCAAGTAAAATATCCGCATCATCCACCACATAAATAGTGTAAAACTCCTCCATCTCTTCCGACTGGCGGATAATCTCATCCAGGGCATCCTTTTTATCAAGTTTTATATTCACCTTGATGATTTCAGAGTTCATTAACCCGCCCGCAGTGTCTTCGGCATATTTTAACAACGCACGAATGCTGTTGGCATCATCCTGGTCAATATCTTCTAATATTTCCTTTTGTTCATCTTCATCAAGTTGCGAAATAATATCGGTGGCGTCATCATAGTCGAGCTCTTCAACTATTTCCGATCGTTTTTCGGGATGAAGGTTGATAAGTAATTCTCCCGGACGATGTTCTTCGTCCATTTCGGAGATCACCTCTGATGCAACATCGGTTGGGAGGATATTGATAATCCTTTCTTTCGCTTCAAGCGGAAGTTTTTCAAATAGCAATGCAATTTCTGAAGCATGGTACTCTTTCAGAACACCCTCTAATCCAGCATCATCACCTGCAAGCGCAGTTTCAATGCGGAGTAAATCGGATTTATCTATTTCAAAGGATTGCATACCCGACTAAAATACGATTTTGAATTTGAAAATTTGCTAATTTGAGAATTTGAAAATTATCATATCTTGCATCATCATTTTCAAATCTTCAAATTATAAAATCATCAAATTATTTTCATCTTCAATTTAAAAACCTACTTTTGCCCAAAATACAAAGTACAGTTTTAAGCTTTGTAAAATAGAAACAATTAAAATGGACGCAGGCCCGAGTTATAGTTATCAGCATGATCTTAAAAATACCAACCTGGATGACAGGAAAGGTAAACAGATATGTTTGGTACAAACATGCCATCTTCTGCTTTGCACTTCCAACAGCTAAAACAAAAATAGCTGCCAAGCTAACTATTGCTTCAAATTCCGGCAGAATTTCCCCTTTCAAACACAACCAGGTTCAACACTTTTTTTATCATTTACATTGTGCGATCAGCGGTCCGGGCTGAATGTATTGTTAATAACCCCAGGCACAACAATATATAACATTAACTTAACATAGGTTCCTGTTAATGCATTTATTATTGCATGTTAAAGATTTTGGTGTTTTAACCAGGCTTTAAATACGTTTTCATTCATCTGTGCTGCCTGATCGGAAGGCAAGCTTTATAATTATACAGGGAGGATCTAAAAATGCCATCTATTATAAAAGAAAAAATAAAAAAATACAGTTTCATACAGCGGAGCAACGGACACAGCCCGCAGGAATTCGATACTGCCTCAATTGCCAAACTTAAAAACATAGCCGTTTGCAGCAGTGCCAAATCACTCGCCTTTTTGGAGACCAATATTAAAGGCTTGTCCGGCGATGAAGTGGATGAACGTATAGACGTATTCGGGTTGAACGAAGTAGCGCACGAAAGGGCGCCAAAATGGTACGTCCAATTTTTCCAGGCATTTTTAAATCCTTTTATTGCTGTTTTGTTTGTTTTGGCCATAGTATCACTTATTACCGACGTAATCATCCACGCACCCGGCGACAGGGATTACACCACAGTATTGGTGATCAGTACCATGGTTATACTGAGCGTTATGCTCCGCTTTATACAGGAGTTTAGGAGTAACCAGGCCGCAGAAAAACTAAAGTCGATGGTAAAAACAACGGCTACCGTTTTCCGTGATGAGGAGAAGAGCGAAATTGATATTAAAAAACTGGTGCCCGGGGATATCATCCAGCTTTCGGCAGGCGATATGATACCGGCAGATGTGCGCATTCTTCAATCAAAAGACTTGTTTGTAAGCCAGTCAATGCTGACCGGCGAGGCCCTGCCTGTTGAAAAGATCTGGAACGCAGTTCCCGATGCTGCCAAACAATCACCTTTGGAGTTGAATAATATCTGTTTTATGGGCACCAATGTGGTAAGCGGTACTGCAATGGCCGCTGTGGTGAACACAGGTGAAGAAACTTATTTCGGGTCGCTTTCAAAATCACTTGTTGGTAAACGTGCTGAGACAAGCTTCGACAAGGGCGTAAATAGTGTCAGCTGGCTGCTGATCCGTTTTATGCTGGTAATGGTTCCATTGGTTTTCTTAATTAACGGCCTTACCAAGCACGACTGGCTGGAGGCATTTTTATTTGGCCTTTCCATCGCCGTTGGGCTCACCCCGGAAATGCTGCCTATGATTGTGACCGCAAACCTGGCAAAAGGCGCGGTAAATATGTCGAAACGCAAGGTGGTGGTAAAACGTCTGAATGCGATTCAGAATATTGGGGCGATGGATGTTCTTTGTACGGATAAAACAGGTACGCTTACCATGGATAAAATTGTTCTGGAACGCCACCTGAACGTTTACGGCCAGGAAGATAATGAGGTAATGAAATGGGCGTATCTGAATAGTTTTCACCAAACCGGGCTAAAGAATTTGCTGGATGTTGCAGTGCTGGAACATGTTGATTTTCATAGTTGTATAAAAGAAGGAGAAACCTACACAAAAGTTGATGAGATCCCTTTTGACTTTCAACGACGCAGGATGTCAGTTATTCTGGAGGGGCATAACCGCAAACACCTCCTGATTTGTAAAGGGGCTGTTGAGGAAGTATTGGATCTTTGCAGTCATGCTTTTGATCCGGGAGAAGATAACAGCCTTCAAATAGAAAAAGACGATGTTATCCCCATGGATAACGCTATGCGCGAAACGGTGCTTAAAAAATCAAGGCAATTGAATTCGGAGGGGCTAAGGGTATTGCTTGTTGCCGTGAAAGAATACGACGAAAGGCCATTAACCTACAGCAAAGCCGATGAAAACGACATGATCCTAACAGGCTTTATTGGCTTTTTGGACCCTGCAAAACCATCGGCAAAGCTAGCGATAGATGCCCTGCATAAGTTAGGCGTGAGCATAAAAGTACTCACCGGCGATAATGAAGTGGTTACTAAAAAAATATGCCGGGATGTTGGGATCCCCTTCACAAATATTTTACTGGGCCGCGACCTGGAAAGCATGACAGACGAAGAACTCAGCAACCAGATTGATAATGTAAGCATCCTTGCCAAATTAAGCCCGGTTCAAAAATCAAGGGTGGTAAAGGTTTTACAGGCTAAAGGGCATACCGTTGGCTTTATGGGCGATGGCATAAATGACGCCGCTGCATTACGCGATGCGGATGTTGGCATTTCGGTAGATACCGCAGTGGATATTGCGAAGGAAAGCGCTGATATTATATTACTTGAAAAGGACCTGATGGTATTACGCAAAGGGGTTATTTATGGCCGGCGTACGTTTGGTAACATTATCAAATACATTAAAATGACTGCCAGCAGTAATTTTGGCAACATGTTCAGTATGCTCGGTGCAAGCGCCCTGCTCCCATTTCTGCCTATGCTGCCAATACAAATCCTGATCAATAATTTATTGTACGATATATCGCAAATTTCAATACCCTGGGATAAAATGGATGAAGACTATATTGAAAAACCCCGCAAATGGGATGCAGGCGGTATTGGCAAATTTATGATCTTCATCGGCCCGATAAGCTCCATTTTTGATTATGCCACTTTTGCCCTGCTGTGGTTCGTATTTAAAGCAAGTTCGCCGGCGCACCAGGGCTTTTTTCAAACCGGCTGGTTTATTGAAAGTTTACTTTCACAAACGTTAATTGTGCACATGATCCGCACCCGCAAAATTCCATTTATACAAAGCTGGGCTACAACGCCGGTGGTAGCATTAACGTCAGCCGTTATGGCGATAGCCATATTCCTGCCATTTTCGCCTTTGGCGGCGGCATTCAAATTAGAGCCAATGCCATTTATGTTTTTCTTATGGCTGTTAGCAATTTTGGTTGCCTATTGCTTTTTAACCCAGTTCATAAAAAACTGGTTTATAAACAAATTCCATCAGTGGCTGTAATCGTACTTTATACCAACATTCAACTTATTGAGTTTTGTTAGTGTTTGATTTACCTGCTTTTTCCTGATAGAAACCTGAATACTGCAATTGTTGTCAAATAGCTGGCTTATAATAGTAAGGTTATCATCTTTGATGATCTTCATTACGTCATTCATTTGCAGGTACTCAAAACCGATGGTATAAATATCGTTTACTGTTTTTTCAATAATTTTAGCCTGGTTCAGCGCATCTTCAGTAGCCGATTTATAGGCGTTGATGAGCCCTGGTACACCTAATAAAGTACCGCCAAAATAACGTACCACAACAACGGCTACGTTTGTAAGATCACGGGAAAGCAAAGTATTTAATATGGGCCGTCCCGCTGTTCCCGAGGGCTCCCCGTCATCATTTATCCGGAAAACAGAACGGTCAATACCTAACCTCATCGCCCAGCAATGGTGGTTTGCCTTGGGATGCGCCGATTTCAGGGGAGGAAGCAGATTCTTTAGTTCATTTTCTGAATTTATCGGGTAAGCGAATGCCAAAAATTTACTGCCGCGATCCCGGAAAAGGCCCTCAGCTGGATTTTCAATTGTACGGTAAGTGTCTTCAAAAAGCATTTTAATGATCAGGATTTCGCGATGACGATAATTGCAATGATAGCAATAACTAAGCCTGCCTTATTCAACAGGCTCAACTTTTCTTTAAAAATAATTAAGCCTGTTAAGGCGCCTGCAACAATTACACCGATATTCATCGCCGAAAAAACGGTGGATGGATGGCTTGCAAGTGCTTTATGCGCCTTTAGGTAAAACAGAATATTGCCGAAATTGGCTATCCCCAATACCCAGCCTATTAAGATGTGGGGCCATGAGAAACGCATTTTTTTTGTGATCACCTGGTAAAATAATCCAACCAGCGAAAAAACAAAGGCAAGCGAAAAAACAATAAAAAGCGAACTGCTGTAGGTAACTGTCTTTAATGCGGCAATTTGTTTAAACAGCACATCAATAAGGCCCATTCCCACAAAAACAATTAGCAGGTATAACCAGGCATTTGATACGCCATGTTTGCTTTCGGCTTTTTTTTGCCATGGTATAGTGCAAATAATTGCGGCGAATCCCAACCCGATCCCTATTAATTTTAAGGGCGTTAATTTTTCGTCAAATAAAATGAAAGATGCGATAACAGGAATAAAAAGTGATAAACGTTGGGCGATGTCCGTCCGCACGATGCCCGACAACCTTACTGAGATAGCTAATATCACAAAAAGCGCCGGAAGCAACAGCGCCAATAAGGAATAATTAAAAAAGGGCGCACTCGAAAGATTTACCAGGTCAGGTTTTAAAAAAAGCCAGGTCAGTACCATCGCCATCGAATAATTCCAGGTGATGGCCTGGTAAATATCAATATGATACCGGCTAGCCACCTTTAACATAATGGAAATGGTTACACTGAAAAAAATACTTAGCAGAATGTAAAGCATGGTTTTTTGGTTGATTGGGTTGATTATGTGAGTAGTGAGCGGTGAATAGTGAGGAACAAAGCGTCGTTTTACCGCTGCAACTCAACTCACCATTCACTATTCACCGCTCACCTATTTACTAATATTCGCAATATATCAGTACCTATTAAAAATTCTTCTGCCGCACCGCTTATCAATGGCGCTCTTATTCCTTTTCTAAAATTTATTTTCCCGGTAAAAATACGGGCCTCATCCCATAAACCTGCTTCGATAAATGAATTAAGGGTATAGGCCCCGCCTTCAATAATGACTGATTGTATATCCTGCAGGTATAACTGAAACAAAATATATTGGGGTACATAGCGGTCAAAATCTTCAAGTGCGATGTATTTATTTTTTCCTTCAATATCAGTTCTTATCTCATTAAATATCAATGTTTCAACACTTTGATCAAACAAATTTAAGCTTTTATTTAATTCGAGCCGGCGGTCAATAACTACACGCTTGGGTGATCTTCCCGGTGCATACCTGACATTTAATTGCGGGTTATCAATAGCCGCTGTATTTTTACCAACTAAAATGGCATCTTCCTCAGCCCGCCATTGATGCACCAGCCTGCGCGATTCGGTCCCTGTGATCCAGTGCTGGCTATTATCATCAGGCGCAAAGAAACCATCCGCTGTTTGCGCCCATTTCAGTATAATATAGGGCCGGTGTTTTTGCACCCTTGTAAAAAAACGGCGGTTTAGCCATTGACATTCTTTTTCCAAAACCCCGGTGATTACTTCTATCCCGGCTTCCCTTAGCTTCTCAATACCTTTTCCGTTCACCTGTTCAAAGGGATCGCGGCAGCCGACAACTACCCTTGGGATCCGGTGTTTAATGATCAGATCGGCGCAGGGAGGGGTTTTGCCATAGTGAGCGCATGGTTCCAGGGAAACATATAGCGTTGATTGATCTAAAAGTTCAGCTGCATCACTAAAATTACTGAATACCTGGTTAATAGCGTTCACTTCGGCGTGTGCTTCGCCATATTTATGATGGTAACCTTCGCCAATAATGACGCTATCCATAACAACAACTGCACCCACCATAGGGTTAGGACTCACCGATCCCATGCCCGACCGGGCAAGATCAATACAGCGTTGCATGTATTTTTCATCTGTTACCATGCTGCAAATATAACATGAACTATGGTCTGAATCAGAATTCACAGAATTTTAGAATTGTCAGGATTTAATGGTCTGTAACTGTTAGCCTTTCCATTCTGTTAATTTATAAATTCTGAAAATTCTGATTCAGATATGTTACTTTGCTGCATGAAAACTATAAAGGATGTTTTTGCCGCTTATAAACAAGGTTTAAAAGACCTGTATGTACCCATTGAAACAGAAGCCATTACTCTTTTGGCTATCAGCGAGATATGCGGGTTAGCAAAAGCAAAAATCAAAGCCTTTCCCGAAACTGAGCTAAGCCAGCAGCAAAGTGATAAACTATCCGCAACCCTGGCAGAACTAAAAACAGGCAAGCCCATCCAGTATATTTTAGGCAAAACAGAATTTTACGGATTACCATTTAATGTTAACCCATCGGTGTTGATACCCCGGCCCGAAACAGAGGAACTGGTGGAATGGGCGCTTTCTTCAGTTGGCAGTGAGCAGTTGGCAGTTGGCAGTATTTTAGATATCGGCACCGGCAGCGGTTGCATTGCTATAAGTTTAAAGAAAAACTTACCCGGCTTTAAGGTATCCGCTATTGATATTTCAGCTGATGCATTACAAACTGCGAAAGAAAATGCGCAATTGAATGATGTTGATATTGAGTTTATTAAGGCTGATATGCTTAACTTCGGCTTAACACTGGCTGTTCGTTACTCGTTAATCATCAGCAACCCTCCCTACGTAACGCTTCAGGATAAAGCGGAAATGCATACCAACGTGACCGATTTTGAGCCGCACAGTGCGCTTTTTGTACCCGAAAACGACCCTTTACTGTTTTATAAAGCCATTGCTGATTTTGCACTTAACCACCTCGCAGAAAACGGGCAGCTTTTCTTCGAGATCAACGAAAGTTACGGTGATGAAACTGTTGAACTATTATCCGATAGAGGCTTCAAAAATATTGAGTTAAAAAAAGACATGAGCGGCAGGGACAGGATGGTAAAGGCCAATGTTTGAACTTCAAATTTTTAAATTGTCGCATTTTCAAATTAACTCATCCCCGCATAAACGGATTAAAATTCCTTGTCCCTATCTCCATCCCTGCCGCCCGGCACACGGTTTTTTCGCCGAATTTAAAGTTGATCTTATCCATGGCCTGGTAAAGTTTTATCCGCTCTTCATTATCTTCAAAAAGGTTGATCTGATAGCCGCCGCTGCAAAGGTTACTGAGCCTCACCCCTATTAACCTTATTGGAAGGTGCTGGTTCCAGGCTTTTTTTAGGAGATTTTTTATGCCGGGGATCAGGATATGCTCGGCTGCGGTAAGGGCTATTTTTTCCTGCTGGGTATGGGTCTCGAAATTGGCATAGCGCACTTTTATGGCCATGCAGGAGGCTACCAGGTTTTCCCTGCGGAGTTTGCCGGCAAGTTCCTCCGTCATAGATACCAGGATGGTTTCAATCTTTTGCTGATCGGCTATATTACTGCCGAAAGTATGCTCGGTAGAGATGGACCTCCTTTCCGAATGCGGTACGATCACGCTTTCATCAATCCCGTTCGCTTTATCCCAGATGTATTTGCCCGCCCTGCCCAAAATGGTTTCTAAAAACTTCAGGTTCGATTTTTGCAGGTCGCCTATTTTTTCGATGCCGTACTGGTAAAGCTTTGCACTTGTACTTTCACCCAAACCAGGTATTTTACTGATATTCAGCGGAGCAAGAAAAGCCTTTTCCATGCCATGGGGTATGTACAGCTGTCCGTTGGGTTTAGCCTGGCAGGTAGCCATTTTTGATACGGTTTTGCAGGATGACATGCCAAAAGAAATTGGCAGGCCCGTTTCCCTGATAATCCGGCGCCTGAGTTCGGTAGCATGCTGGTAACAGTTATGAAAGCGGTCCATGCCCGTATAGTCGATATAAAACTCATCAACCGATGTTTTCTGGTACAGGGGTACCGATTGCCTGATGATCTCCGTGACCTCGCGTGAAGCTTCCGAATACCTGCCATGCGCCCCCCTCACAATGATGGCATGCGGGCAAAGCTTCATGGCCTGCCGCATGGGCATAGCCGAGTGGATACCAAATTTGCGCGCCTCGTAACTACAGGAAGCTACTACCCCCCTGTCAGCCGAACCGCCGATAAGCACCGGTTTGCCGATAAGCGAAGGATCGAACTTCCGCTCCACCGAAACAAAGAAAGAATCGAGGTCGATATGCATGATGGTGCGTTTGCCGCTCATAGCACAAATGTAAAAAAAGATTTGCTTTTTGCTAATTTTTTTAGCAATATTGTTTTCTCAAAACAAAAAGCCATGACAGGTTATCAGGATTATTTAATAGTGCTTTCTCCGCCCGAAAACATCGTAAACAGGGTAAAACAATTAAAGGATTTTAGTTACCATAAGATAGGTGAGTTTGAAAGCCTTTACGCCAAAGCAAATATTGTAATACAGCCATGGCCCCGCAAAAAGCCGGTATGGATTGAGCCGCTTATCCGCAAACTGGTAAGGGATCTGCAATCGCTGCCCCCTGTTGTTTTGGATATAAATGGTTTCGGTTTTTTTGATCAGCAGGTGTATCAAACTATCTATGCCAAACTGAATTCAACACCGGCAACAAAGGTTTGGTTTAAGCTGCTGCGGAAATTTTTTAACACCCCGGCCTTTGAACCGCATATTACTATAGCCCGCAACTTACCCAACGAGGATTTTAAGAAACTGTGGCCATTTTTTAAGGGGCTTAAATGGAATGAGCCGTTTAAGATTGAACAGCTGACCATATTAAAACGGGAAATGATCGGGCACGACAAAACCTATAAAGTATTGAGGGAGATCCCCTTTAACCAAAAACTCAATTTTAATGAATTTACCTACTCGAAATTAAAAGCGCCGTTTTCTACATTAAACAAGGTTAATTTACAACAGATCAGCCTTTTTTAATCAGGGATTATGACAGCCTACGCTGATTATTTAATGGTGATAACCCCGCCCGATAACATAGTTAAGGAGATTTTGCGGTATAAGCGGGCTTCGGCTAATACCATGGGGCATTTTGAGGGTATGCACAGCAGCGTGCAAATTGTTGTCACCTATCAAACCAGGTGCAACCCAGGCCTGGCGCAGCCTGCATTTGAAAAAATGATAAAAAGATTACACGCCCTGCCCCCGGTTGAGCTGCGCCTGAACGGATTTGGTTTTTTCAACCACGGTGAAACCGCCAGAACAATATACGCCGTAGTTGAAAAAACTGCACATACTGATAATTGGTTCAGGCTGCTAAAAAAACAGTTGGACATAAGGGTCGAAAACTTTGTACCGCATATTACTCTGGTCCGCAACATCCCGGTAACTTCTTTTGACAAATTGTGGCCAAATTTTGAAAACAGGCCCTTTTCTGAAACCTTTACGGCCAATAGTTTAACTATACTGCAAAAGGAAACATTTGTTGATTATTGTGAATGGAGGCATTACAAAGAATTGTTTTTTGCTGATAAATTAGCAATTTTTTAACATTTTCTGCATAAGAGTTAATTAGCTTGGATGAATTAAAATATTTTGTTTTAACTACTAAATAAATACTTTATGGACGCTTTATATACACCGAGGCCAACAATTGACTGGAAAAAACAATTGGAAGAAGGAAGTGATTTCTTCACAAAACAGGTTATTGCAGACAGCGATAAATTACTTGATGATTACTTATCTGCCTTAAAAAAATCCAAAAATGAAATAGAAATATGGGAAGCCATTGAAACTATTGTAAAAGGGTTTGATGAGCTTAATATTAAACACGACTATTTTATTGAAACAATGGAACGTGAAGACCTTGCCGAGTTTATTCAAAATTCGGCTGAGGCCGCCGGGCTGAAATATGAGGGCGATGTTACCGAAGAATGGCGGACGGAATGGTAAAATAAGGCCAAAGCCCTGTCAGTATATTTGCGGCGTTATAAATATGGTCGTCTGAACCTTGATTCGCCTGATTTTATGATTCCTTGATTTTGAACCAATCATGGACATCAATAAATCCAATGAATCAAGGTTCAGACAAAAAAAACGAAAATAAAATCTGTCTTTAACCCACTGAAAAACAACACCTCAACCTTCCAACATCCCAGCTTTACAACAGGCCGGCGGCTTTTTTAACAATTTATTAACCTCAAAACAAACCTTTTTCTATCTTTGCGCCGGGGTAAGTCTTTTACGGTCAGCTCCTCTTGAACTCCCCCAGGGTGGGAACACAGCAAGGGTAGAGAGTTGAGCGGCGCGATAAAAGTAGCTTACCCTTTTTTTTATGCCTAAATTTTTCCAGATGGAGCATGCCTGCCCAATAATTACGGATTAAAATCTCATCCAAAATGCCAGACTAACCTCTAACCTCTGGTCACTAATCTCCATTACCCTCCAAAAATCTCTCAAAAACGCCTATCTTCGCTGAAACATCATTTTACAAAAATAATGCTCGATATATTTATTATAGGCGGCGGTCCCATTGGCATAGCTTGCGGGCTTGCAGCGCAAAAAGCAGGTTTAAGCTTCCTGATTGTTGAAAAAGGCTGCCTGGTTAATTCCTTATATAATTACCCTTCCACCATGACCTTTTTTTCCACTTCGGAGAAACTGGAAATCGGCGGCGTTCCCTTTGTAACTGTAAACAATAAGCCAAACCGCGCCGAGGCGCTGGAATATTACCGTCGCGTAGTTACCTCAAACCATTTGCCTGTTAATTTATTTGAAGAAGTAACCTCTGTAAAAAAAGAGGGTGATATTTTTACCATCACCACCGGCAAAACATTATACCAGGCTAAAAAGGTTATCCTGTCCACCGGGTTTTATGATATTCCGGTAAAACTGGGGATCCCCGGCGAGGACCTTCCCAAAGTAAGGCATTACTACCAGGACCCCAATTATTATGCCCTGCAAAAGGTGGTGGTGGTCGGCTCAAGCAACTCGGCCATTGATGTCGCGCTGGAAACCTTCCGAAAGGGCGCGGAGGTTACGCTTGTTGTTCGTGGGGCGGATATAGGTGAACGGGTTAAGTACTGGATCAGGCCCGATATTATAAACCGCATAAAAGAAGGCGCTATAAAGGCTTATTTTAATTCAAATTTAAAGGCCATCCGTCAATACGAGGCCGATATCGAAACCCCTGAAGGTATGGTTACCATCCCCAATGATTTTGTAATGGCAATGACCGGGTATCAGCCAAACTTTGTTTTTCTTGAAAAGATGGGGATCGCCTTGTCCGAAGACAGACTTATCCCCCAATACAATCACCAAACGATGGAAACCAATGTACCGGGCCTGTACCTCGCCGGCGTAGTTGTAGGCGGTATGGATACCCATTTGTGGTTTATTGAAAACTCCCGCATCCATGCGGAGTTGATTATCGGGGATATAGTCAGTAAGAATGTGAGTGGTTAATTAGTTTGATTAAGTGAATGGTTGTTTTTGTGTTCGACCAACCACTCACCTAATCAACCACTCACCTAATCAACCACTCACTAATAAACTAATTCAAGTTTTTCTTGCATAAGTAAAAATTAATGCAATAATTTGCACAAAATTTAAAAAACAATAATAATACCGCTTAAATGAACCAGCAAAGCTTACATAAGCCAATGACCAGAGCCATATTTGCTCCGCTTGCTGCTGCTTGGGTTTTAACTGTTGCTTTATTTTCTCCGTCACGACGAAGGCCTTATATGCCCAGGGTTTGATCCGCTCTCCTTTCCGCAACCCTGACAAACGTAAAGACAAATTAATCCTGTCTTTATCCAACAAAAGATCAACTGATTATTTAACGCCGTAAAAGGCAAGTAATTTAACGGTAATTTTTCTATTTCAATGACGATACAAGATTTTGATATACAGGTTGCATCTGCACAGCATGTTGACTATGCGCCTGTTATATGTAAAGAAATGGCTGAATCAGCCAAAGCAAGGGGTACAGGTATTGCCCAGCGTTCCCCCGAATATGTAGCCAATAAAATGCTGGAAGGCAAGGCTGTGATCGCTTTTCATAAAGACGGCACCTGGGCAGGCTTTTGTTATATAGAAACCTGGAGCCATGGCGATTTTGTTGCCAATTCGGGTTTAATTGTAAATCCGCAGTTCAGGCAGGCCGGGCTTGCGAAAGCTATTAAAGAGAATATTTTTAATTTATCAAGGACAAAATATCCTGATGCAAAGATCTTTGGCTTAACAACCGGTCTGGCTGTGATGAAGATAAATTCAGACCTGGGCTATGTACCCGTAACTTACTCGGAACTTACGCAGGATGAAAATTTTTGGGCAGGCTGCAAAAGCTGTGTCAACTACGATATCCTGATGAGCAAGGGCCGTAAGAACTGCATGTGCACTGCCATGCTGTTTGATCCCACCGAAAAACAAAAGGAGTCGGAAGACAAAATGAAAAAGATTACGCATAAGGCAACATTGCTCGAACGCATTGAAAATGCTATTAAAAAACGGATAGAAAAGTTCACCTACAGCACACCATAGAGACGTAATACTTTGCGTCTCCGGAGCAAAAAACATAAAGAAAATCGTAGAGACGCAATGCATTGCGTCTCTAACCAAGCAAATAAAGAAATGAAAAAGAAAGTAGTTTTAGCATATAGCGGAGGATTAGATACATCGTTCTGCTGTATATATTTAACACAGGACCTTGGTTACGAGGTTCACTCGGTAATTGTAAACACCGGTGGTTTTAGTGAAGAAGAACTTAAAGGCGTTGAAGAACGCGCCTACAAAATGGGGGTTACCTCGCACCACGTAGTTGATGAAACCGAAAACTTTTACAATACCTGCGTTCGATTCCTCATCTATGGCAATGTATTAAAAAATAACACCTATCCCCTTTCGGTTAGCGCCGAGCGGGTTAGCCAGGCAACAGCTATTGCCAATTATGCCAAAGAGATCGGCGCTGAATTTGTGGCGCACGGCAGCACCGGCGCTGGTAACGACCAGGTGCGTTTTGATATGATCTTTAACATTCTGGTGCCTGATGTACAGATAATTACTCCTATCCGCGACCTTAAACTTAGTCGCGAGGCCGAGATTCAATATCTGAAAGATCATGGCGTGGACATGAACTTTGAAAAAACAAAGTATTCCATTAATAAAGGAATCTGGGGAACTTCTGTGGGCGGCAGGGAAACACTGACTTCAAACTTAGGCTTGCCCGAAGAGGCATGGCCAACACAAGTGAGCAAGTCGGAAGTGCAAAACATTGAATTAGTTTTCGAAAAAGGCGAACTGATTGGTATTGACGGTGAAATATTCGATCATCCAACCAAAGCGATACAAGCGCTGCAGGCCATCGCCCAGCCTTATGGCATCGGCAGGGACATTCATGTGGGCGATACGATTATAGGTATTAAAGGCCGTGTTGGCTTTGAAGCCGCGGCGCCGATGATCATTATAAAAGCGCATCACACCTTAGAAAAACATGTACTTACCAAATGGCAATTATCATGGAAAGAACAGCTTTCAACCTTTTATGGTAACTGGCTGCACGAAGGCCAGTTCCACGATCCGGTGATGCGAAATATAGAAGCATTTTTAACTGATACGCAGAAAAATGTAAGCGGTAAAGTATTTGTACAACTGCACCCCTATCGTTTCCTGGTGATAGGCATTGAATCATCGCATGATCTGATGTCGAATAAATTTGGCACTTACGGCGAGATGAACAACTCGTGGAGCGGCGAAGATGTAAAAGGTTTCTCGAAGATATTCGGTAACCAGGTGATGATCTACCATAAGGTTAATAGCCCCCAAACCCCATAAAAGGGAGTTTTAATTATTATAATTAGAAGAGTAAAAATGAACACAAACAATAAAAAGATATTAGTTGGCATTGTTGGAGGCGCAGGTTATACGGGTGGCGAAATGCTGCGTATTTTGATAAATCACCCGGATGTTGAAATTGCATTTGTGCACAGCAACAGCAATGCAGGTAATCATGTTTATGATGTTCATTCTGACCTGTTTGGTGATACCGACCTTAAATTTGCAGCAGAATTAGCCTATAATATCGACGTGCTTTTCCTTTGTGTGGGCCATGGCGATGCAAAGAAATTTTTAGACGCCAACCCTATCCCTGATAATATCAGGGTAATTGATTTAAGTCAGGATTTCAGATTAGCCCAATGTACAAAGCATAAAGCAAAAAGCTTTGTTTACGGTTTGCCGGAGTTAAACCGGGAAGCAATTAAACAAGCGCAGAACATTGCAAACCCGGGTTGTTTCGCCACTTGCTTACAATTAGGTTTGTTACCCCTTGCGGCAAAAAATGTACTGAATAACGAAGTACATATTACCGCTACAACAGGTTCAACCGGCGCCGGGCAGAGTTTATCGGCTACTACACATTTTACATGGCGCAACGATAACCTTTCGGTTTACAAGGCTTTTGAGCACCAGCATTTAAATGAGATCGGGCAATCGCTGAAACAACTCCAGCCGGGTTTTGGACAGGCCCTTAACTTTATCCCCTACCGCGGAGATTTTACCAGGGGGATAATTGCATCCATGTACACGGATAGCGACCTAACCGAAGCCGAAGCCTTAAAGCTTTACCAGCAATATTACGCCGGTCATCCCTTCACCCATGTTACTCATCACGATATTGATTTAAAACAGGTTGTCAATACCAACAAATGCTTTGTGCAGGTAAAAAAAATTGGCAATAAATTACTTATCATCAGCATCATTGATAATTTACTAAAAGGCGCATCAGGTCAGGCAGTACAAAATATGAACCTGATGTTTGGGCTGGATGAGAAGGCGGGCCTGAGACTCAAGGCTACAGGATTTTAAGCTAAAAAAACAAATGAAACTATTCGACGTATATCCTATCAATCCTATAAATATAGTAAAAGGTGTCGGCAGCCTTGTTTACGATGACAAAGGCCAGGAATACCTTGACCTGTACGGCGGTCATGCCGTAATATCTATCGGTCATACACATCCGCATTATGTAAAACGACTGGAAGATCAGCTGCACCAGATCGGGTTTTACTCAAATTCTGTGGAGATCCCTATCCAAAAGCAACTGGCCGAAAAACTTGGTCATGTTTCTGGTAAAGAAGATTACCAGTTGTTTCTTTGTAACTCGGGCGCCGAGGCTAATGAGAATGCGTTGAAACTGGCATCCTTTTACAATGGAAAAAAGAAAGTGATCGCTTTCAGCGGATCTTTTCATGGCCGTACCTCATTGGCTGTTGCGGTTACTGACAATCCTAAAATTGTTGCCCCGGTTAACGAAACGGATAATGTGATCTTTTTACCCTGGTGCGATGAGGCAGCATTGGAACAGGCTTTCACCGAAAATGAAATATCATCAGTTATTATTGAAGGCATACAGGGCGTTGGCGGCATACAGGTTGCAAAAGGGAGCTTTTTGCAAAAGATCAGGTCGCTTTGTGACGCCAATAGCGCCGTTTTTATAGCAGACTCTGTACAATGTGGGTACGGACGGACAGGCAAATTCTTTTCGCATGATTTTTCGGGCATTAATGCCGATATTTATACCATGGCCAAAGGTATGGGCAATGGATTCCCTGTCGGGGGTATCATCATATCACCCAAAATACAACCGGCTTACGGTATGCTGGGTACTACCTTTGGCGGCAATCATTTGGCTTGTGCCGCAGGTTTGGCAGTTTTGGAAGTAATGGAACAGGATAACCTGATGCAAAATGCGGCAGAAGTTGGCGGATACCTGATAGCGGAGCTTAAAAAATTCAAACAGGTAAAAGAAGTCCGCGGCCGTGGCTTAATGATCGGGATTGAATTGCCTGCCGAATATGCGCATGTACGTAAGGAATTGCTTTTTAAACACCATATTTTTACCGGTGAAGCAAAACCAAATGTAGTGCGGCTGTTACCTGCGCTTAATTTAACAAAAGTACATGCTGACAGGTTTTTAGAAACATTTTCTGCAATTTTAAATCAACAAACTGTCCCTCAAATTTAGAAAAGGATATATATATAAGGCTATGAAACTATTTTCCTCTGTAAATGATGTTCCTGATATTAATGCGATAGTTAAAGAAGCTTTGCATCTTAAGCAGTTTCCTTATGCTTATAAGAATTTAGGAGAAAATAAAACCGTTGCCCTTGTTTTCCTTAACCCGAGCCTGCGTACCCGTATGAGTACCCAAAAGGCTGCCCTTAACCTGGGTATGAATGTAATGGTGCTGAACCTTGACAAAGAAGGCTGGGCCTTGGAACTGCAAGATAATGTCATTATGAATGGCAACACCGTAGAGCATATCCGCGAAGCCGCAGCAGTTATGGGGCAGTATGCTGATATTATAGGTGTACGCTCATTTCCCGGATTGAAGAACCG
Organism: Mucilaginibacter sp. UBA5151; assembly: GCA_002413785.1. Taxonomy (GTDB): domain Bacteria; phylum Bacteroidota; class Bacteroidia; order Sphingobacteriales; family Sphingobacteriaceae; genus Mucilaginibacter. The sequence goes on from DHXR01000035.1 coordinate 95,165, forward strand.
TGACGAGGATTATAGTGAAATGATCTTTAATAAGTTTGTGCAATTTTGCGGTGTGCCGGTGGTGAGCCTTGAATCTGCCACACGTCATCCTTTGCAAAGTTTAGCCGACCTTGTGACTATTGAGGAATTAAAAACCCGTACCCGCCCTAAGGTGGTATTAACATGGGCTCCGCACGTTAAAGCATTGCCGCAGGCTGTACCAAATTCATTTGCCGAATGGATGTGCCGGGCCGATGTGGATTTCACAATAACCCACCCGACAGGCTACGAACTTTGTACTGATTTTACAAAAGGTGCAACTATCACCCATAATCAGGACGAAGCATTGGCTGATGCGGATTTTATTTATGTGAAAAACTGGTCGGCTTATGAGCCTTATGGTAAAATATTCCCGCCTGATGAAAACTGGATGCTTACCAACGATAGATTAAAAATCACCAATAAAGCAAAAGTAATGCACTGCCTGCCGGTTAGGCGCGACCTCGAACTATCCTCCGAAATTTTGGACGGGGAAAACTCCATAGTTGTCCACGAAGCAGCAAACCGTGTTTGGGCCGCACAGGCGGTGCTGAAAAGGATGCTGGAGGGAATTGGTTGATTGGTTTATTAAGTGGGTGGTTGATTGGGTTAAATTTTGGATATTTGAACTGCTCACTTAATCAACATAATCAACTATTAACTAATTTCACATCATGTATATCCCATCATTCAATAAGTTCGATGATCAGCAGGAAGCCATCAGCTTTATGCAGCGTTATAGTTTTGCAACTATTGTATCGGTAAAAAATGGTGTACCTGTTGCTACTCACCTGCCGTTTTTGGTAAAAAAGGCTGATGATAAAATCATTTTATCGGCACATTTTGCCAAGGCTAACCCGCAATCAGCCGACATTTCAGGCAATAATGTACTGGTGATATTTACCGGGCCACATGCCTATATCTCCACAAAGAATTACGAAAAAGAACAAAACGTACCTACCTGGAATTATTTAGCCGTTCATGCCTATGGCAAATGCACATTGCTGGATGGTGAAGAAAATAAAGCTGCTTTGCTCAAAGAGATGGTCCAATATTACGAAGCGGACTATTTAAAACAATGGGACAGCCTGACTGATGATTATAAGCAAAAAATGATGAAAGGCATCGTCGCTTTTGAAATTGTGGTGGATGACCTGCAGGCCAAAGCAAAGTTAAGTCAGAACAGAAGCGAAAAGGAACGGGAAAACATCATTGACGAGTTAAATAATGCCGTGAACTCTAATGAGAAAGATGTTGCCCGCTATATGTCATTATTGCCGTAAGTTGATGGCATGAACGTTTGATTATGTGAGCAGTCAAAGCCCACTTCTGTCAATGCTTTTTCAAAGATTTATCAATTACTTTGTTTAGAGTTAAGCCTTGTATTACTACCGAGAATATCACAATAAAATAGCTTCCTGTTAATATGATATGGCGGTAAGGGCTAAGAGGTAAGGATAATGCCAGTGCAATAGAAATACCGCCCCTTAAACCCGCCCATGTGAGTATATTAATACTACTGTAATTAACATCCAAAATCCGGCGCATGAATGTTAATGGCAGCAAAACACTTAACCACCGGCTTACAAATATTAGCATTATGGCGATTCCGCCAATTAACCAGTTATATTTTAAATAGGGCAGGTTAATCATCTGCAAGCCTATCATTACAAATAAAATAGTGTTCAGCATTTCGTCAATCAGCTGCCAGAATTTTTGGAGCGCTTCATGAAAATGTTCTGTGTTATCCGTATTAATGGTATGGTTGCCTGCAAATAAACCTGCTGAAACTACAGTTAAAGGGATAGATAATTGTAAATAATATGCTAAAATTGAAATGCTCATTACCAGCGATAATGACATTAATACAATAGTTTGAAAATCTTTAATTGATCTCATCAGACGGAAAACGACATAACCTAAAATAATACCCATGGCAATTCCTCCAAAAATCTCCCTTACAAATAACAGTGCTATTTTTGTAATACTTATATGATCAATTCCTGATCCGATAATTTCAAGTAATGTAATGAAAAGTACAAGCCCGATGCCATCGTTAAATAATGATTCGCCCGAAATAATAGTTGCCAGGTTCTGCGGCAGTTTCGAATTTTTAATTATAGCTCTAACTGCAATAGGATCGGTTGGCGAAATCAGTGCGCCAAATAAAAGACAATATACAAAAGGGATATGAATATGAAAAAGTAAAACGGCTCCATAAAATAAGGAGCCAAAGATTATTGTTGACAGGATAACGCTAAGGGTGCTTAAAACAAAAACAGGTCGCATTTCCTTTTTAAGCCTTTTGGTATTCAAATTAAATGAGCCTGCGAAAAGTAAAAATCCAAGCATGATATTTAATACCGTACTTGAAAAATCAATATTTTTTGATAAAACAAAAAGATAACGTGTAATAACCGGGTTCAATTTATCAATAGCCATAGTTATTATTGAAACCACGATAGCTATGCTAATAATGCCAATTTTACCGGGCAGTTTAATGAAACGGGAATTTATATAAGAATAAAGAGCACTGACTATAACCAGCAATGCAATAATCGGAAAAATACCCATCAGTAATTTTATATTACCTGATATAATATTATAACCTTGAAGAATGTTTTTAAAATTGTTGTATAACTATTTCGATTCGGATTCCGCCATCCGGGTTTCGGTGTTATAATACCTTACTATCAGTCTGTTATCACTATTTTTTGTGAAGTAATTCATGGCCCATCGTAACAATACAACACCTTTATTCGCAAAACCAACAAGCGATATAATGTGTACAACGCCCCAGATCAGCCATGCAAAAAATCCCTGGAAATGAAGTTTCCCAAAGTCGGCAACGGCTTTATTACGGCCAATGGTAGCTAATGACCCTTTATCAAAATATTTAAACGGCTGGGTTGGCTCTCCTTTTATTAAATGCACCAGGTTTTTAGCCAATAACTTACCCTGTTGCATAGCAACAGGCGCAACACCCGGATGCCCGTTTGGCAATTCATCGGAGATCATGGCGGCTACATCGCCTATAGCAAATACACTGTTATAGCCTTTTACCCGGTTTATTTCGTCAACCAGCAAACGGTTCCCTTTCGCAATGGCTTCTGCCGGCATACCGCCGGGCATTTCGCCTTTTACCCCGGCGGCCCATATTACATTGCGGGTTTTTATGGTTTTGCCATTATCAATCTTCAAATAATAACCATCATAACTTTCCACATGGGCGCTGTTGTAAATTATTACATCATCTTTTACCAAAAATTCCTTTGCTTTTGCCGAAGCCTGCGGCGACATTGCCGCCAGTAACCTGTCCCTACCCTCAACCAGGTAAACCCGCATGTCGTATTTACTCAATCCGTGGTAATCCTTCATTAATATCAAATGCCGCATTTCGGCTAATGCGCCGCATAGCTCAACCCCGGTTGGCCCTCCTCCTACTACAACAAAAGTCATTAGTGCAAACTTCTCCTTCATGTCGCTGGTCACCAGGGCAGTTTCGAGGTTTTGAAGTACCAGGCTCCTTAAGTTCAATGCCTCCGGGATATTTTTCATAGGCATAGCAAAGTGGGCTATTTGCTCATTTCCAAAAAAATTAGTGGCTGCCCCGGTTGCAACTATAAGATAGTCATAATAAATGGTTCCGATATTGGTAGTTAAAGTATTGCTTTCGGGGTTTATCTTTTGTACTTCAGCCATATTAAAGCTAAAGTTGTTTTGTTTGATAAAAATCCTCCTGATGGGAAAACCAACGGAATCAGCCTCCAGTGAACCCATAGCCACCTGGTAAAGCAGTGGCTGAAATGTGTGATAATTATGCTTATCGAGCAGCAGCACATCAACAGGTGCATTTTTTATTTTTTTTGCTAATTGCAGCCCACCGAACCCGCCCCCTATTATTACTACCCGTGGTTTTGAACTTTGATTTTTATCCCTGGATGAAATGGTAAACATATTAGTTTGTAAGTTTCAATTATACATAAACTTTTATAAACGTAGTGTAAAAGGTTGATTAAGTTGATTTGGCTGGATTATGTTGTAATGGTTGTAGTAAGTTGTAATGGTTGTATTGGTTTGCAAACCACTCACAAAATCAACCCAGTCAACCTAATCAACCAACATCAACCAACCGCGATCTTTTTTACCATTTATGTTAATAAAAACGCAATTTTTTATTAATTTTAGCCCAAAATTGTAAATAATGGAAGGATTTTAACTTCTATTTGGCAATATAGAGGTTAATATGGACAGGATTGAGGCAGTTTCAGCTCATGTTGATAATAATAATGGCGGCAAAAGCTTGTTTATTGTAAAAATTGGCGGCAATGTTATTGATAATTCCGAAAATCTGTATCGTTTTTTGAAAGATTTCACGGCGTTAAAGGGACATAAGCTATTAGTCCATGGCGGTGGCAAGGTTGCCACGCAGCTTTCTGAAACACTGGGCATTGAAGCCAGATTAGTGGATGGCCGCCGGATCACCGACATAGAAACCCTGCGCGTTGTGACCATGATATATGCCGGGCTTATCAATAAAAACATTGTGGCGCAGTTACAGCGTTTGGGCACTAACGCCATCGGCCTAACCGGGGCCGACGGCGACTTTATCCGTACCAAAAAGCGCCCGGTGAAAACCATTGATTATGGCTACGTAGGTGATATTGATGAAAATTCTATCAATCCCAACAATATCAGCAGTTTAATGGAAGCCGGGTTTACCCCTGTTTTTTGCGCGCTGACACACGATGGCGAGGGGCAGTTGCTGAACACCAATGCCGATACCATTGCTTCCGCCCTGGCGGTTGCCCTGGCTAAATTATACGATACCACGCTCATTTATTGTTTTGAGAAAAAAGGCCTGTTGAAAGATATTAATGACGAAAGCTCACTGGTACATGAAATAGATCCGCAGGGGTATGAAGAATTAAAAGCACAGCAGATCATCCACAGCGGGATGATCCCCAAAATGGATAATGCTTTTTCTGCCATATCCTGCGGTGTTAAGGCAGTAATCATCGGCCATTCTGATGACTTGGGCAATTTGAAAAATAATAAACCATTTGGAACACGTTTAACTAAAAACAGATGAATTCACAACAGCATATTGCCATATTAGGCAGTGGTAATATTGGTTTGTCGCTTGCTAAGGGCCTGGTTAAAGCCGGGATATGCAAACCGCAGCAAATTTCGCTTACCCGCAGAAACGTTTCTGCCTTGTCGGCTTTAGCCGAAGCGGGCTATTACACAACCGATAACAACCTTAAAGCGGTACGGAAAGCAGATTTTATTGTACTCGCGGTTTTGCCCCAGCAACTGAATAAATTGCTGGAGGAAATAAAGCCAGCTATAAAATCCGAAAAGCAACTGCTTATATCCGTAGTTTCGGGGGTAACCTGTGAAGATATCCGCAAGCAATTGGATTTAAACGTACAGGTTATCCGGGCGATGCCCAATACGGCAATCGCCATAGGCCAGTCAATGACCTGTATCGCGACGGATACCGGTACCACAAAAAACATCAACTACGTAAAGTCGCTTTTTGAAACAGTTGGTGTTACCATACAGATCAATGAAGAGTTAATGACCTCGGCAACAGCGCTGTGCGCCTGTGGTATCGCCTTCTTTTTACGTTCTATCCGTGCAGCCTCACAGGGTGGTACCGAAATAGGTTTTCATGCGCACGATGCCTTAAAAATGGCCGCGCAAACGGCCAAAGGCGCAGCTGACCTGTTATTACAGCTTGGATCGCACCCGGAACAGGAAATTGATAAAGTAACCTCGCCAAGCGGCTGTACCATAGCCGGCCTGAACGAAATGGAGCATCATGGTTTTAGCTCGGCGATGATAAAAGGAATAAAGTTGTCCGCTGAAAAAGCAGGGGACCTGTATAAAAAGGGGGATTAGAGGTTAGAGATTGGAGGTTAGGCGGGAAAGTCTGAAAGTAATGCACAAATTCGTAATCTCTAACCTCTTAACGCTAATCACTTATCTCCAACCTCTAATCACTATAATAACAAATGTTAACAGTAGAAAAAATAGGCGGCACATCTATGTCCGCATTAGGTGATGTGATAAAAAACATCATTCTTTTTGAGCGCAGCGGGAAACAATTATATAACCGCATTTTTGTAGTATCGGCGTTTTCAGGAGTTACCAATCTCCTGCTCGAAAATAAAAAAACCGGCGAACCCGGAGTTTACCATCGCCTGGCAAATTATGAAGACTTTAATAAGCCCATCAACAGCCTTATTATAAAGCTGAAACAGATCAATAAGAGTTATGAAAGCCTCGGATTAAATATTGCAGAAGCCGATCATTTTATCGAAAAAAGGATAAACGAGGCCCGGGCTTACCTGGAGAACCTTGCTAATATACTGGCGTCAGGGTATGTAAGTAAAGAGGGAATCCTGCAGGCGGCGCGTGAGATATTAGCGTCTATCGGGGAAAGCCATTCTGCATTTAACTTCACCAATATTCTGCAAAATATGGGGATCAGCACCACGCTTGTTGATCTGAGCGGTTTTGATGACCCGCGTTCACTGACTATTGACCAGCGCATAAAAAAAGACCTGCAAAACATTGATTTTGAAAACACTATCTGTATTGTAACCGGCTATGCCAAAGGTACCGAAGGTATTATGCGCGAGTTCGACCGGGGCTATTCGGAAGTTACTTTCAGCAAGATAGCGGTAGAAGTTAAACCTAATGAGGCCATCATTCATAAAGAATACCATTTGTGTACCGCCGATCCTGTTTTGGTTGGCGTGGATAACTGTTACCCGGTTGGCAATACCAATTACGATGTGGCCGACCAGCTGGCTGACGTGGGTATGGAAGCCATCCATCCAAAAGCGTCAAAGCCTTTGGAGATCAACAACATAAACCTGCGTATAAAAAACACTTTTGACCCGGAGCATCCCGGCACCCTGATCACCAGGGAATACATTTGCGAAACTAAAAGGGTTGAAGTAATTACCGGTACCGATAAGGTGGTGATGATTGATATTTATGATCCTTCGATGGTTGGCAATGTGGGCAGTGATTTCCAGATCATGCAGCTGTTTTATAAGTTTAAAATAAGTTACACATTTAAAGCAACCAGCGCCAACAGCATCTCTATCTTAATTTGGGAAAAGGATTTTAATAAAAAGCTTATCCACGAGCTTGAGGAAAATTATGAAAAAGTAACCGTCGAAAAAATGGCCATGGTTTGCCTCTTAGGCACCAATATGGACCAGCCGGGTCTGCTGGCTAAATCCGCAGCCGCTTTTGCTGATAACGGTATCAACATAAAAAGCGCCGGTTTTGCGCTGCGTAAAGTGAATTTGCAGTTTTTAGTGGCAAGGGAAGATTTTGACCAGGCTATTATTGCTTTGAATAAAGCGATGGGGTGAGGAAAGGTGGTGAAGGGTGAAAGGTAAAAGGTAAAAGCGGTAGGGCTAACTCGTGACTTCGAATTGTGCCTGACCAAGCATGTCCGTTTCTCACATGCATTCCGTTTACCTTGCATGCGGGACACGAGTAGCCTTTGCCCACTTGCCCCGCCCGTCATACTCGCGCCAGGTTGCGTGTTTAATGCTTTATCACATCCCATCAAGAAATCTACGTGGACAGAAGCTCTAATTGCTCCTTAACAGCAGGGAGCAGGTATACTGCCTCTTTCTGTGCAAGTCCTTTTATTCCTTCGCGTGTTAATGCCTCGTCGGTAAAAGGGACAATAAACCCAGTAAATAATGATTCAAGCTTTTGCTTACGTTTTTCATCGTCAATTGGCACATCCAAGTCAAATACATCTTTATATTCAGGAGGCTCACCCCTGAATACACTTCCAGTATTTTTTAATAAAGTTTTACTTTTGATATAAACATTACCAAACATTCCCTGAACATATACTTTGAACATCAATTGATAGTAATTTCCATAGTTTGATTTTTGCAAATCAAGCACTGCGATACATTCAGGGCTTTCCTTAAACCACCCCCCAAATGCTCTCTCAAAGCTATTTTCCTTTGCTATGATACCGAATAGTACCTTGAATTCTTTGTTATCCATTTAATATACATCTATTACTTTTTGCCATTTTATATTTTTGAACTCGGGCATTCGTTGTAGTTCTTTTATATAATTATCTACCTGCACGCCACCTTCTCTTATAGCTCTTGTGTTGTTCGGTTTTAAGTCATAAACTATACCTTTCGCAGCATCGAGAAAATCAATACGTTTTCCACTTGGAAGCATATATTCTTTAAATGTTTTTACCTTATCAGCCAACCCCGCTTTATATGCTTTATGCATAGCCTGCCCGACTCGATTAGCGGCTGTACTTCCATTTTTAGCTTCCTGTACGTCTGCCGCGGTATAGACGATTAGTGGGCTTTTGTTGAACGATGCCGCACCGGCAGTCAAAAGTAAGCTTATGCCATTATCCGCAAATCCAGCAGCCGTATTAGCTGTAGATTTAGAAACACCTACTTTTGTAGACCTTTCCTTATTACTCTTTCTGTTAATGAAGCTGTCTCTTCCGCCTTCTGGCGCGAGTATGACGGGCAAAGGCCAAAAGCGCAAAGGCTACTCGTGACTTCGAATTGTGCGCATGCGGGGCACGAGTAGCCTTTGCCCGCTTGCCCCGCCCGTCATACTCGCGCCGGAAGGAGATACGAATCTTAAACTCCATGGGGTGAAAGGTTTGCTAAAAGTAAAGAAATTTACGAAACCTTAATGTTTAGAGTATTTATTTATTATTCTTTCCGTCTTATAATCGTCGGGTATGGCTGATCAATCATATAAATTAGCAATGGCATAATATGTGCCGGTTAACAACGATGATTTTTGTGGATGGATGTGTCACTTCAAGAAATAATCAGAATTTTTACCTATTTTGTTTCGAAATATGTCTTTTACATCTAACGGGAGTAGTTGGTGCCTGAGGGTAATGTGGTGTTTTCTGATTTTAATTGCGGAAACGCTCCCCGTTAATGCCCAAATAACCGTAATTAAGGGTAAAATCACAGATTTAACTACCGGTGAAGCAATTCCTTTTGCCACCGTTGCCATAAAAGGCACCGGTATAGGTATCCATACCGATTTTGACGGTTTATACAGGCTTGAATTACAGGTAAAAAAAGATTCCATAACCATCAGTTGTATTGGTTATATTCAAAAGTCAGTGGCTATTAATAATGGCCTTGAGCAAACTGTAAATATGGCCTTAAAGCCCCTGTCCAATGTACTGGAAGAAGTCAGGATAAGCCCAAAGGGGTATATAAATCCGGCCTGGAAGATACTGAAGGAGGTTATCCTGCACAAAGCGGTAAATGATCCGCAATTCTTAAACAGCTATCAGTATGAGAGTTACAACAGGATTGAATTTGATGCAAGCCATTTAAGTGAAAAACTACTGAACAAAAAGGGATTTAATAAAGTGTTATACAAGGCTGACAGCCTGGGACTTTCAGGCGATGAGCATACTTCCATACTCCCCCTGTTTGTTTCAGAAACTGTTTCCGACCTTTATTATCAAAGCAACCCGTCATCAAAAAGGGAAAACATAAAACGTACCCGGACGAACGGCGTGGGGTTTGAAGACGGCACCCTTATGGCCCAGTTAACAGGCAGCACCTTTCAGCAATATAATTTTTACAGAAACTTTTTGAGTGCGGCAGGTAAAAATTTTGCTTCGCCCATCAGCGATGGCTGGAACAGCTGGTACGATTATGAACTTGAAAACCGGAATGCTTTAATTGACGGCAAGGCCTGTTTTGAGATCTCATTTAAACCGAAAAGGGCAAAGGACCTGGCATTTACCGGAACAATATGGATAGCCAAAGATAATTATGCGCTGTACCTGATCAAAGCAACCATTGAGCCCTCGGCAAACTTAAACTTCATCCACCGGATCTCAATTCAGCAACAGATGGATGGCGCTCCCGGCAGGGCCTGGTTGCCGGCAAAAAACCGCATACTGGTTGAAATGGCCCAAATCAGCGAAAATACCAGCGGCCTGCTGGCAAAAGCCTATACGGTAAATAAAAATATAGCAGTAAATACAGCCTATCCGGCGGGCTTTTTTAAGGAAAGGATTGTGATAGCTGACAGTGTGGAAAGAAAAGATGATCATTTTTGGGATATTAACCGGCCAGACTCCATAACCAATGCCGAAAAATCAGTTTACGGATTGATCAATGATGTAAAAGATATTCCGGCGGTAAAAAATTATATAACTATTGCCGACCTGCTGATCAATGGGTATTACAAAACCGGGAAGATAAGCCTGGGGCCGTTTTTGCAGACCTACGGTTATAACAACGTTGAAGGGAACCGTTTGAGATTGGGATTTAGAACAAACAGCGATTTCGATAAAAAATGGATATTGGGCGGATATATCGCTTATGGTACCGGGGATAATGACTTTAAATATGGCGGAAATATTGACTATATAATTTCCAGAAAAAACTGGACCGAAGCCGGAATCAGTTTCAAACATGATTTAAACCAGGTAGCATTATTGAGTGATAATTATCTTTACCAGCGGAATAACCTCTTTGGGGCCTTTACCGGATTCGGATCCATCAGCAAAAGCAAGGTTTTTTTCGAAAATCACCTTGCATTGTATATTCGCCGGGACATTTTTAGTGGTTTTACAGAAAAGATCAGTTATGCGAACTGGTCGCTAAACCCTTTGTTCCCCTTTAGTTTCAGAGAACCGAATGTAAATAATATCAGCCATGAACTTATTGTTTCTGAGTTTCAATTTGAATCGAGGTGGTCGCCGGGCGTACAGGCGCTTTTATCAGAAAACACGACCAGGCAGGTAAGGCTTAAATCAAATGTTACTGATCCCGTAATTACCGTCAGGTACACGCTTGGACTAAGGAATTTTTTAGCGGGCGATAATACTTACCATAAATTCAGCCTGAACATTACGCAAACCCTTAAAATGGGCATTTTGGGCCGGGGCAATTATTCTTTTTCCGCAGGTTATATCCCATCAAGTGTTCCCTACCCTTTGTTAGAAAACCATTTGGGAAACCAAACCGTCCTCTACAACCCCAATGCATTTAATTTAATGCGTTTTTTTGAATTTGCCAGTGACAGGTACGCCAGTTTAAGTTATACCCAGCATTTTGAAGGGCTGCTATTTAACTCAATCCCGTTGATCAATAATTTCAACTGGCGGCTGGTAGGCACGGCCAATATCCTGTACGGGGGAATGTCAAAGGCCAATCAAAATAACATTTCCATTTATAATAACATCCTCCTTAAAAGTTTCGGCAGCGCGCCTTATGCAGAAGCAGGCTACGGTGTGGAAAATATTTTCAGGTTCATAAGGGTTGACTTTATCCACAGGCTTACCTATCTGGACAACAAAGATTCATTTGGAAATACGCCAAAAAGGTTTGGCGTCAAAATATCAGCACAATTCAGGCTTTAAGGACAAACGGTCAACCAAACATCTTACTCCAAATAATAATGCCTTATCCCGTTCAGTTCTTCATCAAGCTCATAAATTAAGGGAACGCCTGTCGGAATTTCCAGGCTGATTACTTCTTCATCTGAAAGCTGATCAATATATTGCACTAGCGCACGCAGGCTGTTGCCATGTGCGGATACAATAACTTTTTGGTCTTTACGGATAGCGTTTGTGATGTATTCTTTCCAAAAAGGCAATACTCTTGCTATTGTTTCGGTTAAATTTTCGGTTAACGGCAACTCCTCCTCTGTAAGGTCTTTATAGCGGATATCATTTCCCGGATAACGTTCGTCATTTTTTGTAAGTGCGGGCGGATGTTCGTGTGGGTCCCTGCGCCATTTTTGCACCTGTTCCGCGCCATATTTGATGGCAGTGTCCGCTTTGTTAAGCCCTTGCAGGGCTCCGTAACAGCGTTCGTTCAGCCGCCATGATTTTTGTACAGGTATCCACAAATTATCAACTTCGTCCAGCGCAATATTAAGCGTTTTTATAGCCCGCTTTAATACGGAAGTGAACCCGATGTCAAAACTATACCCGTATTTTCTTAATAATTTCCCGGCGTTCTCCGCCTGTTTAAACCCTTCTTCCGACAGGTCAACATCGGTCCAGCCGGTAAACCGGTTTTCCTTATTCCAGGTGCTTTCGCCGTGGCGCAGCAGTACTAATTTTTGCATTGATGATAGGATAATGCTAAAGTTAACAATCAATTTTCAAATAAAATTGCTAAATGCATTCATATCATTTAAATTGCGTTGTAAACCAATTAAACAACCTTTAAAATCGTGATTCCAACTATACCCATTCCGGCAAAGGACGGCATTGCCAACCCTGCCCCTCTTGGTCTTTGTGCCTTTGGCATGACCACCGTTTTATTGAACCTGCACAATGCCGGTTTTTATGAGCTTAACACAATGATATTATCCATGGGGCTTTTTTACGGCGGCATCGCGCAGGTAATTGCCGGTGTGATTGAATCGAAAAAAAATAACACTTTTGGATTAACCGCATTTACTTCCTACGGATTTTTCTGGATCTCGCTGGTAGGTCTGATTGTTTTCCCAAAATTTGGCTGGGCCCCCAAAGCTTCAGACGGTGCAATGGCTGCCTACCTTATTATCTGGGGCATTTTTACCTTGTTCCTGTTTTTTGGCACTTTAAAACTGAACCGCGCTTTACAGGTTGTTTTCGCTACGTTAGTGATTTTATTCTTTTTATTGGCGGCAGAACATGCAACAGGTAACGAGAGTATTGGTAAATTCGCAGGATATGAAGGCCTGATTTGCGGAGCATCGGCAATATATGCAGGCATGGCTAATTTATTGAATGAGGTTTACGGAAAAACTGTGCTGCCTTTAGGATAGGACACGATTATAGGATTATAAAGATTAACAGGATTGTTTAAAAAGATTTATAAACAATTAAAAATAGCGTAAAACTTTATAATATGCTATTAGTATTAAACTTTACAATATGCTAATAATCGTGTTAATCTTTATAATCCTAAAAATCGTGTTATTGTTATGAAAGATTTTAAAAAATATTACCACATCACTGCAAAGCCCGAAGAAATTTATACCGCTTTAACCAATCCGTTCACCATTGAATTATGGACCGGTGAGCCTGCATTAATGTCAACCGAAGCGGGTTCAGAGTTTTCCATGTGGGAAGGAAGTATAGTGGGTAAAAACCTGGAATTTGAAGAGAATAAAAAAATAGTACAGCAATGGTATTTTGACGGGCAGCCCGAGGCATCCATCGTCACTATTAAACTGCATCCGGATAAAGACGCCACTTCTGTTGAACTGCGGCACACCAATATCCCGGACACGGAATATACCGGCTTTGCCGAAGGCTGGGACAACAGCTATTTCGGCCCTCTGGCAGAGTTTTTCGGAGAGGGGGATTAATGCTACGGTTTAATGTCTTTTGAAAGAAGTTTTATTTTATAACCTTTTATCCTGCCGGATGAACAAATACCTGCCACTTTATTTCGGCCCCTGCCTTCTCAAGGGTTGCAGCTACGGAACAATACTTGCCGATTGAAAGTTCAACAGCTTTAGCTGCCTTATCTTCATCAACATTCCCATAAATGTGGAATTCTACATGTAAATCTTTCCATAGGGAAGGTTCTTTCCCGGCTTCGCGGCTGCCGCTGACAACCATCTTGTAATCCTTTACCTCCTGGCGTTGTTTTTTTAATATGGTGATTACATCGATGGCAGAACATCCGGCAAGTCCCATCAGTAACATTTGCATTGGGCGGACGCCAAAATCCCAGCCCCCGCTTTCGGGACTGCTATCCATTCTCACTATGTGACCATTTTCATCTTTGGCTTCGAAGCCAAAATCGCCTTTAACGCGTGAAAGTTCTATTTTAACCATATTGATATTATAACGATGCGAAGATAACGCTTTTGCGAAATGAAAGTTCAACCTGGATGTAATATTATCAGTTGGATTGGGTTTAACTAAAAAAACTTTATCTTCAAAGCTTTAAAATAGCATTATGGCCCTTAATTATATCTGGATAGCATTTTTTGTAATAGCCTTTGTTGTAGCACTGGTCAGGCTGATATTTTTTGGCGATACAGAGATATTTATGCACCTGGTTAACGGGATGTTTGATTCATCCAAGTCATCGGTAATGGATATAGCCCTGCCGCTGGCCGGTAATATGGCGCTTTGGCTGGGTATAATGAATATCGGCGAAAAAGCGGGCGCCATCAATTTTATGTCGCGCGTAGTGGGCCCCTTTTTCAGCCGCCTTTTTCCGGGGGTACCAAAAGACCACCCTGCTACAGGCAATATGATGATGAGTTTCTCGGCTAACCTGCTTGGCCTCGACAACGCGGCCACCCCGCTCGGTTTAAAAGCTATGGATAGCTTACAGGAATTGAATACCGATAAAGAAACCGCCTCAAATGCGCAGATCATGTATCTGGTGCTGCTTACTTCAGGGTTGCAGTTATTACCTGTTACAATTATAGCCCAGCGTGCCATCCTCCATGCCAAAAACCCTACTGATATTCTTATACCCTGCATTATTGCCACTTATGTTGCCGCTGTTGCAGGTATGATAGCGGTTGCCATTAAACAAAAAATAAAGCTGTTCGACCGGGTTATCATCAGCTGGCTTGGCGGGATAACACTGCTGATTACTTTAATGGTCTGGTATTTTACCGCCTGTTTAACGAAAGAGCAAATAAGTGCCGTATCAAAAGTAACCAGCAATTTATTACTTTTTGCAGTGCCGGTTGTATTTATTGCAGGCGCCCTTTACAAAAAGATAAATGTATTTGAAGTTTTTATTGAGGGCGCAAAAAGGGGCTTTGAGACTTCTGTAAAAATAATCCCCTACCTGGTTGCCATGCTGGTTGGTATCAGTGTTTTCCGTGCCTGCGGTGCTTTGGATTATATTAATGACGGGCTCAGGTGGGTATGTGTACAATTCAACCTGGATACCAGGTTTGTTGACGCCATGCCGGTTGCCTACATGAAACCCCTCAGCGGATCAGGCTCAAAAGCAATGATGATCAATGTGATGACAACGTTTAAGCCTGATAGTTTTGCCGGGCGCTTAGGCTGTGTTTTTAATGGTTCGTCCGACACCACGTTTTATATTGTGGCATTATATTTCGGTTCGGTGGGAATTAAAAGATCCCGGTACGCTATCCCAGCTGGCTTGTTTGCCGACCTGGCGGGTATTATAGCCGCTATTTTTGTTTCTTATCTCTTTTTTGGATAACTTTTAAAGTCAAATGCGTTTTATGGGCCATGCAAGTTACCGCTGGGACCTTAATCCTGACGATAACAATGATGACGAGGGTAATTCGTTCATCATTGTTATCGTCAGTGGTTTTTTACAAACAATCAAATGCGCAATCACAGACCCTTACCGCAAATTTGAAGGCGCAAGGCGGTGCTATGATTTTTATTAAAATATGATACAGCATTGATGAAAAAAGCGGGCCTGAAATACTCCCGCCCGCTTCAATCACTCTAAAACAATCACCTCTAAATTTGAAGTTTCTTTTAATAATTTATAGAAATGGTGTAAATTATTGACTTAATAAAATATTTAGGGTCTGCTGAAAAACT
>DHXR01000064.1:0-83162 GCA_002413785.1 Mucilaginibacter sp. UBA5151
TAAGCTCACAATTCCGCTGTTACTCTACATGATTATCTATACCTTTTAAGAACTTTTCACCTTCCCCGTCACGGTTCAGATTTTATTTTGTTTTCACCTTTTACAATGATTACTTTTTCAATTTTTAATGCCGGAAATCGCTTCCGTCATTCGCCTTATTTAGCGCCCCTTTCTTTCGGGAGTGCAAAGGTAAGAACCTTTTTTAATTTTGCAAACTTTATTTTTTTTATTTTTTGCTTGCTTTCCGCTTCCAAACCCCTCTTTTTCTCCTTCGTTTGCGGGGTGCAAAGATAGCCACAATTTCGGCTTCTGCAAATGCTTTGTAACAAATTTCAATGACGCGCTTATAACACTTTGCAAATCAGCCCAAAAAAAATAAAAAAACTCAAAAGTGTGTAATACCGTAAGTGTGTCCATAGTCGAATGTATATACACCACGGCAAATCAGGAATGCATTTAATAGTATATAGACATCAACTATGCAAACTGAAGACACCTTTAATAGTATATGGAAATCGACTATGGCAAATTGGGGATACCGTTAATAGTATACAGGCTACAGGTGATGGGGCCAGGTACTCACAACTCACCAATAGTTAAAAGATGTTAAATCACACCTATATATATATAGTACCCGAAACAAGCGTTATATATTAGCCGATAAATTATAATTGACTGTTTTATATTATTCACCTATCTTTGCAAAATGTTTAAAAAACAACTAACATTATTATCCTGTGTATTCGCCCTATTAATTATTACACTGGGCAGTTGTAAAAGTAAATATGAAAAACTGCGTACCAGCAATGATAACGCCAAGAAATACTCCGAAGGTATTAAACTCTATAATAAAAAAGAGTACACAAAAGCATTAGGATTATTTGATGACCTTGTAACGCGCTACAGGGGCCGGGCTGAAGCAGAAGATTTGTTTTATTATTACGCTTATACAAATTACAAGCTAAAAGACTATACCTCGGCAAGGTACCATTTTAAAACTTTTGCTGAAACCTATCCATCAAGTGCAAGGGCTGAGGAATGCAGGTTTATGGCTGCTTATTGCTATTATCTTGATTCACCTATATTTTCGCTTGACCAGGAAAACACCAAAAAGGCAATTGAAGCGCTGCAGTTGTTTATTAACTTATACCCAAAAAGCGACCGTGTAGCCGAAGCAAGTAAACTGATACAGAACCTGCGTGAGAAGATGGAAGAAAAATCTTATGCAAATTCAAAACTGTATTTTACTATTGGTGACTACCAGGCAGCCGTTATTTCATTTGGCAACACCTTACGCGACTTTCCGGACACCAGATATGCAGAGGAAATTAACTTTTTAACAATAGGTGCACAATACCAGTATGCTGAACATAGCCGGGAAGATCACCAGGAGGAACGATATAATCAAACTATTGCATACGCTAACCAGTTTGCAGAAGAATACCCAACAAGTAAATACCTGAAAGAAGCCAAAGGATATATAAAGGACAGCAAAGACGGAATAGAAAAAGCAAAAAGTGTTTTGGCAGAAGCTTTTGGTAATCCAAAAATCGCTAAAAAATTAGCCATTAAAAAAGATACATTAATAAGTCAGCCGCCTTCAGAAAAGAAGAACTAATTTAAAATCCCAATTTAAAATTGATATGAATACTACTAATAATATTATTAAGCCTGCAGTTGCAAGCAGTACCGTAACACGCGATTTACGCGAGTTGGACGTAAAAACCGGCAATATTTACGAGTCGCTTGTAATTATGTCAAAAAGGGCTAACCAGATATCCAACAATGTAAAAGAGGAATTGCACCAAAAGCTTTCGGAATTTGCATCATCAAATGATAACCTGGAGGAAGTTTTTGAAAACCGCGAGCAAATTGAAATCTCAAAATATTATGAAAAACTGCCTAAACCATCGTTGGTAGCAATTCAGGAATTTTTGGATGACAAAATTTATTACCGCAATCCATTAAAAGAGCAATAAGCTTTTTTGCAGGCAAACCCCAGGATTCAATTAACTTTATACGGATCATTAATTTTATAGATACCAGTATCTGCAGCATAAAATATGCGGATACTGGTATTTTTTATTATAAAATTCATGGCCGGGACTAATACCGAATGTGTATTTTTGCTTTATGCTTGAGGGTAAAAACATTGTTTTAGGTATTTGCGGCAGCATAGCAGCTTATAAATCGGCCTTACTTGTAAGACTATTGGTTAAAAGTGGTGCGAATGTGCAGGTGGTGATGACCCCCGACTCCACAAGTTTTATAACCCCGCTGACACTTTCCACACTATCCAAAAAACCAGTACTTGTTGACTACTTTACACCTGAAAACGGGGAATGGAACAACCATGTTGAGCTGGGTTTATGGGCTGATCTCTTTATTATAGCCCCTGCCAGTGCAAACACGTTGGCTAAAATGGCCAATGGTATCTGCGACAACCTCTTGCTGGCCATATACCTTTCAGCAAAATGCGATGTATATGTTGCACCGGCGATGGATCTTGATATGTGGAAACATTCATCCACCCAGGCTAACATCAGCAAACTTCAATCCTACGGAAATATATTAATCCCCCCTGGTAATGGTGAATTAGCCAGCGGCCTTCACGGAGAAGGGCGGATGGCTGAGCCTGATGAGATAATTACCTTTCTGTCGGCAGCAATAAAAAAAAAACTCCCTTTAATTAACCAGAAGATTTTAGTTACTGCCGGCCCTACATACGAAGCTATAGATCCGGTGCGATTCATCGGCAACCATTCATCTGGTAAAATGGGCTTTGCCATAGCCGATGAACTGGCTTCGCTGGGCGCAGAGGTTATCCTTGTGGCGGGACCATCAGCACAGGTAAACAAACAATCATCGGTAAAGCGAATCGATGTAACATCGGCAGCAGAAATGCTTGAGGCCTGTGTTTTCCACTTTAAAAATTCAAAAGCATGTATAATGAGCGCCGCCGTGGCGGATTATACACCCGTAAACGTCGCGCAGCAAAAAATCAAAAAAAAGGATGCTAATTTCAGTATCGATTTGAAGAAAACCGTCGATATCTTAGGGCTGTTAGGGTCGCAGAAAAAAAATGGTCAAATATTGGCGGGATTTGCATTGGAAACCAATGATGAGGAGAAAAATGCCATTGAAAAGCTGGAAAAGAAAAACCTCGATTTTATTGTGCTAAATTCGCTTAATGATGAAGGCGCCGGTTTTAAGAATGACACCAATAAAATAACCATAATCGATAGCCAATTGCAGAAAACCGTTTACAACCTAAAAAGCAAGGAAGCTGTAGCACGCGATATTTGCAATAAAATTATTGAACTGATTAAAGGATGAAAACACTAAGTGTATTTGTTTTATTATTTTGGATAGCCGGCATTGCCAAAGCACAGGATTTGAATGCGCGGGTACAGGTTGTTTCACCTAAAATACAAACGACCAACAAGCATGCTTTTCAAACGCTTGAAACTGCCATGAAAGATTTTTTAAATGGCCGCAAATGGTGCGCTGACCAAATTTTACCGCCGGAGCGTATTGAATGTGCCTTCGTTTTGAATATCACTACCTGGGATGGCAGCAGTAATTTTACGGGCGAGTTACAGGTTCAATCATCCCGACCGGTTTTTAATTCATCCTACTCATCAACCTTACTCAATATTTTAGATAAAGATATTGACTTTACCTATACCGAAGGACAGCCGATTGACTATACTGATCAAAACTTTCAAAGTAATTTAAGTTCGATAATGGCCTTTTATGCTTATATAATTGCAGGCATGGATTACGATACTTTTTCGAAATATGGCGGTACCCCCTATTTTGCAAGCGCCCAAAATGTGGTGACCAATGCTGCGTCTGCCTCCTATAAAGGCTGGAAAGCTTTTGATGGCACAACAAACCGTTACTGGTTAGCCGAAAACCTGAATAACCAGCTCTATCAGCCGCTTCGTGCCTTTATGTACGATTACCACCGTAACGGGTTGGATGTTATGGCAGATAATACCGGCAAAGGCCGTAAAGTTATTGCCGATTTGATCCCTTCCCTTTCGCAGGTTGACAGGCAACGCCTTGGCGCTATGTTCCCTCTTGTGTTTTTTACCGCCAAAAGCGACGAATTTGTTTCCATTTTCAATAAAGCTGATCCGCAGCAGAGGGTTGCCGTTATGAATATACTAAACCAGGCCGATCCGGCCAACGGGCTTAAATACCAGGCGTTGCAGAAAAACTGACACGATTTTTAGGATTAAAAAGATTTTCAGGATTTGACTGATACGGTTGGCCGCATAAAGATTTACGAACGCGCCAAAAAAGATTCATTGTAAAGATTGGGTAAGTTGTAAGCGTTTTACTTTTACAACATTTATAACCCTTACAACATAAAAACCGTAATTTAGTATCCTCCAAACAAGGATACTTTTTTTATGCTTCAAAAGCTCAGTATTAGCAATTACGCTTTAATTGACAACCTTGAAATCAGTTTTGATAAGGGTTTGAATATTTTAACCGGTGAAACGGGTGCAGGTAAATCGATTATTTTAGGGGCGCTTTCCCTTATTTTAGGACAGCGTGCCGAAAGCCGCTACTTTTTTAACCAGCAAAAAAAATGTGTTATCGAAGGCACTTTTAAGATAGGCGCTTTTCATTTGAAACAATTTTTTGAGGATAACGACCTGGATTATGAGGCTGAAACTGTTTTGCGCCGGGAAATATCTGCTGACGGCAAATCGAGGGCTTTTGTAAATGATACACCCGTAAATTTGCCGGCGCTTAAAGCTTTAGGCGAAAAACTGATCGATATCCACTCGCAACATGCTACACTGGAGATCAACGACCCGGAGTTTCAGCTTTTGGTGGTTGATGCTGTTGCTAAACATGAAGATCTTTTAAGTGACTACAAGTCGAAATTCAAATCGTACAAAAAAGCAACAAGCAAACTACAGCAGCTTATTGAAGAAAGCGACAAAGCAAAAGCCGACCTGGATTATTTTCAGTTTCAGTATGATGAACTGGAAAAAGCGCAGTTGGCGGCAGATGAACAGGAACCGCTTGAGCGTGAGCTTTTGGCGCTCAACAACGCCGGGGAAATAAAGCGAAACCTGTCAGGCGCTTATTATTTGATGAACGAGGGTGAAACATCGGCCATTATACAATTGCGCGAGGCAGGCCACCAGCTTAATGCCATCGAAATGTTTAACCCGCAGAGTGCAGAACTATACCAGCGTTTAAACAGCGTTATTATTGAATTAAAGGATATAGCTACTGAAATTGAAGTTATTGAGCAACGGACACATACCGACGATGCACATGCCGAAGAAATAAATACCCGTTTAAGCCTGCTTTACAACCTGCAGAAAAAGCATCGGGTAAACAGCAATGCCGAACTATTGCAACTACAGGATGAATTGTCGGATAAAATACAACAGGCAGTTTTTGGGGATGAAGCCATTGAAAGATTAAGGCAGCAACTCGATGCTGACAGAAAAGAACTTGAAACCATAGCGGCTGAACTATCCGCCAACCGCAAAAAAACAATTCCGGGCATCGAAAGCCAGGTATTGAACAGCCTTAGTGAAATGGGTATGGGGAATGCCGCTTTAAAAATTGAACTGAAAGTCCGGGAGTCCGAAAGTCCGGAAGTCCGGAAGATAGAAAAAGCAGACCTCCTGTCCAGGAATGGGATTGACGAAGTACGCTTTTTGTTTACTGCCAACAAAGGTCACGCGCTGGCTGAAATGAGCAAAGTAGCTTCGGGCGGGGAACTTTCGAGATTAATGCTGGCTATTAAATCACTCATCGCGCAGAATACAGCCTTGCCAACTATAATTTTTGATGAAATTGATACAGGCGTATCCGGCGAGGTGGCAAATAAAGTGGGACAGATTATGGCGCGGCTTGCAGATAACCTACAGGTGATTACCATAACTCATCTGCCGCAGATAGCCAGCAAAGGGCAAAGCCATTATTTTGTTTATAAAGATGAAGAAAGCGCAACTACTTATACACGTATAAAACAATTGGATAAACAGGAACGGGTGTTGGAAATAGCTAAAATGCTGAGCGGGGATAAGCCGGGTGAGAGCGCGCTGCAGAATGCAAGGGAATTGTTGGGGTAGTTTGCAGTAAGCTGTTTGCAGTTTGCAAATGAGAATAATTCAAACTGCAAACCGCGTAATGCAAACTGCAAACTAATTTATAACTTTACCGCCCAATAAAACTAACCAAAATTTATGGCTTACAATTTATTAAAAGGTAAAAAAGGGATCATTTTTGGCGCCCTGAATGAGCAATCCATTGCCTGGAAAGTAGCGCAGCGGGCGGTACAGGAAGGCGCTGAAATTATTTTGAGCAATGCCCCCATTGCCTTACGCATGGGCGAATTAAATAAACTGGCTGAAGAATGTAATGCACCTGTTATTGGCGCCGACGTAACCAGCGATGAGGATATTGAGAACCTGTTCATCAAATCGCAGGAACATTTTGGCGGCGGCGTTGATTTTATACTGCATTCCATAGGTATGAGCATCAATGTGCGTAAAGGCATTACTTATACCGAAAACAACTATGATTTTACCCATAAAGGTTTAGATATTTCTGCGCTTAGCCTGCACCGGATATTGCAAACGGCCATGAAAATGGATGCTATAAATGAGTGGGGATCGGTACTGGCTTTATCGTATATAGCAGCACAGCGCGTGTTCCCTGATTATAATGATATGTCGGACAATAAGACTTATCTCGAAAGCATTGCACGTAACTTCGGTTATTTTTATGGTGTAAAAAAACATGTCCGTATCAATACTATATCGCAATCGCCAACCCGCACAACTGCAGGGGCCGGCGTTAAAGGTTTCGAAGGTTTTATAAGGTATGCCGAAAAAATGAGCCCGCTTGGTAATGCCAGCGCTGACCAATGTGCTGATTATTGTGTTACGATGTTTTCCGACCTTACCAGAATGGTAACCATGCAAAACCTGTTTCACGATGGCGGTTTCTCCTTTACAGGCGTTACACAGTCTGTTATTGAGCAGATGGAGAAGTAGTTGTCAGAGATTAGAGGTTGGAGATTGGAGATTAGTTAAAGACTGGAAACTAAAGGCCCCCTGCAATAAACATTGCAGGGGGCCTTTTTTTGATCCCGGCTGTCTGGTTACAAACGCGGCTTGGTTTTCGAAGCAATTTCCCCGATGGCATTAACCAGTTTATCCAGATCAGGAAGGGTGGTATAAACATGGGGCGTTACACGTACGCAACTGATGTTTTCCCAAACTATGCCCACGGTATGTATTTTATATTTATCGAAAAGGGCAGTATCCAATTCGGCGGGCGTCATCCCGTTGATACTTACTCCGCAAATGGCACATGAATATTTAGGGTTTAACGAAGTATGCAGCTTAACTTTTGGTATTCGCTGCACTTTTGAGGCCCAATAATCTTTAAGGTACCTTATCCGTTCTTCTTTTCGTTTGCTGCCTATTCCCTCATGGAAATTCACCGCTTCGCCGATTCCCTGTTCAATGGGGAAACTGCGCGTACCCAGTTCTTCAAACTTCCGGATATCGCTGCTATGCGGTTGGCCGCTACTCGGCAAAGGCCAAATTTTTTCAATCTTTTCTTTTTTTACCCACATCATGCCGCTCCCGATAGGGGCCGACAGGAACTTATGCAAACTGGTGCCAAAATAATCGCAATGCAGGTCGGGTATTTTAAAATCGAGCAGGCCAAAGGAGTGAGCGCCGTCAACAAGTACTTCAATACCTTTTGCATGGGCCATATCGCAAATCTTTTGCACCGGCATTATCTGACCTACCCAATTTATCATGTGGGTAACATGCAATAGTTTTGTTTTGGGAGTAATGGCACCTGCATAAGCTTTCACAATTTGTTCATCATCCTCAATTGGCAAATCCAAGCTTATTTGCTTATAAACTATCCCTTCGCGCATAGCCCTTTGCTGATAAGCCTGTATCATGTGGGGATAATCCTGTTTGGTGCCTATTACTTCATCGCCGCTTTTAAGGTCGAGCCCCAATATGATGGTATTAAGGGATTCAGTAGCATTGCGGTTAACGGCGATTTCATCAGGCAGCGTACCTGCCAAATTTGCCAGTTTTTCCCGCAAAGGCTCGCGGCCCTGGTCGAGAATTCGCCACATAAAATAGGACGGCCCTTCGTTTGCCAACTGGTTAAAACGCTCGACGGCCTGCTGCACCACCAGCGGCGATGGCGATACACCGCCGTTATTTAGATTGATGATACCTGGATTTACCGTATAGGATTGCTGGATGACGCGCCAAAAATCTTCATCTGCGGCTACTTCACCATCGGTTAAGTGTTTAACTTTTTGTGAAGCCTTTTGCCAGTCGGCGGCGTGTACCTGGTTAAAAAGGCTGTTAACAGAAAAAGCACCGGCCAGGGTTGCTGCCTGTTTCAGAAAAATACGGCGGTCATTTGTCATTATGAACGAATTTAAGGGTTTATTTTTGATATGCTAACACTCCGGCAAACTCAGCGGTATATTTATCGCCAGGCCGCCATCAGAGGTTTCCTTATATTTCGAATTCATATCAAGCGCGGTTTGCCACATGGTTTTAACTACGGCATCCAGGCTTACTTTGGCATTGTCGGGATTGGTTTGCAGGGCCAGTTGCGATGCGGTAATCGCTTTAATGGCCCCCATGGTGTTTCGCTCGATACAGGGTATTTGCACCAGACCGCCAATAGGATCGCAGGTCATGCCGAGGTGGTGTTCCATGGCGATTTCGGCGGCCATTAATACCTGGCGTTGTGTGCCACCCAAACATTCGGTAAGTGCGGCTGCGGCCATTGCTGATGATACGCCAATTTCCGCCTGGCAACCGCCCATAGCTGCTGAAATAGTAGCGCCTTTTTTAAATATACTGCCAATCTCTGATGCGGTAAGTAAAAACTGAATGATCTTTTCATCAGTAAACCCGTCGCAAAAAACAAGGTAATATTGCAGCACCGCGGGGATCACACCGGCAGCACCGTTTGTCGGGGCAGTTACCACGCGACCAAAAGAGGCGTTCTCTTCGTTTACCGCGAGGGCGAAACAGCTTACCCAATCCAATGTATTATGAAAACTGTCACCCGTTTTGCGGATAGCAAATACCCATTCATCAAAATTATTGTAGGCATTGCTGCCAATGAGTTTCCGGTTAAGACTGGCCGCACGCCGGGCTACGTTTAACCCGCCGGGTAATAAACCCGCAGTATGACAGCCCCGGTAAATACACTCCTTTATTGCATTGAAAATATTCAGCACGCCGGCAATAGTTTCCTGTTCGCTGCGCCATGCGAGTTCATTTTCCATTACCACTTCTGATATTTTGAGACCGGTTTTTATGCACCAGTGCAACAGGTTATTAGCTGTTTCAATCGGGAAAGGCAAATCCACCTCCGTTTTCGGCTGATTTTGCCCGCCTTCCCTAACTACAAAGCCTCCGCCAATGGAATAAAATGTTTCAGATAGAGCTGTCCCATTGCTTAAAAATGCCTGGAAACTTACAGCATTGGGGTGGTAGGGCAAACTTTCGTTAAATAAAAACAACAGATCATCATTTACAAAAAAGCTGATCTCCTTTTTACCGCCCAAAACAAGTTTATTGGATGTCCTTATCCCTTCTGTTTTTGGCCCAACCTGGTTTACCTCAAAAGTTACCGGGTCGTCGCCGCTAAGGCCTAAAAGTATGGCTATATCGGTACCGTGGCCTTTGCCGGTTTTCGCGAGCGAACCATACAATAAGATCTTTATTTGAACCACCAACGGCAATGCCTGCCTTTGTTCCAGTATCTCCACAAATTGCTGTGCGGCGCGCCAGGGGCCAAGCGTATGGGAACTCGATGGGCCTATGCCGATCTTAAACATATCGAATATGGATATCTGTTCTCTTTGCATCAGAGCAAAACTACGATTGTAACGGAATATATTTTGATTTTAGTGTTTGAATATTCAAAATAGATTTGCTACATTCAAAAAAAATTAAAACCTTTATCTAAAATGGATCCATCACAACCTAGTGGGCAAATGCCCCCACCCCGTCCCAAAAATTGGCTTGTTGAGTCAATATTAGTTACAATCTTTTGCTGCTTACCATTTGGTATTGTCGGTATTGTAAATTCAGCTTCGGTCAATAGCAAATATGACGCTGGAGATTATGCAGGTGCATTGTATACTTCGAAGCAAGCCGGCAAATGGACCAAAATTGGATTTTGGATAGGCTTAGCTTCAGTCATTCTTTATCTCATTTTTGTTTTTGTAATTGGTATCAGCTTCTTGCCGCATCACTTCTAATGGCAAACAAAAAAAACCTATATTTTGCGTTATTGGTAATAATCTTAATTTTTCTATCAGCTATTTATTACCAATTTAATCCTGCAAGATATAGGTTTTTCCCTCGTTGTCCTTTTTATACATTAACTGGGTTTGACTGTCCCGGGTGTGGCTCACAAAGAGCAATTTATAGTTTGTTACACGGAAAACTTACCGATGCTATCCGATTTAATATTTTATTAGTTGTCAGTCTTCCTTTTTTAGCCATTCATTTTTTCTATAAATTAAAGTCGGTAATATTAAGAAAGGATGTCAGGTGGAATATAATTTACCATCCGTTAACCCCCAAGATCATTTTCACCATAGTAATATTTTTCTGGATAATCAGAAATATTCCTGTCTTTCCTTTTAACTATTTATCTGCTGCGCATTAACGAATGTTCTGACGTTTATACTCCCATTATACCATATCCGTCTGAGCCGTAATATGGCTGTAATCTTTTATGATAGTTTGCAAAAACTGCATACTGTTCATGTCAGGCGGCAAACTTATTGACAAATGTTCCCTTATGCGGTCAGCCATTTTATAAACGGCCATGTTACTGCCTGTTTTAAAATAGTTTTCGATCACTTCATGTATCAAACTTATATCTTCTTCTTTTAACTGGGCCGCCTGGGTAAAAACCGGCTGGTAAGCATCATCTGCATTGCTGAAAATAATATTACCCATGGTGGTTCTTGCCTTGGTCCTTATAACAACAGTGCCGGCAACTATATCACCTATGCGTTGTCCCTTATCTGTTACAATTATGGTAACCAGCCCGGCCAGATAACTTGTAATACTAAAATCAACCAGGCGAAACAACCAGCGTAAAAGGTACTGGCTGAATTTTGGCCGGGTCCCATCCAGGCTGATCACCCTGATTTTCATCACCAATTTACCAACGCTTTGCCCGTTAAAAAAAGTTTCACAAACCAGGTCATAAAAAAGGAGCATTAAACCTAAAACAATAAAATATATACCAATGCCGGTAGATGACAATACATTTGCCGCGAGGATACCTCCTATAATAGCCAATGCTGTAAAAGTTGCGATATCAACCACGTAAGCGAGTATTCGCTCGCCCAGACCGCCAACCTCATAATCAATATCAATATTTTGGGTTGTATGTACAGTTATTATTTCCATCTTTAACAAATATAAAATTGTTATTGAAAATTATGATTACAGTTTAAAGTTTTGTGATAATTTTAAACAAAAAATTCAGGATACATGCGGGAAGCACTTTTTGTTAAACAAAACACCCAACGCTGGAAGGATTATGAAAGCCTGAAAGATAAAAGCCCCGACGAGCTTGCTGAATCTTTTATAAGCATAACCGACGACCTCGCATATTCCAAAACCTTTTATCCGAAATCAAAAACAACCCTTTATTTAAACGGCCTGGCGGCATCATTCCATCAATCGATCTATAAAAATAAAAAAGAGAAAACCAGCCGCTTTGTTACTTTCTGGAAATATGAATTGCCCCTGGTATTTTATAAGCACCGCAAGCCCTTATTGTATTCGTTTTTGTTTTTTACTGTATTTAGCCTTATGGGAGCACTTTCGGCAAAGTATGACAATACGTTCGTGCGATTAATATTGGGCGATGACTATGTTAATATGACTAACAGTAATATTGCGAAACATGACCCTTTTGGAGTGTATAAACAGGGTAATGAATTTTTGATGTTCTTCCAAATAGCATTCAATAACATTATAGTTGAACTTACAACATTTGTTATGGGCATAATTTTTTCTGTCGGGAGTATTTACCAGCTAATGAATAACGGCGTTATGCTGGGATCATTCGAGTACTACCTTTTTAGCAAGGGCGTTGGCTTGCAATCAGTTTTGGTAATATGGATACATGGAACGCTCGAAATATCAGCCATTATATTAGCCGGCGGCGCAGGTTTAACACTTGGCAACAGTATGCTTTTCCCGAAAACTTATAAACGCATTGTATCTATAAAACACGGTGCAAAAGATGGTTTAAAAATTGCCATCGGGTTGATCCCCATATTTTTAACCGCCGCCTTTTTTGAAGGATTTGTAACCCGGCATACCGAAATGCCTGTTTGGCTGAGCCTCGGCATTTTACTATCCTCACTATCATTTATTATCTGGTACGTCATCTTGTATCCTAATATACTCAACCGAAAAATCAATCACAATCACTTAATTAACAATGAAACAACCTATTGAACTAAGAAAACTACGCGACTTCGGTCAAATTATTAACGACTCTTTTACATTTTTAAAGGAAAACTTTAAACCATTATTCAAATCACTTTTTATTATTTGCGGCTTTTTTATCCTTATAGGCATAGTGTCGACAGTATTTACCTATATGAATTTTAGTACTGTTTTTAAATTCGATATGAATTCATACGATGCCCAAACTCAACCAATGACCTATTTTATAAGTGCCTTCGTTAGCGCGTTCATCGTAGTTTTAACCCAGGCCTTTATTCATTTGGTTACGTTATGCTATATTTCAGTTTATCTTCAAAAAAATAATACAACACCAACACTGGCAGAAGTTTGGGGCTATTTCAGGTTTTACTTTTTCAGGGTGCTGTGGAGCGGGATACTTATATTTTTTATAATAGCAGTTGGATTTGTACTTTGCATTATTCCGGGAATTTACCTGATGACTGTTTCCTACCTTATTATCCCAATCATTGTTATTGAAAATTCATCGTTCAGCTATGCTTTTAATAAAAGCTTCCGGTTAATTAAAAATAACTGGTGGCTGGTTTTCGGGGTAATTTTTATCATGTCGTTAATTGTTGGTATTGCAAGCTCAATTGTAAGTATGCCTATTACATTAGTTACCGTGGGCGACAAGTTTTTACCATTAAAAGGGCTTAAATTACCGCTTATTATTATTTCCAGCGTACTCAGGAACATCCTTTTGCTTGCCTATGTTTTACCTGCTATTGCCGTTTGTTTGTGTTATTTTAACCTGTCCGAAGAAAAAGACGGCACAGGTTTGCTCGACCGTATCGAAAAAATAGGAAAAGACAATGACGAACAGTCACCTTTACCTGCTGAAGAATTTTAATTATATGCACAAGTTTATCCCTGCATTTTTTATCGCCTTATTAATGACAGTATTTTTAACCGGCACGCCCTGTGCCGCGGTAAAAAAAGCACATGCTATAGTAAGGACTGATACATCAAAAATTGATGTGAAACAATTTGATGCAAAAGCGATAAACAATTACCATAAGGACAAAGATTTTAACTACTCGGGCGAGGCAGTCGGCCAGCCTACATTTTGGGAACGTTTCTGGAACTGGTTATGGGGCAAAATAATGCAGTTGTTTGGTAAAGTGCCCTTTGCCGGTCCTTTTTTAAAATATCTTTTGTTGGGCTTGGCTATTACGCTGTTAATCTATGTCATATTCAAATCATTGGGGATTGACGCCATGCAATTACTAAGGGGGGATGCCAAAAAGCTGGACTTACCTTATAGTGAATCGCTTGAAAATATTCATGAAATGAATTTTGATGCTGAAATTGAAAAAGCCATTTCCCGGCACGATTTTCGGCTTGCGGTACGTTTGCTGTATTTAAAATGCCTGAAACAATTAAGCGATAAAGAACTGATCAGGTGGCAAATTGATAAAACAAATGCAGCATATATTTATGAATTGACGGACCCCGTGCAAAAACAAACGTTTGGATTATTGACCAGGCAGTTTGAATTTATCTGGTATGGCGATTTTCCCATCGATAAAGATACTTTCAGCAAGATTAATGCACTGTTTCAAAACTTTAAAAATCACCTGCAATGAAGAGTTTGAAACTATATTTAATTATTGGCTCGGCTTTACTGTTGATTTATATTATTGCACAGGTTAACCGCCCGAAAGTTGTCGATTGGTCTGAATCATTCAGCGATAAGGAAAAAACGCCATTCGGAACCTATATAGTTTATAACCGGCTAAAAGATATTTTTCCAAAATCACAGGTAAGCCCGTACCGTCAGACTGTTTATTCGGTGATTGCTGAGGATTCGATAAAAAATGCCTCCTATATAATTATTTCCAACGCCGTTGATCTTACCAAAACAGATTACGAACAGCTCGCCAAATATCTGAACCAGGGTAACGATGTTTTTATTGCCTCCACCTATTTTGGCAAAGCATTGGATAAATTTTTAAACATCAAAACAGAAATCCTGTTAAGATTTTCGAGGGACACATCGGACATAAACTTTTTAAATCCCAGGCTAAAGGCGCAAAAAGCCTACACATTTGATAAGGGCGCGGGGAGTATTTATTTCAGCAAGTTTGATACTACACGGGCTATTGTAATAGGCGAAAACGCTAACCACAAGGCTAATTTTTTAAAATACAGCTTTGGTAAAGGCTCATTGTACCTGGTTGCCAATCCAAAACTGTTCAGCAATTATGCTTTACTAAATCCCAGGGGGGCCGAATATGCCGCAACAGCACTATCATATATAAAAAGCACCAGACAAGTGATATGGGACGAATACTATTCCCAGGGCGATGGCGCTGAAGATTCGCCTATGCGCGTATTTTTAAGTAAACCGGCTTTGGCATGGGCCTATTACATCACAATTTTCAGCTTGCTGACATTCGTTCTTTTCGAAATAAAACGGACACAACGCATCATCCCGGTAATTGAACCACTCAGCAATACAACGCTGGAGTTTGTAAATGTTGTCGGTCAGGTTTATTATGAGAAGCGCAATAATGCCAATATTGCGCATAAAAAGATCCTTTACCTTTTGGAGCACCTGCGGGAGGAATACCAGCTAAAAACCAATAAACTGGATGCGGAATTTACTGAAAAGCTTACCGGCAAACTCGGTGTGGACGCCGCATTTGCGAAGGACCTTGTTAATTACCTCCTGTTCATAGGCGTTCAGGAACATGTCTCGGACCGCGAACTAATTGAATTAAATAAAATGATAGAAAAACTTTATATCCAATCCGCATAACCATGGAAGATGAAATATTTGAACAAAGAACAGATCTGAGCAAGCTGAGTACCGCTGTTGAACAGATAAAAGCAACACTTGCAAAAATAATTATTGGGCAGCATGACAGTATCGATCTGCTTATTGCCGGCATACTTGCCGACGGGCATATATTGATAGAAGGTGTTCCCGGGGTGGCTAAAACTTTAACCGCCAAGCTTATTGCAAAATCAATTGATGCAAAGTACTCCCGTATACAATTTACGCCCGACCTGATGCCTTCAGATATTTTAGGCACATCGGTATTTAACCCCAAAACTGCCGATTTTGAGTTTAAGCACGGCCCTATTTTTGGTAATATTATTTTGATTGATGAAATAAACCGGGCGCCCGCGAAAACGCAATCGGCTTTATTTGAGGTGATGGAAGAACGTCAGTTAACCATTGACGGGCAAACCTACAAAATGGAGGAGCCGTTTACCGTATTGGCAACGCAAAACCCGGTTGAGCATGAAGGTACCTATCGTTTACCCGAGGCGCAACTCGACCGTTTTATATTTAAGATAGAAATAAAATACCCGTCGCTTGATGAAGAAATAGCAATACTTAGCCAACAACATAATCAAAAAACAAATGATCAGCTGAAACACATTGAACCTGTTTTATCGGCACAGGATGTGGTTGCATTGCGGCAATTGGTATTGGGTCTGCATGTGGAGGAAAAAATATTGATATATGCTGCAAAGATCATTCACGAAAGCCGCAACAGCAAGTCGTTATATTTGGGCGGGTCGCCGCGCGCTTCGCTGGCCATTATAAACGCGGCCAAAGCGCTGGCTGCTATTAAAGGACGCGATTTTGTAACTCCTGACGATATTACGTATGTGGCAGCGCCGGTTTTAAGGCACCGAATTATGCTGACGCCGGACAAAGAAATGGAAGGCGTAACACCGGATGATGTTGTGGCGCAAATTATTCAGAAAATTGAAGTTCCGAGATAAAACACCAGCGTGAAGAAAATTTTTAGTTTGTTTTATAAGAACCTGTTTTTAACCAGTCGTCTTTTTACAGGGCTTGGCTGCTGTGTGGTGCTGTTTCTGTTTGCCTTCTTTTTCCCATGGCTGGGCATTATCCCCGAACTGGTATTTTACTCGTTGGTTTTACTTGCATTCATAGATATATTCATGCTTTACGGTACTGCTAAAGGCGTATTTGCAAAGCGGCATGCCCCGGAACGGCTAAGCAACAGCGACGATAATGAACTGGGAATTTATATAGAAAACTGGTACCCTTTTAATATCAACGCAGGTATTATTGACGAAATTCCGTTTCAATTTCAAAAAAGGGACGTTTTATTTAAAACAGATCTTAAACCCCGGCAGCGTAAACTGATAAATTATACTTTACGACCCACGAAACGCGGTGAATATGAGTTTGGCCTGGTCAGGGTGTTTGTCAGGTCGCCTTTAGGGCTTATCAGCAGGCGGTATAATTTTAAACAGGCCGAAACATTGCCGGTATATCCTTCATTCTTGCAAATGCGCAAATATGAGTTGATGGCCATCTCGAACAATTTATCAGAAATTGGCGTCAAAAAAATAAGGCGGCTTGGCCATAGCCTTGAATTTGAACAGGTAAAAAATTATGTGCAGGGTGATGATTACCGTACCATCAACTGGAAAGCAACTGCCAGGCATGGCAGTTTAATGACCAATACCTATACCGATGAAAAATCGCAACAGGTGTATTGCATCATTGAAAAATCGAGGGCGATGAAAATGCCTTTTGACGGTTTAAGCCTGCTGGACTATGCCATAAATGCAAGCCTTGTATTATCGAACGTAGCTTTGCTAAAGGAAGACAAGGCGGGAATAATAACCGTTTCAGAAAAAATTGGCGCAGTGGTGCCCGCCGACCGGCGCCATACACAGATCAATAAAATACTGGAAGTTTTATACAAAGAAAAAACCCGCTACCTGGAAACAAACATGGAACTGTTATACAGCACGGTTCGCAGTGTGATAAAACAGCGCAGCCTGGTGGTTTTCTTTACAAATTACGAAAGTATGTCGGCACTGCAAAGGCAACTCCCGTTTTTAAAACGGATAGCAAAATTTCACCTGTTGCTCGTGGTGTTTTTTGAGAACACCGAACTTAATAAATTAAGCGAAAAACCAGCGGAGGATGTTGAAGGCATCTACATAAAAACCATTGCCGAAAAGTTTGCTTATGATAAAAAGCTGATTGTAAAAGAACTGGCTAAATACAATATCCAATCCATATTAAGCACACCTCAAAACCTTACTGTTAATACCATAAACCGATACCTGGAGATTAAAGCGAAACAAAAGATATAGAAGAGAATCAAGAGTCAAGATGCAAGAATCAAGATAAATCATGGCTCTTGACTCTTGGTTCTTGATTCCAAAAACTAACCAGCCTTAGGGAAAGCAATCCCGGCAGCACTAAGGTCCTTGACTATTCTTTCCATAAGGGCTATTTTAACGGTAAGATAGTTAGCTGGTTCAACCCAAACATTTATGGTAAACCTGATACTGTCAATCTCCAACCCTATCAGGCCGACCCTTATTGCAGGATCAATGAGCACATTTTCAGTTGAATTAATGGCGTCCGTTATAATTTGCCTGGCTGCATCAATATTTGCAGCATAAGCTAACCTT
Source organism: Mucilaginibacter sp. UBA5151 (assembly GCA_002413785.1). Taxonomy (GTDB): domain Bacteria; phylum Bacteroidota; class Bacteroidia; order Sphingobacteriales; family Sphingobacteriaceae; genus Mucilaginibacter. Next base: position 17,976 of record DHXR01000064.1, read on the forward strand.
ACATCAAAATCCAGCCGTCTCTTGTTTTCCCGGCTTACATTAATGATCACCTCATTAAATAATTTTCCGTTAGGAATAATTATAGTTTTATTGTCAACTGTCAGCAGTACTGTGTAAAATATCTGGATCGATGTTACTTTCCCATCTTGTCCTTGTGCTACTATGTTATCACCCAGCTCAAATGGTTTTAGCAAGAGAATTAAAACTCCGCCGGCAAAGTTTTGGAAGGTGCCGGACAGGGCCAGGCCGGCGGCAACACTAAAAGCGCCAATAATGGTAGTGAATATGGTTAACTCATAACCAATGATGTTCATTACTGAAATAATCAGTAAAACGTATAAAGAAGTAATGGTAAGACTTAACAGGAAGGGTTGCAGGGATGAATGAACATGCCTTTTGGCCATTCTGTTACGGAGACGGGATCTCAAAAACCTGATCGCCCAAAGGCCGAATAAAAAAATTAATATCCCGCCCAAATAACCTGGACCACGCTTTATGATCCAAATATGAAACTCGTTGTAAAATTCTTCAATCCTCATTGCGGGGCGAAATTAACAAATTATTATCTGCCGTAAATGGTTATAAATAGTTCGGGCCCTTTAAAAAATACCCATTCAACTATTTGACTTTGCAGGTACCTTGTTTTTTCTGTCAGATGTTTCATAATATTGCTATACAATCAAACACTATGCCTAAGACCGCTGCTTTGATTTCGTATTCAAATTTACGCCTAATAGTAACGTCAAAAATACATGATCAATCATTTGATTAACAGATGACTGTTCATTTACCTTTAAATGACGAAACAAAAGGCCATGAAAAAACAAAACCCTGTCTGTTTTAACAGACAGGGTTTTGTTTTTAGAAGTCTGGAGTCCCTGGTCTTAAGTACAAAGTAAAAAAATACTACAGACTTAAGACTTTCGACTCCAAACTTAGGACTTCACGAAATTACATCATGCCGCCCATGCCGCCGCCGCCCATTGGGGCACCACCACCTTTTTCATCTTCTGGATCGTCAGCTAAAACACATTCTGTAGTTAACAGCATGGATGCGATTGAAGCTGCATTTTCTAAGGCAACACGACCTACTTTAGTTGGATCGATTACACCTGCGCCAATAAGGTTTTCAAATTTATCGGTACGGGCATTGTAACCGAAGTCAGCTTTGCCTTCTTTTACTTTTTGTACCACGATAGAACCTTCGATACCTGCATTTTCGCAGATCTGGCGTAAAGGTTCTTCAATAGCGCGACGAATGATCTGGATACCAGTATTTTCATCATCATTATCACCTTTAAGGTCAACCAAAGCTTCTACTGCACGAATGAAAGCTACACCACCACCGGCAACTATACCTTCTTCAACAGCTGCACGGGTAGCGTGCAAAGCATCATCAACACGGTCTTTCTTTTCTTTCATTTCAACCTCAGAAGCAGCACCGATATATAATACAGCAACACCACCGGATAATTTGGCTAAACGCTCTTGCAACTTTTCTTTATCGTAATCAGAAGTTGTAGTTTCTATCTGGGTCCTGATCTCGCTAACACGGCCTTTAATCATATCCGGATCACCGATACCATTAATAATAGTAGTGTTATCTTTATCAATTGTAATCTTTTCAGCTTGTCCTAAAAATGAAAGGTCAGCGCTTTCTAATTTATAGCCTCTTTCTTCCGAAATTACTGTACCACCTGTTAAAACAGCTATATCTTCAAGCATTGCTTTTCTACGGTCACCAAAGCCTGGAGCCTTAACAGCTGCAACTTTTAATGAGCCGCGGATCTTGTTAACTACTAAAGTAGCCAGGGCTTCACCGTCAAGGTCTTCAGCAATAATTAATAAGGGTTTTCCGGTTTGAACCTGCTTTTCCAGAATAGGAAGCAATTCTTTCATGGAAGATATTTTTTTATCATAAATCAGGATGTAGGGATTTTCGAGTTCTACTTCCATTTTGTCAGCATTGGTAACAAAGTATGGAGATAGGTAACCACGGTCAAACTGCATACCTTCAACAGTCTTAACTTCAGTTTCAGTTCCTTTTGCTTCTTCAACTGTAATTACGCCACCGGTACCCACTTTCTTCATAGCATCAGCAATCATTTCACCAATAACTTCATCATTATTTGCTGAAATAGAAGCTACTTGTTTGATCTTACTAAAATCATCACCAACATCCTGTTTTTGTGATTTTAAGTTTTCTACAACAACTCTTACAGCTTTGTCGATACCGCGTTTCAAATCCATTGGGTTAGCGCCGGCAGCCACGTTTTTAATACCTGCAGTAACGATAGCCTGTGCTAAAACTGTAGCAGTGGTTGTACCGTCACCCGCAATATCAGCAGTTTTTGATGCAACTTCTTTTAACATTTGGGCGCCCATATTTTCAATGGGATCTTTCAATTCGATTTCCTTTGCAACAGTTACACCATCTTTGGTAATAACCGGTGATCCGAATTTTTTATCAATAATTACGTGACGGCCCTTGGGTCCTAATGTCACTTTTACTGCGTTTGCTAAAATATCAACGCCGCGTTTTAAAGCATCGCGTGCTTCTACATTATATTTAACTTGTTTTGACATGTCTTTTTAAATTTTTTGTTTGAATGTTTTAAGTTTTTCAGAAGGAATATCCTTGATCTTAAACAAATTTCCAATGGATGTCAGATTCTTTCATAATCAAGTAATCCTTGCCTTCGTAGGTAACTTCAGTACCGGCATATTTACCATACAAAACTACATCTCCTACTTTATAGGTCATCGGGATAAGATTACCTGTTTGTTCACTTTTTCTACCGGGCCCAACCGCTACGATTGTTCCTTTTTGTGGTTTCTCTTGTGCTGTTTCAGGTATGTAAATACCCGAAGCGGTTTTAGTTTCGGCAGGAGCAGCTTCAACAACTACTCTATCTGCACCAGGTTCAACGTTTAATGCCATAGTTATACTATTTGTTTAATTAAATGTAATTTAAGTTTCAATTGCTTTTCCTCATCAATTATGCCAAGCAAATACAATACCCCTAATTGACAGGGAATACTGATGTATTGGCAGATTTTTTTAATTGACAATTTTTATTTATTATTCCTGTAAGCCCGAAATGCCATCATGGCAGTACGTTTTTTAATTACCCTGTTCGTTGAGGGCGGTAACACCGATAATTTTCAATAAAAAGGCCACAGTCCCGGTTTCGCCGGTACGATGGCCTTTTTTTATAAATTCCGGTTCTTAATGCTTAACAGGGGCTGCAGGTTGCTGTTTGGCCGGCTGAGCTGAACCTGGTAAATTAAACGGAGTTGAGTTGGCCGGGGCCAGCGGTGCTGATGCTTTGGCCTTTTGTTCTTTAAACTTGTCGGTGGTTTGCCCGGTACCGGCTTTCACTGCAACATTTATTGCCATTGATAAAACCATTAAAGTAATCGCAAGCGCCCAGGTGCCCTTTTCCAAAAAATCACCTGTTTTTTGTACTCCCATCAGTTGCGATGAGCTTGAAAAATTGGACGATAAACCACCACCTTTGGGGTTTTGAATTAAAACTATCAGTACTAATAGTACACAAACAATGATGGCGATGATCAAAAATAGTTGATACATTATTTTATATTAATTGGTTTTCTTTTCTAACTGTTCTATCTTGTCGGCAAAGTAACGGCTTTTTTCCGGAAATTTCAACATCAATTTTTTGTAAGATGCTATCGCTTTGTGATAAAGCATCTGGTCCGAATAAATAGCGGCCAACGTTTCGGTTACTAATTCATCACGGTCTTCCGAACTTTTTTTGGCTTTATTTTCATTATCCAGCTTATCGCTGCTTTGAGGCCTGATTTGTGGTTCTTCCTTAATAAAGCGTTCAATAATTACATGTTCCTTGCGCTTCGGGTCCAAAGGGGCCGCAAGCGGTGCCGTACTTTTGTCCAATTCTTCAATGGAAGTGATATGGAAAATATTCTCAAAATACTGTTGCTGTAATTCGTCAGTGGGCTTTTTGAATCTGTTATTGGGGTTAAATACCTCTGATTTTATATATGGCTGATACCCCCCGGCATGTTCCCTTCGTGTTTTATCAAGCCACCACATAAAGGTATATGGCATCTTTTCGTCATGGTACTTTGATACATCCTGGTGTCCGGCATCATTGGTCACCGGGTTATTTTCAGCAGTTGTGTTGACTGTATATGTAATCGAATCCTGCTTGGGTTCATCCTCTCCAACCATCGGTGCAGGTTCACCAGGCACCCTGTTGAACATAAAAAAATCTGGCTTGGGGCTATCTTCAGGCATCCGGTTTTCCTTTGCATCTTCGATTTCAACCGATGGATGGGCGTTTCCAGGCGCAATACCAATATCTTCTATGCCGACGATTTCATCGAAAGTTTCCCCGGTAACCGGTTCATGAATCAATTCCGGCTCTTGAGGTACCGGTACTTCAACCGGGGATACCGATTCATGTATTTCATTGAACTTGTTTTCAACAGGAATACCGGATTCGGCATTTTCAGCAACAGTAGTATGAGTTAGTTCAGGCTCTTGCGGAGTCGGGACGGCCGCAGTTTCATAAGTTTCCGTTGTATTGTTTTCAACATGATCTTCAAATGCACTATTCGCCGGAATCTCATCAACAGCTTCGTTTAACTGGTGCTCCCCGGTTACAAGGTTTTGTACAGAAAAATCTGCTTCAGGCTCATTTGGGTGTTGATGGTGAAAAACTTCAGCTGTTGCTTCCGCCTCAATTTCAATTAAAGACTGTTCATTAAAATACCGAACGCCTTCAACATCTTCCACGTCTTCCTGGTGATTGGATATCACCGTTTCTGTATCCTCCTGCTGCCGGTAATGTCCGCGTGAAAGAAAATTGTTTTCAATTATTATCTTTTCATCAGGTACGCCAACAAAAGTTGCAGGGGCATTGATTAACTTATATAAGGATTTGGGGTTAAAATAAACCGATGCCTGCCTTAAATTTTTTTCATCACTGGCATGTGCCAGTAAAGCCTGTAAGATGCCGCTCTGCGGAAAATCATTAACCAGCTGCTGGAAATTATAAGCATACAAATGGGCGTCATTAGCCGGATTGGCTAATAAGGTCCATAAAAATTCGTTCTGACTATTATTAAAATGTTGATCCACGAGGTTGAAACTACAAATTGCTTACCAATTTGCAAAGGCTTTGTTAAAAATATCTTCTGTTAACTGTTTATTAATTGCTGCAATCAATGTTTGCTCCTGCCCATTAATATCTCCTTTAAATGGTAAGGACTTCGAAAACGACGATTCAAAATCATCCTTTTTCTCCAACTTACTTACATATTTCACATTAACCGTAATCGTTAACTGGCTTGCACCAGCAATAGGCGCCACATTGGGAGAAACAGCATTTACAGATACCGGCGAAATTTCATAACCTGTAATTGAGCCGGACATTGATGCATCTGCAGTTTCGCCTGTAACAATACTCAGGCTCGTTGTGGTCCTGATACGGTTTTTTAAAGCTTCAGTAAATTGAGTGCTCAAATTATTAACTACAAGCGCGGCATTGTTTTCAAAAAAATCGACCTTGATTGTCTTCATATTAGCAGGAATTGACGCACCGTTCAAACTTAACTTATAAGTACATGAAGGGCTAACCAATATTAAACAAACCAACAGCATTAATAATCCTGTAATCCTTTTCATTTAATTATAAATTTAACTCTTTTATTTTCCTGTACAAAGTCCTTTCTGATATCCCCAGTTCACTTGCCGCCAGCTTCCGTTTCCCTTTATGCTTTTTTAGCGCTTTACGGATCAGGTCCGACTCTTTATCTATCAGCGAAAGCGATTCTTCAACCTCTTCAGCATCGTGGGTAATATTATAAGGATTTGTGTTATTATTATTGATAACTGGTTTTTGCAAAGTAAATTGTGTTTCCGGTGTCCCCGGCAGTTCGATATCCCTGTATAACTGGTTTAGGGTTTGAGAATGGCTGGCATGATTGACGGAAACGCCGCCATGTTCGATGATATCAGCAACCAGTTTTTTCAGTTCAACCATATCGCGCTTCATATCAAACAATACCTTGTATAATATGTCCCGTTCCGAAAAATCCTCCTTTTGCTGTTTGTCAAGCCGCATGGGCAAGTTCCGGCCGCTTGTTTCGAGAGGGATATAGGTAAGCAGGGTTTGTCCGGTAATCACACGGTCGCGCTCAAGTACTGCGAGCTGTTCGGCCATATTTTTCAATTGCCTGATATTCCCCGGCCACGAATAATTAACTAATACCTGCTGTGCTTCTTCGTCCAGTTGTATCGGCGGCGTGCGGTATTTATCGGTAAAATCAGAAGTAAATTTCCTGAATAATAAATAAACATCCTCTTTCCTGTCCCGCAATGGCGGAATACGCAAGGGAACTGTATTTAACCTGTAATAAAGATCTTCCCTGAATTTGCCGCTTTTAACCGCATCGTAAACATCTACATTGGTAGCAGCTATTACACGGACGTTTGTTTTTTCGACCTTTGATGAACCGACCTTAATATACTGTCCCGATTCAAGCACCCTTAACAGGCGTGCCTGGGTACCCAAGGGCATTTCGGCAATTTCATCTAAAAATATGGTTCCGCCGTTTACAGTTTCAAAATAGCCTTTACGCTCGCCAACAGCGCCGGTGTATGCCCCTTTTTCGTGCCCGAATAATTCAGAGTCAATCGTCCCTTCGGGTATTGCACCGCAGTTTACAGCAATAAAGGGCCCGTGCTTGCGCGGACTCATTTGATGAATAATGTGTGAAAACACTTCCTTCCCGCTGCCGCTCTCCCCCGTAATCAAAACAGAAATATCTGTCGGCGCTACCTGGTTAGCTATGTTTATTGCCCGGTTTAGCAAAGGCGAATTGCCGATGATACCGAAGCGTTGTTTTATTTCTTGTATTTCCATAATTTTCAATTTGAAAATTTGGTGATTTGAAAATTTGAAAATTAAAGCAATCTTCAAATTTCCAAATCATCAAATTAACTAATCACTTTTCCAATCAACGTTGCCGTTGTACTCTTTTCAACGAATACGTTTACATACTGGCCTGGTTTATAATTTTCTCCAACGGGAAAAACTACCATTGCATTCTGGTCGCTGCGGCCGCAATAATCTTTGTCTGACTTTTTTGAAAAACCTTCTATCAATACTTTTTGGGTACTGCCAACCAGCTTTTGCAACCTTATGAAAGAATGCTCCTGCTGTTTTGCCACTATCTCTTTCAAACGCTGACGTTTTACAGCATCCGGAATGTCATCTGCATAACGTTTAGCCGCTAAAGTACCCGGCCTTTCGGAATACATGAACATATACGCGAAATCATATTGCACGTAATCCATCATACTCAACGTATCCTGGTGCTCTTCTTCAGTCTCCGTACAAAAACCGGTGATCACATCTGTTGAAATAGCGCATTCAGGAATTATGCGGCGGATGGCATCAATCCTGTTAACGTACCAATCCCGGTCGTATGTACGGTTCATCAGTTCGAGTACCCGGCTATTGCCTGATTGTACCGGCAGGTGAATATAATTACAAATATTATCGTACTTTTTAATAGTGTATAACACGTCATCTGTTATATCTTTTGGATGCGAGGTTGAAAAACGCACGCGCAAATCGGGGTTGATCAAGGCGACCATTTCCAAAAGGTTAGCGAAGTTGACGGCCTGACCTTTTGCCTCACATAAATCCTCTCCTTTTGCCTCACCTAAATCCTCTCCAAAGGAGAGGACTTTAACTTCATTCTTTTCAGAACCCTCTCCTTTGGAGAGGGCAGGTTGAGGCGTGCTCCACTTATACGAATCCACATTTTGCCCGAGCAAGGTAACCTCGCGGTACCCCCGGTTAAACAAATCAGTGCATTCTTTAACTATTGAATGAGGGTCACGGCTGCGTTCACGGCCACGGGTAAAAGGCACTACGCAAAACGAGCACATGTTATCGCAACCACGCATAATGGAAACAAATGCATTGATGCCGTTACTGTTTAAGCGCACCGGGTTAATATCTGCATAAGTTTCCTCGCGCGACAAAAGCACATTCACTGATCTTTGGCCGCCGTCAACCTGTTCTATGAGGTTTGGCAGATCGCGGTAAGCATCGGGGCCAACAACAACATCAACCAGTTTTTCTTCCTCTAAAAATTTTGATTTTAAGCGTTCTGCCATGCAACCAAGTACGCCAACCACCAAACCGGGGTTTCTGACCTTGGCTATGGTAAACTCCCGTAAACGATTACGCACACGCTGTTCCGCGTTTTCGCGAATTGAGCAGGTGTTTATAAAAATAACATCAGCAATAGTATAGTCAGATGTAGTTTCAAATCCCTGTTCCAATAAAATGGAAGCAACTATCTCACTGTCAGAGAAATTCATGGCACAGCCATAACTTTCAATATACAGTTTCCGGCCATTATTTTTACCAACAATTGGTTCTAAAACCAAAGCCTCTCCCTGCCTGCCTTCATCGTGTACTTTATCCGGAATAAGCAAATCCATCATCATTATAAAAATTAGTTTACAAAAATACACAAAATTTAAATATAGTGTGACAGATTGTCAGGAATTTCATTTTGGGTCATTAGGTCATTAGTCATTGGGGTATAAGTTTATAGCATTTATTTAACTTTACAACATTCCAACTTTACAACATTCCAACTTTACAACTTTTGTAACATTCCAACATTTCAAGTAATAACAAAATCTTAGATTTATTGTTGTAAATTTAAAATCACGCGGAAAACAGTGACGCAAAGAAAAATACCCCATAAAAGAAATATACCCGCCTGGCCCGTTGTTTTATTGTCCATTTTATTCGTTACCGGATTAGTTGGGATATCGGGTTATTACATTTATAATACCTATTTAGCCAATAACCGTTGGAAGCCATTATTGCAAAAACAATTAAAAGAGCTGGTATTAAAAACGAGCGACAGCTTATACCATATCGAATACTCCGATTTTGATCTGAACATGGCATCAGGCAATGCAACGCTTTATAACTTCAAACTTGTGCCCGATACTGGTATCTATAATAAATTAGTGGCCTTAAAAAAAGCGCCCGATAACCTGTTTATATTAAGTGTAAAAAAAATGTCTATCAAAAACGTTGGCGCCCGCAAAGCTTACCAGGAAAAGATATTGAATATCAATAATATTTCAATAGAAAATCCAGGCCTTACCATTATAAATAAACGCTATGCTTTTAATGATACCGTAAAAGTAGGCGAGCCAAAAACTCCCTACCAGATCATAAAAAAAATATTCAGGCAATTAAGGATCGATTCTGTTTCGCTTAAAGATATCAGCTTAAATTATATAAATAAAAATAATGCGGTAACAAAGCAAACCGCATTAAAACACCTGGATATAAATATTTCGGATATTGTTATTGATTCGCTGTCAGTTAATGATCCGGACCGCTTTTATTATACTAAGGGTATTGATGTGACCGTGCATGATTATCAAATTGCCACGCCAGATAGCTTGTACAGGGCGCGGGTAAAAAAAATTTACTTTTCCACTTCACAAAGAAAAATCATCCTTGACAAAGTAACTTTGCTGCCACGGTATAACAGGGTTGATTTTTATAAACAGACCGGTGAAGCCGGGGATATTTACACATTGAAATTTAAACGCGTCGCGATAAATAATATTGACCTGCAAAGATTTTTCCGGGATCAAAAATTGTACGCCGGAACGATGGATATTACCAGCCCTGATGTTCAGATATATGCCAACAATGCTTTCAAAGGCAAAAAAAACAGTAAAATTGGTAAGGACCCGCAACAGGCATTGCAAAAAGTAGCGTTGGATATGCGGCTAAAACGGCTGAATATTAAGAACGCCGATATCAACTATTCAGAAACTGATGCAACCACAGGCGCCACCGGCCAGATATTATTTAAACAGACCAATGGCTATGTTTTAAATGTGACCAATGACGCGGCAGCAAAAAGAATAAATCCTTACATGACCGCTCATATTAATACCCGTTTTATGGACGCTGCCCCTTTACAGGTAAACTTCAAATTCAACTTAAGGGCTAAAGACGGGGCCTTTAATTATTCGGGCGAGCTGGGTAAATTTGATGGTACGGTATTAGATAAACTGGTAAAACCTTTGGCTATGGTCCATGTGGTTTCGGCTGACATTGAAAAGCTTACCTTTAATATAAATGCCAGTAATTACAGCGGGAAAGGCAGCGTTGAATTTTACTATAAAAATTTAAATATCCACTTGCTTAAAAAGGTTGAAGGCAAAACGGAATTGCAAAAACAAGGCTTAATTTCAATGTTAGCTAATAATTTGATCATTGAAAACAATAATCCAAATAAAAAAGGTGTTTTTAGGGCAGGGCCTGTTGATTTAAAGCGCGAACCGGATCTATCGTTTTTTAGCTTTTTATATAAAGGGCTCCTCGACGGATTAAAGCCAAGTGTGGGATATAATAAAAAAACAGAAACTAAGGTTAATACCACAATAATGAAAGTTAGTACTTTGGTTGATAAGTTTAATAAATTTAAAGAAGACAGGAAGCAAAAACGTGAAGAACGTAAAAAAGAACACCAGGCTAAAAGGGACTCTATAAAACAAAGTAAAGTAAATAAAGAAAATTGATGGTGTTTAAACTATTAAAGTATAAATGGGAAAAAACAACCATCATCGTCATGGCGATAGTTACGGCCGTTGTTTTGATCCTGGCCTTCCTGGTTAACCTATATTGGTCGCCCATATTGGCCTTTGAGGTTAAAGAAATTGTTTTTAAGAGCAGCGATAGTTTATATACCGCTGATTTTTCATCTGCCGAATTACATGTGCTGCGGGGTACCATAGTTATTTTTAATATCACTTTAAAGCCCGATACCGCAGTTTATAACAGGCGAAAGAGAGAACACCTGGCGCCTAATAATTTAGTGGAGCTGCATGTAAAACGTCTTACCCTATCACATATTCACCCTTTCAAATTATACTTCCAAAAAAAGCTTGATATTGGCGAAATCGTTTTAAATGAGCCTGTGCTCAATATCACTTATCAATTGAATCATACCAGCGATACCTCCTTAAAGCCCGGACGAACGATGTGGCAAAAGATATCCAAAAACCTCAATTCAATTCACATCGGAAATATACTGCTGGGCGATGTCAAATTAAGTTATAAAGACTATTCGGGGAATAAATTAGTCCTGTCAGAATTGAAGGAACTGAACCTGAGCGCCCGTGACCTGCTGATCGACCCTACCACGCAAACCGACAAATCAAGGGTCCTTTTTTGTAAAGAAATCATCGCAGAATTGAATAATTATTCTGGCAAAACAGCAAACGGTTTGTATTACTATAAAATCAGTTCACTAAAACTATCCACATTAACATCAAAATTGAATATTGAAGGCCTTACATTAAAACCTGTTGATACAGGTTTATTTTTTAATAAAAGCCGGCATGACCGTTTTTCGATGCATATTGATTCGATGCAGGTAAACAATTTCGATTATGTGAATTATCATAAATACCGGATCTTAAATGCATCAGGTCTTTTAATAAACAACGGTACAATAGAAGTATTCTGTAACCCGAAGCATCTTTACAACGGGGCAGATCAGGTAAGCTCATTTCCGAATGCAGCCATTTATAAAATAAATGATAATATGAATATCGGCTCCATCATACTGAACCATATCAATGTTGTATATAGTGAATATAATGCAAAATCAAAACAAACCGGATCGGTTACATTTAATAATACCAAAGGACGGTTTTTAAATGTAACCAACAATAAAACAGCCTTACAAAAAAACAACGCCTGCACGGCAGAAATTACCAGCTATTTCATGAACAGGGGAAAGCTGAATGTGAAGTTTAATTTTAATTTAACAGATGAAAATAAAGCATTCAGCTACAAGGGCAGATTGGGACCGCTGAAGCTGCAATATATTAACCCGGTGGTAATGCCATTAGCAATGGTAAAAATAACCTCCGGAAATATTGATGCATTTGATTTCGATATTTATGCCGACCGCACCTCGGCAAGGGGCAATGTATCTGCTTTGTACAATAACCTTAAAATAAGTTTGCTGAAGGTTGATACCGTTTTCGATAACTTAAAACAAAGGCCCATAGCCACACTATACGCCAACCTGTTTATTGTAAAGCATAATAACCCGGACATACCTGGCGGACTGCCGCGATCAATTTATGTAAATTACTCCCGCACTCCTGAAACTCCATTTTTTAAGTCGGTATGGCAAACGTTGCTCAGTGGTATAAAGCCCTGTATAGGTTTAGATAAAAAGGCACAGGATGCCGCAATCGCGGTGCAAAATGAGCTTGCAGCCAATAAACAGAACCGTAAAATAAAAAAAGAACAAAGGCTGCAACGGCGGGCCGAACGGCATAAGAAACGGGAAGAAGAAAAATCGGATGCGCCGCCTGTTGAATAAGTTTAATTAGCTGGCTTTTCCACATTTCCCTAAAACTTTTGTTAAAAATACATGTTGCCCCGTCCTTCAAATAGTTATAATTTAGCCCCCATCAAACACCGGCCATGATATTATCAGATAAGCGTATTTTAGAGGAAATTGACAACGGCAGCATTATCATAGAGCCTTTCAGGGCCGATTGCTTAGGCACAAACTCTTATGATGTGCATCTGGGAAAACACCTGGCCACCTACCGCGACAGGGTTTTGGATGCTAAACTCCACAACGAGATCGTTTCGTTCGAGATACCAAAAGAAGGCTTCGTTTTACAGCCAAATACGCTATACCTGGGCGTTACCATGGAATATACGGAAACACATTTGCATGTACCTTTTCTGGAAGGAAAATCAAGCACGGGGCGTTTAGGCATTAATATTCATGCCACCGCCGGCAAGGGAGATGTGGGATTCTGTAATACATGGACCCTCGAAATATCATGCACCCAACCGGTAAAAGTATATGCTGGAATGCCCATCGGCCAACTGATCTACTTTGTGGTAGAAGGTGAAATAGAAACCTTTTATAATACCAAAGAAAACGCCAAATATAATACCCCCTCAACCCGGCCTGTTGAAAGTATGATGTGGAAGAATAAGTTTTAAGGAAGCCGGGTACTAAAATAAAAATATAAAATTGTATTAAACCTTTTTCGAAAACGTTAGTTTATTAGTTATTTAGCAATTTAAACTACAATTTAACACTTATGAAAAAAATCTTCACTATTATTAGCTGTGTAATGTTACTGGCATTATCATCATGCACCAAACAGTATGTTTCCCCGGCAACTACCAATCAAACAGTTTATGCCGACGTTGTAACAACTGACTGGACCCTTTATACTGATAACAACGGCAGTAAGTCGTATCAGGCACCTATAAATGTGCCCATGATCAGTCATAATTTTGCACAAATCGGAGGTATAATTGTCGCTGTTTCTTATGATGGCGGGAGTACCTATGAGCAATTACCCGAAGTATATGCTAACATTTCTTATAGCTATACTTATAATACCGGAAATGTAACGCTTTATGCTCAATCTGCTGACGGTACCACAGCGGTACAGCCAACCCTTCCGATTAAAGTTAAAATTATTCTGGTAGATTCAAACAGTTAGGGAATCAGGTTTAATGTAAAGGCCCTTGAAAAGATTTTAGCCAATTTGGCTTAACAAGTATTAAAAAGGGTGAACAGGCAATAATTGTATCAGTGATGCTTATTGCCTGTTTTTTATTTTACCGATAGCCGGTTTAATGCAATTAAAACTATCTGTAATGCTTTCATAATATCTCCATGCCAAACAATACGGAAATATGATGTTTTAAGATTTCTTTTACTTCAATTATATCAACCACCTGCCCTAACTCGCGCTGCATAGAGGTTACATCCTTATCATCGATACCGCAGGGCACTATATTTTTAAAATAATCCAGTTCAGTATTAATGTTAAACGCCAGCCCGTGCATGGTTACCCAGCGGCTGCAGCGCACACCCAGCGCGCATATTTTACGGGCGCGGTCATTGTCTGCATCAAACCAAACACCGGTATAACCCGGGTACCTGCCGGCTTTTAAACCATAATCAGCGAGGGTAAGTATTACTGCCTCTTCAAGCGTGCGCAGGTACAGATGTATATCTGTAAAAAAATTATCAAGATCAAGTATCGGGTAGGATACGATCTGCCCCGGCCCATGATAGGTAATATCACCTCCCCGGTTAATAGGATAATAAGTTGCATGCTTTTCTTTTAATCCCTTTTCATCCAACAATAAATGTTCGGATTTGCCGCTTTTACCTAAGGTATATACATGGGGATGCTCACAAAATATCAGGTAATTAGGGGTCGGTATATATTCCAGGTATTCATCCCCTTCGGTAACCGCCTGGTGATTTCTTATTTCAATTTTTTTGTTGACTGTATCAGCAAACAAAGCTTCCTGTTTATTCCAGGCTTCTTTATAGTCTATCAAACCCCAATCCCGAAAAATAACCTCTTTGTTTTTCATCGTATTATCCCTTTACATAACCAACCATATAATCATGGAATTGCAGATACCCCACTTCATAATCCAGGCAAACATCGCCTTTATGCAGGCGGGCATTAACAAAGCCATGCCCCTCAAAATTAAACGGCTCCAAAAAAATATTGTGTAAAAAAGATATTTCCTTTTGCCCGTAACACTTGTAAACCGCTTCTTTCACACACCAGCAAACATATAATTCCTCTATTTTGTTCGCGGGGTTAATAAAGGCCAGTTCCTCTTTTCGCATAAACTTATGAGCAATGCGCTCAACCTTTTCTTTTATCTGCTCAATATCAATACCTACCGGCTCCTTGCTGATCATTACCGCTGCATAATCAAAGGAATGGCTTAATGATATATGGTAGGGAAGATTTACCAGATAGGGTTTGCCATGGTCATCAACTTTGCAATCAATATACTCGTTAGTTCGCAGCATTTTGCGTAACAAAACACGCGTGCCGAGCCAGTGCAGGTTTCGTTTTCCGATCTTAAGTTGCTCGTAATAAGTCTTTTCCTCTTCGTTTAATTGTAATTGGTTATACAATTCGTCAGCTTCCTCTTCAATTTTCCAAATGGCAAATTCTGTATCGTCGTCAAGCTGTTGTCTGTATGCTATGGCCATAAAAGTAAATTTGCAAAAGGTATAACAAACTTATAGCAAATAAACCTAAATTGTATCGCTTTTTAGCAATTATTATAGTCCTTAGTCTGTAGTCTCAAGTTGTTAGTCCGAAGTCGCCACTGACCACTCACCTCTCACTACATCACTGCAGCAGCAATTTCAAATTTATCCCAAAGTTGGTAAACGCGGTATTGAATGTCTGTGAGGTAAAAGGCCTGTTTATATTTGAATCGTAAAATAAATTAAGGTTAAACCTCGGGCTTATCAAATAATCAATTGATGGCCGCACCGTAATATTTTGTGCCCCCGATGCTACCTGTGCCGCCCCGCCTGCCTGGTAAATAAATGTTTCATTATTCTGCAGCGAGAAATCTATCTTAAAGTTAACGTCATTTTTATTTGCGCTTCCGCTGAACCAGCCAAAAGGAAACTTGAAATCCTTATCGTGGTAACCCCATCCGAAAACTATTGCAGATTGATTTTGCTGGGCCAACTGACCGTTTAAAACGCTAAGGCTTAATGACCTGCTCTGCCGGTATTCAAGGTTGGCGCTCATACTGTTTTTAAATCGTACGTCTATGCCAAATAAAGGCACAAACTGCTCTAAAATCGTAACCTGCGAAAACTGGTAAGAAGGTAAAAAGTCATTATTTGCATCCCTCGAACTAACCGCGCCATTAGTTATCTGGTATTGCAACAACGTTGTGTAGCCGCTCACATTGTACGATGCCCTGTAGCCATTTTTAATATCAACTGATTCGAAAATATCGCTAAAAAAAGGTATATGGCTTAAGCCGCTGTAGGTAATCTGCCAGTTTGGAACAGGGATATTTGGGAACTGGCTTAACCCGGCGCCGGATGCATTCTTCCCGGTATAGGCTGCAAGGAATGCCGGCACCAAAACATTTTGCGAGTTAGCGCTGTAGCCATCAGCATAACCATTTACGGCAGGGCCGATAGCGTTTGGATTCTGCTTCCCAAGCCTTTGCGAAATTACAGGCAGGTCGTTCAAAAAATTCTGAAAGATGGGTGAATTGTTGTCAATCCCGCTGATTTTTGAAAATGCCGTTGCTATCGGCAGAAAAGAAACACTGTAATCGCCGGTAGTAACAGGGTTATAACTCTGCACATTGCTTGACCCGTCCACAGATTTAAAATTGGTCTGGTAGGTATGATCCTGTAATTTAAACGCTGTTAAATCAATCCGCAGGTCTTTAAAGGGCTGAATTGTGCTCTTTAAGTGCAGGTCTTCATTAAATGTGGTTACATAAAGCTGGTTTTGAAGCGTATCGGTACTGATCCAACCGTATTGGAGCGCAGTGTGCCTCAGATCGGCCTGGCTGCCAAATAAAAACCCGAAGCCCGGCGAACCATAATTAAGATCTTCACCCAAAAAAGCAGATTGGGGAAGGTAGCCAGGTATAAATGTACCTTGTGTTTGCGTAAAACTACCGCTCAGGTTTTTAACACTGGTTAATATGTCCGCTAAAAACCTGGTTAATCCATTATCATTATCAGGGCTCTTTGCCTTTTTTATGAACGAAATTTTATTGTATAAGGCATCAAAATTAAGGGTGGGTGTTATGATAATTGTACGCGAATTTGAAATACTGTTACCTACACCAAATTGAGCATTATCGATAGCAAATAATGGTTGGGCCAGCCAGTTAAAATGCGTGCTATAGCCTGTTATTATGGTTACCCAATCCATTCCAGGGATCTTATTGACCGGAACGGTATAGTGCAGGTTCAGCGTATGGTTATAGTTGGTGGTCCGGCCCATTCTAAATATATTTCCCCACAGAGTGTCTAATTTTAAGCCGTCAAGCCTGCCTACCGGCTCATCTACCGTCGATAAATTGGTGGCATCAAGATCCATTGAAAATGATTTGGTAATATTCCACGAAATTCCGTAGGTCCGGGTTACGTTAAATGTTTTATTAAATGTAGTTTGTATTGGTACAATATCCGTAGGATCGTTGTTCCGCAGCGTATTCTCGGAATAAAACCTGTCAAAACTTATGCTGTAATTTAACCTTGTGGGCAGCAGGTTAAAATTAATATCACGCAATAAAGCGAGGTAATTTTTCTTAATGATTTTGGCAAACGGGTTGTTGTACTTAGGCTGGGTGTTAAAATTGTAAGCCAGGGCCACATGATATGTTTTCTCAAAGTCATTAAGGGTAGTAAAATCATGGTGCTGAAGTTGGGTATAAGCTATAGTAGCATTCCAGTTTTCAATATCCCAAACATGATTAGGGGCCTTACTGTCCGTTTTAGTTTTATGAATATTAGTCAGATTGATACTCTTACGCACCGTAGAATTCTCAGCGGCGGTTTGTATCGAATCCCGCTGTTTGGCGCTGGTTGCTGCATTAAGCCTGTCTTTCAGCAGGATATCGGGAGACGAAGGATCATATTCAGGCGTACTCACCTGTGATGAAACATCAACGTACAAAGGGATATGTACCCCGCTTTTATCGGGGAAGAATTTACCAAGTTCCATAGTGCCGGACACATCATAAACCGCATTATTATCAAGACTCCGGTTACCAAGATTAGAATCAAGCGTACCAAACCCAACCGTAGATTTACTGCCAGACAGGCTTATGTTTGCAAAATCAGCAAGTTTGGCATTAAACCTTCCGGTAGCGGCCCAGCCGCCCTGTTCATTAAAATTTGTTAAACGCAATTCGTCAAACCAAAGCGTCCCCGATTTTGGAAGCCCATCGTCGGTACCTGATGTGGCAGCGGTCCTCAACGGGTTTCGCACACCAAGCATTATAGTAGATACCGTCCCCAGATCGGGCTGACCCATAATTATAATGTCAGGGTTTTTCGAATATTTATACGGCCTTGTGATTGGCCATGGCTGTCCGAGGTATTTGGCATTGTCCCGTTCGATCTTGGCGTCTGTCAATTGCGAAAGCGTCAGGTTCAATTCATTTGCAGCGGGCCAAACGGCTGTTGGGCCTGCGGCGCCGGCGGGAGCAACCTGAAGCGGAATTGCATATTCATAATAGTTCCCGGTATAGTCAGAACCCAAACGGATAAAACCGCTGAGGTCGTAATTTTTTAGCTGGCTGCCTTGTATGGCTTCGCAATGGATGAACATTTGGAGCTGCTTATACTGGCGCAAGTCGTTATTAAACAAGCGGTATGCCGCACGGGAATAACCATCGCTCAGATTTGTTACGAGTAACGAAAGCGACTGTTCATTCAACCTGGTATTTACCTGCAGATTACTGTAGTCCGGCTGTTGCCGGATGCCCGGCGGGATTGCATAAGGTACCGGTACACGGTTGCTGTTCTCAAAAACATTTACCGTTTCAATATCAACCGTTGAGTTGTCAAGCGGCGGATTAAGGAGCGCCGGATCTGCGATTACATTTGCCGGGTTGTTCTCGGTATTAAATGCTAACCACGAACCGCGAACCAATTGTAATGTAGCAAAACGTAATACCGCTGTGTCGGCAAAATCAGTAAGGAACATCCGCATATAGCGGATCGACTTGAAATCCTGGATGTTTCCGATAACATTGGTAGGGTTATGAATAGGTACTCTAAACTGGTACCAGGAAACCGCCTGTGTTGTTCCGTTAGGAAGTGTTACGTTCGATGTAACCTTATCAGTAACGAAATTTTTTCCCACTACCAAATCCTGCGGGCGAATGGATACCTGGTATTGAAAGTATTCATCATCCTGGTCCATATTACCGTCGTGATTAACATCTTCGCCGTCGGGCAAAGCGGTAGCGGCTGAAGTTTGGAGGCCAAGCAAAGCCTGTGATTGCTGCGAAGTTGGCGAGTTACCATCGGTACCATTGTAATTACTGTAACGCTGCAAAATACTTGCACCTGCTTTGTCGAGGGCAGGTCCCTGGTAATACTGATAATCATCAGATGAAGGATCTGCGTTAAAACTGCCTGCCGCCTGCGCGTTTAACTGTCCTTTTACCTGTTGAACAATACTTGCGAATTTGGTCTGTTCATCGGCGTCATTTAAACCATCCAAACCAACGTCCTGCACCTGGCGCGAGGCAGGGTTGCTGTCAAAGGAGTTAACCACGGGTTGTATAGTCGAAACCTTGCCCCAAACCGTGTTGCTGACCTTTGTCATATCGCCATTAACAGGCAACGCATTTTCCAGGCTTTTCTGCCCGTCTTTTAATATATCTTCAGATATATTGCCAAGGTTAAAATACAAGTGGCCGCCGGTTGAATTAGGTTTATAGATGAAGGGGTCCATCATCCAAAACTCAATATAAACTACGTTCAGATCCTGGAAATTAGTTGAGTTAATCCCCCTGAATATCCCCCCCCAGCGATTTGCCGGGTTTTGCAGCGTTCCATTACTGTTTAGCCCTGTTGTTGTATAGTTATAAGGGCCGCGCACCATTGGATAATAAGCGAGGTCTAATGTAGCGATTGGTAATGGCTGGCCGGTAGGCGACTGCTCATTTGGGAACACTTCATTTTGCAATACCTGCCTTACGTAATGGTTTGATAACTCATTGCGGCTTACCGGAATTGTGGAGCCGCTGTAAAAAATCGGATCGATAGTATAAAACGCCAGTTTGGCACGGTTGTACCCATAGCTAAGATCATTAGATTTTGACGCTTCACTGAATAGTTGCGGGGTTCCCGATATTTGCCAGCCGGACGGGCTTTTAACATCAATAACCGAGGTGCTGTTTTCAAAATCATCCAGGTAAGCCGTCCCATTTTTTGAACCTGCAAAATTGAGGGCGCTTGGGCTGCCGGGTATCAGGTCGGCAAATTCCCCGCTGAAATTTATAGAAGACGGTACTTTAGTATGGATTAGAGGAATTTTGTCAACCAGCCTGGTAAGCAGCCTTGAGGGGGAATTATAATTAACGTCAAACCCAACCATGGTATTTGAAATTGATTCCTGCCCCACAATTTCATTTTGAGTGATGGGCTGTTCTGTTAAATGCATTAATGTAGCCCCTAAAGCCAGGTTATCATCAACTTTATAGTCGAGCCTTGCCCCAAACAACGATTTTTGTTGTACGCCAAATAATTCATTATTCTCTACTTTTACCGTAATGGGCTGGCCGGAGGAAAGCAGCGCCTGGTTAAGGATACGGATGGTACCTGCGGTATAGTCAATTGTATAGTCAGCCCCCTCTTTTAGTGTTAACGTTCCGGCGTTTACAATTACCGATCCCTGTGGAATATTAACCGCATTTAACTGGTAAACGGAACCACCTGTTGACGTATAAGTACCGGAAATAGTGTATCTGTTCAAATTAGGGAACAGATTTTGCGCGGTTGTCTGGGTCGAATCATACAATGGCTGGTAAACATATCGGTTTGCCAGGGCCTGTTCACCGGGAAGAAAGCGCCTGGCAAGATCAGATCCGAAGGGCTCCAATACAGGGAAAATAACAACCCCGTTTGCCGAATTGATCGTTATCCCTTCCAGGTAATCAAAATAACCATCGGGTTGTTTTTGTTGCTGCTGGTCGAGGTTATCCAAATCGGTTAATTGCAACCAAAGTTTGCCTTTGGTGTTCACCCCCTCCTGCATTACCGGTTTTTCAAAACCTGACTGATCATCCAGCCTGGATATTGTCATTCTAAAATTAGAAGGGCTAATCTGGTAGGAATTTAATGAATAAATATTCTTCATCATCAGTTTCCAGGTGGGCAGGTTGGTTTTTAACAGTTCGTTTTTTAGCAGTTTTACAAATAACACCTTTGGTGTAGTTTGGTTAACCGGCAAATCGGTGGAGAACTCCCCCACCTGGTATTGAACGCCATTGTAAGTATATTGGTAAGCTACCGCAAGCACTTCATCATTATTAAGCGGGTAATTCAATGAAATATAGCCGAGTTGCGGGTTAAGGGTATATTCTTTGGTAGTTAACAGGCGGGCGTAAGTTAATTTTGCATAATTGTCTGATTTGCCGGAATTGGCAAAATAGCTTGCAATGGAATTCTGCGGGTCATTGGTTAACCGTGCATTTGCCGGAAGGTTACGCAGTAAAGAATTTGATTGCTGGGGGAAACCGGGGCCGTTGAACCCTGCGGGCAGTCCGCTAAATCCGGCCCCGCCCCTGACAAGGGTGGTATTATAGGGATTGTTTTCACCCAGGTCTAAAAATGCCAGGATATCTCTCGACCCGGTTGTATTATTCGTTCTGTTAGTGGTCCAAACTTCAATTTTTGTGATATTTACATTTGAGCTGATAATAGGGATATTGGCGAGCGCTTTATTGTAATTATTGCGAAAGAACTGCGATAAAAAGAAATGCTTGTTCGCATCGTAGCTGGCCGCAGAAAGTTTAAACGCACCTTGCTGCGATCCATTGGTAATGGTAATTGTTTGTGCCTGTGACCGTTGCTGGGCCATTATGGTGGTGACGCCAAGGTTGCCGAACTTCAATTTGGTTTTTATGCCAAATAATGCCTGGCTGCCCGTTATAAGCGTGGTTGGCAATGTCATACTTACTGTGCCAAGTTCTATTTTTTGAATAATCTCGTCCGGGTGGCCTGTGTAATCAACCTTTATCTGGTTTTCGAACTGAAACTGGGCATCGGTATTGTAATTAGTAGTAATTTTTAATTTATCACCAATGGTACCGGTAACGTTTAGTTGAATCTTCTCGTTAAAATTAAAATTAAACTGGTTGCGCTGCGCAGAATTGAAAAGCGGGTTTTGATTTTGATTTAATTGCCCCGTCATTATTGCTTCAGCCGAACCCTGCGGCTTAATATCAATATTAGGGCCGCCAAATATCTGTTCAAAGGTTTGGCTGCGAATTTTTATCCGCGGAATAAAACCCGGTTGCTGGGACTGGTAGGCATAATCATCCGAGAGTTTTTTAAAGTTATTACGTTCATGCTCCTTCAGTATTAATGCTAAATAGTCGGAAAAAGTAAGGTATTGCGGTGGCCGGTATAACAAATTACCTACACGTTCATAACGTATATACATATTTGTTATAGGGTCGTACTCAATGGTACGCACCAGGTTAGGCGGGTCGGCCTGAAATATCCCCTGGTTTAACTTTATCATATTTGACTGCGGCACAGTGAGGGGGATAACAACTTTGGCTGTATCTTTTTTTGTACCGGCCGGTTGTTGCTGGGCAAAAACGTTCCCTAAGCCGCAAAATGCAGCAATAAATAAAAAACATAAGAATTTCCAGGTAAAAATTCTAACCAAGGCTCAGTAAAATTTATCCGTAATTATAAACTTTTCAATGCAGATTTTATCAGTTGTTCAACTGTTAAATCCTCTTTATTTTTGTTTATTTCCTGTTCAAGCACCTTCTCTGCGGCATTGCGGGCGAAGCCCAGCATTACCAAAGCCGAAAGCGCCTCATCTTTAGCAGTTTTATTTAATGGCACAACGCTCAGGGTATCAGGCCCTTCTTTACGTAATTTGTCCTGTAGCTCTAATATAATCCGCTGGGCTGATTTGGGGCCGATGCCTTTTATGCGTTGTATCAAAGACACATTCCCCGAAATAATTGCATTCTGGATCTCTTCGGGAGTTATGGACGAAAGCATCATACGCCCCGTATTCGGCCCGATTCCCGAAATCGAAATCAAATGCAAAAACAGGCGGCGTTCCCCTTCATCTGCAAAACCGTATAAAGTATGGGCATCTTCCTTCACATGCAGCCAGGTAAATAATTTACAGCGTTCGGAACTGCCGAGCTTCGAATAGGTATTCAATGAAATATTGATATGGTAACCTACCCCCCCGGCATCAATAACCACAAATGCGGCGCTCTTAAAAACTAATTTACCTTCAATATAAGCGTACATATTTTATTTTTTTACTTCCTCACCCGGCTTTTTCCTGGGCGTCGACTACCGCGATGGTTATCATATTTACAATTTCCCTTACCGAACTGCCTAATTGTAATACGTGGACCGGTTTTTTCAAGCCCAGCAAAATAGGGCCAACAGCCTCGGCTCCACCCATTTCCTGTAATAATTTATAAGCTATGTTGCCTGACTCAAGATTTGGAAAAATCAAGGTATTTGCCGGTCTGCCAATCAAAGTAGAGAAAGGGAAATTATCAGCAAGCAGATCAGCATTTAAAGCAAAATTGGCTTGCATATCCCCGTCAACTACAATTGTTGGATATTTTTCATGAAGTATCCGAACCGCCTCACGTGTCTTCTCGGGAATGATCCCATCATTCGACCCGAAGTTTGAATAAGATAATATGGCAACCCGCGGGTTTATATTGAATTGCCTCACCGAATGTTCTATCAATACCGTGATATCAACCAGGTCCTCAGTAGTCGGGTCAACGTTAACCGTGGTATCGCCAAAGAACACAGGCCCCTTCTTTGTAATCATCATGTACATACCCGCAACCCGCTTTACACCGGGTTCGGTGCCAATTATTTGCAGGGCAGGCTTTATGGTAGTTACATAATCTTTGGTTAATCCCGAGATTAAGGCATCGGCCTCTCCAAACTGTACCATGCAGGCGCCGTAATAATTACGGTCGCTCAATAATTTCCGCGATTCGAATAAGGTAATCCCCCGCCGTTGCCGTTTATTATACAGGTAATCGGCATATTCATCTATATGTTCACAGGGTTCCTTAGGATCTATAATATGAACATCGCCCAGGTCGATGTCATATTCCTTCATTATTTGTTTTATCTTTTGTATGTTACCAAGTAAAATCGGCGTAGCTATGCCTTCCTCTTTAACAATTTGGGCGGCCCTTAAGATTTTATAGGTATCTGCTTCCGCAAAAACTATTCTTTTGGGGTTTTGCTTAGCCTTGTTAGTAAGATTACGCAATAACCTATCGTCAATCCCTACCCTTACCCTAAGTTCTTCGGTATAGGCATCCCAATCGGTAATTACTTTGCGCGCTACACCCGATTCGACCGCTGCCCTGGCGACGGCTGATGAAACCTCGGTGATGAGGCGGGGGTCCATCGGTTTTGGGATAATATAATCCCTGCCAAACTTCAGGTTGGTAGTATTGTAGGCAAGGTTAACAGCTTCGGGGATAGGCTTTTTTGCCATTCCGGCAATGGCTTTAACGGCGGCTATCTTCATCGGTTCATTGATAGCCGTTGCCCGTACATCAAGCGCCCCCCTGAAAATATACGGGAAGCCCAATACATTGTTTACCTGGTTTGGAAAATCGGAACGGCCGGTAGCCACTATAATATCTTTGCGTGAATTAATAGCCAGGTCGTATGCAATTTCTGGCGTGGGGTTTGCCATAGCAAAAACAACCGGATTTTTAGCCATCGCAAGCAGCATCTCTACAGTAACCACGTTACCTGCCGAAAGACCGACAAACACATCGGCATTTTTCATTGCCTCTAAAAGTGTTTTGACATCTTTACGGGTGGTGGCAAATTGCAGCCTCATTTCATCAAGGTCGGTACGTTCAGGGGTAATTAAACCGTTGATGTCAAACATCACCATGTTTTCTTTTTTTACGCCAAGCGCCAGGTACATTTTTGAGCAGGAAACGGCTGCCGCACCAGCCCCATTTACCACCAGCTTTATTTTATCCAGCTTTTTCCCCTGTATTTCGCAGGCATTTATCAAGGCGGCGCCCGATATTATTGCTGTGCCATGCTGGTCATCGTGCATAACCGGAATTTTCATTTCGGCCTTCAACCTGCGCTCGATTTCAAAGCAGGTCGGTGCGGATATGTCTTCAAGATTAATCCCTCCAAACGTGGGTTCAAGCGCCTTAACAATATTTACAAACTCATCAATGGTTTTTGCATTAACTTCAAGGTCAAATACATCAATATCTGCATAAATTTTAAACAGCAGGCCCTTACCTTCCATTACCGGCTTGCTTGCTTCGGGACCAATATTTCCAAGTCCGAGTACAGCTGTCCCGTTACTGATCACACCGACAAGATTGCCTTTGGCTGTATATTTGTAAACATCATCCACATTATCAGCAATTCGCAGGCATGGTTCTGCGACACCCGGAGAGTAGGCCATGCTGAGGTCCCTTTGCGAATTGGTGGGCTTTGTAGGTACCACCTGTATTTTCCCGGGCCGTCCTTTTGAATGGTAATTTAGTGCGTCCTGGTTACGGTTAGGTTTGTTCATTTTCTCATTTTCAAGTTCTCAAAATTACATTTCTTTTTCGCCGAAAAGAGAGAAAAAAGGCGAAAAGGCGAAAATTGATTTGAAATGCAGGATGTTAGCCCTTACTAATCTTTATTGTCATTCCGGGTTGCAAAGATCCCTTTTTTAACCCGTTCAGCAATCTGATCTTTTCAACAGAAGCTCCGTCAAATTTTGCGGCGATACCACTAAGCGTATCTCCGCTTTTAACTTTATAAGTTATATAATTATGATACGATGGCCTTTTTTCGGCTTTACTTTCGTGATATGGGGCATACGCCGCATGCGGCGCATAAGCAACCAGATTTGAATTATTTAGTGCATCATATAACGCCCCGTATTTTCCTTTATTAATTTCAGGGATGACCAACCTGCGCGGAGCGTCGGCTGTGCCGTTTATGATCTGTCTCGTATAAGAAGGGTTCAATATTGTTAGTTCCTTTAAGTCAACATCCAGCACCCGGGCGATGCTGCTTAACGAAACATATTTATTCACAAGGACGGTATCGGTTTTTACTGAAAAATCACAGGATTGAGGTAATATATTATGTTTGCCATAATAATTCATTACATAAGCAACAGCTATAAAAGCAGGCACGTAACCCCTTGTTTCAACAGGCAAATAAGGGCGTATCGACCAAAAATCATTTGCCCCGGCCTTCTCAATGGCGCGCTGAACATTACTTTCACCGCAATTGTATGATGCAATAGCGAGCAGCCAGTCGCCAAATTCCTGGTAAGCGGCTTTTAAATAAGCTGCTGCTGCGTAACTGGCCTGAATGGGGTCACGCCGGTCATCAACATAATCATCCATATTTAAGCCGTATAACCTGGCTGTGTTAAACATAAACTGCCATGGGCCGGTAGCGCCTACCCTTGATACCGCATAAGGATCGAGCTTTGACTCGACTATTGACAAGTATTTTATTTCGTCGGGAATCCCGGCATCCCTGAAAACTTTTTCATAAATCGGGAAGTAATATTTGGTCAAACCTAAAACGTGGCCCATTTCCCCGCGGTTGCGGGCGTAGATATCGATGTAACTCTGAACATATTCATTATAGTCCAACGGCACGTCCTTTTTTATAGAATCGAGGCGGCGCTTAAATACATTACTTTCACTGGTTAAGGGGGCTGGTTGGTTGATTACCGGAAGGATAATGGTATCAAGGGCTGCTATTTGCCTTTCAACAGGCATTGCCGGAGAAGCAAGACCAATTTCGGCTTTAACAATTTGTAACGATAGTAAACAAATAATTAAAGTAAATGTTCTTTTCATTCTTTTTGGGTTTAACCAGGGAGTACTATTTAAATCAATAATTTACTAATTTATTAAATTTTTTATAGTTCAAGGAAATATTTCGAAAAATTCAACAATTCCTGTTCTTCAAAATGCCTTGTAATTAGTTGTAAACCTAACGGTAATCCTTTACTATTATTGCCTGCAGGCAACGAAATGGCCGGCGCACCTGTCAACGATGCCTGTACGGTAAAAATATCCGAAAGATAAGTCACCACCGGATCTTTTTCAACCTTCCCGATCTGAAATGCAGGCTCTGGTGCAGTAGGGACCAGAATAAAATCGTATTCCTTTAAAATAGCGTCGGTTTTTTCTCTTATCAGCCTGCGCACTTTTTGAGCTTTGGCATAATAGGCGTCATAATACCCGGCACTTAATACAAACGTGCCAAGCATGATCCGCCGCTTAACCTCTTTGCCAAATCCCTCTGAACGGGAACGCTTATAGGTTGATATTAAATCAGTTGAAGCCGGGCTCCGGTAACCATAATGCACGCCATCGTACCTCGAAAGATTTGATGACGCTTCGGCCATAGCTAATATGTAATAAGCAGGCACCAGATAATCAAGGTATTCAAAGGCTATCGGTTTAACAATATGCCCTTCGGCACGTAACTTTTCGATGTATTTAATGAGGTTGGCTTTTACCTCGGAATCCACACCAGGACTCGACAGTGACTCCTGTAAATAAGCTATCTTTTTGGGAGAGGGGGGATGAATATTATTGCTATAGGATGGAACCCCGATATCAGCCAAAGTGCTGTCATATTCATCGGGGCCGGCCATTACTTCCAATAAAAGAGCGGCATCCTCAACCGATCTGGTAATTGACCCCACCTGGTCAAATGAAGAAGCATAAGCAATTATGCCATGCCTTGAAATACGGCCATAGGTTGGCTTAAGCCCTACCAATCCGCAAAAAGAAGCCGGTTGCCTTACTGATCCCCCGGTATCTGTTCCCAGTGCAGCATGGCACAAACCCGCCTGAACGGCTACAGCTGAACCGCCGGAAGATCCGCCGGATACCCTTGTATTATCAACATGGTTTTTTACGGGACCGAAAAATGAGGTTTCATTAGAAGCCCCCATTGCAAACTCATCACAATTACAACGCCCGATAATCACCGCATCTTCGGCAATAAGGCGTTCAACAACAGTAGATGAGTAAACAGAAGTGAAACCTGTCAGAATTTTGGAGGACGCGCTTGCTTTATGCCCTTTATAACAGATGTTATCTTTTATGGCAATAACCATACCGGCGAGTTTGCCGGCAATGCCCTGTTTTATTTTTGAATCAACTTTTTGCGCACATACCAGCGCATCCTGTTCAAATACTTCGTTAAATGCATTCAAGTGGGCGTTAGCTGAAATTTTTTTCAAATAACCCCTTACAAGCCCTTCAACAGTAATTTCCCCTTTCTTAATCTCATTCTTTATTTCGATTAAAGAGGCATAAGATTTAACCATGTGGCTAAAATAAAAAACTTATCCGTTGAAAGTATAAAAAAAATCAACAGATAAGTTTATAAATAATTTTGATATTAGAAATTGCGGGCAGGAGATTAGAAAAAGGCTCAATACCTAATCTTTAACCTCCGGCCTCTGATCACTATTTCCTGCTAATCTCCGACCGCTAAACCTTTGGTTTATCTTCGGGATGATCAGTTGTTGTTGCCGAACTGCTGCTTTCGCCGTTCTGCGCATCTTTAAATTCTTTCACGCCCTTTCCTAAACCTCTCATAAGTTCAGGAATTTTTTTACCGCCAAAAAACAGCAATAACGCCAAGACGATTAAAATTATATGTTGTGGTTCTAAGAGTCCCATAATTTCTAATTTTTATATGGTTAATATTATTTTGAATTCTTATTTGGTTCATCAGCTATTGTTCCTGCGTCTGTATGCTGAACAGTAACAGGTTCTTCGGCAACCGGTTCACTATGGGCCTCCGTTTGGCTTTCGGTTACCGTGTTTTCATTTGCCGCAAAATGACTTTCATTTACCGGCATTGCATTTTCAACAGGAGAAAAACCTGCCGGGTTTTCTGTATTAGCAGACAACTGATGCTGAGCAGCCTGGTTATTTAACGCGGTTTCAACCCTTTTTTCCTCGTAGCTGTTTATTTGTTCGTTAATCTCCCGTTTAATACCTTCGGAAGCATCTTTAAAATCACGTATCCCCTTTCCAAGCCCCCGTGCAATTTCAGGTAGTTTTTCGCCCCCGAAAAGCAACAAAGCAACAATTAAGATCAATATCATGTCCGATGAAAACAGGTTGCTCAAAAACAAAAAAACTGGACTATAATACATAACGCTTTATTAATTGAGGCTACAAAGATACGCAATAAAATTTTATAAAACCCAAAAACTAATTCGACACCAGCCAAATTTTAGGATTAACCGGGGTATATCCCTTGTATAAATCAAAAGTCACTATCGCCTCGCCGGTGGACGAATCTGTAGCTACCGTTCCTATCACCTGTTTTGTGGTAACTTTTTGCCCCTCCTTCACAAAAAATGATTTAAGGTTAGTGTAAACCGTAAAATATTCCCCATGCTTAATCATCACCAAAAATGTGCCGCTAATGTTTTTAATACTTGTAACCTCACCCTGGAATACAGCCCTCACTGATGCACCAGGATTTGTTTTAATGTCCCATCCATAGCTTTCATTCTTAATGCCTTCATTATCGTAATAGACCCCAAAGCCCTGTCTCAAACTTCCGTTGGCAACCGGCCATGGCAACGAACCCCTGTTACCTAAAAAGTCGCTTGATAATTTAGCCGCTTCGGGTGTAGCATTCAGCACCTCACTATCAGTGGAGGTTTTTGTAATCAGCCTGGTTTTTGGAATTGCAACAATATCTTTACTCCCGGCTGCTTTAGCCTTTGCAGCGGCAGCCTTTTGTTCCGCTTTTGCTTCTTCTTCGGCTTTGCGCCTTGCCGCCTCTATTTCACGGCGTATGGCATTGTTAATTTCCCTGTTCGTTTTGGCGATTTTTCTTTGTACATCCTGTTGTTGCTGTTTTAATTGTCCTTCGTGTTTTGAAAGATCGGCTACTACCTGCACCTGACTGTTTTTTTCCTTGCCAAGTGTTGCTTTCTCCTTTACCTGGTCAACCAATAAAATGCTCTTTTCTTTTTTGTTTTTATCCAGCTCGTTTATCTTCACATGCAATTCTGTCTGCGTTTCCTGGATATATCCCGCCTGCCGAACCCGGTAGTCGCCAATTTGCTGTAAATACTTTAAACGTTTATAGGCCTGGTTAAAGTCACTTGCCGCAAAAACAAACATTAATTTATTATAGGCGCTTTGATTGCGATAGGTAAACAGTACCATCGCGGCATATTCCTTCTTTAACTGATCCAACTGGCTTTGAAGGTTATGCACAAAGTTATTGCTTTCTGATATCTGGTTATCCAGGTTCCGTACTTCCGAATTAATATTGTTTATCTTTTCTTCGCGAAGGCTGATCTGTTGCTTTAATAAATTCAGCTGCTTTAAAGTAGCCCTTTTATTATTGGCGGTTTCTTCGTACTCGTGGTTAAGTTGTTCTAACTGCTGCGTTAATACTTCACGCTGGTGTTTCAGTTCCGCGCTGCTTTGCGCATGAACTGCTATCGCTGCAAAAACACAGACCAGGAAAAATAATACCTTCAAAAATTTCATCCGTATATTTTTGTGTTACACCTTTTCAACCAAAAAACCTAATCCTCCTCCTTGTACCTTCCAGGGATATTAAACGGATAGTCAAGCAACTGATCAAACCCCGATTTAATATAGTGCAAATTAACCTGTATTTTTTGATCTTTCACTAATGATGTGATATCTATTTGCGATGGTATTACCCGTGTGCCGGATTGAATAAACGTATTGTTTGTAACCTGCATAGATTGCCCCTCGTTTTGATTACTCAGGTTAGTTTGCGTAACCCGCATACCCGGCCCTATAATAAGTTTATAAACAAGCTCCTCCAGGTTGCCGGATAATGTAGTACTGTCGGGATTCGTGTGCATATCGGCATTTTCATTTATCAGTTCGGGTATGGCATTCCCAATCAACAGCGACTCAATTGTTGTGTAATTTACCTGGTTGCCCGCAAATTTATTGATATAGCTGAACGGCTTTTTTAAATAAACGCTCTGCAAGCGGTTAATAACCCACATACTGTCGGGGGTAATCAAAACCCTTGCGGCCTCAATACCTGCTATGGCTGTAATTGACACCCAAATTTTCCGGCCTTTCTTTATGCGTATGTTTAAAGTAACGTCATTGCTATTCCCGTTAATATCAAGGGTGGCATGTGCCTTACCCGAAAAATTATCAAAGCTGGTTTGCCCCGCCCTTATTTCGTTGAGCTTAATACTTTTGTAATCAACTACTTTCGCAACGGCGTCAACCCGGGCGTGTTTAGCCATTAATTGTTTTCTTGCTTTACAGCTCACCATCAGCAACAAAAAACATAAGGCAAACAGCTTTATGTAGCGCCTGGTTGTAAACGTGTTGCTAAACAAGACTCTATTCAATGTACTTTCTTTCATTTATTTTTCTTTCTAACACAGGCGACTGGTCGCCGTTTGCTTTAGCTTTTTTCCAGTTTTCAACAGCAGTGTTAATATCACCAAGATAGAACATAATGTCTCCATAGTGTTCGGATTTTACGGCACTGCTGGTTTTGTCGTCAGCTAAAGCCTTTTCCATCCATAGTTTAGCGCCGTTATAATCCTTTTGTTTAAACAATATCCAGGCGTAAGTATCCTCAAATGAAGCATTAGCGGGTTGCAGATCATTGGATCGTTTTGACATTGCTGCCGCCTTATCCAATTGTTCGCCCCTTAAAGATAGATAATAGGCGAAATTGTTTAAAGTATATACATTGCCGGCATTATAAGTTAATGCTTTATCGTAGGCATTATCAGAGTTTACATTATCTTTTATATTATGATAACAATCGCCCAATGCCGAGTAACTTTGTGATAACAGGTCCTTATCCTGAAATTCTAATGTTGTCGCATTTTTAATATATCCTATGGCTTTGTTATCGTCCTTTTTCTGTAGCCAGGCCACACCTACCAGGTAGTTCATCCACGCCTGGTTGGGGAAAAACGACAATGAGTTCTCTCCATCCCTGATTGCCCCATCCAAATCATTGCCACCCAGTTCAATCCGTACCAATTGCTCCTGTACGGCATATACCTGGTTGTTAAGCGCAATTGATTTTTGATACATGTCCTTTGCATCCTTCAGTTTATCATTTTGCACCAGCATATCCCCGTAAACAGCATAAGCTTTTGCATCACCGGGGTGGGCGCCCACCAGTATCCTGCTTAATTCAAGGGCGCTGGCTTTTGCATTGGGGTCGGGGAACCTTGGTAAATAACCAAGTATAATTTTTATCTTCTGGTCAATATCCACATCCGGAATGGCGAAGGCCAATGTCAGTTCATTATAACTGGCTTCATAGTCCTTTTTATCACGGTATATATCTGCAAGCGCCAGGTGGACCAAGCCATTACCTATCTTTAGTTTTTCGGCAGTTTGCAATACTTTTAAGGCTTTATCCCCAAAGTTGTTGGCGCTGTAAAGTTCGGCCAGGAACAGGTAATACTTTGTTTGCAAAGGGTTATCCGCGATCATTTTTTCGAGCTGCCTGGCTGCAAGATCGACATTGCCCTGTTTGAGATAAATTTTTTGTTTGTTGGCAAGCAAATCATCAGTCGGGCCTGTTAAAGTTTCCAGCTTATCATAAACCTGCAATGCCTCATCGTATTTTTTTTGATAGAAAAAAGCATTGGCCGCATCGAAATAATATTCGGGCTTATCCGGGTTGATCCTGATCAATTCACTGAATACATTTTCGAGTTTGGCAAAGTCGTTGTTCTTTTCATCACAATCGGCTAAAGCTGCCCAATACCATTCATTATCCGGCTTAACGCTGACTGCCTTCTCTAATAATTGCTGCGCCTGCGGATAATCGTTTTTTAGTTTTTTAAGATTGGCAAGTTCGTACAATGAAGCATCATTGGCCGGGTCAATCTGTATTATCTTTGAAAAAAAATCTTCGGCGTCTTTTTGGTTTTCAGAAGTCTTTGCAATCAGGGCCTTAAAAAAAAGATCCTTCACCATTAAACTATCAGCATAAGTTAAGGGTTTACTGTCAACAATTGTCGCACCGTTGCCTTTACCTGCATTTTTGTTTTGCGCAAAAACAGGACAGGGGAGAATCAGGAGCCAAGAACCAAGAACCAAGACAGGAAGGATACGGCTACGAAGGATCAAGAGCCAAGAGCCAGGAATCAAGACAGGAAGGATACGGCTACGAAGAATCAAGAGCCAGGAGCCAAGAGCCAGGACAGGAAGGATACGGCTACGAAAAATCAAGAGCCAAAAGCCAGGAATCAAGACAGAAAATATATGGTGTACTACCAAATTGTCTTTCTTTATCCGATGTACAAATCTTTTATATTTCATTTCATATCCTCTTATCCGGCATCCAAACCATTTTTGTCAGTAGTCATTTTCCGGTTGCGATTTTATTTTGATTCCTGGCTCTTGATTCCTGGCTCTAAAATCTTGCTTCTCTCCTACCCTACCCCTGTATGACCATACCCGCCTGTACCCCTCGATGTCCCGTTCAATTCTTCTACCTGCTCCCAGTTTATTTTTTCGTGGCGGGCAATTACCATTTGCGCAATCCTGTCGCCGGTATTGATCTCAAACACCTGGTCCGAAAAATTGATCAGCAGCACCTTAATTTCGCCGCGATAATCGGCATCAATAGTACCGGGCGAATTAACGATCCCTATGCCATGTTTAAAGGCCAGGCCGCTTCTCGGGCGGATCTGCGCTTCAAAACCTTCAGGCAATTCTATATGCAGCCCTGTTTGGACAAGTTTCCGCTCCATTGGTTTAAGCAATATCGTTTCCTCCACATCTGCCCGCAGGTCCATACCGGCTGCATGCAAAGTTTCGTAAGCAGGCAAAGCATTTTTTGACCTGTTAATAATTCTGATCTTCATTGTCTTTTAAAAATAGCTCTTAAATCCTTGCCGTCAAAATAAACCGCCGACAATATAAATAATAATAAAAGTAAATTCCCGGCAAATATATTTCGGTTAAGAACGTAGAACGATAAGTAAACGATTACAATTGATGAAATAATATAGACCAAATTCTTTTTGAGGTTATATGGGATAGGATAATTTTTTTGCCCCCATATATAGGATAAAACCATCATGCTGGCGTAAGCGATAAGAGAAATCCATGCGGACGCCATATAGCTGTATTTAGGTATAAAAAGCACATTTAGTACAATGGTGAGTATTGCCCCCACCCCTGAAATGTATAAACCATATTTGGTTTGATCAGACAGCTTGTACCATACCGACAAGTTCATATAAATACCCAGGCTCACATAGCCAAAAACCAATGGAGGAACTACTGGCAGGCCAACCCAGTAATTTTTATTAGGGATGAAATACTTAAGTATCTCAATATTCGCAATCAATCCAACGAATATCACGCACACCGCAATAACAAAATAGTCCATGATACGGGCATAAGTTTGGCCCGCATTCTTATTTTTGGCATGACTGAAGAAGAAAGGTTCCGCACCCAAACGGAAGGCCTGGATAAATATGCTCAGGAACAATGATATTTTAGCGCATGCACCATAAATGCCGACATCATGTAAACTTACTTTTGGGGGTAAAAGCTGGCCCAGCAATATTTTGTCTAAATTTTCATTGATGATGTACGACAGGTTGGCAATTAAAACCGGCCAGCTGTAACTATACATGTCAAGCAGCATTTTCCGGTCAAAATCAAATCTTATCTTTAGCAATTCGGGCAGCAGGAGGAGAAATGTAATGAAACTTGCAACCAGGTTTGACAGAAAAACATAGCCCACCCATCCTTTTACGTACCAGCTGCTAATCCATAATGCGCCTGCAAGATGATGGTGTATCCAATAAGGCAAAACCAAAATAAATGTAAGATTAAGGCTGATAAAAATGCCGATATTGATCAATTTTATAACCCCATATCTCCCAGGCCGTCCTTCCGCCCGTATTTTAGCAAAAGGAATAACGCACCATGCATCAATCACCAATATCCCCAAAAAATAGTCTATATAGGTTACAAAATCGGCATGGCTGGCAGCTATTTTAGTTGACGGCGCCGCATGGGTTAAAACTGCTCCGTGACTAACATCAATAAAAGTGGCTATCGGGCCGATAAATGGCACTGTGCATAGTAAAAAAAGTATGGTTATAGCTGCTACCGAAGCAAATGCATTATTGTAAACCCGCTGTTTATTTTCCGGATGCTTGTTAAGATACCGGAAAAAAGTGGTCTCCATACCAAAAGCCAGTACCGAATTTAATACGGACACATAACTAAACATGGTGGTGAGCACACCATAAGCGCCGGGAGCATACGCTTTTGTACTTGTATATAGGGGTGTAAGGAAAAAACTTAATACACGGCCGGCAATAGTGCTCACACCATAAATGGCTGTTTGGCCGGCGAATTTTTTAGCGGTTGACAATTGTGCTGCTGCGAATTAGTTTTTAAAGTTTATACCTGCTATAAACTCTTTTTTACGAGCTCAAAATTACGATAGTTTTTCAATTCGCCTTCATGGCTTTCAACAGAACTTACCATTGCATGTTCCGTACCCTCACGGCACCAGTCTAAAAACATGTCCAGCGCGATATTATCCCCTTCCGCTTCAATGAAAACATCGCCGTCGGGTTCATTTCTAACATAGCCTTTAACGCCGAGGTGATCGGCCACGGCTTTGGTAGCTCCCCTGTAAAAAACGCCCTGCACTTTTCCTTTTACTGTTATATTGAGGTGTTTCATTTTGGTTGGAATGGTTGTAAATGTTGTAAGGGTTGTAAATGTTGTAAGGGTTGTAAGGGTTGTAAGGGTTGTAAAGTTACGTGAAATGGCAAAAACAAATTCTTAAATTTTATAAGATTCAAATTACCGGAATTTTTACAACTTATTTCAACCATTACAACATTTACAACTATTAACCTCCGCTATACCAACCTCCTTACCTTACTTTCAGGTGTAATTTTTAAACCATCGAGACCGGTGATGAGGTTTAAACCTGGCGTTTTGCCTGCTTCGAGGGTGCCTTTTTCGTCATCAATACCTAAATACTTTGCGCCATTTATGGTGCCCCATTCTATAAGCCGGGCGGTACTCAATCCATGAAATTGTTGTTGAAGCGTACGCATTTCGCTTAATAAACATAAGCGCCCGTTTGAGGCGAGGCTATCCGTGCCGAGCATTATGTTAAAGCCCATGTCTGTAAACAACTCCACTTTTGGGAGCATGCCTTCGATGTATATATTGGCGTTAGGGCAAAAACACCAGTGTATGTTGCAGTCAAAACGTTTTGTAAAGTAAATATCTTTTAAATTAGTGAAGGTATTATGTACCAATAACACATCTTGTTTACCGGTCAGGAAATGCATAATAGATTGTATCGAATTACGGGCCTGCGGTTTAAAATAAGAAATGTCCATCCCCAAAGATTCATAAAGGTCAACAAAGCCACCTTTTTTATACCTGTAAAATTTGTTTTCATCTTCACTCTCCTGGTTATGCATACTGATGAGGTTATCGCCATCTTCCGCATGTTTCCGGATCAGCTTAAACAGCTCCTTTGACACAGAATACGGTGCATGAGGAGTGATTGAGCATGATTGGGGCTTAAATTCCTTTTGTAAAGCAAGCGCGTGCTCAAATACCTGCGTAGCTCTGTCGGGCAAAAAACCAAAGCATTCAATAAAGCTATGGTAGTAAATTTTACTGCGGGCTTTAATCGGAATACTCATATTGGTATTTGAAATGTCGCCGACAGCTACAATTCCATTTTCGTACATTTCACTGTCGGCCCTGGTGGCAGCTTCACTTATTTCAAGGGCATCGGCCCCCCTTAGTTTTTGGACACCTTTTATGAAATTAACGAGCCCTTCTCCCTGCGCTATTTTGCCCTTCAGGTGCGAGAGTTCAAGGTGGCAGTGGGTGTTTATAAAACCAGGGCAGATGATGCCGCTAACCTGCTCAATGGTTGCATGGTTTGATTCCGAATAATTATCAGGGCCGGTTACCGATATTATTTTACCAAAATTATCAACAGTAACTATCCCGTTTTTTATTGGGGCGGCATTTACCGGGAAAACGTAATCGGCTTTAAAACTTTTCATTTTTTAATACAAAAGAATGACTTTCAAAAAAGATAGTAGTTTTTTAAAATTAGTACTTTTGCAGCGTGAACCCTGCAAATAATAAAATAGACATCCGTAGCCTTAGCCTTGAAGCCCTGCAGGAACATTTTACCGGGTTTGGGGAAAAAAGTTTTAGGGCGAAACAAGTATATGAATGGCTTTGGAAAAAATCATGCTTTACTTTTGACGAGATGAGCAATGTTTCAAAAGAACTCCGTACTAAACTTTCCGAAAATTTCTCCATCAACCACGTCAAAATAAATAGTTCCCAGTTTAGTTCCGACAAAACTATAAAAAATTCTTTTGTTTTATTCGATAATCATTTAATAGAAGGTGTTTTAATTCCAACTCCCGGCAGGATGACCGCTTGTGTATCGTCGCAGGTGGGGTGTAGCTTAACCTGTAAGTTTTGCGCTACAGGCTATATGGAGCGTAAACGCAATTTAAACGCAGATGAAATTTACGACCAGGTAGTGCTGATTGACCGCCAGGCCAGGGAAAATTATGGCATTCCTTTATCCAATATTGTATATATGGGCATGGGCGAACCTTTGCTGAATTACAAAAATGTGATGGAATCTGTCGAAAAATTGACTTCGGAAGACGGGCTGAATATGGCCGCCAAAAGGATCACGGTATCAACTGCCGGCATAGCTAAAATGATCAAAAAATTAGGTGATGACGAGGTGAAATTTAACCTTGCTTTATCATTACATGCCGCCAATGATGAAAAACGGAACACCATTATGCCCATTAATGAGCAAAACTCGTTAAAATCATTGGCTGAGGCTTTAAAATATTATTACGCCAAAACCAAAAACCCTGTAACCTACGAGTATATTGTTTTCGATGGCGTTAACGATACCCTGCAGGACGCGGCTGAACTGGCCCGTTTTTGCAAACATTTGCCCTGTAAAGTAAATATCATTGAATATAACCCCATTTCATTCGCCAGCTATATTAATGCAGGCGAAGATAAAATTGAAGCATTTGCCGAATATTTGCGCAACCATGGCATCAACACCAACTTACGCCGCAGCCGCGGAAAGGATATTGACGCTGCCTGCGGGCAGTTGGCCATAAAAGAAGTGGCAAAAGTTTCTTAAATACAATGGCTTTTGAAAAAT
The DNA here is from genome assembly GCA_002413785.1 of Mucilaginibacter sp. UBA5151. Taxonomy (GTDB): domain Bacteria; phylum Bacteroidota; class Bacteroidia; order Sphingobacteriales; family Sphingobacteriaceae; genus Mucilaginibacter. Next base: position 55,887 of record DHXR01000064.1, read on the forward strand.
AAATCAAGATTTTCGATCTTTTTGGTTTTTCCCGATCTGGCATCGGCAATAGCCCTTTTTGTAACGCTATTTGGCTGCACTTCTTCTTCAACAACTTGAAGGATTTTAACATTAAGCCTTTTCGCAAGTTTCCCGAACAAGTCCCTGTCTTTATCTGGTATTTGTATAGTTAAAGTTGTCATGACATTTTTGAGAAATTCTATCCAACGTTATCATACAAATTTAGATAAATTTTTAATCCGGGACAACGTCGTATTTTTAAATGTGAAGCATTTAAGCTAACTTCATCCCATGAAGGTTAAAAGCACCTACCTGGCCGATTTTATTTCCTTATTATTTCCCGAACTCTGCGCTGCATGCAGGGAAAGCCTGGTGGCCAACGAGCATTTAATATGTACCGGCTGTCTTTTCAATTTGCCATTCACCAACTTCCATTTACAAGCCGATAATATAGTTGCGCAGCAGTTTTGGGGTAAATTGCCGCTTGAAGGTGCGTACGCCCTTCTGTATTTTACCAAAGGCGGCAAAACCCAGAACCTGATGCACCAGTTTAAATATAAAGGGATGCGGCAAATTGGCAATCTATTGGGAAATATAGCCGGGGAGCAGCTGACCAAGAGCGAAATATTTAAAACAGCCGACCTGATAGTACCTGTCCCTTTGCATAGAAAAAGGATGCGACAACGCGGCTATAACCAGAGCGCCTGTTTTGCCGAAGGCCTGTCCGAAAAAATAAATGCCCGTGTTGAAGATAATAACCTGGTACGCGAAGTTGCAACAGAAACCCAAACCCATAAATCGCGGTTTGCCAGGTTTGAAAACATGAAAGAGGTTTTTAATGTAAAGCACCCTGAAAAATTAGCCAATAAACATATCTTACTGGTTGATGATGTGATAACAACCGGTTCAACGCTGGAGGCCTGCGGCGCGGAATTGCTTAAAATCCCCGGACTAAAGTTAAGTATCGCTACTATCGCTTACGCGGAGTAGCACACAGGATCATTTTTCTGGAACTTTACATGTTTTTATACCAAACAAGGTATATAAAGGGCAAAAACTGATGAAACTTGTTAAAATGAAAACACCCGCGACTACTAATAAAATCACGGCTAAAGTGCCTGATATGGTACCGAAGTAATACAGGATAATGATGGCGATTGCCACTAAAACCCGTAGCAGACGGTCGATAGTTCCCATGTTCTTTTTCATAATGTTTTAATATTAGTTATTCAAAACTAATGATTTAAATACCTGATTATGCAACTTATGTTACATTTGAAAGGAGGATCAGACTTACGAAGTTCAAAACGTCGTAAGTCTCTGGATAAAAATTACTTAAAACACAATTTAATAATTTTTGTTACGCTAAAATAAATATAACACTTAAATGAAAAAGTTATATCTATCCTTGTTTATTGCCTTTTTAAGCGCAGGCTTTGCCGCCCGGGTTTTGGCGCAGGTTTCGGCTACTGCAAATGCTACCGCTACAATTATTACAGCTATAGGTATTGTAAAAAACACCGATATGAATTTTGGTAATCTGGCAACAAACGGAAGCGCCGGGACTGTTGTTTTGGCCCCTGGCGGCAACCGTTCTGCTACGGGCGGCGCAACGCTGCCTGCAAGCACCGGCACTGTTTCCGCCGCCTCTTTTACTATTACAGGTGCAGGCTCCAGCACTTATTCCATCACGCTGCCCAGCTCGGTAACTATATCAAGCGGCGGTAATACCATGACGGTTAACACCTTTACCAGTACGCCGTCGGGTACCGGCACCTTATCATCAGGCTCACAAACCCTTAATGTAGGCGCTACCTTAAATGTAAGCTCCCCGCAGGCGGCAGGGACATACACCTCGGCCACCGCTTTTACGGTTACTGTTAATTATAACTAAAAAAATAATTTATTTAAAACACAAAATAATAATTTCTACTATATCAATTAAAATAAAACAAAAATGAAAAAATTATTTGTTTCCCTGGGCATTGCCCTTGTAAGTGCAGCTTTTGCTGCTACTGCTTTCGCACAAGCTTCGGCTACTGCAAATGCGTGTTGTACAATTGTTACACCTATCGGCATTTCAAAAACCACTGATATGAATTTTGGCAATGTGGCAACGGATGGAACTGCCGGTACAGTTGTTTTGGACCCTGCCAGTACCCGTACTTCAACGGGCGGTGTAACGCTTCCTGTAAACGCCGGTACGGTTACTGCCGCCTCTTTTACAGTTACAGGCTCAGAAGCTTACACATATTCTATCACGCTGCCAGGTTCTGTAACTATAACATACGGTGCTAATACCATGACGGTTAATACCTTTACCAGCTCACCGGCAACTACCGGAACCTTAACAGCTGGTACACAAACGCTTAATGTGGGAGCCACTTTAAATATAGGGTCATCACAGGCAGCAGGGGCATACGCTTCAACCACCCCTTTTACGGTTACTGTTAATTATAATTAAAACAATGCGTACATAATTACTATCAAATCAAATACTCTCCATCATGAAAAAAAATGTAATATTCAGGAGTTTTGGATTAAAAAAGGTCATTGGCCTTGTTTATATCTTATCGGGACTGTTCATTTATTGCGTAGTTTCGGCCCCGCGGGCTTTGGCCCAGGGCAATTTGGTCATTATGCCCATAAGGGTGGTTTTTGATGGAGGGGGGGGAGGCAAAAGGACCCAGGAGCTTAATTTAGCAAATACAGGCAACGATACCATTAAATACCTGATCTCTGTTGTTCAATACAGGATGATGGATGACGGTACTTTTGAAAGTATCACATTACCGGATCCCGGCCAGAATTTTGCAGACAAAAATTTCCGGTTTTTCCCGCAGAGTGTGGTTCTCGCTCCCCTCGACGCCCAAACTATAAAAATACAGCTCATCAATATCAGCGATTTAAAACCGGGCGAATACAGGTCACATTTATATATCAGGGCCGTGCCGGATGAGAAGCCACTTGGTGAAACGGCGGCAGTGACGGTTAAAAATGGCATAACGATAAAGTTAATACCTGTATATGGGATTTCAATCCCTGTAATTATCCGCAAAGGCGAATCAACAAGCAATGTAACGCTTTCTAATTCTTCGCTCGGGATTGATCCTTCGGAAGGGTCCAAATTGAAAATGACTTTTAACCGTTCGGGCAATATGTCGGTATATGGGGATATTACAGTTGATTATATTTCGGAACAAGGTATAAAAACCAGGGTTGGCATAGCAAACGGATTTGCTATTTATACGCCCAATAAAACCCGTCATTTCATCCTTAACCTTGATGAAAACCAAAAAGTAAATTATCACCAGGGTAAATTACACGTGGTATATGCAGCGCAACCGGTGGTGATGAGTTGCTGTGATATTAAAACCATAAAATTTGCTGAAGGCGATTTGATATTGCATTGAGGATAGCGCCTGCAATACCCGGCGCGCAAGCCCTTTTTTAAAGCAGGGGGCGGTGCGATTCCCCTCTTGAGAGGGGTGCAGGGGTGTGTTAACCGGCATGTCTGTCAAGCATATTCGCTAAACACACCCCTGCCCCTCTCAAGAGGGGAACCCGGTGCGCAAGAGGGGAGTTATTGTGTTCAAAAATTTACGGATATGAAAAAGTTGTTTTTTTTGGTTATCCTGCTTTCCTTTTCTGTCAGGATTTGTGCGCAAACCGTGGTAGTGACAGACGACGCCGCCTATACCACAGGGCAGGCATCGTCCGTGCTCGATGTTAAATCAACATCAAAAGGCTTTCTGGCCCCCCGCGTTACCAATGCGCAGCGTACAGCAATAGTATCCCCAACGGATGGGTTACTTGTATATCAAACCGACGGCACCAAAGGGTTTTATAATTATAACGCCACGCTGGCGGCATGGGTATTCCTTTCGGGGGGTACAGGCACAGGCGCCTTAACAAACGTTATTAAAACCAGTTTTACCATTACCAATACAACAAGCATTAAAAATAATAGCCCGAACGTGACAATAACAGTAACTGTAACCGGGGCACAGGTTAATGCAACCCTCCTAATTAACCCAAGGACTGCTTTAGCTGACGGGATCTCAATTGCATGGTCATTTGTGACCAGTGCTAACAATGTTGAAATTAGCTTTGTCAATGCGTCTCCTTCAAGTGAAACAATAGGAACTGTTGTTTTTGATATTACAGTTATTCAATAGTAAGGGTATAACTATGACGATTGGTATGGCTAAGTGCAGCCGGTAATTTAAAATATAATATGCGTGTTTAGTGATTGGAAATTCGCACAATAATAATCATAATGAATAGATAATGTGAACGTTATGGCAACTCCCCTCTTGAGAGGGGGTGCGTCCGGTTGTGTTGTGGCGGGGGTGTGTTAGCCGATATAACCGTTAACACACCCCTCCACCCCTCTCAAGAGGGGAATCGCACAGGCCGTTGCCTTTAATTCGCTCTATTCCTTATTGTTCAATTAAAAAGAAGTTTAAAATCGTTATTCAATAATAATGCCGGGCCGCGAAATCATATTTATTAAAAGGTCAACAGCAATAGCTTTATTGTTGTTAACAAGGGTATTTGTTGATGCGCAGGGGTTAACTATATCATCAGGCGCTTATTTTATTGCAAATAATAGTAACCTTATTATCTATAGTAATTTTACCAATAACGGCGCTTTTACCAATAGCGGCGGCACTGTGATTTTTGCCGGCGCTGCTCAAACATTTGCCGGTACTACCAATACTGTTTTTAATAATATTATAGTTAACACGGGCAGTACAACAACCGTTAGCACAAGCCAGCGAATTGCAGGCATATTGCTGAGCAACGGGTCTGTTAACGCTAATGGTATGCTAACACTGCTGTCAACAGCAACGCAAACCGCTTTAATTGACGGTAGCGGCGCCGGCAGCGTAACCGGTAGCTTAACCATGCAGCGCTACCTTGGGGCCGGTTACGGTTATAAATATTTCAGTTCGCCTTTTACGGCCGCCACCGTGGGCAGTTTTTCAAGCTGGGTTAACTTAACCGCTACTTTCGCCAATTTTTATAATTATATAGAAAACCAGGCAACCTCGGGGTTTACAGTTTATACAACTGCAACAAACCCGCTTAGCCCCTTGCAGGGTTACGCCGCAGATTTTGGCACGGCAACAACGCCGGTAACCATAAGCATAACCGGGATTGTTAACAACGGGGCCCTTTCAACCACATTATATAACCATAACCAAACTTATACCCTGGGTTTTAACCTTGCGGGCAACCCTTATCCTTCGCCTATTGACTGGAACGCCGCAAGCGGATGGACCAAAACAAACATCGACAATGCCATTTATTACTTCGACTCGGGCTCAACCAGCCAATATACAGGCACTTACAGTACCTATATAAACGGCGTATCAAGCGATGGCGTGGCCAGTAATATTATTGCTTCGATGCAGGGGTTTTTTGTGCATGTAACCAATGGCAGCTATCCGGTAACCGGTACGTTCGCCCTTACCAACAGCGTAAGGGTAAACAACCTTGCGCCTGTTTTTCATAAAGCAACACTCAGCCTGCTTGTTAACCCGCGTATTTTGCTGCGGCTGAGCGCTAATTTTTCGGACAACCCGCTTTCAGCAGACCCCTTAGTGGTATATTTTGACGATAAGGCGACGCCTGCTTTTGACAATGGCCTTGATGCCATAAAGCTGATGAACACAAACGGGCAGGTTCCCAATATATATTCACTAACTGCCGGTGGCCAAAAACTTGTTATTAACGCCCTGCCGGGACCGGATACCCTTATGGTTGTCCCTTTAGGCTTGCAAACAAGCAGGGATGGGGTAATTACGTTTAAATTGCGCAATGCCGGGCAATGGCCGGCTAATTTGCCTGTTTATTTAACCGACGCCGTTACGGGCGTTAACCAAAACCTGCAACAAAACCCAACATTTAGTGTTAGCGTAAAACAAGGTACGTATGAAAACCGTTTTTCGTTACGGTGTATGCCCCTGAATATACCGGCAACAAGCGGCGCTGCGGATGAAATGTATGTTTACAGCGCCGGGGGAAACCCGTTTATTCATATTAACCTTGTTGTTAACCAAAAGGGCTATTTAACTATCAGCGATATAAGGGGAATGATTATTTCGCGCAAAGCGGTCAGCGGTAATGGCGATTATGAACTGGCCAGCGGTATGCCCGATGCGATATATATAGTCAGCTTTATAAATGCAGCGGGTGTACATTCAAAAAAAGTTTTTTTGAGAAGCAGATGAAAACAGGTAAAAACATTGATTTTAATTGGAGGTTGGTATTAAGCTGCCTGGCGCTCCTGTTTATACCCTTTTCATCATACTCACAAGGTAAGCGCCCTTTAGTTGCGGTTGAAAACCCTCCCCGACCAATAACCATATATGTTGACCCTACGCAGGGGCTTATTTTCGGGGCTTTTTATCAGGGCACATCGGGCGGCACGGTAATAATTTATCCAAACGGCACAAGGTCAACCACAGGGACGGTTGTGGGGGTTAACCAGGGATATTCTTATTCGCCTGCAATTTTTCAGGTTAATGCCGAACCCGGCACCAGACTAACCATAAGCAACGGGCCCGATGTTTACCTGACGGGAAGCAACGGCGGCAGCATGAGGTTGCATATAGGCGGGGCAAGCCCGGCCAGCCCGTTTACTGCAACCGCAAGGCCACCGGCGGTTACGCTGATATATATCGGCGGGACGTTAACTGTAGGCAGCCCGCTCGCCAGCCCGCCCGGAAATTATACAGGTACTTTTTCTGTAACATTTATACAGCCATAATAATATGTTGCTATGCTATTTAACCGCTATTGGTTTTGTAAGGATAACAGGTGTTATAATTTGTATAACCATGGTACGGAAATACTTTGCATATTTTTAAAAACGTTATGGCTGCCGGTTTTTTTTATGGGTTTGTTTGTCGTTAATAATTGTTGCGCGCAACCCACCGCCGGTTACGATGAAGTTGAGGTTTTAATAAATGTACAGCACGTTGGGGAAACAGAACTGCCTGCCCTGGTCCGCGATCAGACCATATATTTACCAATAGGTAATCTTTTTGATTTTTTACGGATAAAGAACACTGTTTCGGCGAAAATGGATTCGGTAAGCGGTTTTTTTATTAACCCACAGGCTAATTATGTGATTGATAAGCCTCATAACCATATTGTTTACAGCGATAAAATTTATGATGTAAAACCCGGTGATTTAATAAGCACGCCAACAGGCCTGTATTTACAATCGGATTATTTCGGTAAAATTTTCGGGCTTACCTGCGCATTTAGCTTCCGCAGCCTTTCGGTGATGCTCAGCACAACCCTTGAGTTGCCTGTTGTCCGCGAAATGCGGCTGGAGCAAACACGTACCAACTTAAACAGGCTGAACGGGGTTGTTAAAGCCGATACAATCGTTGGTCGCACCTATCCCCTGCTGCATTTCGGCATGGCCGATTATCAGGCGGTAACTACCATAAATAACCGGCCCGGCCCCCGGGATGCAAGGGTGAGTTTAAGCCTGGGCGGGGTAATAGCCGGCGGTGAAACCGATGTTGTTGTAAATTATCACAGCACCGAGGCTTTTATTGAGCGTAACCAATACTACTTATGGCGGCTGGCCAATAACGACAACCTTTTTGCGAAACAGTTCATGTTGGGGAAAATTTACGGGCAGTCCATAGCATCCATTTATTCGCCAATTGTGGGCGCTCAGCTAACCAATGCGCCAACTACCTACAAAAAATCTTTCGGGACTTATACCATCAGCGACTATACAGAACCTGACTGGACTGTAGAGCTATATGTAAATAATATACTTATCACTTATGTAAAGGCAAACGCCGCCGGTTTTTATTCGTTTAAGGTGCCGCTTATATACGGGAATACAGTAGTGAAACTGCGTTTTTACGGGCCGTATGGCGAAGAGAAATCAAGCGAAAAATACATCAGTATCCCTTTTATCTTTATGCCCAAAGGCGAATTTGAATATGTCGCGTCTGCCGGGATGGTTGAAGACGGGCACGAAAGCCGCTTTGGGCGTTTCAGCGGCAACTACGGTTTAAGCAGCGGTATTACCATTGGGGGCGGCGCCGAATATCTTTCATCAATTACTTCCGGGGCATCAATCCCGTTCGTGAATACTTCTGTGCGTATATTTTCTAACCTCTTGTTTTCCGGGGAGTATGACCATGGGGTGCAGTCAAAAGCATTGCTGAGTTATAACCTGCCGTCGGGGATGCAACTTGGCGTTAACGATACCTGGTATCATAAAGGCCAGACAGCAGTTAACAACACCTACCTGGAAGATCGTAAAGCGAATTTTTCTATCCCTTTCAGGACCCATAATTTTTCGGGCTTTTCTATGCTCACGTTGGAGCAGATCGTACTTCCGGTTACTAAATATACAACAGGCCAATGGCTTTTATCAGGTACATTTGGGAATTTCAACACCAATGTAAACACGTATGCCCTGGTTACCGATGGTAACAGCCCTTATGTAAACAGCACTTTTACCGTAGCTGCGCGGTTGCCCAAAAATATTTTACTGACCCAGCAGATGCAATACGAATACTTCTCGAAACAAGTTGTTGAAGTAAAAACCGAATTTAAAAAAATATTGCGTGGCAACGGGTATATAGATGTTTTTTACGAAAGGAATTTTACCAGCAACATCACCAATATCCAGGCGGGCTTAACCTATTATTTTTCGTTTGCACAAATGGGGTCAACTGTAACTAAAAGCAATAATGTTGTATCATACATTCAATCGGTTAGCGGCAGCTTAATACACGACAGCAAATCGCACTATAACAATTTTAATAACCGTACCAACGTAGGCAAGGGCGCTGTGATCCTTGTGCCTTTCCTTGACCTGAACGGTAATGGCCGCCGCGACGCCGGCGAGCCAAAAGTACCGGGCCTGGCAGTGCGTGTTAATGGCGGCCGTGTTGCACAAAGTGATAAAGACACTACAATCCGTATCACTGATTTAGAGGCTTATGTAAATTGTATTATTGAGCTGGACGCCTCCGGGCTGGACAGGGTTGCATGGCAGCTCCGTAAAAAAAATTACAGCGTTGCGATTGACCCGAATTTAGTAAAAACGATAGAAGTGCCAATTTCGGTATTCGGAGAGGCCTCGGGCAGGGTTATAATAAAAAACAACGGGGAAGAAAGCGGCATGGGCCGCCTGATAATAAATTTTTATAATAACAGGTCGGTAAAAATAGCGCACACAATGACAGAAGCCGACGGTTATTTTTCTTATCTGGGATTATTGCCGGGTAACTATTCAGCACAAATTGATACGGCGCAATCAGCTAAATTGAATCTGGTAAGCATACCCGGGGTGTTGCCGTTCACCATTATCCGTAATAATGAAGGCACTGTTGTTGACGGGCTTGATTTTGAAGTTAAAGCTGCCGGTGAGCCCGCAATTGAAAACCTTGTAATACCGGAAATAAAAATAAAAACGCCTGTTTTAATTAATGATAATATAACCATCGCGCCTGCCATAACCGGCAAAGGCATAACCATACAAACAGCTCATTTTAAGTACCACAATGCGCTGGCCGCTGTGGCCGTTTTAACAAAATATAACTATAAAGCTATAATGGTTAGGGCAGACAGGGGCTATTTTAACATCCGGATAACAGGGATAGAGGACAGAAACAAGGCAAAGGGCATTATCAGAAAGCTTAAATATATTGGATTTCCGGATGCTTATATATTAAACGAATCCTTTTAAAAGTTTTATCTCGTTCCGGTACAACAGAATTTTGCCGTCATTTTCCAATTGTTTAAGTAAGCGGGATACTACCACACGCGAGGTAGCCAATTCGTCGGCAATAAGATAATGGGAGGCTTTAATTACACTTGAACCCGAAAGGCGTTGTTTTTCCCGGAGATAAGCGATCAGGCGTTCATCCAATTTATGAAAAGCAATGCTTTCAATTGATTTCAGCAATTCTAAAAAACGCTCATTAAAACTGCGCATAATGTAGTTTTTCCAGCTTGGGTACTTGCAAAGCCATTCATCAAGTTTGGTATGGGGTATGGCTATCAGCTCACCATCCTCTTCGGCTATGGCTTTTACTTCGCTTTTTTTTGCTTCCAGGCAGCAGCTGTAAGCCATTGAACAGCTTTCGTTACTGGATAAATAATATAAAAGTATCTCCTTGCCGTTTTCATCCATCCGCAGCACTTTCAGGGTACCTTTGGTGACAATCGGCATCATACGGATGTATTTGCCGTAATCCATAATCAAATCGCCTTCCCTGAAACTTTTTACTTCGCCAAACTGCTGCATTTCTTTTATTAAAGCAGGTTCAAAAGTTGATTCGAAACTTGTTATATCATACATGAAGCTAAGATAGCAGTAAATATGTGTTTTAGCTTAACCATTCAACGAAATGTTGCATTATAGGTTAACCGTTCCGGTATTATTTTACGAATTGATTTACCTGGTTCCAGGTACCGCCGTTTATCACATTTGTAAATCCGGCTTGTTCTAAAATTGATTTTGCCATGCTGCTTCTGCCGCCGCTTTGACAGAATACAATTATATGCTTCTTGTCTTTGAATTCTGAAAGGCTGGCCTGGAGAGTATCCAATGGAATATTCATTGAGCCTTTAACATTACCACAGGCAAACTCACCTGTCGTCCTTACGTCAACTAAAAACGCGCCTTCATCTATTATACTTTCCAAATTGGCTGTGCCCGCACCGCCAAATAACGTTTCATATACATTCATATCTTTTTTTATATTAATTAACCTGCTTTTTATCTTCCTTTTTAAACATTCCGAATAATAAGGCGCCCAGTAATGCACCATAAATTGTGCTGTTTAATGGCTTTGAAGTAATAGGGCACGTACCTGATGAACATCCAACCAATTGCCAGTACAAGTGTCCGCCAATGGCGCCAATTATTGCCCCTAACAGGTAAAGTTTATTGTTGTCAAACCATTTCTTCATAAGCTTTTTTTAATACAACAAAAGTGGGTTCATTTATCCGCATTTTCAGTAACAAAGGTTACATAGATAAACATGAGCATCACGTTTTTGACATTCACTTTTAATAATTACTACTTTGCCATAAATGCGTTATGGTATCTTAAATTTTCACCCCGGTAAACCGGATTACATCAGCCACGCCTTCGTGATATTTGCCTTCATTTAAGGTAATCTGAATGGTTTGCAACACTTCTGTTTCCAACCCTTCAAAATCCTCCCTGATCATGTCTTCTGTATAAAGCATTGATAATTCTTTTGGCCCCCCGGAAGTGTTTCGCAACTGATTCGGGTTAAAGGCCTCTAAAATAATCCTGCCGCCGGGTTTAAGCCAGTTAATTGCTTTTTGATGGATTTTTTTACGTACTGCAGGGGGGAAATGTGCATAAATAAATGCTATTACATCCATACTATTTTCAGGGTAATCCATGTTTAAAGCATCCCCGGTAATATAATCAATGTGTACATTCTTCTTTGCAGCCAGTTGGAGCGCTTTGGCTTTACCCGCTTCGCTGGCATCAAAGGCGCTTACTTTCCAGCCCATGGATGCCGCAAAAACACCGTTGCGGCCCTCGCCATCGCAAGGCAATATAATGCTGCCGGGTTTAAGCTTTTCGAGTTCATCAGCAAAGAACACATTTGGTTCCTCACCGTAAATATATTCCTGTGTGCTGTAACGTTCGTTCCAAAAGTTTTTCATATAACTGATATTCATATTTATTTTTGACTCAAACAGGAACCTCGTCTGCCGTAACAACATCCTTGCTCAACTCATGGTCATAGTGTATGCCCGGCGTAAGCCAGTGCAATAACAACACTCTTGAATACCTTAAATTAAAGGGCGCAAGCAGGCCAACTACTGATAATAATATCAGGGTGTATAACCATGGATTGTGACTGCCCGTAAGTATTGAGGTTCCAACGGCAAGCGTCACCAGTTCGGCCACCACAAATGCATAGCTAATGTACATTGCAGCATAAAAATAGCCGGGCTCTCTTTCGTACACCATGCCGCAATGCGGACAGGTTGTATGAATTTTTTGCCCGAAAATGCTATAGATAGGGGTTGCATATATATTGCCGACACGGCATTTGGGGCATTTTGCTTTTACAATAGCAGGCCACATTTTGATTTTTTTTTCTTCAGCCATATTCAACTAAGCCATTTTTATTTTAGATGTTTTTTTAAGCCGTTGCATAAACAGGTTTATCAGTCGATTCTTCAATACAATCTTTCCATAATTTATAACCACCCGAAAGATTGAATACCTGCTGATAGCCGTTTTGCTTTAATATTCTCTGGGCCAGGTATCCCCTTAATCCTGCCTCGCAATAAATGTATATTGTTTTTTCAGGCGGGATTTCATTAAGCCTGCTTCTGATTTCGTCGATAGGGATATTTATGGCATTATCTATTTTCCCTGCCTGGTATTCTTCCGGGCTTCTTACATCAATCAGCAAATCATCGGCACCAATTTTATCAAACTCATTCCAGTAAAACACACTTAGCCTGTCCTGCAAAATATTTTCGGCCACAAACCCCGCAATATTCACAGGATCTTTTGCCGAAGAGTATTGAGGTGCATAAGCATGCTCAAATTCTGCCAGTTCATAAATGGACCCGTTCCTTTTAACAATTGATGCTAAAACATCCAGGCGCTTGTCCGCCCCGTCAAACCCAACTACCTGCGCGCTGTATAAGCGCCCCTCCTTAGGCGAAAAAGCAATCTGAATAGTCATTTGCTGCGAACCCGGAAAATATCCGGCGTGAGACCCGCTATTGGTTGTTGAAACTATATGTTCAATACCGGCAGCTGTTAATTGTTTTGAAGCTGCTCCGGTCGTACCTACTGTCAAATCAAAAACTCTGACAATGGCTGTATTAATTGCCCCATTATATTGCTGCACATTGCCCAACACAATATTATTGGCACAAATACGGCCCTGTTTATTAGCGGGCCCGGCCAGGTAGGTAACCATAGATTGACCTGTTACCGGGTTTTTAAATTCTATGGCATCGCCGACCGCGTAAATATCAGGGTCAGAAGTCTGCAGGTATTCGTTTACGAATATTCCTTTGGCATCGCCAATTTTAAGCCCGGCAGCAGCCACAAGTTTGGTATCCGGGCGAACACCGATAGACAGGATCACTATATCAGCATCCAGTACATCGCCATTTTTCAGAAAAACCTTCTGACCATTATCAACTTGTTCAAAACCGGTAACCGCACTATTTAAAAGCAGGTTAACGCCCTTTGACCGTATGTGCTGCTGCACAATTGCTGCTATAGGAAAATCAACCGGGGCCAGTATTTGGTTCCCCATTTCGATGATGCTCACTTCGAGCCCGATGCCATGCAGGTTTTCTGCCATTTCAAGACCGATAAAACCGCCTCCGATAATCACAGCCTTTTTTGCCTTATTATGCTGAATATAAGATTTAATGTAATCGGTATCAGCAACGTTCCTTAAAGTAAATATCCCGTTACCTGAAATACCGGGAAGCGGCGGGCGCAGGGGTTCCGCACCAAGCGATAAGACCAGCTTATCATAGCGCTCCTCATAAATTTGACCGGTGGTATGATTTTTTGCTGTAATAGTTTTTTCAGCGGGATTTATGCCGGTGACCTCTGTCATTACACGCACATCAATATTAAACCGCTGATTAAATGAGGCCGCTGTCTGAACAAATAATTTATTCCGGTCCTTGATGACATCCCCAATATAATACGGTAAGCCGCAATTGGCATAGGATATGTATTCTCCTTTTTCGAATATTACAATTTCAGCATGCTCGTCCAGTCTTCTTAACCTGGCCGCCGTGCTGGCCCCTCCGGCCACTGCACCTATAATAATGTATTTCATCCTGTTTTTATTTACCCGCTTAACTACTTGTAATTGTTAAGTTTTGTTATTAAGGCAAATGTGGGTTAATTTGAAGCGATAGATAGTGACTAATGTTACATTAGAAACAACATGAATGTCAAAAAACAATCACATTGTTTTTTGACATTCATTCCTTTTTATTGATTTTTAACCCCAGCAAGTACCAATAACTTTTCCAGGGGACAAAAATTTGTAAAAGAAGACTGCAATAAATTGGCACCGACAAAAATGCCCAGCCACATCCAGTTAATATCTAAAAATACTGCCAACGCGAAGCTGGTTAAAACAAAGGTACCTGCAACGGCACGGACTATTCTTTCTCTCATAACTTTTTTTTTAAATGGTACTTTCAACAGGCATAATAAACGCCCTGATCAGAAATTCAGGTTTATTTGTTTCATTATAGGTTTTAAACAGGCTCATCCCAAGCGTAGCGTTTTCATCGCTCGTAAAGCTAAATACCATTAACGAATCATACCGCTCATCCCCGCTCGCAAACCACTCTTCCAGCAGATCGAAAGTCTGATCATTTCTAAAGCCAACGACGTCCGTTGCACTGAATATATTAATGTTAGCTTGTTTAAATATTTTATAAACATCTTCCCTGTAATCGATCAGAGAGGTTACTACAAAAAGTTTCATAATTTTATTTATTAATGTTTCTGCGGATAATTTTTGCGCATCATTTTAAAATACAATAAAGGCACCACGATCAAAGTCAGGAAAGTGGATGTTACCGTACCGCCCATGAGCGATATGGCCAGTCCCTGGAAAATAGGGTCAAACAATATAATCACTGCACCCAGGGCAACTGCACCTGCTGTTAACAAGATCGGCGTTGTACGGACAGCGCCTGCCTCTATAATGGCCTGTTTTAACGGGATACCTTCTTTTAAGCGGATATTAATAAAGTCTACCAGCAAAATAGAATTTCGTACCATAACCCCTGCCAGCGCTATAAATCCAATCATGGAGGTTGCTGTAAAATAGGCATGCAGCATCCAGTGACCCAGTACGATCCCGATCAGTGACAGCGGAATAGCCGCTAACATGACCAGTGGCACGGTGAAATTCTGAAACCAGCCTACGATCAGGATATATATCATCAGGATAACGACTGCGAATGCTATGCCCAGGTCTCTGAATACTTCGAAGGTGATCTGCCATTCACCATCCCATTTTAAACTGTAATTGTCTTCCAGCTCAGGCTGGTGGGTGTATTCTTCCTTTAAGGAAAATCCTTTGGGTACCTTTACTGTATTCAAATGGTCCGAAACATCCGAAATAGCATAAGACGGGCTTTCCAGTTGGCCTGCCATATCCCCAAGTACATACACCACTTCCTTCTGGTTCTTACGGTAAATGCTTTTGGGCTTAATCTGCCTGGTAACCGTTACCAGATCCTTTATAGGCACAGCATTGCCCTGCATACCAATAACTTTCAGATTAAGTATATCATCCATATTGGTTTTATCCGCATCGCTCAGCTGAAGCTTAATGGCCGTTTGGTTATAAGAAGCAGGTTCAGAAATATTCCCCACCGGCATTCCTGATAAAGCTGCGTTTACGGTTGCCGCTACCTGTGCGGTAGCTACGCCATAATGCATCGCTTTTTCCTTGTCCACTTCAAGATGGTATTCAGGCTGGTCATCTTCCACCATCCAGTCCACATCAACCACATTGGAAGTTTTATTCAGGAGATTTTTTACCTGCCCCGCAATTTTTATCTGCTCCTGGTAGTCAGGGCCATAAATTTCGGCCACTAAGGTTGACAGTACCGGAGGGCCTGGCGGCACTTCCACAATCTTCACATTCGCGTTATACTTTTTGGCAATCTCTTGTATAGGGCCACGCATTTCTTTGGCGATGGCATGGCTCTGTATGCTCCGGTCTTTTTTATCAACCAGGTTTACTTGTATATCTGCCACGTTATCTCCTCTTCTAAGGTCATAATGACGGACCAATCCGTTAAAGCTGATGGGTGCTGAGGTGCCGATATAAGATTCATAATTTTCAACCAGCTCCTGGCGGGAAACATAGGCGGCAATATCTTTAACCACAGCCTGCGTCTTTTCCAGGGTCGTCCCTTCGGGCATATCAATCACTACCTGAAACTCATTTTTATTATCAAAGGGCAGCATTTTTACCGCTACAGCTTTGGTATAAAACATGGACAAGGAGGCAAACAAAACAGCCACAATACTCATGATAAATGTCCACCGTTTCCAGCGGGTTTCGAGTAATGGTTGTATAAATGACTTGTATATCTTATAAATACGTGTTTCTTCCAACGCTTTATGCTTGCTTTCTTTGTGCGCTATCCCGTGGTTTTCTTTTTCGCGCAGAAAAATATAGCCAAGATATGGGGTGAGGGTAAGGGCTACGATTAAGGACAGGATCATCGCTATGGATGCGCCAATCGGCATAGGGCTCATATACGGCCCCATCATACCCGATACAAAGGCCATCGGCAACACAGCCGCAATAACCGTGAAAGTAGCCAGTATTGTTGGGTTACCTACCTCATTAATAGCATAGATAGCGGCCTGTAATGGCGGCAACTTTTTCATCTTGAAATGCCGGTGCATATTCTCAGCGATGATAATGGAGTCATCCACCACAATACCCGTTATAAATACCAGTGCAAAAAGCGTAATACGGTTAAGCGTATAGTGCATGAAATAGTACGCAAACAGGGTAAGCGCGAAGGTTACCGGCACAGATAAAAATACAACCAGGCCACCTCGCCAGCCCATAGCCAGCATAACGAATACGGTAACTACGACAATAGCGATAAACAGGTGGAACAACAACTCGGACACTTTATCAGAAGCGGTTTCGCCATAGTTTCGGGTAACTGTTAAATGAACGTCATTGGGCAACAGGTCCTTTTTCAAATGTTCAACCTTACTCAGGATCTGTTCAGATAATTTCATTGCATCCGCGCCTTTCTTTTTGGCAACAGACAACGTGATGGCCGGATAATTTGATTTGAATTTACCGGCACCGGCATGGTCCGCCTTCCCGTAACCAAACAGCACATACTGTCTGGGCGACTCAGCGCCTTCTTCTACTTTAGCTATTTGTTTTAAGTAAACAGGTTGTTGCTGGTTAATCCCGACCACTAAATTACCCACATCGTTAGAAGTGTTCAGAAAATTGCCTGTTTCTACCGAGAATGCGGTGTCTTTTTGCAGCAGGGTACCTCCCGGCAATTGCATATTGCCGCCTTGTATCTGTTTGCTCAGGGATAAAAAATCAATATGATTTTCTGCCATCTTGTTTTTATCCAGCAGCACTTTTACTTCACGGTTCCTGCCCCCTAAAATATTAATATCGGAAACGTCAGGTATTTTTTTAACTTCATTGGCCAGCTCCTGTCCGATCTGTTTCAGCTGGTAATCATCGTACTTGTCGCTCCACAATGTCAGCCCCAATACCGGCACATCATCAATGGCGCGTGTTTTTATTAATGGAAGCGTAACGCCCTGCGGCATTTTATCCATATTCTTCATCAGCTCGCTGTACAATTTTACGAGGGAACGTTCTACATCCTCACCCACATAAAACTGAACAATGATCATGGCCTGCCCCTGCATAGAAGTGGAGTACACATATTCTACCCCTTTGACATTCGAGATCATTTTTTCCATCGGCGCGGCCACTTTGGTTTCCACATCCTTTGGCGAGGCCCCCGGATAACCGATAAAAATATCGGCCATCGGCACCTGTATCTGCGGCTCTTCCTCACGCGGAATTAAAAAAGTACTGTATCCGCCGATCAGTAAAAAGGCGATCATCAGCAGTATCGTTAACTTCGACTGTATAAATGCTTTTGCTATATTTCCTGCAAATCCGTCTTTCATATCTGTTATTTTATTTTAACCGAAACACCGTTAAACAATCTGCCGTCTGCACTTAATATAAATTGCTCGTTTGCTGCCAGGCCGCTAAGCACTTCCACCTGGTTGCCTTCTGTCTTTCCCAATCTTACCCAGCGCAGCAGTGCTGTATTGTTATTTCCAATGGTATAGAGACCTGTTAACTGGTCTTTGTGTTCAATACAGGAAAGCGGCACCATTACCTGATTATCCCCCGCTTTATTTTTTACAACCTGCTTTACAGGTATAACAACGTTGGCATACATACCGGCGTACAATCCGTTCTTTTCGTTATCCGGGATGCTTACCTTAATAATATATTGACCGCCGGTAAATTGAGAGGACTGATTGATTTGCCCTATTGTACCATTTATTGTTTTGTTAATTGCGCTGATGGTTACCACTGCCGTTGCACCCTGTCGAATCTGATTGATAGAATTTTCTGGAACAGAGGCGCTTACCTGGTAGCTTCCGCTTTGCTCAACAGTAAGGAGGGGCATTCCCGGGTTTGCCATACTGCCTGCATCGGCTGTTTTTTGGGTAACGATTCCGCTGAATGGCGCTGTTAAACTGGTATAATT
This sequence comes from Mucilaginibacter sp. UBA5151, assembly GCA_002413785.1. Classification (GTDB taxonomy): domain Bacteria; phylum Bacteroidota; class Bacteroidia; order Sphingobacteriales; family Sphingobacteriaceae; genus Mucilaginibacter. The sequence goes on from DHXR01000064.1 coordinate 74,239, forward strand.
CAACATGGCGTTTACCTCATTACGCATTTGCTTTGCCTGTTCGAGTTTTGATTTAGCTGAATTGTATTGCAGCGTAACATTATCCAGCTCTTTTGCCGATGCGCTTTGCTGCTGGTATAAAGCAGTAAAACGGTCATAATCTTTTTGCGCATTTTTCAATGCTGCTGTTGCTTCAGCTATCATGGCATCGGACTGGGCCCTTTTTGCTAAAATATCATCGTTACTAATGGTGGCCAACAGTTGGCCTTTGCCAACATGATCGCCGACCTTTACATTCATTTTTGTAATGTACCCCATCACCCTTGTACTGATGTTAGCTGATTGGCCGGCTTCAATTTGCCCGCTAATATTTAAACTTTGCTGCTGATCAGATGATGGTGTGGCTACGGTTACAACTATTGCTGTATCTGCACCTGCTTTGTTTTCCTTTTTTTCATTCGAAGAACAGGCGGTGATTACCAGCACGCATACGCCGGCAAATAGTTGCATTATCCTGTTCGAGGTAATAGTTATGCTCATGTTTTGAGTTTTTATTTATTAGTAGTTGTGGTTAATAATTGTAAATAGGCCGCAGTAACATTCAGCGTAAACTGTGCCTGGGCTAATGCAAATTTCTGTTGCGAGAGTTGTGTTCCGGCCAATAAAACATCGGTAGTGTTTACCAGGCCCTGCTGGTAGCGGTTTTGTAAAATCCGTAAAGATTCGGATGCCTGTTCTATGGCTGCTTTATCCTGCCCTATTTCAAACCGGGCATCCGCCAGGTCACGAAAAGCCTTGTTAACTTCTAACTGACCCTGGTCTTTTTGCTGGGCTAATTGTTCTGTCAATTTATCCCGTTCCAATTTTTGAACGGTTATTGTATTTTTCGTTTTGTTACCTTTAAAAATATCCCACGATAACTGTAAGCCTACCAGGTAAGCGTTCGCACCAAAACCGGTTAAGTGGTCATCGTTATATTGATAATTTCCAAATGCGTTCAACTTTGGCAGGTAGCTCATCTGGCTTGATCTGATCATCAGGTTGGAGGCATCAATTGCTTTTTGCATAGCCATGAAATCTGCCCGTGAAGAAGCTACCCGCTGATTTGTATCCGCCGTAAATTGGGTTTCGGGCAATGCCTCATTTATTTTATAAACAACCCCTGTTTTTTGCCCCATAAGCAAACTGAGATAATCTGATGCGTTGCGGATATTACTTTGCGCTTTTACAAGGTTGCTTTCCACCGTTGTTACCTGCACACGGGCATTTAATAAATCGGACTTTTGAATTAAACCCTGCTTAAAATGATTATCTGTAAATGTGTAAACAGATTTTACAGTTTGGAGCGATTCATCCAAAACCTTAGTAGCATCGTATGCTAACTGCAATTGCAGATAAGCTTTCTGAACCTCAAAAGTCAAATACTCTTTGGTCCGCTGGGTTTTATATTGATATACCTCTGTTTGCTTTTCAGCTCCTTTCCGCATGTACAGCATATCCATATTTAGTAATGGTTGCTGCACCTCCAGCTTTGTCATAAAATCAGAGGTGCCTGAAGGATGGTTTAAAAGCGCCGGGTTAAAGTCGTTTTGTGTAATGGCACCTTGCTGCAATTTAAAACCAAAGGCATTCAGCGGATTGTTTGTATTCATCGCCGTATAGGAGAAATTAACCTGCGGAAGAAAAACAGCTTCGGTTTGCTTGAAATTGGCTGCAGCTATGTTTTCATCCAGCTTTGCCAATTGTATGGTTTTGTTGTTATTTAACGCCGCTGCGATGGCATCGCTCAGCACCAAACTCTTTGTACTATCCTGTGCAAAAAGCATTAATGGCGCTGTATGTAAAAAAACAACCGCTATAACAGTAAATAAAATGGAATAACTTTTTCGGATCATTGAATGTAATTTTCCACAAAAATAGTGCCGTGAAAATGCTTATACGGTAACATTTGTTACGCATAAACTCCCGGGGAAAAAGGTCAAAAAAAGGCTATGACGTTTGGGGTGGGTAAGGTTAGTTTCGCTTTGTTATATTCTCTTGTAACAATTAAACAAATAGCCACCACCATTAACTTTATAATATTTAAGGAAGTAATTAGCATTACCGCTTGCCCAAGTCTGTTAAATACTTTGTGAATCCCTTATTTGTATAATCAGCCGGGCCTTCGTGCCTAAAGACGATTTTTCCTGATTTATCTATAATGATAGTAGTTGGTATTGCGCCGGATAGAAGACCTTCAGGCATTTCGCCATTTGTATTATAAACCGGTAGTATGTATTTGTTTTTTGTCATAAAGGGCACCGATTTGGTAAAATCATTATCGACATCCACGGGTATAATAACAATATTTTGGTTAGTTCTAACTTGCGTGTATAATTGGTTTATAGACGTCATTTCTGCAATACAGGGCGGGCACCAGGTTGCCCAAAAGTTAATAAATACTACCTTGCCTTTTAGGGAGGACAATACTATTATTTGACCTTTTTCATCTTTGAAACTTATATCAGGTGATGAAGGAGTCTGATTGTCCTGACTAATGTCTGGTTGAAATAACCCAATTTTCATTAACCCTTCAATCAGAAATGCTTTTGCATTTGGGCTTATGAGTAGGAATACCATCGTTAATACGATTATAATCGAGACAATATTTGACCTGGTAATTATTTTTTTCATATTAGTTTTTATCCCGTTGTCAATCTTCATAAATAGAGACTTAGTCCCTCAGCTCATCAATTTGATGTAATTCCAGGCAGCTCTGTAGTAATAATCGATTCAATTTATGTAAAAACTCTATGTTTTTAATTTAAATATGCTGCCCCGCCGATTGGCGGGGCAGCATATCACTAAGGCAGTTTACTGTTGATGTCAGCATATTGTGGGAAAAGAATTATGCTCACCCACACTATCCGTTATAGAAGCAAAATTATTTTACAAACTGGTTAACCTTATTCCAGGTGCCGCCGTTTATCACGTTAGTGAACCCGCCTTTTTCGAGGATCGATTTTGCCATTCCGCTCCTGCCACCACTCTGACAGAAAACAATAATATTCTTCTTATTTTTAAATTTTGCCAGTTGGGATTGGATTTTGTCCAATGGGATATTAACAGAACCTTTTACATTTCCGCCGGCAAACTCACCCGGTGTGCGTACATCAACTAAAAATGCGCCTTCGTCAATAATACTTTGCAAATCAACAGTGGCCGAGCCACCAAATAACAGCTTAAAAATATTCATCTTTATTTATTTAAAATCTTTAATTAATTAAACAACTTCTTCGTATGTAATATTCTTAGGTTCCCCGGCGACTGCTTTTGGCGGTGCATAACATCCGCCTGCGCCGCAGCATCCGATATTAAAAACCGGCATCAGGGTAAATAATAGTCCCAATAAACCTATCGATACATCTTTAGCATAAAAGGCCTGCCCTAAAATTACCATCCCTATTACCAGGCGCAGTACCCGGGAAAATGACCAATTTGTTAAAATAGCTTGTTTCATCTTTTGTTTTTATTAATCTTCCCTGTTAACTTTTACTTTGAGCAAAGCTAAAGCAAGGCAAATTTTTACACGGTAACATTTGTTACCTTCAAACTTCAATGGTGAAAAACAACAAATTGAAAAAGGGTATCAGGGAATTAACGTATCGGTGGAAAATCAAGAAAACACCAGGGATTAATGAATCTCAAAACGTCCCGCAAAAGGATAAAAATCACGTTGATTTTTTATAGAAAGAAATAGCATCTTTAAGCTTTTGCCTTTCAGCTTTCACCTCGCATTAAACCTTCTGGTACCGGCTCAGTTTGTCAAAAAGGTTTTTAGGGTCGAACGGTTTCAGAATATAGTCATTCATCCCCGCTTTCTCCATGTCATCTACTTCGGTCCTAAGCATGGACGCTGTGAGCGCGATGATAGGTAATTCCTGAAAATAGCTATCCGGTTTTGAGCGGATGACCTGCGTTGCTTCCACGCCACCCATTTCGGGCATGTAAATATCCATAAGTACAACATCGTAGTTACGGTTATTCCCGATCTTTTCGACCGCCTGTAATCCGTTCTCCGCAAAATCGGTGGTGGCGCCCCATTTTGCCAATACTTTATTGATCAATAACCTATTAATGTTGTTATCGTCAACTACAAGTACGTGTATGTTTAATCCTGTTTCCAAGTTTTAATGGTTCTTAATTTATATTTACAACGTTTTTATACGTTTGTATATGTTAAAAAGTTACTTCTTAGTTTGCAAATAAGCCAAATTCAGGATAAACTATTTGCAATTTTTATTGTACCTGCAATTATTATCAGTCTTCTTTTGGGCTGATATTAAATAAATTAAGCACTTTAAAAGCGCTTAATTTATTTACGAAAAGAATCTATTAGTCGTTTTCTTTCCCTTTATACAAAGGATGGTCTTCCATCAGTTTGTGTACCCTTTTGCGTACTTTTTTCAAAGTAGTCTCATTTTCAGGGTCATTTATTACCATGTCAACCAGTTCAACAACCTCATCCATGTGTTTTTCTTTTAACCCACGCGTAGTTATGGCGGCAGTACCTACACGAATACCTGAAGTTACAAATGGCGACTTGTCATCATACGGCACCATGTTTTTATTTACGGTAATATCTGCGGCAACCAATGCATTTTCAGCAGCTTTACCGGTAATGTTTTTATTGCGAAGATCGATCAGTATCAAATGATTATCTGTTCCGCCCGAAACTATTTCATAGCCGCAGTCGGTAAATGATTTGGCCATTGCAGCACCGTTCTTCTTTACCTGCAAAATATAAGTCATATACTCATCAGTTAAAGCTTCGCCAAAAGCTATAGCCTTGGCAGCAATAATATGCTCCAGAGGCCCGCCCTGGGTACCCGGAAAAACAGCCATATCCAATACGGACGACATCATCCTCACTTCGCCTTTGGGTGTTTTTAAACCAAAGGGATTTTCAAAATCTTTGCCTAACAATATCATCCCGCCACGTGGCCCGCGCAGGGTTTTATGGGTGGTAGTGGTTACAATATGGCAATAAGGCAGCGGATCGTTTAACAATCCCCTGGCAATTAAACCAGCCGGATGTGAAATATCTGCTAATACCAAAGCACCAATCTCATCGGCAACTTTGCGGATAAATTCATAATCCCAATCGCGCGAATAGGCGGATGCGCCGCAAATGATCATTTTTGGCTTTTCCTGAAGGGCCACTTTTTTAAGCTGGTCATAGTCAACCCTACCTGTTTCCTTTTTTACGCCGTAAAAATGCGGTTCATATAATTTACCTGAAAAGTTTACGGGAGAACCATGTGTTAAATGGCCGCCGTGAGACAGATCAAAACCTAAAATTTTATCACCGGGTTGCAAACACCCCAGCATAACCGCCGCATTGGCCTGTGCGCCTGAGTGCGGCTGCACATTTGCCCATTCGGCATTGAACAATTGTTTGGCCCTTTCAATGGCTATTGTTTCAATTTCGTCAACTATCTCGCACCCGCCATAATAGCGTTTGCCCGGTAATCCTTCGGCATATTTGTTGGTAGCAACCGAACCGGCAGCTTCCATAATCTGTTTGCTCACAAAATTTTCAGATGCGATCAGTTCAATGCCTTCTTCCTGGCGTTGCTGTTCTTCATCCAACAGTTTAAAAATCAGTTTGTCTCTTTTCATAAATTATTAAAAACGGAAGCAAAGGTATGGAAAAGAGATTAGAGGTTAGCGTTTAGAGATTAGTTTTTTAGTCCGAAGTCCTGTCCCGATAATTATCGCGCTGAAAGTACGGAAGAAAGTGCAAAAAACCTGATCTGATCTCCCATTTCAAATCAATTATCGCGCTGAAATCCAAAAATTATTATACCCCAATCCTATTTGTATATCAATCACCTCCTGTTGCAGCATTTCAAGTACGGCCAAAAAATTATAAACAAAATGCACTTTATTTTCAGACTGACCGGCAATAGCTTTAAAATCGATCATATTATTGATCTTTAACAGATTTTCAATCGCTTTTTTTTGCTGTTCAATGGTGTACGGATATTGTACTACCGTATGTGTTACCTCTTCGCTGCGGGTCAGGTAACGTTTCACCAGGCGGTCGTAAACCAGCATTAATTTATACAAATTAATTTCCGATAGCTCTTCGCCCGGCAGGGCCACCGCATCAGCCTGCTCAATATCAAACCGGATATTGCCCCGTTTTTCCTGTTTAAAACGTTCATCTTCAAAGGGGTGCAAATCTTCGCAAACCTCCTTGAATCTTTTATACTCAATGAGTTTTCTTATCAGGTCTTCTTTGGTATCCGTTTGATTTCCATCGTCATCAGCTTCATATCTTGGCAACAGCATTTTAGCCTTAATGCGCATCAGGGTAGCCGCCACATAAATAAATTCGCTGGCAATTTCCATATTAAGGATGGTCATCTGGTGCAGATAATTCAAAAAATCATCAGTGATGCGTGCGATAGGAATATCGTGAATCTCCAGTTCGTCCCTTTCGATAAAAAAGAGCAACAGGTCAAATGGCCCCTCAAACTGGGGTAAATGTATTTCAAAACTTTCTTCGGTAACCATTCGTCCAAAAATAATTCAAAAAAAGTTTAAAAGGTTGTAAGTGTTGTAATTGTTGAAAAAATAAATCGGTTAAGAAGGTCTAAAGAGTTGCATTTTCTGAAAAACGGAAGGTAAATCTTTCCAATTTTGGCAACCTTTGAAAATTGACGACAGCTATTTCAACTTATTGTAACCATTTCAACCCCTACAACCCTTTCAACTATTTAAATAAATTATTCCATTCGTTTACCTGCATTTTACTTATAAAATGCCGTAATTTGCATGTTAAATAATTTAACTATGTCAATGCAGGTACCGGCGGGTAATTTATTGCAAAAAATAAATTATCCATCTGATTTAAAGCAACTTAAAGTTGAAGAACTAAAACAGGTTTGCCAGGAGTTGCGACAGTATATTATTGACGTGGTATCGGTTAACGGCGGGCATTTTGCCGCCAGTCTGGGCGTAGTTGAACTAACCGTTGCCTTACATTATGTATTAAACACCCCTTACGATCAGTTGGTTTGGGATGTTGGCCACCAGGCTTACGGCCATAAAATACTGACCGGCCGCCGCGACAGTTTCTATACTAACCGGGTATATGGCGGCATAAGCGGCTTCCCAAAGCGGTCCGAAAGCGAATACGATGCGTTTGGCGTCGGGCACTCTTCCACCTCCATTTCGGCAGCCCTGGGTATGGCCGTGGCTTCGCAATATAAGGGCGAAACAGACAGGCAGCATGTAGCTGTAATTGGCGATGGCGCCATGACAGCGGGTCTGGCTTTTGAAGCGCTGAACCATGCCGGGATAGAAAACTCAAACATCCTGGTGATCCTGAATGACAATAACATGTCCATCGACCCGAATGTAGGCGCACTGAAAGAATATTTAACTGATATTACCACATCAAAACCTTATAACCGGTTCAGGGACGATATTGCACATGTACTTTCAAAAATATCAGCGATAGGGCCGGATGCCTATAAGATAGCCCAAAAGCTTGAGAAAAGCATAAAAGGCACCCTGCTTAAGAAAAGTAACTTTTTTGAGGCGCTAAAATTCAGGTATTTCGGGCCTATTGACGGGCACGATGTAGAACACCTTGTAAAAGTATTACGCGACCTGCGGGATATCCCCGGCCCTAAATTACTGCATTGCATCACTGTAAAAGGGAAAGGCTATGCTTTAGCGGAAAAGGACCAGACCAAATGGCACGCCCCCGGCTTATTTGATAAAATAACCGGCGAGATAAAAAAAACAAAGCTTGACAAACCCCAGCCGCCAAAATACCAGGATGTTTTCGGGCATACCATTATTGAGCTGGCTGAGCAAAACCCTAAAATAATGGGTATTACACCCGCTATGCCATCCGGATGTTCATTAAACCTGATGATGAAGGCTATGCCAAACCGCGCGTTTGACGTAGGCATTGCCGAACAGCATGCGGTAACATTTTCGGCAGGCTTAGCCACGCAGGGACTGATCCCTTTTTGCAATATTTATAGCAGCTTTATGCAAAGGGCTTATGACCAGGTGATACATGATGTGGCGATTCAAAATCTGAACGTGGTATTTTGCCTCGACAGGGCCGGTATTGCAGGGGCCGACGGACCAACACACCATGGGGCTTACGACCTTGCCTATATGCGCTGCATACCCAATATGACGGTGTCGGCGCCAATGAACGAGGAAGAATTGCGTAACCTGATGTTTACAGCCCAACAGGATGATATGGGTCCATTTGTGATCAGGTACCCGCGGGGTAACGGTGTAATGGTCGACTGGCAAAAGCCCTTAAAGGCTATAAAAGTTGGTAAAGGCCGTAAAATATGCGATGGCGATGACGTTGCTATTTTAACCATAGGCCATATTGGTAACGAAGTTGTGAAAGCGATGGACGGGTTAAATGCCGAAGGCTATTTCCCGGCACATTACGATTTGCGTTTTGTAAAACCATTGGACGCGGCTTTATTGCATGAAGTATTCACTAAATTCAGCAAAGTGATTACTGTTGAGGATGGTTGTTTAGAAGGTGGCATGGGCAGCGCAGTACTTGAATTTATGGCGGATAATAATTACAGCGCCCAGGTTGTACGCTTAGGTATTCCTGATAAAGTAATTGAGCACGGCGAGCAATATGAACTATGGGGCGAATGCGGTTACGATGCCGCCCACATTGCCGCGCAGGTTAAGCTTTTAGGCATACCACAGGCGAAACATATTATTGCCTCGTGAGGCGCCGGTGGGCAGTTGGCAGTAGCAGTCGGCATTTTTTTTAGGCACAGTACCTTCCTGAAGGGCCTAATTCACCTTTCACCTTTCACCTTTCACCTTTCACCTTTCACCTTTCACCTTTCACCTTTCACCTTTCACCTTTCACCTTTCACCTTTCACCACTCACCATC
>DHXR01000064.1:83313-86795 GCA_002413785.1 Mucilaginibacter sp. UBA5151
CTTTCACCTTTCACCTTTCACCACTCACCATCTCACCTTTCACCACTCACTATCTGGCAAGGTCGGTGTACAGATCACGGAAAGAGCTCCGTAGTCCGAAGGTGATCCAGGCGGTTCTGGTATCAGACTGGCTGTTGGTTTCTGTCCTGTAAATCCCGCCAAGCTCAAGCCTCAGGTTATATTTTGGGTTAAGTACAAAAGCAATTTTTCCTTCCAGGTAAACCATATTGGTACTTAGCCCCTGGCCTGTGTAATTGCCAAAGGTTGTACCCGCATTAGGATAGGAAGCAGCCGTGTAAGGATAAAGCTGGAAAATATTCATCCCGTAGTTCAATCCATTTATATCCAAACCGTACCTTCCAAAGTCAGCCTCACCGCTAAAATCAAAGCGTTTATAGGTATAATTAAGTAAGCCAACCAATTCCCTGAAATTTGCCCCCCAGGGATGCGCAAGCGGCTCGCCATTATCCGAATAATTCTCAATAGCCGACCTGGCGGCGTAAGTATAAGGTTTTGCATTATTGGTTTCAACCAGGAAATTCAGGTTTTTAACGCCAAACAAATCCGGACCCCTTAAACCAAATTGCCAGCCATATTTATTGTCGGAAGCCCCGTTGCTGGAAAAAAAGTCGGCCGCATGAAATTCATTTAGTGCAAATTGTCCGTAAGCAGTTACCCCATTGCTGATTTTGTATTTACCTGTAAAACCAAGCAGTGACTTATCCGAATTACTGCTGGAATTATTAATGGGTACCATAAATATGACCGGATTTATATAATTGAGATCAAAAGGACGTATTTGCCCGTTATCATCAGTAAAATAGCCCATAATATTCTCAAAAAAACCAAGGGAGATACGGTTGCTTACATTCCAGTCCATATAATGGAATATGCCAAATTTGTTCCGGTTAACACCATATTGCGAAGTTGAGGCCGGGTCGTTCATATCCGTCCACATAACCATGTATCTCACGTTCCCTAAAGTGCCGGTTAATTTAAGAAAGGGATAAGGCGAAGCAAAGTCGGACAACAGCATGGAACGGTAACCATCGCCAATAAAGGTTTTATCGCGGCCTGCTTCAATATTTAAGAATTTTACAGGTGTGAAGGATACAACGGCGGTTATGTACGACCATTGTGCTGTATTTTGTCCCAAAGTCCTGTCATAAGCCTGCCCCGGAACAATACCCACCTGGCTGATATTATTGTAGTTTGGCGCTAATGTTGTTAAATTTTGCCTGTTGGCAGCAGTTTGTTGCCCGACCCAGGAAGACATGAGTGCAGACTGATTGATATATGTATTAATGTATCCGGGGAAAGTTGCCTGGTTATCGTAACCGCTGATATTATAATAAAACTTGCTGCCCACGGTACCGCCAAGCTGGAAGCCAAGCGAAATCAGGTTAGTATTCTTACTCGCCGCAAAATCATTGCCAATGGTAAAATCAGGTAAAAGATCTGCATAAAAAGTTGAACCCTGACTTTTTACATCTATCAGGTGCTCGCTAAACAGTTTCCGGTAACCCCAGCTGTGCGGTTTCCCGTCAGCGCCAAAATTCATCAATGAATCATAATGCTGTTTTAATAGGGAATCATCGGCAAAGAATGGCTTTAACGAGGTATGCAAACGGGTGTGGACCGAATATAAACTATCATCCAGCTTTTGATAAAACTGGTACGAATAAGGCTGATAAACAGACTGTGACCGGGCGAGGCCTATTATAGAAAATAATAATAGTATGGTGCTAAATATTTTCTTCATATACATAAATGAACAGAATAATTTGATAATTGTTTACTCAAAATAATTTAACGTTTTAAATCCGCCCTTTTTCAAATAATCGTCCTTTTTCACCATGTGGAGGTCCGATTGCACCATATCGCTCACCAGTGCCTGCAGGTCGTACTTAGGCGACCATCCTAATTTTTCTTTCGCTTTGCTGGCGTCGCCTATCAACAGATCAACTTCGGTGGGCCTGAAATATTTTGAATCGACCTTTACAACCGTTTGCCCGAATTTTAAAGACTCGCGGTTTAAGCCTAATTCTTCTGCTTTTTGGTCGTTAATATCAATGATCACCCCGCGCTCGTTTTCATCCTTGCCGCTAAACTCAATTTCAATCCCCAGTTCGCCGAATGCCATCCTGATAAACTCGCGTACCGTGGTGGTAACCCCGGTGGCTATAACAAAGTCTTCGGGTTTATCCTGCTGCAGCATCAGCCACATCGCCTCTATATAATCCTTGGCATGCCCCCAATCCCGCTGGGCCGAAAGGTTACCCACGTAAATGCAATCCTGCAGCCCCATAGCAATTTTTGAGGCGGCCCGGGTAATTTTACGGGTAACAAAGGTTTCGCCCCTTACCGGACTTTCATGGTTAAACAATATGCCGTTGCAGGCAAACATATTATAAGCTTCGCGGTAGTTTACGATGATCCAATAGGCGTACAATTTTGCCACCGCATAAGGCGACCGCGGGTAAAACGGTGTAGTTTCGTTTTGCGGCACCGCCTGCACCAAACCATAAAGTTCGGAAGTGGCGGCCTGGTAAATGCGCGTTTTTTGTTCGAGTTTTAGCAGCCTTACCGCCTCAAGTATGCGCAGAGTACCAATACCATCGGCATTGGCGGTATATTCGGGGGTATCGAAACTCACTTTTACATGGCTTTGGGCGCCTAAATTATAGATCTCGTCAGGCTGGATCTCCTGTACCAGCCTGATCAGGTTGGTTGAGTCGGTAAGGTCGCCGTAATGCAGTTTAAATTTTACATTCGGCTCATGCGGATCATGGTAAAGGTGATCAATACGTTCTGTATTAAACAGCGACGACCTTCTTTTTATGCCATGTACCTCATAGCCTTTTTTTAGCAAAAATTCCGCTAAATATGCCCCATCCTGGCCCGTTATCCCTGTTATTAAAGCTGTTTTCATAGATAATATTGTACAATACCGTATCAGGTTACAATATTATCCATTTTTATTGAAAATTTGGCATAAGGCACAAGGTTGATCGTTTTTTCTTTATCCCGAAAGCACTTTTGAACCCCTCCTCCTATTGGCGCCGGATGGGATAAATCTGGTTTTTATCCCCGAAATTCTCAAATTACGAGGAGCTAAACGCGTTTAGGCTCTCGTAATTTTTGCAGTTTGAGGAGCTAAACAGGTTTAGCCCCTCGTAATTTTTGCTTGTTGAGGAGCTAAATGCGTTTAGCCTCTCGTAATTTTTGCAGTTTGAGGAGCTAAATGCGTTTAGCCCCTCGTAAAATACTGGGTGGTATTTTATTTAAAAAACTGTATATCAAATAAATACAATAAAAATATCAAAGAAAGATAGTAAAGCGACCCAAAAACGGGGTATAAAATAATTTTGCGTAATTTTCTGCGGGCAGGTTTTAATACCGGAGGATTAATTCAAATATAGTAATTTTTGGTGGGATTTGCAAAAGTGGACCGCGGTTGACCAGGGCAGACGCATTAAAAT
>DHXR01000064.1:87054-142650 GCA_002413785.1 Mucilaginibacter sp. UBA5151
TATTTTAATGCGTCTGCCCTGCGCGGTTGACGACCGCCATAATGCGGGTATGCGGCGCAGGCAGGGGAATAAATTAATTGTCTGATTTGGAACTAATAATTTATAAATATGGGACTTCAGATAATACAAGACAGCAAAGGCAAGGCCACCGGGGTTTTTATCCCCATCAATGAATGGACGGAACTCAAAAAGCAGTATAAAGACCTGGAAGTGCTGGAGTATGAAGAGCCTACCAAGGAACAACTTTTACAGGAATTGAAACAGGCGGTTACAGAACTTCAATTGATTGAACAGGGTAAACTTAAAGCCCGGCCTGCAAAAGCCTTGTTAGATGAGCTATAGAATATCATCCATACCGCTTTTTGACAAGCAGGCTAAACGGCTGGCTAAAAAATTTCCCTCACTTAAAAATGATTTGGCTGAACTTTTTGAAAGCCTTGCCAGCGCCCCCGAACAGGGGACTGCACTTGGCAATAACTTTTATAAGATCCGTTTATCCATTGCCTCTAAAGGCAAAGGCAAATCAGGCGGGGCAACGGTTATTACATACGTGAAGGTTACCGCCACTACGGTGTTCCTCACTTCCATTTACGACAAGTCCGAAAAAAGCACCATCAGGGATAAAGAACTGGAACAGATTTTTAATTTGATACCGTAAAAAGCTTACGCCCATTAAATAACAAAGCCCGGCGCTCACTGGCCAGGCTTCGTTACCTCATAAACTTTTCTCCGGCACACGAGTGCCCCCCAACCTCTTTTGGCCTGGGCTACACACTCGCGCGTGTTGGTGGAGACACTACCGGACTATTTGAAAACTACATAATAAACAAATAAACTCTTTGATTTATTTAAAATCACGATTGAGTTTTTAATTTCATTAAATTTGTAATAGCCTTTATCATTAACGTTTAAAAACTGTTCGTCCAACTGGAAAGAAAAATATTTAATGGGTAATAAATCATTTCCCTTAGTTTCAAATAAAGGAGTTAGTTCTTTTGTTCCTTTTGCTGTAAGACTGTAGATTATTAATAAACTACCATCTCCATTAAAATCACTTTTTTCTCTCTTAAATTCTATTAGTTTGGAATCATTTGGAATACTAAAATTAGTTGAATGATATATTATATTTTGAGGTTCAAAGCTATAAATTAATTTATACCATATACCGAACCCAATAATTAATAAAACACTTATAGAAACTATTATTTTTATTTTCATGATTTTTGTCTATTGATTTATGGAACAATACCTTTTGGTGTACCTGGTGCTACGTAAGTACTTGTTCGGTTGGCATTACTTCTCTTTTGGCCTGCGCTACACACTCGCGCGTGAATGACATAAAAAAGGCCTTTCCTGACGCGTGGTAGGAGACGCAATGCATTGCATCTCTACGATTTAGATTGAAACAATATGGGCATCTATCACCATATATTCTACTGCCGTTTTAACAAACTTAACAAATTTATCCTGCTTCTTTTTAGCCGCAGTTTAAAAAAAGAATCCGCAAGACCGCATTGCACAGCATCTGTTACCATTTCTTTTTTTAATTTTGAGAACAACCTAATGCAATGTCAGAATTATTCAAAAACAAATACCGGATACCTTCCGCACGGTTACAAACATGGGATTATGCAGCTAATGCCATGTATTTCATTACCATTTGTACAGCAAACAGGGAACATTTTTTTGGGAACATCGTAGAGACGCAATGCATTGCGTCTCTGACCGATATGCCCAATATGCCTGAATATGAAATGCAACTGAACGATTTGGGAAGGGTAGTGGAACTGGAATGGCTTAAAACCAAAGAATTAAGGCCCGATATGAATTTAGAACTTGGTGAATATGTTGTAATGCCCAACCATTTTCATAGTATCATACTAATTGGCGATAATCAATTTAACACAAAGGGATATGAAAATCGTGTAGGCATCCCGGTTCACGGTGGCAACGATGTGAATGACTATCTAAATGATGATCCAAAAAATAAATTTGGGCCGCAAACAAAAAATCTTGCATCTGTTCTTCGCGGTTTCAAATCAGCAGTAACAACCTATGCCCGAAAAAACAATATTCCCTTTGATTGGCAGGCCCGTTTTCACGATCACATCATCAGCACAAATAATGAGTACCTCCGAATTACTGATTACATTGAGAATAATCCGCAAAATTGGCGGAAAGATAAATTTTATCTTAAATAAAATATTTGCATGCAGATTTAACCATTAGAGACGCGATGCATCGTGTCTCTGCAAATCGGAATTACGGTCGTAGACGCGATGCATCGCGTCTCTACCTCTCCACCTCAAATTCTTTCTTCAACTTAATATCTTCCGATGAACTGCCTATCATCACCATAAATTTCCCTGGTTCAACGGTCCAGTTCATGTTTTTATCAAGAATGGCCAAATCATCGGGGTGGAGAACGAAATGCACGGTTTTTGTTTCGCCGGGCGTAAGGGGTACGCGCTCAAAGCCGCGCAGGTCGTATTCATAGGTGGTTACATCGCTAAATTCCTGTTTCAGATAAAGCTGCACCACATCGTCGCCTTTACGCTGACCTGTATTGGTAACGTCAACGGTTACGGTTATATCGCTTTGCTGGTGTTCTTTTTCGGGGGATACCTGCAGGTTGCTATAAGCAAAAGAAGTATAGCTTAAGCCATAACCAAAAGGATATAAAGCACCGTTAACACTGGTTTTGCCCCAACTGTTTGCGCCGCCCTGACCAGCATTGGAGCCCGGCTTAAACGGAAAGTTATACTCTATTTGCCCTACTGTTTTCGGGAAAGTGATACTCAGTTTGCCGCCGGGGTTATTTTCGCCAAAAAGTGTTTCGGCAATCACCTGACCGCTTTCCGGGCCGGGGAACCAGGCTTCCAGTATGGCAGGTACATATTTGTTTTCCCAGTTTACGGTAAGCGGCTGTCCGTTTATCATTACCATTATTACCGGTTTGCCTGTTGCTTGTAGCGCCTGGATCAGTTTTAGTTGCCTGCCGGGTAAATTCAACCCGGTGCGCGAAAGGCTTTCGCCAACCCTGTCCACATCCTCGCCAACGGCGGCAATTATTACATCGGCTTGTTTTGCCATAGTTACAGCCGAATCAATAGAGGCCTGTTCCTGCCCGGTAAGGGGCGTTTCAATGATCTCGCTTTCCGGCCAGGTGGCGTCAACTATATCGCAGCCTTTGGTATAATTTACGGTAGCATTACTTCCGACATGATTTTTTATCCCTTCGAGTACACTGGTTACCGGGTTGTGTGATGGGCCATAACGACTGATGGCGTAATTGGTTTCGGTAGCCAGGGGTCCGGTCACCAGTATGTTTTTTATGGCCGATTTATTTAATGGCAAAAGGTTATTCTCATTTTTCAGCAATACCATCGATTCACGGTTTATTTTAAGCCCCATTGCTGTGGCTTCGGCATTGTGAACAATATTATCGGCCGCTTTGGGGTCTTCCACATAAGGATGATCAAATAAACCCAGTTTAAACTTCACGCGCAACACATCTCCCACACGCGAATCCAATGTTTTCATGGATATTTTACCTTCACTGTACAATTGCCGCAGTGGCATAATATAGGTTTGCGGCATGGTGAAATTGGTGCGTACGTTAAGCCCCGCCTCAAAGGCCTGCCGCACCGCCTCCTCTTTACTATCAGCAACATGGTGTTTACTGTACAAAAACTCTACCGCTTCGCTGTCCGATACCACATAGCCGTTAAAGCCAAATTTCTGGCGGAGCAGTTCGGTTAAAAAAAAGTAGCTGCCGGTTACCGGTTCGCCATTCCAGTCGTTATAGCTGCTCATTACACCCAGGGCGTGCGCTTCCTGTATCACCCGGCGAAAAGGGTAGAGGTAGATCTGGTACAATTCCCTTGGCGCAACGTGCGGGTCGGTTCGGTCGGCACCATCCCTGCCGCCCTTTGGCACACTATAAACGGCGAAATGCTTTAAAGTTGATGCAACGCCCTCTTCCTGTACGCCCAAACACATTTGTTTGCCCAATTCAGCAATAAGGAAAGGGTCTTCGCCATAAGTTTCCACCACGCGGCCCCAACGCTGGTCGCGTGAAACATCTAATATCGGGGTGTAAATATTGGTATAGCCTAATGCCTTTCCTTCACGGCCAACAACCTGTCCCGCAAGCCTTACTAATTCCTTATCCCAGGTACTGCCAATGCCAATTGGGGCAGGCAGCGAGGTGGCCCTGTCGTGGTTAAGACCGTGGATCCCCTCGTTTGTAAAATCAACCGGCACACCCATGCGGGTTTGTTCAACAAACCATTTCTGGATGGTATTTATCGCCGCTGCGTGCTTGCTATAAGGGTAGGAGTATTGCGTTGGCGCAGCATCGGTATGCGAACTTAGGTTATTCAGTTCTTCATCAATATTGGCTATACCATCTTTCCAAACCTCGTTCTTCCACGATTCTGCGGGCATTTCTTCTTTTAAAACCCGTTTATAACCGTAAAGCGTAGCCAGCTGACAGGTTTTTTCGTCAACAGTCATCTGGCTCAGCAGGTCGGCTACACGTTTATCAATAGGTTGCGATGGGTCTTCAAACACATCCATTTTGCCGTTTTTATTAAAATCAATCCAGGCTTTATGGTAAATGCTTTTTTCCTGGGCGAAGGATTTGATAGTTAGTAGCAGTAGTAGTGGCAGCAGCAGTTTTTTCATGGGAGGTTGGAATTGGTTTTGTTCAAATATAGAAAAGTGTAAATTGATACAATACCTTTTTTCTTGTAAAATATTTGCAGTTTTATTTATTTAATTTTATGTAAAATTATCAACCAATGCATCTATAGTTATATTATGGGGAGAATTAAAAGACGTTTATTTATAACATTGATCTATTTAGGTACAGTTTCATTTACCGGTGTGTTTGGGCAACAGCAAACAAGTATAGTACCACAGCCTGGCAAAGTTTTTATAAGCAAGGCAATGGAAGATTTAGAATTATTAAACGACAGCACTATAATTACTTCAATTCAAAATTCAGATCATAAATCAATTTATAAAATAAAAAATGATACACTTTTTATTAAAGAAGCATATACTTGGTATGGGCCGAACAATTCAAGCGGATACACAGTTATTTACCATGATTATAAAATAATAAAGTCAAACAGTGATACTATAATATTGAAAAACAATTATCATGGACAATTCAGTGCTCCTGAAGATTGGGAAAACCCTTTGGTTTTTGTAAATATTGAAAAGATCAAACAAGGTGTAAATAATTTCAAGTACTTAAAAATGAGTAGTAGTAATCCTTTTAAAGGCAGTGTGGAAGTAACCATAGATAGTATAGGGAAGGTAAGTTATTTTAGGGACTCAGTTACTATTGAAGACTTTGCAAGTAAGGTCGCAACCACAAAAAAAACAGTCAAATTAACAGGATCATTGTCACCACTGGAATTGGAAAATTTTAAAAACGTGCTTTCAAAGTCACTTATCATGGCATTGTCTGCTGTTCGTGGGTGTGCAATTGATCAACCTCAGACGTGGTTTGTTGTCACGATGGATAATAAAACATTTACTACTAAAGGTTGCACGATGTATTATCCTCAGGAACTTTTATTTACTTACCTGTACTGCCTCGACAAAAATGAAGGTGTTAAAAATAAACACGTAGGAGAATAACACAAGACAAACTACACTGGCATCTGAAAAATCCGTAAAATCCGTTCAATCCGGGTTCCGCAACCATGGTAAATTTCGGTATATAAAGCTTCTCCTCCTGGCGCGTGAGCAATGTCATTAAGTTAAGGAATTAAATATCTGATAATCAATTATTTACCTTGTTTTATTGCATTCTTTTTTGTATATTTAGTTCATAATCAAATAGTTAAAATGCAAAAAAAACCTCATATTTAATCGTAGAAAAATTGAGGGTGGCGATTTTCAGCCCGGAATTGGCTTTGAAGTTTAAAATGGAGGAACAACACTTTACCAGGAACAGAAAGCAGCCATTCAGCGCCACCTTGCTTTTTATGTTCAATTTGTTGAGAAGGAGCCTTGCGATTGAAATTGACCCCCTCTGGCGCAAGTATGTCGGGCGGGGCGAGTGGGTAAAGGCTACTTGTGCCCGCATGCAAGGTAAACGCAAAGCAAGATAAGAGACAGAGCCTGGCCGCGCGCCGGGCTTTGTTATTTAATATGGGGGGAATAAAAGGCGGCGGAGCTGGTAAACGAAATTGCGCGATAACGCATAAATGCTTTTTCTTTCGGACTTCTTTCCTGTCATCCGGACTTTCCGACTTCCGGACTTCCGGACTTTTCAATCAGGCAAACTGCATAAGCAACAACCCCTTCTTCGCGGCCTATAAAGCCTAATTGTTCGTTGGTGGTTGCTTTTATAGAGATATCGTCTTCGCTTATGCCTGCTGCTGCGGCTATATTGGTTTTCATAGCCGGGATATGCGGGTTTATTTTTGGCGCTTCCAGGCAAACCATACAATCAATATTGCCAATTTGCCAGCCTTTTTCCTTCAATAAAGCCATCACATGTTGCAGCAATATTAAACTGCTGATGCCTTTCCACCTGTCGTCATTGTTTGAAAAATGATAGCCTATGTCGCGCAAATTTGCGGCGCCCAACAAGGCGTCGCAAATGGCATGCAGCAGCACATCCGCATCTGAGTGCCCGAACGCACCTGCATGATGCTCCAGGTTGACGCCGCCTAACACAAATGGGTGCTGTTCTTTTAACTGGTGCACGTCAAATCCAAATCCTATCCTGATCTTCGCCATTATTGTTTTTTAGCAGCGTTTTTTTCGCCGCCAAAATTAGCGGTGAGGGTGAAACGAATGGTATTGGCTATAGGGCTATTTTGCTGGCTGGCAGCAATGTACGAAAAGTCGAACTGAAACCCATCATATTTAAAACCAACGCCCATGGTTAAATATTGCTCGTTCCCTTTATTTGGATTTTGATAATAATACCCCGCCCTTAAAGAAAATAGCTGGTTATACCAATATTCGATACCGGGCGAAATGGTTATTTCCTGAAGTTCTTCATGAAAGCCGCCGGGCGCATCGCTAAATGAACTGAAAATCCCTGCCGGTACCGAGACATTGTCACTTTGCCCCTTAATGATATTCCCGTTTGAATCAGTTATTGGCGGTGTGGGAACTAATAATTTATTAAAATCAAGGGTGAAAGTTAACTGGTTGTAATCGTTGAGGTTTACCATATCCGCCGCGCCTATCTTCAAATTGGCAGGCAAAAAGTATTTAGGCCCCTGGGCGCTATAACTGATCTTTGAGCCAATATTTGAAATATTGGTTCCAAATGAAAAAACGCCGTCTTTGCCAAATTCCTGCAATTTTTTCGTGTAAAACAGCGAGACTCCGGCAGCTATGGCATTGCCTGCATTTGCTTGTACACTGGTTCCCGAGGCGAAAGACTGGTTAGATAAATTGGAGTGAATATAGCCTGCGGTAAGCCCCAGCGAAAGCTCATCACCAAATTTACGGGCGAAGGATGCGTTTAGTGAAAACTCATTGGGGTTAAAAGTTGTTTGGTTGGTGCCCTGGTTATCGGTAATCTGTATAGTGCCGTAATTAAAATACTTTAAAGAAGCGCCGATTGTGTTGCGGTCATCAACCTTATGTGCATAACTTAAGTAAGCTAAACTGATGTCAGGAACCAATTGACGGAGCCATGGTGTGTATGCTAAAGAAACCACATCGTCACTTTCAAGAAATGCCAGTTTGGCCGGGTTCCAGTAATTTGCATTCACATCCGGGCTGATGGCAACCCCTGCTTCACCCATTGCACCTGAGCGCGAATCGGGCGTTATATTCAAAAAAGGGACGGCAGTAGGTATAGCCGTTGAGTTAGTGCCATTTGTGTTTACTCCCGAAGTTTGTGCAATTGCCAGCGAGGGCAGAAAAATGGAGATAAAAAAAATAATAGTTTTATTCGGGAAAAACTTCATCTGTGCAATTTAGTGTTGTTTTTAAAAATAATAAATATAAGTTAATTGCTGTTTAATACGCACAAGTACCTTAATAAGTTTTCCACCAAAAATAGTGCATTTTTTTGTAACTCCATCGGATAAATTTTCGTTTAAAAGCAGATAAAAATATAGTTTCTTTAAAAGAATTGGGTAAAAAAATTAGCTTTTTAAGCAAATTGTATTAAATTTACCTTCCAAAAAATAAGCGTAAAAATATGAAAGTACTTTTTACTAAAACTGCTATAGTTCTGTTGGGCATAGGTACCTTGATGAGCAGCTGCGGTAAACGTCAGCAATCTGGCAAAACCGGGATAACTTATAACGACAAAAAAACCGGTGGTTATGAGCGGTTCAGGCAAACACATCCGTCTCCGGGCCCCGGCCTTGTACCTATTGAAGGCGGTACTTTTGTGATGGGTGGTAGTGCAGATCAGGATGTTACTTACGACTATAACAACGTTCGACTGAGGGTGACCGTTGCTTCCTTTTATATGGACGAGACAGAAGTTGCTAATCAAGACTGGCTCGACTATCTGCACTGGATAAACATTACTTACACTGCGGATCACCGGTTATATTATGATGCCCTTCCTGATACATTGGTTTGGCGCAGCCCTTTGTCCTATAATGAACCTTATGTTGATAACTATTTAAGGCACCCTGCATACCAGGACTACCCGGTAGTTGGGGTGAGCTGGGACCAGGTACAGGAATATTGTTCATGGCGTACAGATCGTGTTAACGAAAATATTTTGCGTCAAAGAGGTAATCTGGTATCATGGAATGACTTGTCGGGGAAAGGAAAAAATGCTAAACCCGTTACGGCTACTACCAAAGAACCCTTCAATACTGATGTTTATTTAAACGGACAATATACCGGGCAGGGTATTGACGGAAAGAAAATGCTTCCTGACCTAAGCCCTAACGCAAAAGTAACAAACGGCGCAAACGGGAAAGCAGGGAAAGTACCTGTACGGCCTGTGCGGTTAGAAGACGGTATCTTAAAACAGGCGTACCGCCTTCCTACAGAAGCTGAATGGGAATATGCTGCTTTATCTTTAATAGGCAACACGCAATTCGAAAATATTAATGACGGTAAGGTATATCCATGGAATGGCCTGGGTGTACGTTCAGCAAAAAGGGCTACCCGTGGGCTGATCCTCGCCAACTTTAAACGTGGCATTGGCGATAACGCAGGTGTTGGCGGTTACCTGAATGATAAGGCAGACATTACGGCTCCGGTTAGGTCATATCCGCCAAATGATTTTGGTTTATACAACATGGCCGGTAACGTAAACGAATGGGTTGAGGATACTTATCGCCAGACATCGTACGGGGAAATTGATGCTTTTAATCCTTTCCGCGGAAATGAGTTTACCAACAAACGCCTGGCTGATGCATCGAAAGGATTGTATGCAAAAGATAAATATGGAAAACCTATAAAAGATGCTTCAAGATCAAAGAAAAAAATGAAGTATGATGAGTTGATAGCCTATCAGCAAGCTCAAAGCGATAGCGCAAAGGCAGCATCTTTAAAAAACCCGCTTGATGGCAGCAAGCCATTTAATCCGGATAAAAGAGGATACAGTGATACTGTTAATACCACATTATATGGTACAACCACTTTAGTTAATGATCATTCGAAGGTTTATAAAGGTGGTTCATGGAATGACCTGGCCTTTTGGCTAAACCCTGCAACACGCAGGTTTATGAACGAAGATGACGCAAGTGCCGAAGTTGGTTTCCGTTGCGCAATGACCCTTGTGGGCGCTCCTGAAATAAATCCCAACGGGAAACCCCATTATAGTGTGAAGAACGCAAAACCGTTTAAAGCACACTAAATAATTATAATCTTATAGCAAAAGGCCCCGCTAAACATGGGGCCTTTTGCTTTTTATTGCAGCTTTTATAATAATTAAAAGAGCATTAAAATTTGTCCCTTTTCTACTTTATCACCCGGTTTTATTTTAACTGTTTTCACAAATACGTCTGCCGGGGCTTTAATAATGTTTTCCATCTTCATGGCCTCCAAAATAAACAGGTTATCCCCTTTTTTAATTTCCATCCCCTCTTTAACAAAAACTTTAAGTACCATGCCCGGCATCGGCGCCTTGATCTCGCTGATTTTAGAAGCATTTAAACTGCTTAGGCCTAATTTATCAAGTAAAATATCAAATTGGTCTTTGGCTGTAACGCTGTAAATAGTATTGTTCACTTTAATTCCGGCCGTTTTTTCAACACTGTTAAAGCTGATAACTTCCACATTGTACGACTTCAGATTGTTAATAATATGCCAGGCAGATGTGTTTAATTGCCTTACATCCGGCATTACCTTATCACCGTTGATCAGTAAGCCTTCGCCGTTTTTATCAACTTCGAAATCATATTCATTATTTACTTTTATCCGGAGCATTGGTGTTAAAGATTTAGTCGTGTCCTACTGTGTTAATACATACTGCACCATATTGGCGCCCATTTTTAAAGCTTTTATCCGGGTTTCCCGGGTATCACCGGCATAAGTACCAAAGTCTTCCCATCCGTTCCCTAAGTCGCATTGGTAGTCGTAAAAACAAACCAACCTGCCTTTATAAATTAAACCAAAACCTTGCGCCCGTTTAGCATCATGCTCGTGTACTTTTGGCAGGCCCAGCGGGAAGCTATATTTTTGATGATAGATGGGATGGTTTAAGGGCAGTTCAACAAAATCAAGCTCAGGGAACACCTTTTTCATTTGCGGGCGGATGAACTGGTCCAGTCCATAATTATCATCAATATGCAAAAAACCACCGCCGGTTAAATACTTCCGTAAGTTGAGCGCTTCCTGGTCTGAGAATATAACATTGCCATGCCCTGTCATAAAAACAAAAGGATAGTTAAACAATTCGGCGCTGCCAACGTCAACTACCTCGTCTTCAGGCTGAAAATTTGTTTTTAGATTGTCGTTGCAAAATTTTATCAGGTTGGGCAAAGCAGTCCGGTCGCCATACCAATCCCCTCCGCCGCTGTATTTTAGTTTGGCCATTTTATAGGTAGGGGGCGCATTAAAGCTGCTAAACAATGTCAATAATGCCAAAGCGGAAACCCAGGTGATGGGTTTTAAACGTAGCATTAATCCGAAAATTCCGTTATTAAACATTATAATACAAATTTAACTTAATCAACCCAATCAACTCAGGGAAATCGCGTTTAAAAAGCGAATACCCCGTCAGGGGGCTACCCGTTTGTAGCATTCGATTACCCACCAGGCAATTGCCCCGTGACGGGCTACCCTTCGCGAATGGGTAACCCCTGATGGGGTAATATTTTGCTGTGATGTCTTTTTCTACAAACGGGTAGCCCCTCGCGGGGCATGAATAGCTGGTGAATTTCCCGTCAGTATGGTACCTTAAGCTTTAACTATTTAAAAGCGATTTCCCTGCCAATCAACCAATCAGCCTGTTTAAAAAATTTACCTCAAAACAGGCTTCCAGGGCAGCTGTTTCAGTTCTTAAGCGGCTTTCCCCTAAAGTTATAGGTTTAAAACCATTTTGCAAAGCCTCATCAATTTCTACAGGCGTAAAATCACCTTCCGGCCCTATCAATATCAAATACCGGCCTTGTTTAACAAGTTCTGCCTGCAAGGTAACCTTAGCACTTTTTTCGCAATGTGCTATAAACTTCTGGCCTTCAAACGGTTTTTTCAGGAACTGCTGATAACTTAATGGCTCATTTAAAACCGGGTGGTATGCTTTGATAGATTGTTTGATGGCTGATGTAATAATTTTATTTAATCTTTCAACCTTAACTTCTTTACGCTCCGAGCGCTGGCAGATAACCGGCGATATTTCATCAATACCAATTTCGGTAGCTTTCTCTAAAAACCATTCCAGGCGCTCAATATTCTTGGTGGGGGCCACTGCTATATGCAGGTAGTGGTTCCTTTTGTTAAACGAAGAAATGACTGAATTTATTTGAAGAATTGTTCTTTTTGGATGGGCGTCCATTATCCTGGCATTGTATAACCCGCCCCGGCCATCTATCAGCTGTACTTCGCTGCCATTTTCAAGCCGCAGCACCCTGGTACAATGTTTACTCTCTTCTTCGTTCAGAAAATATTGCTGGTAGGAGGGGTCAATATCCGGGGTGTAAAAAAGTTGCATATTTAAAGCAGATTAATGTAAATCTACAGCATCTTCTTCGTTTATCAGTAACTCAAGTTTAACCGATTCAATATTCTGATCCGATTTTTTTAATACGGTAATATTATACCCGTTTGATTCTTTCTGCTCGCCAACATCAGGTATTTTCCCAAATATGTCGCCCAGCCAGCCTGATACAGTATCAAAATCGCCGTCTTCAGGCAAGTCATGGGGAAGGTGGCTATTTACGTCATAAATGGGGGCCAGGGCGTTTACAATAAATTCCCGGTCGTTTATAACTTCCACTATCGGCTTTTCCTCATCGTATTCATCCTGTATCTCGCCAACCAGTTCTTCAACAATATCTTCGAGGGTGACCATACCTGCTGTGCCGCCGAACTCGTCCAGTATGATGGCTATTTGTATGCGTTTTTGCTGCAGTTCGGCCATCAGGTCATTTATTTTTTTTGTTTCCGGTACAAAATAAGGCTTGCGGATAATATTTTTTAAGACTATCTCTTCATTGCGGGCTAATAGTGGCAATACATCTTTAGCATGCACTATGCCCACTATTTTATCAATTACATCATCATAAACCGGTATGCGCGAGTAACCCTCGGTTATTAGTATTTCCAGTAATTCATTTTTGCCGGTATTAATATCCATGCCCGATATCTTGGTACGCGGGATCATTATATTTTTTACGACACGCTCGTTAAAGTCGAATACATTCTGGATCAGTTCGTGTTCCGTTGAATCTAATGCCCCGGTTTCTCTACCCTGGTCAAGCAAATATTGCAATTCTTCTGAACTGTGTGAGGTTTCGCCCGTTACAGGGCTAATTCCGATGAGCTTTAAAATAAAATTTGCAAAGCCATTTAACACCCATATCAGTGGCTTAAAAACCACAAAAAAGAAGCGGAGTGGTAACGAAACCGTCATCACCGTTCGGACAGATCTTTGAATTGCAATTGATTTGGGTGCCAGTTCGCCGAATACGATATGTAAAATCGTAATAAAAGCGAAGGCGACAATATGACTGGTATTGATTATAAAAGGTGAGTTGATGACGAGGCCGCAAAATGCAAAAAAATTGAGCATCAGCTTTGTAACTACTTCCTGCCCAACCCATCCCAAGCCCAGTGATGCAATTGTGATCCCTAATTGTGTGGCGGCCAGGTAGCCATCAAGATTGTGCAATATACCCCTGGCCACTTTTGCTACCGGGCTTCCGGTTTTTGCTTTAATTTCAACCTGAGAGCCGCGTACCCGAACCATGGCAAATTCAGCGGCCACAAAAAAGCCGTTTAACAAAACCAGGAAAAAGGTAAGGAAAAGGTAATAACCGTTTATTTCAATGTCAGGGCCCATAAATTAATTATTGGTACACAGGAAAAGTAGATTTATACAATTCCAAACTTTCTTTTATCACTTTATGCGCGTATCGCATCCCTAAGAGGTGCTCAATGGTGACATTCTTGCCTTCCAGCTTTTTATAATCTTTAAAAAAGCGCACTATTTCTATCATCACATGTGGCGGCAGTTCACCAAGGTCATTAATATAATTTATTGACATGTCGTTTTTTGCTACCGCGATGATCTTATCATCCTGTTCGCCATTATCAACCATGTGCATTACGCCAACTACCTTTGCTTCGATGATCGACATCGGAAAAACATCTATTGAGCATAGTACCAGAATATCCAAAGGGTCATTATCATCGCAATAGGTTTGCGGAATAAAACCATAATTAGCCGGATACATTACCGACGAAAACAAAACACGGTCAAGTTTTAACAGTCCTGATTCCTTGTCAATCTCATATTTAGCTTTTGAGCCTTTCGGGATCTCAATAATTGCATTAACTACTTCAGGCATATTGTCACCTGGTGAAACCTGGTGCCAGGGGTGCTGTGTGCTCATTTATAATTCTTATTTTAATTCTTTAATATTTGCGCCTTTTTGCAATTTCCGCTTGTAAAAAGCTGCAATCAGCGGGATAGTTGTGGCTACTATCAAGCCTAAAATGATATATTCAAGGTAATCTTTTAATTGCGGATACTTCCTGCCTAAAAAATAGCCGGCTAATGTAAAAGTGTTTACCCAGGCAATACTGCCAATAAAGTTATAAAGTGTGAATTTTTTAAGATCAACTTTAACTACACCTGCAAAGATAGGTGCAAAAGTTCTAATAATAGGGAAAAATCTGCCTAAAACCAATGCCATGCCCCCATTTTTGGCATAAAATTCCTCAGCTACCTCTAAATAATATTTTTTAAAGAACAAAGAGTTGTCTTTTTTGAATAAGGCGGGGCCTGTACGGTACCCAAACCAGTAGCCTGCATAGTTGCCTAAAATGCCTGCTCCGATCAATGAAAGTACAAGGGTATAAATTGAAATATCGAATCTTCCGGTTGAGCATAGAAGGCCGGCCATAAACAACAGGTAATCCCCCGGTAAAAAAAATCCGAAAAAAAGACCGGTTTCAGCAAAAACAACAATAAGCAAAGAGTAAAACCCTAAGCTTATGATGGATTGAGCGTCCGTTAAATTTTGCAGGTATTCCCAAAAATTAGCCATTCACTATATTTGTAAAGCTACAAATAAAAATTAATTTGTAATACAGGTGTTACAAATTAAAATGATAAACTGAATCCGTTCGATAAGCTGCCTGTTATTTTAAATAAAGTTTGAAATAAAGCCTGGATAAATACCGATGAGTATAATTGCCAGCGCCGAAAAGCCGAAAACAAGTTTATAGTAAACAGGTATAGTAAGTTCCGCACGGTCGGCATCCTTGAAATACATGGCGGTTATTACCCTGAAATAATAGAAAATGCTGATCACTGCATTCACCACAGCTAATATTACCAGTAATACGTGGAATTGTGTTAAAGCAGCAGAGAACATAAAAAACTTACCGATAAAGCCTGCTGTAAGCGGTATGCCCGCCAAAGAAAGCATCGCTATGGTTAAAACCAGGGCAAGGAAAGGGTTTTTTTTCGATAAGCCGTTAAAGCTTTCGAAATTTTCGCTGCCTGATTGTTGCTGAACCAGTATTAAAGCGCCAAATGCAATAATTGAGGCGATAGAATAAGCAGATGCATACATAAATACTGAATTGGCTGAACTTGCCCCTAAAGCAACAATTGCAAAAAGCATATAGCCTGCATGAGAGATGCTCGAAAATGCCAGCATACGTTTAAAGCTTTGCTGGTAAAGCGCGGTGATATTGCCGACAAATAGTGTGATTATCGTAATAACCAGTAAAACCGGTACCCAAAAATCCGAAAGTGGTGCAAAGCAGGCTGAAAACAAGCGTAAGAATGCGGCAAAGGCGGCGGTTTTAACTACTGTTGACATGAAAGCAGTGATGAGGGTAGGGGAGCCTTCATAAACATCAGGGGTCCAGAAATGGAAGGGCGCCGCCCCTACTTTAAAGCAAAGTCCCACTATGATCAGCAGGATGCCAGAGTAAAACATGGGGTCGATACCTTTGGGATGTGCTATTACCCAGTTACGGATTGCCTCAAGGTTAAATGATCCCGATGCTCCGTAAATCAAAGTGATCCCGAATAGTAAAAATCCTGTGGAGAAGGCACCCATCAGGAAATACTTTAATGCGGCTTCGTTGGATGCAAAATCGTTCTTTTTTATCCCTGCAAGGATGTATAAACTTACAGACATGATCTCTATCCCTATGAAAAGCATCGTTAAGTTATAAAACGAAACCATTACTATAATACCGGCCAGTGCAAAAAGGATAATAGCATAATATTCGGCAATGTGGTTGCTGATCTTTTCAAAATATCCCTTTGACAGGAAGATGATCAATGCGGTTGATATAATGGTAATAGCAGAAAATGCAATAGAGAAATTATCAAACAGCATCATGCCGTGATAAATTGGCTGTGCATTGTTATTCCATTGGGCAACAGCAAAGCCTAAAGCGGCAAGCAAACCAATAATAGTAACAGGCAATAGGGCCTTTTGGGCTTTATATAAACCTAAATATAAAAGCAGTATAGGCAGCGTAGATATTATAATTAAGGTACTCATGGTTTTACCTGGTAAAATTTAGTATTAACCGAATGAACTAACTCTTTAACAGCAGCTTCGGATATATGAAGAATTGGATGCGGGTAAATGCCAATAATTATTATTAAGGCACAAATGATACTTAGTACTACAGTTTCTGAGCCACTGATGTCGGTAAAGGTGGCAGTCAGTGCGTTTGTTTCGCCCTGCATAACTTTTTTATACATGCGTAACATATATACGGCGCCAAATATCATGGTTAAACCAGCCGCAGTAACCATCCAGATGTTCCACTGCAAAACACTCAGCAACAATAAAAATTCGCCTACGAAACCATTGGTTAATGGCAGGGCAACCGTTCCAAGTACAATAATTAAAAAAGCAATTGCAAATTTAGGGGCCGTTTTGGCAATACCGCCCAAATCGCTTATTTGCCTTGTATTTAAACGGGTGCTGATGATGTCCCAGATAAAGAACATCCCAACGATGTTTATACCATGGCTCAGCATTTGTATCATTGCGCCCTGCAACCCCTCATTATTCCACACAAATATCCCGGCTGCAATTAATCCAACGTGGGCGATGGACGAATAAGCTACGAGGCGTTTACCGTCTTTTTGCGTGAATGCAATAATTGATGCATAGCCAATACCAATCACAGCAAGCATAATCGTCATGCTTTGAAAATTGTAAAAGCCTAAAGGCACATTCGGTATCATCCAGCGGATAACGCCATAGATTCCCATTTTCAGCATAATACCGCCTAACATCATTGAACCTGCGGTCGGCGATTCGGTATAAGTATCGGGCTGCCAGGTGTGAAAAGGGAATGTTGGCATCTTAATGGCAAAAGCCAGAAAGAAGGCCCAAAATACCCACGTTTGCTGATGCAAGGTAAGGGCTAAATTATAAAAATGGAATATGTCGTAGGTTTTTTCGGGTGTTTGCAGGTACAGGTAAATAATGCCCAGCAACATAAACAACGAGCCCGAAAAAGTATAAATAAAAAACTTGAGCGTAATGCGGATGCGGTTTTCGCCTCCCCAAAGGGCGCAAATGAAATAAATCGGTATCAGCGCGGCTTCCCATCCCACGTAAAACAAAAAGCCGTCTAAAGCGGTAAAAACTACCACCAATGCGGCCTGCATAAATAAAATAAGGGCATAAAAAGCGGCTGCATTTTTATACTGGTGCTTATAAGTGGTTAAGACAATGAGCGGTACCAGCAAGGTGGTCAGCAATATCATTATCATACTTATGCCATCAATGCCAGCGTTGAAGTAGATACCCAGTTTGGGTATCCAGGGCACATCAACGGCAAATTGAACCGAGGCGTCCGGGACGAACTTACTCAGGAAAAAGGCCGCAACGGCCAGTTCGGCCACCGAAAAAGCTAACGCCGCATGTTTAGCTGCGTTGTTTTTAAATAATAGAACAGCCAGGGCCGCAATTACAGGTAAGAAAATTAAAATATTAACCGTCATTTTTATATTGTAAACGCTAAACGTTTTTTAAACTTTAACAACAAGGTACATTAATATGGAAATGATACCCACTACCATCATAAATATATAGAAACCAACATTTCCGGTTTGCAGCAAACGTAAGCCCTTACTGGCTTCTATTGATCCTTTGCCAAAACCATTCACAATGCCGTCAATCCCCAAACGGTCAACCACTTTATCAAAGAATACTGATAAAGCATCCAGCGGTTTGCGGATTATTACATCATACAATTCATCGATATAAAACTTATGATATGACAGACCGGCCAATGCAGGGCGTTCTTCCGTATCAGCAAGCGGAACATGTGAATTCTTAACATATTTAATATAGGCATATATTAATGCCAGCACTGCGCCGCCAACTGATAAGCCCATTAATATTTGTTCGGTATTTTGGCTTAAAGCAACAGTTGTAACCAGGGCAGCTGATTGTTTAAATACAGGTTCCATAAAATGTTCAAGCCAATGGTGACCGCCCAATGATTCGGGAACACCAATAAAACCACCTATGGTTGACAATATGGCCAGCACAATAAGCGGGATGGTCATGGATGGGGGCGATTCGTGCAGGTGATGTTCCTGCTCGTGTGTGCCCCGGAATTTGCCGTAAAAGGTAAGGTACAACAGCCTGAACATATAGAATGAAGTGAACATGGCTGTAATAACACCTATAACATACATCGAAGTACTTTGCATAAAGGTATGGGCAAGTATTTCGTCTTTGGAAAAGAACCCGGCAAATGGCGGGATTCCTGAAATAGCCAGCGTACCAATAAACATGGTAATGAAAGTAATGGGTAATTTCCCTTTTAAACCGCCCATTTTGCGCATGTCCTGCTCACCGCTAACTGCGTGGATTACAGAACCTGCACCAAGGAACAATAAGGCCTTAAAAAACGCATGGGTAAGTACATGGAAAAATGCGCCGGTATAAGCGCCCACGCCCAACCCTAAAAACATATAACCCAGTTGCGATACGGTTGAATAAGCCAGTACCTTTTTAATATCGGTTTGTGTTAAGGCAATCAGCGCGCCTAACACCGCAGTCGAAAGGCCAATAATGGCGATTGTATGCTGTGTAACAGGGGCAAGGGTGAACAATATGTTTGAGCGGGCGATCATGTAAACGCCGGCAGTCACCATAGTTGCCGCATGGATCAAAGCCGATACCGGGGTAGGACCAGCCATTGCATCAGGAAGCCAGGTAAACAAAGGGATCTGTGCCGATTTACCCACAGCGCCGATAAACAGCAGCATGGTTATTAAGGTGAAATTTACATTGGCATACTCTTTTGTGCCCGCCTTTGCAAAAATATCGCTGAATGAAGCGCTGCCAAAAATGAGGATCATCAAAAATATAGCGATCACAAAGCCCAGGTCGCCAATGCGGTTCATTATAAATGCTTTTTTAGCGGCATCGGCATAATCAGGATTGGTGTACCAGAAACCGATCAGCAGATAGGAGCACAAGCCCACACCTTCCCAGCCAATAAACATAACCAGGTAGTTTGAACCGAGCACCAGCAGCAGCATAAAGAAAATAAAGAGGTTGAGATACGAGAAAAACTTGCCGAACCCGGCATCGCCTTTCATATAACCTACTGAATACAGGTGGATCAGGAAACCTACGCCTGTAATAATTAAAAGCATTAAAGCGCTCAGCTGATCAACAAGGAATGCGAAGGAGACTTTAAATTCACCAACAGAGAACCATTCGAAAAGATTTACGTTGAATGCCCCGGTAGATTTTACCTGCAAAAAAGCGCCGAGGCTAATACCGAAAGAAACCAATACCAAAAAGCAACCCAAAAAACCAATTAAACTTTTTGGCAGCGTATTACGGCCAACGCCGTTAATAATAAAACCGGCTAACGGTAGTAAAGGAATAAGCCAGATGTATTTATCCATAATGAGCCCCCTCCAAATCTCATCCGCCAATTGGCGGAGAGACTTTTAGATTTGTCTTTTTAAGTGTTATTGTTTATAAATTAATAAAATCCGAAATCGAAAATCCGACTTCCGAAATCATTTTTACCATTTCAACCTGTTCAATACATTTATATCTATCGAATTTGTATTGCGGTAGATCATTACTATTATTGCTAATCCGACGGCAACTTCTGCAGCGGCCAGCGCCATAATAAAGAACACGAAAACCTGGCCGGTGGCATCTCCGCGATATACGGAAAAGGCGGTAAGCAGCAGGTTTACTGAATTCAGCATCAGTTCAACCGACATAAATATCACGATTGCATTTCGGCGGATCAATACGCCGGTAACACCAATTGCAAAAATAATACTGCATAATAATATGTAATGATTAAGCGGTATTGCTTGTATGTTTTGTGTCAGGGTTTCCATCAGGTTGTTTTGGGTTCTTTTGTAGCTAATAAAACAGCGCCCACCATTGCCGATAACAGCAATATTGACGATACTTCGAATGGTAGCAAATATTCGTTAAATAATATTTTTCCTAAGTTTTTTACAAGACCAAGGTTGGGGTCATGCAGTATTACCGGTTCTGAAATCTTAAAGGCTTTGAGCGCGGCAACTATGGTTACTAAAAAGCAACCGCCGCCAATAACGGCTGCAAGCTTAACCAGGTTTGATTTTCGCGGCTCCGATTCTTTACTTAAGTTGATGAGCATGAGTGTGTATAAGAACAATACTAAAATTGCCCCCATATACACAATGAAATTAACCACTGCCAAAAACTGGGCATTCATTAAAATATAATGAATGGTGAAAGTGAAAAATGTAAGTACCAGATAAAGGATGCTATGCACAGGATTTTTTGCTGAAATAACCAGTATCGAAAAAAATATGGACAAAAATGCGATGAAGTAAAATGTACTCATGGTTTATATTTTCAAAATACCTTACCTTTAAAAGAGCTGGGCAAAGGTATAAAACTTCTTTATTGATTTAAGGGCGCTTCTACTAATTTGTCTTTTCCGTATATAAAATCTTTTCTTAAATAGTCTGAGGTTACATGCGGACCGTCCAGGTAAATTGCTTCTTTCGGGCATGCTTCCTCACATAAGCCGCAAAAAATGCAGCGCAGCATATTTATTTCGTAAACCGCTGCATATTTTTCTTCGCGGTATAAATGCTCTTCACCTTTCTGGCGTTCGGCTGCTATCATCGTGATGGCTTCGGCCGGGCACGACAGGGCGCATAAACCGCAGGCAGTACAACGCTCTTTGCCATTCTCATCGCGCTTAAGCGAATGCAGACCGCGAAAGTTTTCTGAATATTCACGTGTTTTCTCAGGATACTGTACGGTTACAGGTTTCCTGAAAAAGTGCTTCATCGTAATTGAAAGGCCCTGTATAATTGCAGGCAAATAAATCCGTTCCCAAAAATTGAGCGGCTTTGCTTCGAGTATTTTTCGTTTATTACTTAATGGTTCCATCTGATTTAAACGCTGATCTATTTAAAAAAAGTAATAAAAATTCCTGTGATCACAATATTGGCTATTGCCAACGGGATCAATATTTTCCAGCCCAGGTCCATTAACTGATCGTAACGGAAACGGGGGATTGTCCATCTTACCCACATAAAAAAGAAAATAAAGAAAAATATTTTCGCAAACAATACTACAACTCCGAGGATGGCAAGCATATTTCCCGAAAAATAATGCATGCCAGGGAAATTATATCCGCCAAAATATAAGGTAGCCATTACCGCACCCGATATGAACATGTTGATGTATTCGGAAAACAGGTAAAAGCCAAGTTTCATTGATGAGTATTCGGTATGGTATCCGCCAATCAGTTCCGTTTCGCACTCAGGGAGGTCAAACGGTGTACGATTGGTTTCCGCAAAAGCACAAACAATGAATAATAAGAAGCCTAAAGGCTGTTTAAATACATTCCAGGTAAACCAGCCGTGCGACCAGAAGCCATGTTGTTGTACCGCAATTTCTTTAAGGCTTAATGTGCCGGTTACCATTAATAAGGCTATAATGGCCAAACCCATGGAAATTTCGTAACTGATGTTTTGCGATGCCGCGCGTATGGCGCCCAATAATGAATATTTATTGTTTGAGGCCCAGCCGCCTATCATTACACCGTAAACACCCAGTGAAACTACCCCAAGTATATAAAGAACACCCACGTTAATATCAGCAACCTGCAGGTCAATAACATGGCCGCCAATGGTTAGTTGTTGCCCCCATGGAATAACAGCCGAACCTATGCAGGCCGTAAAAATGGATAATGACGGCCCGGCGATGAATAAGAACTTACTCGCACTTGTCGGTATGATCTCTTCTTTCAAAAACATTTTGCCACCATCAGCAAAAGGCTGAAAAATACCAAAAGGGCCGGCACGGTTGGGGCCTAACCTGTCCTGAAAAAATGCCGCTACCTTACGTTCGGCATAGGTGGAGTATAATGCAATCAGTAAGCTGATCGCAAATATGATCACTACCAGTATAAATTTAATTATAATATCTGCAAGTCCCATTATAAGCGTGTATCTCGTTCAAATTGTTCTTTATTGGCCTCAATTAAGTAAGGATCGGTTTTTATCACCGGCAAAGGTATAAAATCGTAATGATTTGCGCTGATGACCGATTTATGCGATACCTGGCGGGGCCCTTCTATTACCCAATCCGAAGTGTTCTTTTTATCAAAACGGCAGGTGTTGCATATAAAATCTTCCACCTCGCCATATTGGTCTTTACGTGCGGTTACACGCAATACTTCTTCGCCTTTGTACCATAAAGTTACCTTACCGTTACATTTAGGGTGATCGCAATCGCGGTGTGCTTCAACCGGTTTGGTAAACCAAACACGGTTTTTAAAGCGGAAAGTTTTATCAGTTAATGCACCCACCGGGCATACGTCAATCACGTTTCCAGAAAAGTCGTTATCAACAGCATGTTGTATGTAGGTCGAAATTTCTGAATGATCGCCACGGTTCAATATCCCATGGATACGGTGATCGGTGATCTGGTCGGCAACAAAAACACAACGGTAGCATAAGATGCAGCGCGTCATGTGCAGTTGTATTTTATCGCCAATATCTATTTTTTCGAAGGTACGACGGTCAAACTCATAGCGGGTTTTAACGGCGCCATGCTCAAAGGCCAGGTCCTGTAAATGACATTCACCTGCCTGGTCGCAAATAGGGCAATCCAGCGGATGGTTTAGCAAAAGCATTTCAACAATACCTTTGCGCGCCTCAACCACTTCAGGCGAAGTAATATTTTGCACTTCCATGCCATCCATTACCGTGGTGCGGCATGAGGCCACCAGTTTGGGCATAGGGCGCGGGTCTTTTTCGGACCCTTTGCTTACTTTTACCAAACAGGTACGGCATTTACCGCCGCTATCTTTCAGCTTGGAATAATAGCACATAGCAGGCGGAACAATATCGCCCCCTATCTGCCTCGCGGCATTAAGGATGCTTGTTCCCGGTTCTACTTCAATGGTTATTCCGTCTATGGTTACTTTAACTGACATTTTATATTAGTCAAAATTATATTTTCTTTTTTGTCGTAATTTCTTATTTACAACAACTTGTATTCCCAATTGCGACTTATTTATGCAACAGTCTCCGGCTGAGGCAATGGATCAGCGTAATGGGCCAATCCAAAATTCCTTGTCACCGCTTCAGCGCCATGGCTTACATGCCATTCAAATTCATCCCTGAAATGACGGATAGCACTGGCCACAGGCCACGCAGCTGCATCACCCAGCGGACAAATTGTATTTCCTTCAATTTTTTTTGATACATCAACCAGCAGGTCCATGTCGCTCATTTTGCCATGGCCATGTTCCAAACGGTGCAATACTTTTTCCATCCATCCGGTACCTTCACGGCATGGCGAGCATTGCCCGCAGCTTTCGTGGTGATAAAAACGGGAGAAGTTCCAGGTATTGCGTACTATACACTGATCTTCATCAAAAGCGATAAACCCACCCGAACCCATCATGGTGCCGCTAACAAAACCTCCGTCAGACAATGATTCATAGCTCATCAGGCGGGGTTCATTTTTTATAGTTTTAAGGAAGAGATTTGCCGGAAGGATCGGAACAGAAGATCCGCCCGCAACAACAGCTTTCAGCCGTTTGCCATTGGCAATACCTCCGCAATATTCATCCGAATATAGAAACTCTTCAACCGGCAGGCCCAGGTCAATTTCGTAAACCCCCGGTTTTTTTACATTGCCGCCTGCGGAGATCAGTTTTGTACCGGTGCTGCGGCCAATACCTACTTTGGCATATTCATCGCCGCCTTCGTTAATGATGGGAACAACGGCAGCAATAGATTCCACGTTATTGACTACGGTAGGGCAGCCATATAAACCTGCAATTGCAGGAAATGGCGGTTTAATACGCGGGTTACCGCGTTTGCCTTCCAATGATTCCAATAAAGCTGTTTCTTCGCCGCAGATATAAGCGCCGCCGCCCGGCTGAACATATAATTCCAGATCATAACCGGTGCCTAAGATGTTTTTACCAAGAAAACCGGCATTTTTTGCTTCGGCTATCGCTTTTTCAAGGATCCTTATCTGCGGCATCATTTCGCCGCGAACATAAATGTAGGATATTTTCGCGCCTAATGCGAAACTGGCAGCTATCATCCCCTCTATTAATAAGTGGGGGATATAGGTCATCAGGTAACGGTCTTTAAATGTTCCGGGTTCCGATTCATCGGCATTACAAACCAGATAACGGGCTACCCCTTCGGGTTTAGCCAGGAAACTCCATTTCATACCGGTTGGGAAACCCGCACCACCGCGACCGCGCAACCCGGACTTTTTAACTTCTTCGACTACATCATCGGGCGACATGGTTTTCAAAGCTTTTTCAACAGCAGCATAGCCGCCTTTTGAGCGGTAAACATCAAATGTGTTGATGCCGGGTACGTTGATGTGTTCTAAAAGTAATTTTCGTGCCATTACTATTAATATATTTTACCGGTTAATTTATAAGCGGCAATGTGTTTTTCATTTAATTTGTACCGTACTTAATAAAACCGCCTGGTATGCCGGTAATGATTAATATGTCTTATTATACAACTTGCAAAAGCTACAACCACCAAAAAGTTTAAGAATAACGGGTTTTGATTGAAGCCGCCATTTGCATAATTTATTACAATTATTGTTACAACTAACAAAGTGTCAGTTACAATTAAAATTGTGCCGGTCATTCTTAATTCTTGCCTTTTTCTTTTAAGTCTTTTATCAGTTTGTCAACTGAATCTTTGGTTAAATTTTCGTAAAACGTATATTCAGGTCCAATTTGCAAAACCGGTCCGAACCCGCAGGCAGCAAGGCATTCAACCCCGCGCCAGCTAAACAGGCCGTCGGCAGTAACTTCGCCTTCTTTAACACCCAGCTTTTCTTCCAGGTAATCCATTATTTTTTCGGCGCCAACCAGGCAGCAAGGACCCGTGCGGCAAACTTCGAGTACGTATTTACCTTTGGGGTTTAAAAAATACATACTGTAAAAAGTGGCTACCTCATATACTTCAATATCCTGTATTTGCAGGTATCCGGCAACTTTATCCATTGCAGCGGCGCTCAGCCAGCCAAATTCGGCCTGCACAAGGTGCAGTATGGGCAATAAAGCCGATTTTTGCTTCCCTGCCGGATAGCGGCTCTTCACATCATCAAACTTACTGATCAGCTCCGGGCTAAATTCAACCGGCGCCTGTGTTTCTTCAACTCTAAGCATCTAATTCTCCGGCTATAACGTTTAAACTACTCATGTTAATTATCGCATCTGATAACAGCATTCCGCGGCTCATTGGCGCATACATCTGGTAATTGATGAAGCTTGGCCTGCGGAAATGCAAGCGGTATGGCGAACGTCCGCCATCGTTTACAAGGTAAAAGCCCAGTTCGCCGTTACCGCCTTCAACTGAGTGATAAACTTCAGTCGTTGGGGTTGGTATTTCGCCCATCACTATTTTAAAGTGATAGATCAACGCCTCCATGTTGTTATAAACATCCTCTTTTGGAGGAAGGTAAAAGTCGGGTACATCCGCATGGAAAATATCCGAAGGTTCTTTTTCTATTTTTGCCAAAGCCTGTTCTATCAGGCGTAAGCTTTGCCACATTTCCTCCTGGCGTACCAGATAGCGGCTATACACATCGCCGTTATCACCCACAGGAACTTCAAACTCAAAATCTTCGTAAGAGCAATAGGGGTTCATGGCCCTCACATCATAATCAACACCTGTTGCGCGGAGTATAGGGCCGCTCCAGCTATAACTCAATGCATCTTCGGCAGTAACTGCGGCAACATCCCTGGTACGGTCAATAAAAATGCGGTTACGTTTGGTAAGATTTTCAAATTCCTTCAGTACAACCGGGTATTCCTTTAAAAACTTACGTAATTTTCTAAAAGCTATATCGTTGAAATTGCGTTCAAAACCGCCTATGCGGCCAATATTGGTAGTCAGTCGCGAACCGCAAACCTCTTCGTAAATTTCATAAATAGCCTCACGGTACTCCATCACGTAAAAGAACCCTGTGGCGGCGCCGGTATCAACCGCCAGTACGCTGTTACAGATCAAATGGTCGGAAATACGGGCCAGTTCCATAATGATGATGCGCAAATAATCTACCCGTTTTGGGGTTTCAATGCCTAACAGCTTTTCAACTGTCATGTGCCAGCCCATGTTATTGATAGGCGACGAACAATAGTTCAGTCTGTCGGTAAGCGGGGTGATCTGATAAAATGGCCGGTGTTCGGCAATTTTTTCAAAAGCGCGGTGGATGTAACCAATAGTGGATACGCCGCTTACAATTCTTTCGCCATCCAGTTGCAGCACATTCTGGAATACACCATGGGTTGCAGGGTGGGTTGGCCCCAGGTTAAGGGTTGAAAGCTCGTTTTGCGGGTCGTTATCTGTATATACCGGGTGGTTCTGCATTGCTGTTATCTTCCAAAAAAATAATCTTTTTTATCAACACGGTTAGGGTCTTCCAGCGGGAATTCTTTCCGCATCGGAAAGACCACCATATCGTCAACATTTAATATCCTGCGCAGGTCGGGATGTCCGTCAAAAATCACCCCGAAAAAGTCGTAGGTTTCTCTTTCCATCCAGTTAGCGCCATTCCACAACACTGTTGCGGTGGGGATATGTTCATCGCCATCTTTCAAAAAAACCTTTAGACGAACGCGTACATTATTTACCAGACTGTGTAAATGATAAATAACCCCGATAGGTTTTTCCAGGTCGGGATAATGGATGCCGGTAATATCTGTTAAAAAAACAAACTGGAGTTCGGGGTCTGTTTTTAAATAAGTTAAAATATCAATAATCTGCTCACGGCCTGTTTCAAGGGTTAATAAGCCAAAGGGTTCGCCAAGTAAGGTCAGTTGGTTGTTAAACTTATCTGTGATCTTTTTTAAGAGCGCTTCGTTTGTTAGTTTAGCCATTATAATATTCCGTATGAAGCTAATAGTTTTTGATATTCCGGTTCATTTCTGCGGCGCAAGGTTTCGGTTTGTACCAATTTTTGAATATCCATAAAGCCATCGATGATCGCTTCGGGACGTGGCGGGCACCCGGGCACATACACATCAACCGGGATCACTTCGTCAATTCCCTGTAAAACAGAGTAGGTATCAAAAATGCCCCCGCTCGAAGCACAGGCGCCAACGGCCATTACCCAGCGGGGTTCGGCCATTTGAATATAAACCTGCCTTAGTACGGGGCCCATTTTTTTAGAGATAGTACCCATAACCATTAAAAGGTCTGCCTGACGGGGTGAGAAACTTAAGCGTTCTGCTCCAAACCTGGCCAGGTCATAGTGCGGCGACATGGTGGCCATAAACTCAATCCCGCAGCATGAAGTTGCGAATGGTAATGGCCATAAAGAATATGAACGTGCAATGCCTATTGCTTTATCAAGCGAGGTAGCGAAAAATCCTGCTCCTTCTACGCCAGCCGGGGCATCAACTAATTGAATATCACTCATGATCTATTTGATACAAAAACCTAACGATGAGGCAAATTTACAACAATTTACTATGTAACAATTACACTATGCTAAAGTAAATATATTTAGAACCAGTCTAAACAGGCCTCACCTAAATCCTCTCCAAAGGAGAGGACTTTAACTTCACTCTTTATTAAGCTTCCGTCTTTGGCGGAACTTTTTGATTTTCTTCACCTAAATGCCCATTTAGAACCCTCTCCTTTGGAGAGGGCAGGGTGAGGCCTAACGCCCGGTTCAAAGATGCTTAATTTAAAAAATTCTCCTCAGAATCCTCTCCTTTGGAGAGGGCAGGGAGAGGCCAAACGCCTTAATCCCAATCCAGCGCTTTCTTTTTTATCACGTAAATAAAACCAAGCAGGAGGGTACCCATAAAAATAAACATCTCTACCATACCATCTTTGCCAAGGTCCCTGAAATTTACCGCCCAGGGGTACATAAATATTACTTCCACATCAAACAGTACGAACAGGATGGCCACCAAAAAGTACTTGATCGAAATAGGCGTTCGCGCATTCCCGATCACCTCGATGCCTGATTCGAAGGTTGTTAATTTATCTTTTGTTTTTCTGTTCGGGCCAATTTTGTGGGTTACAAACATAACGACTACCACAAACGCCATTGCTACTATCATTTGAAAAATGATGGGCAAAAAATTAACGGGCAAACTGTGTACTTCCATGGTGCAAATATACAAATGGATTGATAATAAAAAAGCCCTCTCCAATAAATTGGAGAGGGCTTTTTTATTATTTAGAAAAATTATTTACTTGGTTTTTCCTGAAGTTTGGAAATAGTAAACAACTCTGGCTTCCGTCGGGTCCAGATCTTTTGCTTTGTTAAAATAATCTAAAGCTTTGGCGTGGTCTTTGTCCTTAAATTCGGCGTAATTACCTAAATAAACGTATGCATCAATCAAATTGCCCTTTGTTTCATCATCAGGAGCTCCGCCTTTTGCAAGAAATAACTGGATATATTGTTCATAATAAGGTTTTGCAATACCTTTAATGTTATTCCTGTCTGATCCTTCTTCAAAATCTTTTACACCTGCATGTAAAAATACAATTGGCGCATTTGGCTTTGGTAGTTTGCGTTCAACATAAGTAAGCGCTGAATCGGCTTTTGTGAGCAAGGTCGAATCAGGCTTAAATGTCTTATCAGTTAATGATTTACGGTACTGCCCCTTATATGCCTGATAATAGCTGTATCCTTCATGAAAATGATCCATGAGTTTAGCCTTGCGGGACTTTTCAGCAAAGGTATGGTAGGCATCGCCTGCGTCCTGGTATTTTTTCAACGCATACAGTGAGCCTGCAATTTCACCATAAATATCAACCTGGCTGGTGTCTAATGACAGGGCTTTTCTAAGATCACGTACCCCTAATGAATCTTTCTTATTTGCCAGTTCCAGCTTACCTAAAACTAAATAATCACGCGGGATAAGGCGTTTCGGGTCGGCTTCGTTAATCCATTTGGTAATTGCTGTTAAGCCGTTGGTATAATCTTTATTTTCAAAGGCGGCGTAACCTAAATAACGGTACACCCTTAAATTACTCTTTGCTGAAGCAGTAAGGTCGGTAGCCACTTTTTGCAAAGTGGGGTAGTCTTTTGCGTCGATCAGGAAGTCGGCATAGCGCATTTGCGATTCAGTCGAATAATCAGTCAGGTTGATGTATTTTTTATAGTTATCAACCGCCTGAACAATTTTAGCATCATGCTGAGATGGGTCGGTCCAAGCCCAGCGTATATCAGTTTCGGCCCATTCGCGGTATGCCGGTCCGAAATTTGGGTCAATTGCCAGAGCTGCCTTGAATTGTTTTTCCGAATCCTCGAAATTGTCGGCAAACCGCCATAGAACGCCTTCGGCAACATTGGCCGCAGCCAGTTTTGGGTCAATGGTTAAAGCTGTTGAGTAACCATTATATGCATCAGTGCTTTTTAACTGCGACCGGTTGGCATCCCCTAAGGCTACATATATCTGGGCGTCTTTAGGATTGGCAAGCAACCCTTTATTCAAAATGGCAATGGCTGCAGCGGCATCGGCCGGGGCAATTTTTGCCCCATTTGGGCCCACGGCGCTTCCGGTAAGGGGTAACAGATAAGCCTGGCCTACATATAAAAATGGTGTACTGTTCTTTTTACCTGCCAGCTCAATAGCCGAGTTGAAATTGGATGTTGCACCAGCCGCATCTTTTTCCATGTGGGCAACAGCGCCTAAGCCTGCAAAGTTTAAAGCAGATTTACCGTTAACCGCCAATCCTTTGTTAAAGGTTGCTTTAGCCGAATCAAGGTAATCCTGTTTTATATATACCCATCCCAGGTAAAAGAAATTTTCATCTTTATCTGCCTGGGTATGCGTAAGGTTTTTCAGCATCGACTTAGCCTTCTGATATTGCTCATCATCAATCGCCTTTTTAGCATCGGATAAGCTTTGCGAAAAAGCGGACGATCCTATAAATAAGAATCCCAACCCCGCGGCCGCTATTTTACTGGTAATTTTCATCATTATTAATCTTCGTATTTTGTTATATTTCTTTGAACTAATTCCGTTTCATTATGCAATTATATGTCTTTTAGCGTAAACTTTTATATATAAACTGATACAAAATTGCCACAAAATTGCTATAACCGTATTTTTTTCTCTATGGTAATCTCCCTTCCGGGGATGGTATCGGGCAAAAGACCCGATTTTAAGATTATTCTTTGCCCCCTGTCACTTTTCATAAACCCTGCAAATTCCATACCCAAACCGTATTTTCCGGTGCAATTTAATATATAAAGATTCCGGGTCAAAGGGTATTGCTTTAACGCCAGTGTATTTTGCGATGGCGAATAATACTGCGCATCGGGGTCTTTTCCGGTATCATCTTTTACTGCAACAATTTTAACCTTCCTAACGGCATCGGCATAATCTTTATCCGGATCGTTGAGCCAGCTAAAACCGGTTATCCCCAATGCGTCCGGGTGTTCACTTACATATTTTATAACTTCTTTGTTTGATTTGAGCGAGTAAATATTTTTTTGCGTGAAACCCTTAACCCCTGAAAAGTCTTTCAAATACCTTACTAAGCTTGAGTTGGCATTATCAAAAACGATATTTTTATCCGTTTTAGTATCGCCGTTCAATATTTTCTTTATTTCGCTTACGGTTATCGTCGTATCCTTCGACGCCTGGTTTACAATTAATGCAACGGCGTCAATGGCAAAGCGGTCGATTACCGGTTTTAAGTTTTTGTTTCTTAACAGGGCGGCCTTTTCGGTAGCGGTTAAATCGCGCGACAGGATCACTACCCTGGCGCTGTCATCCAATAAAAGGTTTACCACGCTGTTTTCGGGGGCATATACTATTTTCGGGTGTACTTTGGTGTAGGTAGCTTTAAAAACATAAAGCTCTTCATCAACTATTGGTTGAAAAGATTCATCCACAACAAACTCGGCGTTGTTGCTTGTAAATCTGTCGGGGTCCTCCGTTTGAGTTTTATGTTTACAGCCCTGTAACAGCGCAAATGCCCCAACTGTTGCCAGGACAGATAAAGCGACCCATAAATATTTTATATTATATTTCATCCCGCCCCCTTTTTAGTATTCGTGAAAAACGTAATATCCCATAAAGTATGATGATGGTTCCAAATCC
This sequence comes from Mucilaginibacter sp. UBA5151, assembly GCA_002413785.1. GTDB lineage: Bacteria > Bacteroidota > Bacteroidia > Sphingobacteriales > Sphingobacteriaceae > Mucilaginibacter. Next base: position 118,291 of record DHXR01000064.1, read on the forward strand.
TATTCTTTGAAGTTTTGAGATGTTCGGCAGCATTTTATCCCAAAAAATAACCATTAAACCTAAGCAGCAAAAACAAATAAAGGCTGTAACTCCTAAAATAAGCAAAAATCGCCTTTTGGGCGATTTTTGCTCGTTATGATTTGATAACATTGTTTTATTATTCAGTTCCTAATGTAAAGGAGATCGGAACACTGTAGGCCACACGTACCGGGCGTCCGTTTTGGATCCCTGGTTTCCAGTGCGGTGATGCTTTGATTACGCGTACTGCTTCTTCATCGCAACCATCGCCAATGCCCCGTGCAACTTTAACATCTGTTAATGAACCATCGCGTTCACATACGAAACTCACAATAACCCTGCCCTGTGTGCCGTTCTCTCTGGCAATGGCGGGATACCTGATGTTTTTGCTTAAGTACCTGCCAAAGGCATCCAAACCTCCCGGAAATTCCGGAACCTGTTCAACCGACGTAAAAATATGGTTGTTGTCTTCTTCGGTAACTTTAACCTCCGATGTACCTACAGGTTCATCAATGGTTACCTCGGCGTTTTTATCACCTTTCAGGTTTTTTTGACCCGGGTCGGCAACTTCAAGTTCTTTTACAGTCGGTGGTTTTTCTTTCACCTCAGCATCGGGCTTAACTACCGGCGGCGGGAATTTAACCTGGTCAACCTTTGGTTTAGGCGGCTCAGGCGGAGGTGGCGGAGGTGGTTTCTTTATGTCAACGGGCGGTGGCGAAAGTACCACGTTGGTGATCTTCACCTTTTCTTTGGCCGCAGGGACAAAACCCTGGATCATATTGAAAATTGTGTTTGCAGATATCAAAATAACAGAAAGCAGGACACCAATTATTAGGGCTTTGCGGGTGTTAACCCCGTTATCCTTTCTTAACTGGTAAGCGCCATAAGCTTTGTTACGGTCTGTAAAAACAAAATCAATCCATTTTTGGTCTAATATGTCTAATTTTGATCCAAACATTTTTTTGACTTTAATATTAATTAACGTTTTTAGTAATTAAAAATTACTAGTAATTACCATTCTTTTGCAATTCGCCAACTTCCATTGGTGTGATTTTAACAATGGCGTAAGACTGCACATTGGTAATGCTCATTTCGTCGAGCGTATTCACCAGGTTCTCATAAGTTGATTTGTCACTCGGTTTTATCAAAACGATCATGAAATTATCGGGGGCTGCATGCGTCTCCGCAACTTTTTTCCCGTTTTCAATCAGCGCTTTGCGTAAACCATCCTTACCATAATTATCAACGGTAGGCGCACTTTTACCAGGTTCGCCCATATACCATTCTATCTTGTTATGACTGCCCAAAAGTATGGTCATTGAACGGGTGGCGGCAACGGCCAACTGGCTTGTTTTCACTGAATTATCTGGCATGGCCAGGTCCATTGATTTCTTTTTACTTAGCGTAGTGGTAAGCATAAAGAAGGTAATCAGCAAGAAGGCCAAATCAACCATTGCCGTAAGATCGACACGTGTTGATTGTTTTTTACTTCTTACTTTCCCGCCTTTATGTTTACCCCCGCCGGAGGTGTCTAATTCTGCCATAGCTTTTTATTTTTTAGGAGCCGCTCTCAGGTCGGTAATTAAATTAAACTTGAAAATTTTCTGTTTTCCTAACACGCCTATTATTTCATTGATTATAGGATACTGTTCTTTACGGTCGCCCTTTATAGCAATTACCAGGTCCTTGTTATGCAAGCCCCTGTCAGCCTGGCGCGACAAATAGATCCAGTTACCTAACTCGTTGGTAGCAGTAGTATCCGTTGGAATACCGGGTTGTGGAAATCCTTTACGCTCATCCGGACGCAGATCAAGGAATTGTTTTAAATTGGCAATAGGTACGCCAAACACTTCAAGCAGCGAAAATTTGGCTGTTTCTTCTGGTGTAAATACGATCTTGTATTTTTCTCCCATTGCCTTCAAAGCCTCAGCACGAATGTCAGATCCCGTAACAGAAAAAAAGATCTTGTCTTTACCGTCAACATTGCCGATGGTGATCATAGCAAGGTTGTCTTCCGCAACAGGCGTGGTTTTTGAGGAGAACGGGACCTCAGCCTTGGTTGGGTCTTCAACCTTCGGCTTGGCAGTTAATATGAAAAATGTAAGTAACAGGAACGCCACATCGCACATAGCTGTCATATCTATGAAGGTGCTTTTCCTGGCAACTTTTACTCTAGGCATAATTTATTAATTTTAATATTACAATGTGTAATTGATTATACAACCTGCCCGGTTTTAGCCGGGCAGGTGAAACTAAGCACTAATGAGTCTGTTTATTTATTCTTGTGCGATGCAGCAAATGTTTGTACAATGCTGAATCCTGTTTCGTCAATAGCATAAGTCAGCTTGTCAATTTTTGACGTAAAAACGTTATACATTACAATTGAAGTTGCCGAAGTACCGATACCAAATGCAGTATTTACAAGGGCTTCTGAAATCGCAGTTGATAATGCTGTTGTATTTGGCGCACCCGAAGTTGCTAAGGCCGCGAATGCACGGATCATACCAAGTACTGTTCCTAACAGACCGGTTAATGTACCGATTGATACCAGGGTAGCAATAACAGTTAAGTTTTGCTCAAGCATCGGCATTTCAAGTGATGTAGCTTCTTCGATATCTTTTTGGATAGCTAAAGTTTTTTGGTCAACGTCAAGGCCTGCTTCTGCTTCCATTTCGCTGTATTTTTTCAAAGCCGATTTGATAACGTTTGCAACAGAACCTTTTTGTTTGTCGCATTCGCTTTTTGCAGCTTCAATATTACCTGCGTTAAGGGCGCTTTGTACTTTTCTTACAAAAACGTCCACGCTGCCTGTTCCGGATGCTTTGCCAATAACAACAAAACGTTCAATTGAAAACACGATTACAGTCAGTACGTAAGACATGATAAGCGGTACCAGGAACCCTCCCCTGTGAATAGTTCCGTAAATGTCTGGTGTACCGTGCTCTACATCGCCTCCTTCAAAATGACTTGAATCGCCCAAAATGAAAATGAAAATTACGATTGCAACTGCGAGACAGATAGGAATAGTCAATGTTGCAAATATGCCTGCTTTTGAGCCTTCTTTTTTAACAGGAATAGTTGGTTTTGTTGGTGCGTTTGCCATTAGTTTTTAGTTTTAGTTTTTAGTTTTAGTTTATATTTATTTTTGTTTTAAATGCGAATTATTAGGGAATAACAAAAATAGAATTTTAATGAATTAAAAAAACATTTTTGTTATTCTTTATAATTTTTTAATTATCACTTCATCAGTCAGGTACATTGGCCGATATATAACGTAATGAAAGATAAAAATTATCTGTTGTTCAAACAATTATTTTGCAATAAAACCTATTTTTTTTAATAATAGCAAACAATACCCTATAAAAATTATGTTACTAAACGCTAAAGCGGGATTTTGCGCCTTTTTTTTCATGATTCCGGGCATCGGCCCACCGCAAACTGACGCGCTATCCCCCGGCCTTCTTAGCCTTAAAGCCGTCGGCCAGCAGCAGCGTTAATACTTTATCCCTGAAATCGCCCTGGATTAATATTTCGCCTTCTTTTACGGTTCCGCCCACGCCGCATTTGGATTTTAATTTTTTGCCTGTAAGTTCAAGGTCGGCATCCTGCCCAATAAAGCCGTTGATGCGGGTTACTAATTTCCCCCCGCCTTTCCTGTCGAGGTAGATCTTAAGGTTTTGCTGCTGGGGTGGCAGCGTTTGCGCAGATTGCCCTGAATTTTCCTGGTATTGAAAATCAGGGTCGGTAGAATAAACTACACCGGTAAAATTCTTTTTTGACATTTCTTGTTTCTTTGCTGCGATGCATCGCGTCTGCCAACAATTACCTTCTTTCGGAGACGCGATGCATCGCGTCTCTACACGAGACTTTTAAAAGAAGCCCCCACAATTACCTTCAGCGAATGCGGGACAATCTCAATCAGTATATCGGTATCTATTATTTGCGGTTCCCCGTCAAGGTGTACAGGCCCGGGTTTGGCGCGTTTAACTTTTATGGTTTTACCCTGAATAATCTCAACATATTTTGTTTTGTCGGCTGTTTTTGTGATCATCCGGATACCCATCTCAACAAAACGCCATAAGGGGAACTTTTTTATCACGCAAATATCCAACAGCCCGTCCTGCACCGACGCATTTGGCGAAATATGGGCGTTATTGCCGTACTGTGATGAATTTGCAAAACTCAGCATAAATGCTTCACGCTCATGAACTTTGCCATCAATTTCGAGCCGGTATAGTTGAGGCTCATATTTATTAACCTCCTCAAAGGATGATTTGATATAAGTTATGAAGCCCCGTTTTTTTCCGTGTGAGAACACTTCGCTGATATGGGCGTCAAAGCCCATCCCGGCCATATTGAAAAATGGCTGCCCGTTTAGCCTGGCCGAATCTATCGTTTCAACAGATCCCGAACTAAGGTTTTTAATTGCCTGCCCGGCATTCATGGAAATACCCAGGAAACGCGACAAGCCGTTGCCCGAACCATAAGGAATTATCCCCAATATGGTATCGGTACCAACTATTGCCGATGCAACCTCATTTACGGTGCCATCGCCGCCTACGGCTACCACGATGTCGAATTTGTTTACAGCTTCTTTAGCAATTTCCCTGGCATGTGCTATGCCATCGCTATAAACGATAATAGGTTCAAATTTAGCAGCATCAAGGTGTTTTTCGATCAGTTCCGGAACGCCGTCCTTCTTCTTCCCGCCCGATATAGGGTTTATAATAAATAAAGCTTTCCTTTTCAACTACATGTAATTTCTGCCGGCAAAAGTAAATGTATTTTCGGCTTTTGTAAAAATTGTTTTATTTTAGCGGCCTGAATGTGGACTGATTTAATTGCCCGTCACGTCCCGATAACTGTCGGGATCGGGACATACCGGATTGCAACCACGTAAAAAAGTGCTAAAACCATGCTTCTTTTTACTTCAATCCCTTAAGTCTTTTCTGTTCATATCAACGTTTTAAATTTACATTATAAGATTTATGTCATATTTATTTACCTCAGAATCCGTATCAGAAGGACATCCGGATAAAGTTGCCGACCAGATATCGGATGCTTTGATTGATCATTTTTTAGCTTTTGACCCCGAGTCTAAAGTAGCCTGCGAAACCCTGGTTACAACAGGCCTGGTTGTTTTAGCCGGCGAAGTGAAATCAAATGCTTATCTTGATGTTCAGAAAATTGCCCGCGAGGTAATCAACAAAATTGGCTATACCAAGGGCGAGTACATGTTCGACGGCAGCTCATGCGGTGTGTTATCAGCGATCCACGAACAGTCGCCGGATATTAACCAGGGTGTCGACCGCACCGCCAAAGAAGAGCAGGGCGCAGGCGACCAGGGCATGATGTTTGGTTACGCCACCAGCGAAACCGATAATTATATGCCATTGGCATTGGATATTGCCCACGCACTCTTAATTGAGCTTGCAGCTATCCGCCGCGAGGACAGCGACATCAAATACCTTCGCCCGGATGCAAAATCGCAGGTAACGCTGGAATATGATGATGACAACAAGCCCGTAAGGATCGACGCCATTGTTATATCAACCCAGCACGATGATTTTGACGAAGAACAAACTATGCTGGCTAAAATCAGTAAAGATATTATCAGCATCCTTATCCCAAGGGTAAAAGCAAAATATCCTAAATACGCCCATTTTTTTAATGATAATATTAAATACCATATTAACCCTACAGGCAAGTTTGTTATTGGCGGACCGCACGGTGATACCGGCTTAACAGGCCGTAAAATTATTGTTGATACTTACGGCGGCAAAGGCGCCCATGGCGGCGGTGCTTTTTCGGGCAAGGACCCGTCAAAGGTTGACCGTTCTGCTGCTTATGCAACACGCCACATTGCTAAAAACCTGGTTGCGGCCGGTGTTGCCAGCGAAGTATTAGTGCAGGTATCTTATGCTATCGGCGTAGCCCAGCCCATGGGTATTTATGTAAACACTTACGGAACAGGTAAAGTTGGTTTGCACGATGGTGAAATTGCCCAAAAGGTAGAGGCCATATTTAACATGACCCCTTATGCGATTGAAACCCGTTTTAAACTGCGTAACCCTATATACAGCGAAACTGCCGCTTACGGCCACTTCGGCAAACCGAGCCAGGTAGTAACCAAAACTTTTGTAAGCCCCGAAGGCCGCGTAGTAACAAAAGAAGTTGAACTGTTTACCTGGGAAAAACTTGATTTCGTAGATAAGGTGAAACAAGCCTTTGGCTTGTAGGGTCAGTGGTGAGAAGTGAGTAGTGAGTTTTTTTTACTCACTTCTCACTACTCACCATTCACCAACTCAGCCCGTCACGCTGAAGCAGCGCTGATAATATTTTGTTGACCGCCGGACGCTCCCGCAGGTTAAGGGGTTGCAATACCGCCGGTTGCGGTTTTTCGTTTTATCCAGATAAAAGCTGCCGCAGTGACATTTTTTAATAAACTGTACATCTGCCGACATTAAGAAATCCCCCGCGTATTTTATGATCAGCCATAGCGGGAAGGCCATTTCCTCGTCCACATTGTGCCATACTTTGCGTAAGCCATAAGCAGTCATTTCAAAGCGTAAATGCTTATTTGCTTCAATATTAATCGTATTAAACTCTTCAATTACCCTATGGTGCACTGGCTCATTACTCATCAGGCAGTAAATTAAATCATACAGCATTTCGCGGGCAAGTATTACCTGGTTTACGATACCCGCCGCCTCCTGCACATAGCAATTCCCTTCAATCTCTAACAGGTTATGTGTATCCTGGTCAATCAGCCTGATTTCATAACACCACGTTAAAAAGTCCTCATAAGTGTTTATGTAATTTTTAGTATTGGCAGTATCCCTGTTTCTGCAGGTGTTTAACAATTGAAGTACCGGGATGTCGCCGTCGAGGGGGCACAGATCGGTGGGGGCATAGCGCAAAATTCGTTGCGGGATGAAGTGGGTAAGACTGGATTTTGTCATTTTTTTTAAGTTTTATTATGGAAAAAAGAGATTTAGGGGGGTGATAGAAACAGCAATTCCGAAGGCTAAAAGCGTTTAGGGTGTGATAAACCAAATTTTCGCGAAGGCTAAAAGCATTTAGGGTGTGATAAAAAATCCAGATCTGAAGGCTAAACCTGTTTAGGATATGATAAAAATTTCATTTCTGAAGGCTAAATGCGTTTAGGGTGTGATAAAAAATGCAGATCTGAAGGCTAAACGCGTTTAGGCTATGGTGATATTTTCAATTTTTTACTACCATAAGATTGCACAAAAGACCCTTCATTGCACAGAAACGATCATTTTAAGAACAAACGTCGTAGAGACGCCCCGATAAGTCGGGCGTCTCTGGAATTTGACTTATGAGAATTTTTTTGTTTTTCCTTTTTTTGTCCGGCTTCAGTAAACCAGACGAAAAGGGCTGCCGGAAATGATCAGCAGCATAAGCCAAAGGTAAGAAATTTTGCTAATATATTTAGCGTGGAATTGGTTCAATATTGTCTGAACCATGATCCGTAGGATTAAAAGATTACAGGATTAAACGACGATTTTAAATCCTATAATCCTAAAATCCAATGAATCATGGTTCAGACAAATAATTTAGTATTTCAATACAATATAACCTGTTTTGTGCTTCGCCACCCCATTCACGCTGTAATCCAATGCGTAAAAATACGTACCAGGCACCTGCGCCACTCACCACAAATTGTGCATTTTTGTAACAAACACAATCAATCAGGTGTCATAAAAAAAAAGCAAAATCATACACAAACAATTTTGCCGTTATAATATTTATATTTGTACACTTAATTTTAATCAGACATGCCAGAGTTACTTAGTTTCCTGATTACTGCTATTTTAGTTTTATACATTATACGCAGTGTGGCGCGTATAATAATGCCCATGCTTTTTCAAAGTGTAGTTAACAAAGCACAGCAGCAACAACAAAACAAGCAGCAAAATTACCGGAGCAACACAAAAACAGAAAAAATAAAGGTCGACTACGTACCAAAGACAAATAAAGGCACTGTTCCCGATTCGGAAGGCGAATTTGTTGACTATGAAGAGATAAAATAAACTTTATGATACCAGAAGAAGTATTTAAACGCCGGCCACGACATAATAATACTCCTGAATCTATACTTCTGATTATCGCTAATTTTATCGTTGTAGCTGTTGCCGAATCATTATTTGTAAATAAGCACCATGTAAGCTGGTTTTTTTGGATTATCATCGGCTTGCTTGCTGTATATAATTTTTTTACCATCCGCAAATACCGCGAAGAATTTAACAAGCTTACCGTCATTTCTTACGCTTTAAGCGTTGCTATACTTATAGCGGTGTTTTTCCTTATGAGGTAAAAAATAGTTGATTGGGTTAGATTGAGTTGATTAGGTGAGTTGTAATTGTTAAAGTCATTTATAACTTTTACAACCCTTACAACCTCTACAACTTATTACAACCCTTACAACTCCTACAACCTTTACAACTTATTTCAACCCAATAAAAAACTAATAATTCCTATTCTCACACAAATTTCTATTTTTGAAGATTATATAATCCCTTTAAAAAACTTAGATGAATAATTGGTTCAAGCGGAATGGCATTCACTTTTTGATTGCAGCAATCTTTTTAATGATATGCTTTATTTATTTTTTACCTGCATTTCAGGGTAAAGCATTAGGACAGGGCGATGTATTGGGCGCCCAGTCAACCCAAAAAGAAGTAAATGATTACCGGGCAAAGGATACCACTATTTTGTGGACAAACCAGATATACGGGGGGATGCCAACCTTCCAGATCTGGGCGCCATACCCTGGAAATATCACTACATGGATAGTAAAAGGCTTAACGGCCACTTTTCCTAATCCGCTTTATATCGTATTCCTATTATTGTTCGGTGCCTATTTTTTATTCAACGTTTTAAAACTCAACCCATGGATAGCGGCAGCGGGGGCTGTTGCATTTACATTTTCTTCATATAACATAATACTGCTCGCCGCGGGCCATACAAACCAAATTTTTGCTATCGCCTTTTTTGCACCGATTCTGGCAAGCATCATTTTAGTATTAAGGGGCAAATATTGGCTTGGAAGCTCGCTTTTGGTATTCTTTTTAGCAATGGAGATCCGTGCCAATCATATTCAGATGACCTATTATCTGCTGATAGCCATTTTGATACTCATCGGTATTGAGCTTTATCAGGCCTTTAAAAATAAAACTACCGCAGCATTTTTAAGGTCACTCGTATTTATTGCTTGTGCTGTAATTATTGCTGTTGCAGTAAATGCTTCCCTATTGTGGAGCACTTACTCGTATGGTAAAGACACTATCCGGGGGCAATCAAACCTAACCCAAAATACAAAGGCGCCGAGTAATGGCTTGTCTAAGGATTACGCTTACGAATACAGTCAGACAGTTGGAGAAAACTTAACCTTTTTAGTGCCAAATGCTTATGGTGGCGATACAGGGCTTGGGTCAATCGACTTTCAGAATTCTGAACTTTTAAAAGCGCTACAGGGTGCACAAATAAACCAGCAACAGTTTCAGGTGCTGTCTCAGCAACTATCCTCCTATTGGGGAGATAAAACTTTAACAAGCGGGCCGCACTATTTAGGCGCTGTAATATGTTTCCTGTTCATTTTTGGCTTGTTTATTGTTAAAAACCGTTTAAAATGGTGGTTATTAGCGACGGTTGTGCTTACCATGTTTTTGTCAATCGGAAGTTCTTTTCCTTATGTATCTGATCTGTTCTTCAACTATTTCCCGCTTTATAATAAATTCCGGGCGATTGAATCCATACTCGCGGTAACAGGCTTGTTTGTGCCGGTTTTGGCATTGCTTGCCATCGGCGAGTTAAGCACCGGAACAAACAAGGCGGAACTGTTCAAAAAATTAAAGATCGCTTTTTACATTACCGGGGGCCTCGCTTTGGTTTTGTTAGCAGTCCCTGAAATATTTTTAAGTTTTAAACAGAGCAGAGAGCTTGCCTTTTTAGGTCCGCTTACCCAGTTCTTAAACGGAAATAGCCAGGCCGCCGGCAATATTATGCGGGCGCTTCAAACCGACAGGGAAAACATTGAACGTTGGGATGCTTTCCGGTCGCTTATATTTATTGTGATAACCTTCGGCCTTCTGTGGGCATTTATTAAACAGAAGGTAAGTACAAAGGTATTGTCGGTTGGTTTATTCGTGCTTATCCTTGCAGACTTATGGCAAATTGACAAACGGTACTTAAATGACGCTGTGTTTCAGGACAAACAGGATACCGCGCAGGTAGTTAAGCCAAGGGAAGTTGATGAGTTTATAATGAGGGATACAGATCCTGATTTCCGCGTTTTTGATTTTACTGCGGATATTAAACGGGATACTTATAACCCTTTCTTTCATAAGTCTATCAGCGGTTATTCGGCAGCACGGTTAAAGCGTTACGATGAACTGATTGATAACCAGCTTGCTACAAATCCGCCAAATCATGACGTTTTGGACATGCTCAATACCAAATATATTATTACCCAGGACACCGGACGGAACTATAAAATGACCGCCAACCCAACAGCATGCGGGCACGCCTGGTTTGTAAAAAGCCTGAGGTATGCCAAAAATGCCGACGATGAGATGAAAGCAATTTCTGCTTTTGCACCGAAGGACGAAGCCATAGTTGATCAGCAATACAAAAAATTGATTGATGAAAAAGTACAGACAGGCGGCGACCCGACCGCGACTATTAAACTGACAAATTATAACCCCGACCATTTAACTTATCAAAGCGGCTCAACTACGGCTCAGATCGCGGTTTTCTCAGAGATCTATTATAATAATGGCTGGAAAATGCTGATTGATGGCAAAGAATCGCCATATTTCCGTGCGGATTATGTTTTACGCGCTGCGGAAATCCCGCTGGGGAACCATAAGGTTGAATTTATTTTCCACCCTGCATCTTACTATACCGGCGAGAAAATTTCAATTGCAGGTTCCATTATTCTCGTACTGGCCTTAGCAGGTGCAGTTTATTCGGAAACCAGAAGGAAGAAAGCGGTGGCAGTTGCCGAAAAAGCGAAAAAATAGGTTTAAGAAATTGAGATTTGACAACTTTTAAAAAGTTGTCAAATCTTTTTATCCACAATATAATCTAAAGTAATTCGTAAATTTACATTATGAATAACCATCTGGAAAGAATTACGATAGATACAGGTATATGCCATGGCAAAGCATGTATCCGGCACATGCGATGGCCGGTTGAGGTAATTATTGATTTAATAGCCTCCGGGATGACATTTGATGAGATTATCGCGGATCATCCGGAATTAGAAAAAGATGATATTCTCGCTGCATTGACTTATGCTAAAATTGCCTGAACCATGATTCACCTGATTGAAGGATTTTCATGATCATCGTCAATCATGGTAATCTGTTAATCCTAAAAATCATGGTTCAGACAAAAAAGGGGTTGACTTGTCTCTACCCATTACATATTCAAAAAGCAGCGGCGGCTGTCATTATAAGGCACTCGAAGCATGAGCGCAAAGGCACAACGCCAATGCATTAGCGCCAATGGCAAAGCGTACAGGCCACCCCGCATGGTTCGAGTACCTCAACATGACAGCCTTTTTTTGTCATTCCCCCCCTCTTACAACCCTTACAACCTTTTACAACCCTTACAACCAACCATCAATCGTTCGTCCTTCTGTTCCATACCCAATACCATCCCAAATTAAAAGCAATAACCGCATGGTTGAATAAAGTTGGGATCAAACCGTAATACCGCTTCATAATGTCAAACCGTTCCGTTAAACTTTGGCGGTGTTTGGCCTTTGACATCCCGCCGACCATGTACCTGGCTACATAATGGTGTACGTTTACTATCTTTTTTGCCTTTTTTGCGGCCCGGATGATCCAGTCGATGTCGGCGCTTAACTCGTATTGGCGGTCGTAGGACTCAGTGATCGAACGGCGGACATATATCGCCTGGTGACTTACACTCATACCATATTTAAAACTCCGCCAGGTAAAGTGTTTGGGGGCTTTATGACGGCGCCGGCCCAGGCTCTGTCCTTCGGCATTGATCATTTCTGTTTCACCGTAATAGATATCAGCATCCGGGGCAGAAGCGAAAACCTGTGCAACCGTATCCGGCGCAAAAAACTCATCGCCCGAATTCATAAACAGCACATAATCGCCGGTAGCAGTAGCGAGGCCTTTGTTCATGGCGTCATAAATTCCTTCGTCCTTTTCGCTGATGAGTTTTGAAACGTTGGCGCTATAACGGTTAATTATCCTGATGGTGCCATCGCTTGATAAGCCGTCAACAATAATATATTCAATGTCTGTATAGGTTTGGTTTATTACCGATAGCATTGTCCGCTCAATATCCTTAACATTATTGTAAACAATGGTTATGACCGACAATTTTGGTTTAAAATCTGTCATTTGTTTAAAATAGATTGATAAACGGCTAAATATTTTGATGCTACGATCTCATTCGTGAAGTTGTCCAATACTTTTTTCCTTGCACTGGCTGCCAATTCCGTTTTCCTGCCGGAATTTAAAACATAATTTATCCCGGCGGCAAAATCCGCGGATGATTTGAAATGGGCCAGGTAGCCGTTTTGCTGATGTTCCACCATATCGGGGATGCCCCCGGTATTAAAGGCTACTACCGGCGTTCCGCAGGCCAGGGATTCCATTATTGTGTTGGGCAGGTTGTCTTCTATCGCCGGCGTAACAAATACATCAGCGAGGCTGTAAAGCTCTGCCAGATCATTTTGCGAGGTGATTACGTTCAGTTCGTGCACTTTGAAGGGTAATTGGTTTACATCAAACGATTTGTTTTTTCCGAAAATCACAATTTCCACATCTTCAACGTCCGGATAATCGCTTTTCAGATGATGCAGCGCTTCAACCAGATAAGTGATGCCCTTGCGCCTGTCGAGTATATTGGCAGCGCCAAAAAGGATGATTTTTGCTTTTGGGCTGATGTTCCATTTTAGCTTTGCAGCATTTTTGTCTTTCGGCGAAAAAACCGCCGTATCAATGGGGTTGGGTATCGTTTCAATACGGAAATCTTTTAGCAGGGAACTTGTACGGGCCACATCCGCCAGCCAATGGCTGCAGGTTACAAAAACAATATTTTTTGCCGATTTCAGCATCCCGCTTTTACGCAGCCAGCCGCTGCTTGAAATATCATTATCACCACTATCACGCAGCATCCAGCAATTGCCGCATTCATTTACAAAATGGCCGCAATCCCCTGCATAATGGCAGCCGCCGGTAAAAGCCCACATATCATGTAAGGTCCAAACTACGGGTTTGCCTGTTTCAAACAGCTTTTTTAAATTATTTATAGAAAGATACCCGCTGTTGGTCCAGTGCAGATGTAAGATATCGGCATTTAAAACAGATGCTTGTCTGCTTATATCGGTACCTGTACCGGCGGTTGAAAATGCGAACCTTACCGACCTGTCTTTCGCCTTAAACCATATAAAAGGCAGGCGCTCGTATAAAAAGTTAAATTTTATTTTTAGCCTGCCGATGAAATTATCACCAATACTTACAACCCGCGGTTCAATGGTCTTTTTGTCCTGCACCTGCATTTGTACATCAACCTGTTGTAATTCCAGCGCTTTTAGCAGGCGCATACAGGCTGCCGGGGCGCCGCCACCGGCATCGGAGGTATTAATTAAAGTTACTTTCATTAAGCGGCGCTATTTATATTGGCAATTATAACAAATCTAAAATGAAAACTTTACTTTTGACAAGATGAACTTTTTTGCTTATTTATTCCAGGATTGGCGGGCCAATCGCCAAAACTTTAAGGCACAATCTGTTTTATTTTCCTTTCGCCTGTTACAGGCTTTTAACCGTTATACCCTTATCAAAATTATATTTTACCCTTACTTTATGCTGTACCGTTTTTGGGTGGAATGGATTTTGGGGATAGAGCTGCCCCGGAAATTAACGATAGGCAAAGGTTTGTCGCTTTACCACGGACAGGCGCTTGTGGTGAATAAAAGCGTTGTTATTGGCGAACATTGTGTGTTGAGGAATTCAACCACTATCGGGCATAAAAAATTAGCCAACGGTACTTTCAGCGGCTGTCCGCGGATAGGTAATAATGTGGATATTGGCGCTAATGTGTGCATCATCGGCGATGTAACTATCGGTGATAATGTGATCATCGGGGCCGGGAGTGTGGTAACAAAGGATATTCCATCTGATTGCATAGCGGTGGGTAATCCGGCGAGGGTATTGGAGAAGAAATAACAGAGTTGACATTGTAGAGACGCCCCGATACATCGGGGCGTCTCCGGATATTTATATTAATGGAACAAAATTTAACAGATCGCGCTTTCTGGAAGTCTTTTTGGGAATCGAAAAAGGACATCATCTTTTACCTGAAGCCTGATTATCATTTCGGGGCTATATTAGCCAAACTGATCAAAGAAAAAAGTATTAAAACGGCTATTGAACTCGGCGGTTTTCCGGGTTATTACGCCACTTTTCTTAAAAAATACTATCAGTTGGATACTACCCTGTTTGATTATTTCATCCATGAGGGGATCATTGACCAGCTCCTTAAAAAAAACGGCCTGAAACACGGCGATGTTAAAATTATTGAAGCCGATCTTTTTGAATACCAGCCAGCAATTCTATTTGATTTAGTTACGTCTTTTGGCTTGATAGAGCATTTTAACGATACCAAAGCCATTATTGAAACCCATCTGCAATTTTTAAAACCCGGCGGTGTATTGTTTATCACGCTGCCAAACTTTAAAGCCGTTAATGGCTGGGTACAACGCAAGTTCGACCGTGACAATTACGATAAGCATAATATTGCCTGTATGGACCCCAAATTACTTGCTGAATGCTGCCGGCAATTGGGGCTTACCGAAGTGGAAAGCTTTTACCATGGCAAATTTTCGGTCTGGCTGGAGAACCGCGCCGAACAGGGGGGATTGGTTAAGGCGCTGGTAAAAACCATCTGGCTGGCAGGGAAGGTTTTTACAAAAATTGTGCCTGTGGAAAGCAAAGCCTTATCGCCATACATTGTGGTGAAAGCGGTGAAGCAGATTTAGAAAAAGAAAAAATCCAGTTCGCCTCACCCAACCCTCTCCAAAGGAGAGGGCTTTAAAAAAGAGCGCAGCTAAAGTCCTCTCCTTTGGAGAGGATTTAGGTGAGGCCAAAATGCCGGGCAGCACGAACTAAGCAGATTTAGAAAAAGAAAAAAAAATGAAACTCCAACTTTTTAACAAACAGGGTTATATTGACCGGAGAAATATTTTAAAGCAAAACATCGGGCAGGATGGGCTTATCCTGCTTTTGGGCAACGAGGATAGCAGCATGAACTATAAGGACAATTGCTACCCCTTCAGGCAGGACAGCAGTTTTCTTTATTATTTCGGGCTGGATGTACCGGTGCTTGCCGCTATTATTGATACAGATACCGGCGAAGAAGTAATTTTCGGCGATGAATTAAGCATGGATGATATCATCTGGACAGGCACCCTGCCATCTGTAAAGGAAATGGCATCCCAGGTTGGTGTTAACAAAACAAGCCCTTATTCGCAGGTTGTTCATTATATTCATAAAGCCATTACTGCTGGCAGAAAAGTGCATATCCTGCCGCCTTACCGCCCTGAAAATAAAATTAAACTGGCAGCCTGGCTCAATGTTAGTCTGAATGACGTTGCCGATCATGTTTCCGTAAAACTCATCAAAGCCGTTATTGCCCAGCGGGTGATCAAATCGCCGCTGGAAATTGAGCAAATGGAAAACGCGGTGTCTGTCAGCGTTGATATGGAGCTGGCAGTCATTAAACATACACGCCCCGGTATAAAGGAATACGAATTGGTGGCCAAGGCCCTTGAAGCTGCCGCAGCAGCCAACTCGCGCCTGGGTTATCCTGCCATCATTACCACTCACGGACAAACCCTCCACACCCATTATTACGGCAACACATTGCAGGAAGGCCGGATGGTTTTAAGTGACATAGGTGCAGAAAATGCCATGCATTATGGCGGCGATCTTACCCGCACCTTCCCCGTCGGGCGCAGTTTTACCACCCGGCAAAAGGAATTATACGAGGTGGTACTAAATTCCATGGACCATGCTATAAGTATGCTAAAACCAGGGGTGAGGTATAAAGATATACACCTGGCGGCCTGCCAAAAACTGGTTAAAGGCTTAAAACAGGTAAACCTGATGAAAGGCGATCCCGCCGAAGCAGTGGCAGCAGGCGCGCACACCATGTTTTTTCAATGCGGATTAGGGCATTTGCTGGGTATGGATACCCACGATATGGAAGATCTGGGCGAACAATATGTTGGCTATACTGATACCCTGAAAAAGGAAACGGCTATTTTCGGCCTTAAATCATTGCGTTTGGGCCGCGAACTGGAAAAAGGCTTTGTATTGACTGTAGAACCCGGCATTTATATCATCCCCGGGTTAATAGACCGCTGGAGAGCTGAGAAAAAATATGCTGATTTTATTAATTACGATGTTTTAAACACCTATCGCGATTTTGGCGGTATCCGCATAGAGGATAACTTTTTGATAACAGAAACCGGCAGCAAGCTGTTGGGTAAATACCTGCCTAAAACGTTAAAAGAGATAGAAGCACTAAAGGATTGAGAAGTGTTTTATAGCAATTATACGACAACGTTTGGGGTGGGTGAGGTTAATTTCGCTTTATAATAATTATGTAAAGGCTTCTATATTATTAACTCCAATTAGCATGAGGCATGTAAGATATTCTTCTTCTTTCTACCAATATTTGATCCGCCATTGGCGGATTAGTTCATATACAAACAATTCCTGGCACCATTAGGTGCCAAATATTGGTAGAAAACAAATGAAAATAAATTTGCGTGCTGTAGGCACGAAACCTATCCGCCTTCCAATTATTCCAGTAATTTTAAAATATATCGTTTGTTATCATCTAAAGTTTTGATCGTTGCAATTTAGCAATGAAATACCCCCCAATAGGTGGACGACAAAATTCGTTAGCATGGCGGTTCGTTTCGTGCCTACAGCACGCAAAATCTTGTTCTTGTTAGGCTACCAATATTTGACCCGCCAGGGGCGGGTCGGTAATTACATAAAATCGACGGAACACAACCATACCCTGAAATATCGGGGCGTAATTGCTATTTCTTCACAAAATACTTCCCTTGCAACTGCCTCACAAACCGCAATCCTCGTTGCAGCAAATTGCCTTTACGGTTTTTAAGGAATTTTTTAATGGCCTGGTAAGCCTGTTGGTTTTCTTTTATTTCGGCAGGGAATTGTTTAATGATTTTTTGGGCTATTTGCACATGGTACATGTCTTCCTTGTTGGAATGTACTCCGCTGCCATCGTTACCTATATTTTGAATGAGGGAAGTTGAGGGGTTTAAGGTTAAGCCGCCTTTTAAAAAGATGGAGGCATACCAGCGAATGGCCCATGAATCATTTTTGCCTGCTTTAAAGCCTTCCAGCTGTTTCCAGAAATTCATGGTGCCTTCAATGGAAAACTGGTCGGTTTTCTTTTTGTCGAATTGCTTGAGCAGTACATCAACATCAGGTTCAAAATTTTTCCATGCTCCTGCCCAGGTGGCCCAGCCCCAGCTGGTTGCGGCGCGGAAAAAGAAAGTTTGATCAAGTGTTTTATCAGCCAGCTTGTACATATAGGCGCCGATATGCATTATCTTTTCCTCTTCAGCATAGCGGGTAAGCGCTTCGTTAAAATATTGAAGGGTAAAGGGTGAAGAAAGCAGGTCGTCTTCAAAAACAATTACCTTGCCGTATTCATTTACCAGTTGGCTAACCCCGCTGATGATAGAATTGGCCAGGCCAAGGTTTTCAGTCCGGGCGATAACTTTTACCGATTTAAAGCCGCTTATTTCTTTTATTAATTGCCTTACCTCCTCAACTTTAGCTTTATCTTCACCTGTTTTTGCGGCATCCGAAAAAATAAACAGGCGCGATTCATCGGCCAGCAAGTTTTTCTGCAAATAGCTGATGGTCCGCCTGGTATGCTCGGGACGGTTATAAACAAATAGGGCTATGGGTGCAAGTTTTTGCATTGAATGAAAACTAATTTTACGAATTTATGCGAATTTCACGAATTCGCCTCACCCCGGCCCTCTCCAAAGGAGAGGGAGGTTATAAAACTAACACCTTTACTCAAAGTCCTCTCCTTTGGTCCGAAGGACTCCGGACTCCTTCGGAGAGAGGATTTAGGTGAGGCCTTAGAATATATTTACCTGATCGCCGGATTTTTTACAAAGAACGGTATAAGCATTTGCTAATTGTTCTTTCTTTTTGGCCCCGAAAATTTGGCCGAGGCCATTTTTCACCATAAACTCCCCTGTAATTTTCAAACTGGTTATAAAACTTTTTGTTTTTTTTTGATTGATATAGGTATTAAACCGGGTTACTTCGGGTTCAATGAGCGATGTAAGGTCCTTTTCGATTTCAAAACCCTCGGTGCGCAGTAAGTACCGCAGGGAAGTTGGGGTGTACATATTGATATGCCCATAAGCAAGGAAATGTTTTATCCTTTTATCAACCCCCGGCCGGTAATCGAGGGGAACCTCGATGATACAATGACGCGCCACTCGTTTTATTTCACGGAGCAGCAGGCGTTCATGCTCCACATGCTCCAAAACATGCGAGAGGATGATCAGATCAAAGCTGTTATCTTCAAAAGGTAAATGGTAACCATCAAAAACCTGCACCGATTTTACACCTTTTATGTTTCTTGCCAGGATATGTGCCACCCCGCTGTCCGAAATTTCAACGGCATCGTACTCCGGTGCGAAGTCAGCATCAGCCAGGAATTTTAAAATACTGCCGTCGCCTGCACCAACTTCCAATACTTTTTTAAAGGGATAACCCTTGCATACGCCAATAATATGCTGGGCTTTATATTTTGCACCGAGCATACGCCATGCTTCATCGTGCTGTTGGTAAAATTCGTCGTATGCGGTTTTAACATTGCCGCTGATGATCTGTTCAGTCATATTAAATATTAAGGCAGTTATTTGGCCTGTAGAAAACTGATGTTGCTTTCCGGTAAAACAATCCCGGTGAAATACCGGTGAAGGCTAATTCCTTAAACCCTTTATTTTTTAAGTAATTTATACCGTCTTTATAAAATTCCCGCTCCGAATCATCCAAAACGATCACCCCTTTTTCCGAAACAGCATTTATAGCCTGCTTGCAGCAATTTACACGATCGCGGCCATCCACTATAATTATATCAAAGGTTTCGTCCAGTTTTGCAGGCATCCGGCAATAATCGCCATCCCTGATCAGTTCGCAGTAGATCAATTCGGCGTTTTCGGGTTTGGTGCCATGTATTTTATCGTACCATTCCTTATCGTGTTCCACAGAAACTACGATCCCTGCATATTTGGCGTAAAAGTAGGTTGAATTGCCCGATCCAAATTCAAAAACGGTATGCTGGCGGTTTAATCTTTCCTTTATAAAATCAATAAACGAATACGTAACCCATGGAATGGGATTATTGTCCTGGTCAACCGGCGATTTGCTGTCGAAGGCGTTGAACCAGCCGATTTCATCCAGGTAGCCTTTATCATTAAAGGAAAGCAGTGTGCGCAGCCTTTTTGGGCTTGTAAATACTTTATAAAGTAAATGGAGTTTATTACTCATCGTTTAATGATTTTTTGAACCAGCGAAATTAAAAATAATGATTTAAACATCATCACTGCCTGGTCGTTAACTTTTGGAATAAATACGATAAAGAACGTTGCGCTTGCATAAGCAACCAAAGTTGCAATTGCTGCGCCCATCATCCCCATGTGCGGTATCAATACCAGGTTCAATAAAATGTTTACTATCGCCCCGAACCCGGTACGGATAAATGTAAGCTTATTGAAATTTTCCGCAATTAAATACTGGCTGCTGGCTGCGCCTAAAAATACAAAAACGCCAGACCAGATATGTACCGATAAGGTAGGGGCTGCATAGGCATATTCGGGAGTAAATAATTTATAGATCAATGGCGCGGCAAAGGTTATAATGATAGCCACCGGCAAGCTGATATAAACCATCAGATCGTATAAATGCTGTATGCGTTTTTTATAACGTGCGGCATCATCCCTTTTGGCATTTAAAATAGCCGGGAACAGGGAGGTTACGATCACCGCGGGTATAAAATTCCAGGCCTCGCTTAAATTTGCAACCGTTTGATAAGCGCCGGCTTCACTAACACTATACATGTTTTGCAGCATGATCTGGTCTATCTTCATGTAAAGGGCAACCATTATTCCGGAAATAATGAGCGGCCATGAGTATTTGAGCAGCTTTTGGGATAGATTAAAGTTGAACGACCAG
The DNA here is from genome assembly GCA_002413785.1 of Mucilaginibacter sp. UBA5151. Taxonomy (GTDB): domain Bacteria; phylum Bacteroidota; class Bacteroidia; order Sphingobacteriales; family Sphingobacteriaceae; genus Mucilaginibacter. Next base: position 138,630 of record DHXR01000064.1, read on the forward strand.
TTAAGCACGCTCCTTTGTTTGCGCTGGTAAGTGAAATAATAACCTATGGATATCAACAGAAAATCAAATGTATAAGCGTAAACAAACCAAACCAACGGCATTTTATTAAATATCAAAAACAATTTTACAGCTGCTGATACGAGGTTTCCCGCTATCTGCACCTGCATAATATATTTTGATTGCACCTGCGACTGGAAGTAAGCGTCAATTACTGTAAAAGCCTGTATTATGCCAATAAATGAGAATATAAAGACATAGCTATAGGGTGTTTTTTGGGCAGGATAGATCAAATAGGCGAGGTAAATTAACGGGATGCAACAAAACCCGGCAAATACCTTCATCCAGAACGATGTGCCTAATATCTGGTCGCGGTTATCGGGGAACTGGTGGAGCTCTTTAACGATGAACTGATCGAGTCCAAGTGTAGCAATGGCCGAAAAAAAGTAAATATAAACCGTCCCGCCAGCCAAAATACCGTTGAGTTGCTTGCCCAGGTATCTCGCCAATATAATGCTGACGATCATTTTTATCAGCAGGCTGCCCACGCGGCCAACAAACAACATCCCGGTATTTTTAAAATACTTTTCAAATGCCTGCTGATCAAAACCTGGGATATTGGGGATGCGCATATATTGGCAAATGTATTATTTTTGGTTGATTTAGTTGAGTGGTTGATTTGGGGAGTGGGTAATAACTTTTGTGGCAACTTATTCCGGGACGATACACGATTTTAAATAAAAAAAGCACCCTGAATTCTCAGGATGCTTTATATTTCATGTTGAACGGGCTCAAACCCAACTCACTCATTCAACCAATTACTGATTCTGGAACTTCTTGGAGTTTACCTTCCGTTCGTTTTCGTTCAGGAATATTTTACGCATACGGATACTTTGCGGGGTTACCTCAATGTATTCATCAGCCTGTATATACTCCATTGATTCTTCCAGTGAGAATTTAACAGCAGGTGCAATACGTACGTTAGTATCACTGCCTGAAGCGCGCATATTTGTTAACTGCTTGCCTTTGGTAAGGTTAATCACCAAATCGTTATCGCGGATGTGCTCACCTAAAACCTGGCCTTCGTAAATATCCACTCCCGGATCAATATGGAAACGACCGCGGTCCTGTAATTTATCAATTGCGAAAGCAGTTGTTTTACCTGTATCCATAGATACCAGCACGCCATTTAAGCGACCGGGGATATTCCCTTTCCATGGCTCATAAGATTTAAAGCGGTGGGCCATAATGGCTTCGCCGCCTGTAGCGGTAAGTACGTTGTTACGTAAACCGATGATACCGCGGGCTGGAATTTCAAACTCCAGGTGCTGCAGGTCGCCCTTTGGTTCCATCACCAGCAGGTCGCCTTTACGCTGGGTTACCAGCTCAATTACCTTACCTGCAACTTCTCCGGGTACGTCAACAATTAAAGTTTCAACCGGCTCGCATTTAACACCATCAATTTCTTTGATGATTACCTGCGGCTGGCCAACCTGTAATTCGTAACCTTCGCGGCGCATGGTTTCTATCAATACAGATAAGTGAAGGATACCACGGCCATATACTAAATAAGAATCAGGCGATTCAGTTTCAATGACCTTTAGCGCCAGGTTCTTTTCCATTTCTTTGTAAAGGCGGTCGCGTAAATGGCGTGAAGTTACAAACTTACCTTCTTTACCAAAAAACGGTGAAGTATTGATCGTGAACAGCATGTTCATGGTAGGCTCATCAATATGGATAACTTCCAGTTGTTCCGGTTTTTCAAAATCAGCGATGGTATCGCCGATATCAAAACCTTCTATACCCACAACGGCGCAAATATCGCCCGACTTTACTTCGGTTGCTTTTACCTTACCAAGGCCTTCAAAAGTATATAGTTCTTTTATCCTTGATTTCTGAATTGTACCGTCGCGTTTTACAAGCGATACCGGCATGTTTTCTTTGATGGTACCGCGGGCAACGCGGCCTATAGCAATACGGCCCACAAAGGATGAATAATCCAATGAGGTGATCTGCATCTGCAAAGTACCTTCGCTGATAGGGGCGGGAGGGATATTTGCAAGGATGGCATCCATTAAAGGGAAGATATTATCAGTAGGCTCTTTCCAGTCGGTACTCATCCAGCCTTGTTTTGACGAACCGTAGATCACCGGGAAATCCAGCTGCTCTTCGGTAGCTTCAAGGTTAAAGAATAATTCAAATATTTGTTCGTAAACTTCTTCGGGGCGGCAGTTTTCCTTATCCACCTTGTTTACAACCACAATAGGTTTTAAGCCTAAGGCCAAAGCTTTCTGGGTAACAAAACGGGTTTGGGGCATAGCGCCTTCAAATGCATCGCATAGCAATAAAACGCCGTCGGCCATTTTCAGTACGCGTTCCACCTCGCCGCCAAAGTCGGCGTGACCGGGGGTATCAATAATGTTGATCTTAACATCCTTGTACATTACCGAAACGTTTTTTGAAACGATGGTAATACCGCGTTCGCGTTCCAGGTCGTTGTTATCCAGTATCAGTTCACCGGTTTGCTCGTTATCCCTGAAAATTGAACAACTGTGTAAAATCTTATCAACCAGGGTGGTTTTGCCGTGGTCAACGTGTGCGATGATCGCTATATTTCTTATTTTTTGCATTTATATGCGCCTCTAAATTTGGCGCAAAGGTACGCTTATTTAGTGAAAATTTGAAGGCCTGGCAAGTTATTAGTGAAATAATGATGTTGGGTTAACAATGGGAGAACTTTATCTCAAAATATATATCTATTTTTATTGTAATGAATTGGATGGTAAAAAGCGCCTTTGAGATCAATATGATGGGCTGATCAAACAAAACGACCGATGAAAAAACAAATTGTTTACTATTTCGCGAAGGCAATCAACGGGCATGATATCGAAAAGATATGTTCCCTCATGACCGGCGACCATACTTTTATTGATGCTCATGGTAATAAAACTGAAGGAAAAGACAAAATGAAAGCTGGCTGGGCCGGCTATTTTCAATTGTTCCCGGACTATAAGATTGAGCTAACCGATATTTTTGAAAATGGCAATACCATAGCCGCATTCGGCTTTGCCGAAGGGACGTATAAAGGCCTTAAAACAGAAAATAATGAAAACCAATGGCGACTGCCCGCTGCATGGAAAGCAGTTGTTGAAGACGGAAAAATTAAGCAATGGCAGGTTTATGCAGATACGAAGATCCCGTTTGATATTATTGGGAAGAATAGACAGGCCAATTAATGATCACCAAATAACCCGCACTGGGTAAGCTTGAAATGCTTTGTCAGCAGAAATAATTTTTATGTCTTCAATAAGGGCCTGGGCGATTATAAGCCGGTCAAACGGATCGCCATGATGGGTCGGGAGAGCAGACAAAGCATTGAGATGTTTAAAAGAAATGTTTAGCAGTGTAAAGTCTCTTTCTGTTATGTAAGCCAGGATGTCAGGCAGCTTGTTTTTAGTATCTATCTTTTTTAAACTTATTTTAATAGCTAATTCCCAAAGGGATGCAATACTGATAAAAACTATGTTGTCATCATTATTTATCAAATCACGAATTTTGCCGGGAAGCCTGTTGTTCCCATCTAAATACCAGATAAGGACATGGGTATCAATTAAATAATTCATACTCACATATAATCTTTAAAATCTTCCAAAGGGGCGTTAAAGTCATCAGCCATATAAGTAACAAAGCCTTTAAGGCCGCCAAATTCCCTTTTTTGCTTGGGTTTTTCTTGTAAAGACTCATCAAAATTATCGGCCATTTTGCCAAATGTGCCTTTGCCGCTGCTATATATCTGACGCGGCGCACGTGTAGTTTTATAAGTTACTTGAGGCTCCGCTAATATTCCATTTTCGCTTTCTGAATTTAGCAAAGCATCTACATAACCTTCCACTTTAAGTTTCAGGTTGTCGGGCAGCGCTGATATTTTCTTCTCAAGTGTTCCGGTTTCCATTATGCTAATTTACGAAAAACATATTTATATCCCAAATTGCAAACTGGTTTTACAGGGCAGACGCATTAAAAT
>DHXR01000008.1 GCA_002413785.1 Mucilaginibacter sp. UBA5151
ATTTTAATGCGTCTGCCCTGTGTAAACTGTTTATTGTAAATAGCTTCAGTTCTGTCAACTCCGCCTTTTTTAATTTATTTTATCCTACAAAAACCTCAGGGAATTCCCGCTCGGCACATGGGTTGCCTTGATGCCGGGAACTTTTTCTTTCAACCAGTTCAGCATAAATTCAGATCCGGCTTCCTCACTGGCAATATGGCCTAATACTATCAGTGATAAATTATCCCCTTTTGCCAGCGCGTCGCGTACATATTCTGCGGTTTCCCATTCCGATATCTCACCCACTATCAATACGTCGGGTTTATATTTGCCTATAGCTTCAATTTGTGTCGTCCCTCCCGCAGCACCCGGCATCAGCAAAACACGACTGCATTTTTGCACCGGGTCACCAATATATCTTACTTTCTCAATATTCAGTTTTGCTTTGGCATGGCCTATCAGGCCTTTTAAAGTTGTTTTCGGTAGCGTAATAATGTTTGGAATACCCTGGTCAGCATATTTTTGCCAGCCGAGCTTTGCCAGTACGCCTGTGGTAACCCCATCCGGCATCAGGGAATGGATATAATCATGATTCCGCCAAACCGCAATGTTGTGTTGTTTTAGCAGGTTAACTTTATAACGGTAAACGGCATCATTCAGGAGCCAATCGGTATCATCCTGATGGTTATAAAACGTTGGCTCATGGGCGATGATAAAATTAGCGCCCAAATCAATGGCATTACGGATAACCGCAATATTAGCAAACATGGTGGTGACTATGCCGGTTATCTTCGTGTCGGGGCTGCCCGCCTTCAGGGTATCCACCGTATTGGTTTTAACCCCGCCCGGAACCTCCTTAATGAACATATCCATAATCTGCTTTACCGTGTAGCTTTTGTCGGCATTAATAAAGTTCGCCGCCTGAGCAAACAAAGGCGAGGCTAATACCACACCGGCCCCAACCGCTGCGGAAACATTATAAATAAACTTTCTGCGGGTAAAGCCGCCAGGGGCAATGTCTTTTTCAGGTTCCATAATTGGTTGATATTAGTCTAAAATAAAGCCTTGATGTTTCGGTAAAAATAACTTATTTATAAAGAAAGCATTATTGATTTTTAAACACAGTATCTCCGTGTTAAAATTTTAAATGTTTAGTTATATAGAAGCGTTTTAATTTTAAAAGGCGAACTTATTTAAAGTTACTCAATTTTTTATCAGATTCAGGCATGAAGTTCTGTTGTTTCAAATCTCAATTCTACTGTCCCATATTTGTTTTAGAATTGGGGGGCATCAATAAAAAATCCTCCACGTTATCCGGCGAAACAACAAAGGTTTTTGAACCGGGATAGTTGTCTGTAAAAGTTTGGAGGAATTTTAATTCCCTAAAAATCATAATATTTAGGGATTACAATCCAAAAATAGTATGATTTGACTTCATTTTTTCCTCATAGTTTACTATCCCCCTCAATCCTTAAACTTTCCTTATGGATAGCATTCAATAATTCCGTAATAAATTCGGTCGATAAACCCTCTTTGTTTCCGGCGGCAATGCCCTTTTCAACTACTTGCTGAAACCGCGCCGACTGTAATGGCGGAATATGGTTTTTTTCTTTGTAGATCCCGATAACCTTTACTATACGCTCCCTTTCGCCTAAAATTTTCATAAGCTGGTTATCCAGGGAATCTATCCTGACACGGCTGGCGTCCAGATCCTGTTTGGTGTTGACGGCGTTTGACTGTGCATAGCCGGTAATGCAGAATAGCATCCATATACCCGTCGCTAATAAAAGGGCTCTAACGAAATTTCTGTTCATTGGTTAATTTTGATGTTATATCCTATAAAATTACCACAATTAAACTTTATCCTGTTTAAAACCGGTTAAAAATCTGCCATAACCAATCAATTTATAGTTAATAAACCCTGTTTTATAAGCTATTTTTATCCCTGTTAAATAATCTTATATTTCAATTTCATTTTATTAATCCTGTCGCCCCATGCTCAATAAAAACCGGTTCCGGAATTTTAGTTTAAAAGCTTATCCAAAGCTTGTTGTATTGTTGATTACTTTTATATACCTGGTATTTCAAATTAATCAACTTAAAGCGCAATCGCAGGTAAATAATCCTTCGCTGTACGAACAGGCAAGTGAAGTTTCGGGCCTGATTGTTCAATACGGGCAGGACGTAAATGCCATCAGGGATTTTTATTCGCCCTATACTAAAATTAATGGCTATGAAGACCAATCTGTGCAAACCTCGCCCGAAGAACGGAAACGGCTGGTTGAAACAGGCAACGGGTACCTCGAAAAACTGAGACAGGCAGATTTTGACAGCATGAGCATTTACGGTAAAGTGGATTATATCCTGCTAAAAAAAGAGATCGTTTTTGACCTCGGCGCGTTAAAGCTTGATGAGGATGAATACAACAAAATAAGTGCCTATATTCCTTTTGCCGACGATATTTACCAGCTGGAAAAGAAACGCCGCCGGGGAATTTCATTAGACGGACAGGAGGTAGCCATGCAGTTGAATACTATATTAAAAGCGGTGAATGCTTCAAAGGCCTCTTTTAATACGATACAATCCATTGATATGCCGCTGGCCCGAAAAGGGAAAGCCGCGGTACTGGGCCTGCAAAACAGGCTGAAAAGCTTTTATGATTTCTATATCGGTTACGACCCTGATTTTACCTGGTGGGCGCCGAAACCTTATAAAAACCTTGATTCCGCGTTAAATGTTTATGCAACGCTGATCTTCAGCAAAGGTAAGATCAATACTACCCAAAAGCCCGACAGCAGCGGCATTAAGGGTGTTCCGGTTGGCCGGGATGAACTCATCCGCCAGCTAAAAGCAGAAATGATCCCCTATACGCCAGAGGAACTGATCACCCTCGCTAATAAGGAGTTTGCTTATTGCGATAAGGAAATGCTGAAAGCTTCGCAGGAAATGGGCTTTGGCAACGACTGGCATAAAGCACTGGAAAAAGTAAAGAACAGCTACGTACCCGCTGGTAAACAGCCGGAAGAGATATTAAAGTTATACAATGATGCGCTCAGCTTTATAAAGTCCCGCGATCTGATCACCATCCCACCGCTTGCCGAAGAAACGTGGGGAATGACGATGATGACGCCCGAAGCACAACTGATTAACCCTTTCTTTTTAGGCGGCAGCGAGATACAGATCAGTTATCCTACCAATACCATGAACGAGGGCGATAAACTGATGAGCATGCGCGGCAATAACCCTTATTTTTCACGAGGCACTGTTCAGCATGAACTTTTACCGGGCCATAATCTGCAATATTTTATGAACAGCCGCTATAAATCCTACCGGCAGGCGTTTTATACTCCCTTTTGGATAGAAGGATGGTCGCTTTACTGGGAACTGTTGCTTTACCAGCAGGGTTTTGCCCAAACACCCGAACAAAGGGTAGGTATGCTGTTCTGGCGCATGCACCGCTGCGCACGCATTATTTTTTCATTAAATTACCATCTGGGCAACTGGACGCCGCAGCAATGTATAGATTTTTTGGTTGGCCGTGTGGGTCACGAACGCGCCAATGCAGAAGGCGAAGTGCGGCGCTCATTCAGGGGAGATTACAGTCCGCTTTACCAGGTGGCCTACCTTACCGGAGGTTTACAGTTAATAGCCCTTAAACACGAACTGGTTGACAGCGGCAAAATGACCTATAAACAGTTTCACGATGCCGTAATCAAAGAAAATACCATGCCTATTGAAATGGTGCGGGCAACTTTGACCAACCAGGCATTGGACCGGGATTTTGTTACCAAGTGGAAGTTTTATGATTTTAATAAATAAAATTGTCATCCTGACCGTAACGAAGGATCTTCTGCGCTATGCAGGTAGCCTGCTTGTCAGTTCGGGAAGATGCTTCACTTTGTTCAGGTGTGCCGTGAATGAAA
>DHXR01000070.1 GCA_002413785.1 Mucilaginibacter sp. UBA5151
CACAGCGACTGTGGTAGGCCTACATCTTTTATACAACATTGTTATAACAAAGCCTTGCGCTTTGTATTTCATTCACGGCACACCTGAACAAAGTGAAGCATCTTCTACGCCCTGCAATTCCCGCCATGCATAGTCCGCCATGCATAGTCCGCAAGTATGGCGTAGAAGATCCTTCACTACGTTCAGGATGACAAAAAGGGGAAATTTTATTCTAAAACTAAAAAATCCCGGCCAAAACCAGGATCTTTTTAATTATTGAATTATTGAATGTCTGAATTATTGAATGGCAAAAAAGCTTTCAGCTTTTAGCTTTCACCTCCCCTTTACGCCAGTTTCGCCAGTTCTTCTGCCATTGCAGCGCCAATTTCGGCAGGAGATTCAACCACGCGGATCCCGCATTCGCGCATGATCTTCATTTTTGCTGCGGCCGTATCATCGGCTCCGCCAACTATCGCGCCGGCATGACCCATACGGCGTCCCGGAGGGGCTGTTTGTCCGGCGATAAAGCCGACAACAGGTTTGGTGCCGTTTGCTTTTATCCAGCGGGCTGCTTCGGCTTCCATGCTGCCGCCTATCTCGCCTATCATAATGATACCGTGTGTTTCCGGGTCATTCATCAGCAATTCAACAGCATCTTTGGTTGGTGTTCCAATGATCGGGTCGCCGCCAATGCCTATGGCTGTGGTGATACCCAGACCTGCTTTAACCACCTGATCAACCGCTTCGTAAGTTAAGGTGCCTGATTTTGACACCACGCCAACATTGCCTTTTCTGAAGATAAAGCCCGGCATAATACCAATTTTCGCTTCATCCGCAGTGATAATACCAGGACAGTTTGGCCCGATGAGGCGTGAATCCTTATCGGTTAAATATTCCTTCACCATGATCATATCCTTTGTAGGGATACCTTCGGTGATACATACAATTACTTTTATACCGGCTTCGGCAGCTTCCATTATTGCGTCAGCAGCAAAAGCAGGGGGCACAAATATGATGGATACATCGGCGCCGGTTTTTGCAACCGCATCGGCAACGGTATTGAATACCGGTCTGTCGAGGTGGCTTTGTCCGCCTTTACCCGGTGTAACACCGCCGACAAGCTGCGTACCATACTCTATCATCTGCGATGCATGGTAAGTACCTTCGTTACCTGTAAAACCCTGAACTATAACCTTAGAATCTTTATTTACGAGAACGCTCATTGATTTATTAATTTTGTAGCGCAAAGCTAAGTTTTTTGAGCGAATGTCAAACCCTCTTGCCCCTTAAAGGGGGAATAATTTTACATTAGAGGGTAGAGATTGGAGATTAGAGGGTAGTTTAAAAATAAAACCATGATGTTTCGGTAAAAATAACCCGTTAAAAAAGGATGGTTGAGATTTTTTAACACAGAGCACGCTAAGAAGGCACAAAGATTCTGTGTTAAAATTTCAAACTGATTAGTTATAAAGAGGGCAATGCAAAAACTAATCTCTAATCTCCAGCCTCTAATCTCTTTTCCACAAACTCCCCCTCACTCTTCGCAATCACTATCGTGGCGATCCCGTTTCCTATCATATTTGTAATGGCCCTCGCTTCTGACATAAACCTGTCAACACCAAGCAAAATAGCCACGCCTTCAGCCGGGATGATCTTTATGGCAGCCAGGGTTGAGGTGAGTATGATAAAACCGCTGCCGGTTACGCCTGCCGCACCTTTGGAGGTGATCATTAATATACCGATAATGGTGATTTGCTGCATCAGCGTCAGCGGGATATGGAATACCTGCGCCAAAAATATCACCGACATGGATAAATAAATCGTCGTGCCATCCAGGTTAAAAGAATATCCCGCTGGGATCACCAGCCCTACAACCGACCTTGAGCATCCGAACTTCTCCATTTTATCCATCATTGCGGGCAGCACCGATTCGGAGGAGGAAGTGCCCCACACCAATAATATTTCTTCCTTTATAAAGGCCAGATATTTCCAAAAACTGAATTTATACAGGTAACAAATAAGGTTTAACACACCAAAGATGAAAAAGATGGAGGTTAGATAAACCGACCCCATCAGCAAACCTAATGGTTTCAGCGTTTTAACGCCATAAGTACTGATGGTATAGGCCATCCCGCCAAAAGCACCGATGGGGGCCACCCGCATAACAATATGCATGATTTTGAAAAACACTTTGCTTAAATTCTCAAATAAACCGATAACGTTTTGTCCGGTTTCGCCCAAATGGCTAAGGGCAAAGCCAAATAATATCGCAAAAAACAGGATCTGTAAAATATCGCCTTTGGCAAAAGCCTCAAAGATATTCGGGGGCACTATATGGGTTACAAAATCCATCCAGTGCATATCAGCGGCGGCCTTCTGGTAAACGGCCAATTTTGCACTATCAGCGGCAATTTTACTCACAAAGCCGTCGCCTGGTCTTAATATATTGGCTACTATCATCCCAATGACAAGGGCGCAGGTACTCACAATCTCGAAATAAAGCAATGCCTTACCGCCTACCCTGCCCACCTTTTTCATATCGCTCATGCCTGCAATGCCCAGCACTATGGTTAAAAAGATAATAGGCGCTATCAGCATGGTTATTAAACTGATAAAAGTTTGGCTGATAAGTTTTGCCGTTGGCCCGAATGACGGATATAAAAAACCGACGGCAATACCCAAAATGATGCCTGTAATAACCTGGAAATTAAGGTTGGTAAGGAGTTTCTTCATGTATAACAATGATACAATTAAATTGAAGAAAATTATAGCCTGGAAACTATTTACCCGGATGAAACAAAAAAGCCCCCTTCGGTTCAGCGAAGAGGGCGTAAATTGGTTAACCCTTTTTATATTATCAAACCGTTACTTTGCCGGTAAGCAGGTCAGCTGTATAGGTAGTATTTAATATGGTGATTTTTACCTTATGATTCGCAATAAATACTGTAGTTCCGGTAAAGTACCAGGTGGTGGCGCCAATATTTCCCTGTGTAGTAAAGGTTGCGGTACCACCTGTGATGTCGGCATTTTTGGAAAGATCAATAACTAATCCGTTTAAAAGAAAAGTATTGTGAACAATACTCGATTTTGCCGGTTTTTTTGGATAAATTAAATCTACAAATGATTTGATATTGCCACTTACGCTGATATGCAGGTTATCAGAGCTTAAAACCGGTAACATCATAATACTGGGTAAGGTCATAAACAAAGGTATAGCCCGGACCTGTTCCGGCGGTGTACAGAGAATCGGTTACGGTGCAGGGTAGACGCATTAAAATATTCAATTCTGATAACGTTCCGAACGAAAAGCTATCACGGGCTAAGAAATCAAGCTAAAATATTAAAAAAAGCGCCGTCAGGTGCTAAATATTGGTAGAAAATAATTAAAAAAAATTTAGCGTGCCATCGGTACGAAACGAATGAAGCGGCATTCGCGCTAATGCATGGCGGGGGTTCTGTACCTACGGCACATAATATCTGTCGGGTCTGTTTTTCTACCGATATTTGACCCCGATTGGGGTCTTTTCCTCAACTTAATAAAATACCTTGACCTTCTTCTAAGCTTTATTTTAATGCGTCTGCCCTGGTTCAGGTGTTTGAACACCTAACCGGGATGATTTTTTGATTACTATTGGTAAATTTGCTAAATGAGTGCGATTTACAATTTACATAAGGTATCTGACCGGCTGGCATGTGCAGGTCAGCCGCGGGAAGATCAGCTGGCATCTATAGCAACGGAAGGCTGCAAGGTTGTTATAAATTTAGGTTTGGCTGATGGCAAATATGCATTAAAAGATGAAGCTGCATCGGTAACAGGACTTGGGATGGCCTATCACCACATCCCGGTATTGTTTGACAGGCCGCAGGCCGGTGAGCTATCCGAATTCATCACATTGATGGATAAACATGCCGGTGATAAAACATTTGTTCATTGTGCCGCCAATTACCGGGCATCAGTATTTACCGGCCTTTACCTGTTTTCAAAAGGCAAATTGGATGAAGAAGGCCTCCAAAACTTTATTGAAGAAGTTTGGCAGCCGAACCCAACCTGGCAATTGTTCGTTGAGGAGAGCATTGCGTTTTTAAAAGGCCGTTGAAATGTTGGAAAGTTGTAATGTTGGAAGGTTCGGAATCCGTCATCAGACCTTAACCCGGGACAGGCCTTAAAATCCAATCAACCAGGCAAGGCAGAGAAATTAAGCCTATTGTCAATGAAAGCTGTCATTAACTTTACAACATTACAACCATTACAACCATTACAACTCATTTCAACATATTCCAACCAATTCACTACCATACTAATAGGGATTTTCTTATTTTCGCAACCTCATACGCGAAAACAAGAAAATGGACTATCAATTTAAGGATATAGAGAAAAAGTGGCAAAAGTTTTGGGCAGATCATCAAACATTTAAAGCCGAAGATAAAACCACCAAACCCAAATATTACGTGCTGGATATGTTCCCTTACCCTTCGGGAGCAGGTTTGCATGTGGGCCATCCGCTGGGCTATATTGCTTCTGATATTTTTGCACGCTACAAAAGACTGAAAGGCTTTAATGTATTACACCCTATGGGTTATGATAGTTTTGGCCTGCCGGCGGAGCAATATGCTATTCAAACCGGCCGGCACCCTGCGCTTACTACCGAAGACAATATTGCCACCTACCGCCGTCAGCTTGATCAGATTGGTTTTTCATTCGACTGGAGCCGCGAGGTGCGTACCAGTTCGCCCGATTATTATAAATGGACGCAGTGGATATTTATGCAACTGTTTAACAGCTGGTACAATAAAGGTGCGGATAAGGCAGAATCAATTGCCAAACTGGTTGAACATTTTGAGCAAAACGGGTCGGCAGGCATTAACGCCGTATGCGATGACGAAGTTTTAAGCTTTACAGCCGATGAATGGAAAGCCTTAAACAATAATGAGCAGCAAGCAGAATTATTAAAATACCGCCTTACCTACCTTCGCGAAAGCACGGTTAACTGGTGCCCTGCTTTGGGTACCGTTTTAGCTAACGACGAAGTAAAGGATGGTTTCAGCGAACGTGGCGGCTTCCCGGTTGAACAGAAAAAAATGATGCAATGGAGCATGCGCATCACCGCTTATGCCGACCGCCTGTTAAAAGGATTGGATACCATTGACTGGCCCGAGCCTTTAAAAGAAATGCAACGCAACTGGATAGGCAAAAGTGTGGGAGCGAGTGTTAGATTTGCGATTGATGCCTCACCTAAATCCTCTCCAAAGGAGAGGACTTTAAACCAGGGCGAAGCTAACTCCCTCTCGTTTGGAGAGGGCCGGGGTGAGGCGATAGAAGTTTTCACCACCCGTGCTGATACTATTTTTGGCACCACCTTTTTGGTGATAGCACCGGAGCATGAACTGGTGGCCCCATTAACAACCGCAGAACAAAAGGCGGACATTGAGGCTTACATTACCCAGGCTAAAAAGAAATCGGAGCTGGAGCGTATGGCTGACGCCAAAACCGTTTCGGGCGCTTTTACAGGCAGTTATGCAACTAATCCGTTGAATGGCGAAAAAATACAGATTTGGATAGCCGATTATGTTTTGGCAGGATACGGAACGGGCGCAGTTATGGCCGTGCCTTCCGGCGATCAGCGGGATTACCTTTTTGCCAAACACTATAATTTGCCCATAATACCGATTATCGATATACAAAAAATTGAAACCGAAGCCGATCCCACCAAAGAAGGGCATTACATCAATTCGGGTTTCATCAACGGCTTAACCTACAGGGAAGCTACCGCGGCAGTAATTGCCAAACTGGAAGAAATAGGCGCAGGCAAAGCCAAAGTAAACTTCAGGATGCGCGACGCCATATTTGGCCGTCAGCGTTACTGGGGCGAACCGGTACCTGTTTATTTTAAGGACAATCTGCCCCATTTAATTGAGGAAAAAGATTTGCCCCTGGTATTGCCGGAGGTTGATAAATACTTACCTACGGAAAGCGGCGAACCGCCGCTGGCGAGGGCAAGCGATTGGCGTTACTCCCAAGGTCATGCTCCTTTAGCCCCCTCTAAATCTCCCCCGGTAGGGGAGACTTTAGCTGCCGATGGCGGAGAAAATTTACCACCTCACCTTACAGGCATTTATCGTGAAACTGCTGACCCTTTTTACTACGAGCAGCTGAAAGGGTATAGTTCGGAAAATCGCAAAGAACCAACCGAAGCTGAAAATATTTTATGGCAGCTATTAAGAAAAGATCAGACTGGCTACAAAATAAGAAGACAGCACGCAATAGACCAATTTATTGCTGATTTTGTATGCTTGCAAAAAGGCTTGATAATTGAATTAGACGGACATCATCACAAATTAAATAAGGAAGCTGATGATGCAAGAACAGAAGTATTGAACTATTTCGGGTTCACCGTAATAAGATTTACAAATGATGAGGTTTTGCAGGATGCACAAAAGGTTCTTGATCAAATAAAGGAAAAATTAAATTCTTCACCCGACAGAATAAGCTCTACCACAAGCGCAGCTAAAGTCTCTCCGCCAGTTGGCGGAGGAGATTTAGAGGAGGCGATAACCACGGGCGCAGCTAAAGTCTCCCCTACCGGGGGAGATTTAGAGGGGGCTATAACCGCAAGCGCAGCTAAAGTCTCCCCTGCCGGGGGAGATTTAGAGGGGGCTGATCCGGCGGGCGCAGCTAAAGTCTCCCCTGCCGGGGGAGATTTAGAGGGGGCTGATCCGGCGGGCCTAAGCTATGCCTACGAACACAGCACCATGCCCGGCTGGGCCGGTTCAAGCTGGTACTGGTACCGGTACATGGATGCACATAACGACCAGGAATTTGCATCAAAATCCGCAATAGACTACTGGAAGGATGTTGACCTTTACATAGGCGGCAGCGAACATGCTACCGGGCATTTGCTGTACAGCCGTTTCTGGAATAAGTTTTTGAAGGATATCGGTAAAGTAGTGGAGGAAGAGCCGTTTAAAAAACTGATCAACCAGGGAATGATACAGGGGCGGAGCAATTTTGTTTACCGGCTGGTTGACGAATTAGGACGGGGTACCAATACCTTTGTTTCGCATGGGCTGATCAAAGAATACAGAACATCCCCATTGCATGTTGATGTTAATATTGTTGAAAATGATATATTGAACCTGGATAAATTCAAAAAGTTCAGACCAGATTTTGCAGATGCTGATTTTATATTGGAAAACGGAAAATACCATTGCGGCCACGAAGTTGAAAAAATGTCCAAATCCAAATTCAACGTGGTAAACCCGGATGACCTGATTGAGCGTTACGGCGCGGATACCCTGCGTATGTACGAAATGTTTTTGGGCCCGCTGGAGCAAAGTAAACCCTGGAATACTAACGGTATTGAAGGGGTGTTTAAATTCCTGCGTAAATTCTGGCGGTTATTCCACGATGAAGCATTGAATTTTAAAGTATCCGGACAGGAACCATCCAAAGCCGAATTAAAAGCCCTGCATAAAATCATCCACAAGGTTGAAGAAGATGTTGAGCGTTTCTCGTTCAATACTTCAGTTTCCAGCTTCATGATCGCGGTTAATGAGCTGACTGAGGTTAAATGCAACAAACGGGCAGTATTGCAGGATTTGGTGATCATCCTTTCGCCGTATGCGCCGCATATCTGCGAGGAACTATGGGTTTTGCTTGGTAATGAAAGCGGGACTTTGTCTTATGCTGCCTATCCTAAGTTTATCTCTGCTTACCTGGTTGAAGACGAATACGCCTACCCTATTTCTTTCAACGGTAAAACTAAAATGAACCTGAATATTTCATTAAGCCTGGAGCCTAAAGACATTGAGGCCCTTGTTTTAGCCAATGCCGATGTACAAAAATACCTTGACCATAAAGCGCCTAAAAAGGTGATCGTTGTTAAAGGGAGGATTGTGAACATTGTACTGTAGAGACGCCCCGATACATCGGGGCGTCTTTAAAAAAATTGTCATTGCGAGCAAAGCGTGGCAATCGCGGACTATGCATTACCGCCCTGTAAAGTTCGCGATTGCTTCGTCGTTCCTCCTCGCAATGACAAAAACCGTAAATGCAAAGTACTGCGTCTCTGCGTAACGAATTGATGACAGTTTTGCATTATGACCAAATAATGCCTTTTTACCTGTAACATTTCAAGCAGTTCCGCCTCCAATTAGAAAAATTACAGAGAATGAAACGTTTTTATATACTTATTGCAATTTTATGTTCTTTTATCACGGCTAATGCACAGTTTGGCGGCGGTTCAACCATTGTAGGGAAAATTTCCGGTACATTGGTTGATTCACTTTCTAAAAAACCGCTGGATTATGCTTCTGTCGGATTATACAGGAGCGGCGGAAAAAACCCGATAACAGGTGTTATTACTGATGAAAAAGGAAACTTTAAACTGAATGATATCCATCCGGGAAGTTATAAACTGGTAATTACTTTTATTGGCTATCCCAACAAAACCGTTGACCCGATAGTAACCACCGATTCAAAACCAGATAAAAACCTGGGGCTAATTATCGTTGCCCCGGGAGCAAAAACGCTGAAAGAGGTAGTAATTACAGGCCAGGCTGCCCTGGTTGAGAACCATATTGATAAATTGGTTTACAATGTAGAAAAGGACCTCACCGCTGCCGGCGGTAACGCAAGCGACGTATTACAGAAAGTACCATTGGTATCTGTCGACTTAAACGGGAACGTAGCCATCCGCGGCGACCAGAACGTAAAAGTGCTGATCAACGGAAAACCATCAGGTGCAACATCGGCAAGTTTGTCGGATGTGCTAAAAACCATTCCTGCCGACCAGATTAAATCAATTGAAGTTATTACCTCCCCATCAGCCAAATATGATGCTGAAGGTTCAGCCGGTATCCTTAATATCGTTACAAAACAAAAAAACATGACCGGCATCAGCGGGTCAGTAAGCGGCGGTATCGGCACCAGGCAAAACAATGGTAATTTTAATTTGAATTACAATAAGAACCGCTTTAGCCTGAGTATTAATGCCGGTGGTAACCTTACCTGGCCGCAAACCACTATTACTGATTTTAACCAGGATTTCCAGGGAACTAACTCACACAACGGTCTGGATGTACAGGGCACCAGTCTGGTAAAACGCTATGGCACCATCAGTTCTGCAACGGCAAATTATGAATTCAATGCCTTTAACAGCATTTCAACCACTTTCCGCTTTAACAAAGGGGGCTTTAACACAAACGGGAACAATACAACCACAAAAACCAACTTTATTCACACCGACTCCAGCTATATGTATGATGGTAATTCCCTGGGCCATAATTCATTTGGCGGATTTGACTGGAGTATGGATTATACCCATAAATTTTCAAAGGATGGCGAACACAATATCGTTTTTTCCGGACAATGGAGCCACAGTTCGATTGTGACCGACTATTCCACACTTTTCACGCCCGAATTGCAAACTAACCAGCAAAACAATATCAACGGCATAAACAATGAATATACCATGCAGGCCGATTATACTTACCCGGTAAATAAGGTATTTAAGGTTGAAGCAGGCGGCAAAGAGATCATCCGGCGGATCAACAGTACCTCGGCTGAGTTTGACCCATTGGGGACAAGCGGATTTGTTTATGACCCATATTATTCAAGCAGTTACAATTACAATCAAAACGTTACCGCAGGCTACACCGTGTTTACGTTTACGTTACCAAAAAAATATTCAATACTTGCAGGCGCCAGGGTTGAGAATACCGCCATCCATGGCGACCCAATGAGCCAGTCGCAGACAAACCTGCAGCCATTTGACAATAATTATTTGACATTTGTACCCAGCCTGACTATTCAGGATGCAATTTCCTCAACCCAAACGGTTAAATTAAGTTACAGCAAGCGTATTACCAGGCCAAGTTTACAATATTTAAACCCCTTTGTAAACTCAAGTAATGTTACGGCCCTTACCGAGGGTAACCCAAACCTGGCCCCTGAGGTATCGCAAACTATTGAATTGAATTATAATACCTTTGTTAAATCCTCGGTGTTTAATATGTCTGTTTATTACAAGCATATTGATGGATTGATAGAGGGTATTTTAGATACAAGCCACGTAAAGGGCAAGCCTGTTACATTAAGCGATTATCAAAATGCAGGGGTGAATAACTCTATCGGTGCAAGCTTTTTCGGGTCGATAAATCCAATTAAAATATTGACTATTCGTACCAGCATCAACGTTTATACTTTTAACCCAACACCGTATGCTGCATACATAAAAGACTTTACCTCAACCGGGATATATGTTCAATACAACGCATTTTTAAGTGCATCGGTAAATCTGAAAAACGATTTTGTTGCTGAAATGTTCGCGGTGGAAAATTCTCCGCGCCGTACTATCCAGGGACCGAGCGCGTCATTCAGCATACTTGGCTTTGGCGTAAAAAAACAGATTTTAAAAAAGAAAGCATCCATCGGGCTTAATACAATTGAACCGTTCAGCAAATACAAAGATTTCAATTCAAACATTTCAAGTCCCGGCTTTACCCAAAGCAGCAGGTTCCAGTTTCCGTTCCGTTCGGTGGGTTTAACATTTGGCTATAGCTTTGGTAAAACAACCTTCAGCAACCCGCAGGAGAAAAAGAAAGGTGTAAATAACGATGACCTAAAACAAGGCGATCAGGGCGGTATGCCATCAGGCGGAAGATAATTTCAGATGTGCGGATGTGCGGATGTGCAGATGTGGAAGATAATGTGCGAATGCGTGAATGTGCAGTTGTGCAGATGAGGAAGATAACGTGCAAATGCGTGAATGTGCAGATGAGGATTCAACCTATATGTGCATCTGCACATCCAAAATCTGCACATCTGAAATCTGCACATCTGCAACATCTACAAAGCCGCTACATCAATCCCTATCTGTTTCAGCAATAATGACGCATTAAAGGTTTTACACTCGCCGTGCTTTATTTTATAATCAAAAAGCATTTCCCCGTTTTTTACCTGTATATCGAAGTAAAAATTACGGATATAAGTTGGGTGTTTCGCTTCTAATTCAGCTATTTGGAGATCATGAGTGGCAACCATGCCTACTGCCTTTTTGCCGATCAGCTGTTCAATTACGGCCCTTGAGCCTAAGTATTTATCAACCGAATTTGTCCCCCGCAGCATCTCATCGATCAAAAAGAAAACCTTTTGTTCACCTTCAACAGCTTTCAGCAGCATTTGCAAGCGGTCGAGTTCGGCCTTGAAGGTGGAGGTACTTTCATTTAAAGAGTCTTTGATGCGCATATAAGTAATAATGGTCATTACCGATACTTTCATGGCGCCGGCGCACACAGGGGCGCCGCAAAGCGCTAATACGGTATTGATGCCTGCTGTACGTAAAAAAGTACTTTTACCCGCCATATTTGAGCCGGTAATAATGTCGATCTTAAAGGTGTCATCCAGTTCGTAATCGTTTTCAACACGGCTTTTGCTGTAAATAAGCGGATGGGCGAGGTCCCTGGCGATTAGGGTGTAGCCCGCGCTTTCAACTATTTCGGGCATACACCAGCCGGGATTATTGATATGCAGGCTGGCCAGGCTGATCAGCGCCTCAAATTCAGCAATCACGTCAAAAGCAGTTTCAATGCTTTGCCGGTTTGTTGTTTTCCAGTGTTCAATGGCGATGATCTGCCGTACATCCCAGATAAAAATCACATTCAAAATAATTTTTACCAACAGATTTAAACGATAGTTGAGCTTATTGATCAATTTGGAAAGCTGTTCAATCTGATCAGCAACCCCTCCCCCATCGCTGCCTTTAATTTTTGCAGCCAGGTCTTTTGCCCCGGCAGATTGCCACTCTTCACTTTCGATGCTTTTAAAAGCCAGCACAAAATGAGCGAGGGTTAAACCTATCCGGCCGGCGATCAGGTCGGTTTTATCTACAATTTCCGACCTGGACGAGCTCATCCTGTAATTAAAAAAGCAAACTACCGGTATAAAATAACGTGCTGGTATATAAAATATACTAATTGCAATTACTGCTAATAAAATAAAGGGGGCGGCTTTGGCATATCCCTTGAGCCATTTTTCGTCTTCCAGTTCAACAGGGATCTTTAAATAGCTAAGCAAATTTTTTATTTGGTCCTTTTGTTGTTTTAATGAAGACAACAGGTGGGCCTGCAGATCAAGTTTCCAATCGTTTTTACCGGCAATTTCTTCAACAGCCTGCTGGCGCGATAGTACCGTAGTTTTATCCGCCGGTGCGTTCAGCCATTGGGCCAGCTTTACTGTTCCGGGCAAAGTAGCACCCCTGTTGATCAGCTGGAATAAGGAATTATGTCCAAAAATATCAAGGTCTGACGTGTAAAAGTGTTTATCATTTGCAAACCCGGCGCCATTATCGTAGATATTGGCATGGTGAAGTATGCTCCCAATTTCATTCTCATTAACTTTTTTAATATCCAGGTAATAGTTTTTTAAAGTTTCGAAGCCGTTTTGTTTCCTGATCAGCCAGCTAAAGCAAACTATCAGCACCACCAGCGAAAAAGCGATGATAGCAATCTCATCAACAGCAATTGCCAGGCTAAAAGCCAGGATAAAAAAGCCAAAAACAACAAGCCTGTATAAAGAATAGGTATTTGCAAGCTTTTTGTATTTATCTGCCTCCAGCCGGGCAAATTCAGCCCTGTGTTTATAATCGTTGATGATATCCTCTTCCATATATTTATTGAATTAGTGATTTATTGATTTAGTGAATTAGCGAATTAGTGATTTGTCGTTTTATTAGGCCGAAAGCCGGAAAAAGAATCGATGCTAAACACTAAACATAACATTTCAATTTTGCAACTTTACAACATTTCAGTAACATTACAACATTTCAACCTTACAACATTTCAACAATATACAATATAATGAAGATCACTTTTATAACCGTTGGTAAAACCGAAGAAGCTTATTTAAAAGAAGGCATCGAAAAATATGTTAACCGGCTAAAACATTATACAAGGTTAATGATCATTGAAATTGATGAGCTTAAAAACACAAAAGCCTTAACCCAGGATCAGCAGAAAGCCAAAGAAGGGGAACTGATCCTCAAAAAAATATTGCCTTTAGACCATGTGATACTGCTCGACGAAAATGGCATGGAGCTATCTTCGACCCAGTTTGCGGCATATATTGATAAAAAAGCCCTAGGGTCGATAGTCAACCTGGTTTTTGTTGTCGGCGGACCCTACGGGTTCAGCACCCCGGTTTATGAACGGGCGAACGATAAACTATCGCTGTCGGCTATGACTTTTTCGCATCAGATGGTGCGCCTGTTTTTTGTTGAGCAGCTATACCGGGCCTTTACCATCATAAAAGGCGAGCCGTACCACCATGAGTGAGGTAATGAACGGTGAGTTGTGAATGGTGTTTACTTAAGGAAAACGAATAATTAGTTTTTCCAATAAACGTTCCATGCCTCACCCTGCCCTCTCCAAAGGAGAGGGTTTTAACGAAGAGTGAAGTTAAAGTCCTCTCCTTTGGAGAGGATTTAGGTGAGGCAAAATTGCCAGGGGTTCCTTAGGTAAATAACATTGAGTAGTGAACGACGAATCCCCCGGCAAACTGATACTCCCCACTCACATTTCACACTCACTACTCACCGTTGACCACAAAAAAATCCTTAACTTTGCCTAATGTCAGCAGGTCACGATCATTCGCATCATCACCATCACGATCATGCCCCAAAGCTTGATCATCTTAATACTGCTTTTATTGCCGGTATTATTTTAAATTCGGCATTTGTAATTATTGAAGTGATAGCCGGCCTGTTCACGCATTCACTTTCGTTGTTAACAGATGCCGGTCATAACCTGAGCGATGTGGCGGGCCTTGCGCTTGCCCTGCTTGCCTTTAAGCTCACCAAAGTAAATGCCACCAGCAAATATACTTATGGCTATAAACGGTCAACCATCATCGTATCCTTTTTTAACGCGCTGGTATTATTTGCAGCAGTAGGTATTATTGGATACGAAGCCATTATGCGTTTTATGCATCCCGAAAAAGTTGCCGGGGGCACCATGGCCTGGGTTGCATTTATCGGTATCATAATCAACGCTGTCACCGCATGGCTGTTTGTGAAGGGCAAAGACAAGGATCTTAATGTAAAAAGCGCTTACCTGCACATGGCTGTTGACGCCATTGTATCATTAGGGGTGGTAATATCAGGTATAATTATTTATTTCACCAACCTGTACTGGATCGACAGCGCAGTAAGTATAATCATCGCTGTTGTGATATTAAGAGGAACCTGGAGTCTGTTGTCAGATAGTTTAAGGCTGGAAATGGACGGCGTACCAAAGGAAATGGACCTTGATATGATTAAAGCAGAACTGTTAAAAGGTAAAGGCATAATTGACGTACACCACATGCACGTTTGGGCCCTGAGTACAACGGACAACGCTTTAACCGCCCATATTGTAATAAACCCCGAATACCTGTCTTCTTTTGATGCTATAAAGTATGATCTCCGGCACCGTTTGGAGCATTTGAATATCAGTCACAGTACCTTTGAGCCTGAATTTTCGGATGCGGAGTGCAAGCATTTGGATTGCTGAAAGGAAAAATAACATAAACTATTTTGTCATCATCGAGCAGGCAAGGGCATTTCAGCCCAAGCCTCTCACACAACCGTACGTGAACCTCTCG
>DHXR01000017.1:0-12425 GCA_002413785.1 Mucilaginibacter sp. UBA5151
CATATACGCCTTATCTCCGGCAATATGGTCAAAGTGCCCACTGGCACCTTGCTGGGCTTGCCAGCGGCGGTAATAACTGCAAAACTGGGTATAGGAAAACCCATCAGGATGCTTGTATTTATACTCGCCCCATATTAACCATCGGGTTACGCCGGTATCCTTAAGCACTTTATCCAGATAGGGATAAAAAGGCTCCAGGTCGCGTTCCCTGTCACGGCTTTCAATACCAGGTTCAGCAAATAACTTCTCCAGTTCATAGTCTTCCTGTTGAACCAGATCCTGTACCTCGTTACCCTTTAACTTGGCCAGGCGGATGTACTTTTTGACGGTATTCTTAGAGATACCTATCACCTTGGCAATGTTACGCTGGCTCTCACCATTCTGGTGTAAAAGAAATAGCTGTTTTAATTTGGTCATGCTAATAGTGTCTGCTGCCATCGTTTATCACTAAACGTGAAAGCAAGCACTAACTTCAGCACCATTGGGTGGGTCAATATGGCGTTATGGCATACTGACCCACCTGTTAACGAAAATACGCCGTTATGGCATATTGACCCACATCAATTAATTGATGATGAGTATGNNAATAGCTGTTTTAATTTGGTCATACTAATAGTGTCTGCTGCCATCGTTTATCACTAAACGTGTAAGTAAACGTGTAAGCAAGCACTAACTTCAGCACCCTTGGGTGGGTCAATAAGCCGTTATGGCATACTGACCCACCTGTTAACGAAAATACGCCGTTATGGCATATTGACCCACCTCAATTAATTGATGATGAGTATGTTAATCCATTATAGCCCAATTTGGGTGGGTCAGCTTGATGATATTGGTGGGTCAGTATGGTTGATAATACGCAGTTTAGTCGGTTCTTTCTTATTTATTGAATACTTACAGCCCTTTGTCCTCGGCGTACCTGTAGTAATGATATATTTAAATTGTAGCCAATGTGTGATCCATTCATCTGTTTTGTTCATCCCAATATCATAACCCAAATACCTTGAAATATTCGCGCTTCCCGCAGTTCTCAAATCACTCCTAATCATTTCAGGTTGGATACTAAAAACATCTTTTATAATAGCTTCGTGCGATTCCGGGGGAACATCATAAGGGGCCAATTTTTTGCGCTGTTCGGTATTGGTCGCAGATTGTGTATAACCATCAATAATGTTTGGCAACCCGTCAATATCTATACTAAATGCAATAGGTTCAAAGTCTTTATCCTTACAAAATTCCGGAGAAATAACGCTGATATTTTTATTTTCAGCTTTGCTTACTGACACTACAGTTTGGCATTTATTTGTCAGCTCCGCTCCTAAATGCCCCCTGGCGTTTGTATCTCCCTTATTTTGATGTAATACCGTAATGACGTGAATATTTAAATCCTGTGTCCATTTAAGTAATTTGGTTGTAATCATACAGGCCTGTTCCTCATCATTGATAGAAGTAATTAAATCCCGTATACCGTCAATTACGGCCATGCCAATATTTTCAGTATTATAAATAGCAAATTCAATCAATTGTAATCGTTCTACAGGTGTAAGGCCTCTAAGTGAATAAACTATGAGATTAGCCGGTAATTGTACCCCTGATATGTCGCAAATGCGTTTTAATGCTTTTTGTACATAATACTTGCTTTGTTCTGTATCAAAATAAAGGACAGTTTTTTTATTATCAGGAAAAGTTGCTAAGAATACTTTTTGAAATGGTGTGCCACTTATTAATGCTGCCGCTAAAATCAATGACAATGCAAATGTTTTACCTGCTTTAGCCTTGCCTATCAATAGCGTAAAATCGCCTAATGTGCCGAACGTATGCGGCACGCCATTAATAATAACTTCAATGCAAATGGGCGGCACTGGTATAGTATCGTTTACACTTATCAGACAATTGCTTAATATGGCTTTATAATCAGGCTCTTTCAGCATCCCCGGCATATTCGCAAATGCTTGCTCTGGGTTATTGTGAATCATAATTACATCTTTCTTGAATATCGACCAATTTTATATTAGTAGTTAGGTACCATGCTTTATGGCCAGTTACTCTGCAAAGTTTTTTAGCAACTTCCCATAATTCCCCGGCATGTTCCAGGTCGCGCTTATATCTGCAAATATTCTTTAGCGGAATATCCGTTGCGTTGCTAATCATTGAAGCGGTAGCAACATGATTTTGAAGATATAGAAATATGGTTTTTTTTTCTTTGCGGGAGTGTTTATCTTTGACTTGCGAGTACAAAGATTTAGAAGGAGTTGTCATTTATTGGCCGCTCCTTTCTTATTTACATATTCCTGTATTTCATCCCACTTAATACGAACTTGGCGCCCAATATTAAAAGCCTTCAACTGCCTGGAGTTAATTAATTTATCCAGGGTGGGTAAGGAAACACCTAAATGATCCGCAGCAAGCTGGCGGGTTGCAGGTGGTTGGGCATTAACCGGGGTGGTATTGGCGGAGCTGCCCGCACTAATAAGATGATTTATTAACGTCTCTACCCTTTCAAAACGTTCTAAGATTTCAGCATGTGGATTGTACATATTGACCTGTTTTAATGTTTAACAGGTCAAAGGTTAGCTTTAATTGGTTTGCGATTCTTGCTAATAATTTGCAGCAAAAGAATAGCAAAAAAGAAAGGCTTAGTTAGACGATATGAGGTTAATAATCGTTTGTTTTTCTTCGTTAATTTCTATTTTTCTATCGTTCGATAAAGGTGTATTTCTATAAATTTTTAAATTACCAGAAATAGATGCACGTACACCAACAAAACCAAAGCTTGTTTCTAACACCCTGTGCAACGCTGTGCCTGAATATGAAGGATCGCAATTTAATTTTCCTAACTCTTTTAATGCAAATACCATTAAAGTGATTTTTTTGGGATTTTTCAGGTTTTTATAAGGACTTAATTTTTTAATTAAATCGGGCTCATTTAGATAACTTTCAAAGCCGGTATCAGGGAATTTTTTGTCAATACTCTTTCCTTTTTCAAAAAATGGCACATTACTAAGGTCTGCCACCGAAATGTTGTGATTATTGGGTAGCGTTTGATCAATTGAAGTTGGCACACCGGGGTTGCCAGGTTGTTCTATAAGGTTTCCCAAATATAAGTAATCATCATTTTCAGCCTGCGGATAAATGTCTTTTTGCAGTTCAAAAAGAGACATCAGGTGTCTTTTGTAAATAATGCTGTCCGCGGCAACCGCTATGTTGTCTAAGTCCATTACACGTTTATGATAGAACCAGTGGAGATCGTCCTTGCATTCATTATCTTCTTGGACTAAATCACTTTTTAAAATGTTATCAATATCTTTTACCAACCCCTCAATTTCGCACTCTATTTTTATAAACACTCTATTTTTTTCATTGGCGCTATAATCCAATTTTTGATAATCATCTATGTAGGGTTCAGTGTATATAAATCCAGTTTCATCAAACCTGGTATAATCGGGGTTAATAAACAGGGGCCGGGGTTGCATTCCTATAAACTCCTTAATTATTGCATCAATGTCGCCGATACATTGACTGATTTTTTTACGGCCTTGTAAAGTATAATTGAAGCCCATCGTGTTTATATTTCAGCGTTTACAACTTTCATAGTCTGTCGGTTCCATATTTCCCTCATCATCTCAGCCTTTTCTTTGGGCGTTACCTTAATATAAAGGTTAAAAGCTGCCTCAGTGCGGTGCCCGGTTACTGCCATTATAACTGAGCTCGGCACACCTAAGTGATACATATTTGATGCAAATGAGCGCCTTGCGCTATGTGTTGTAATTAATTCGTTTAGAGGTTTATTTATAATTACCTTTTTACCGGCTACGGCTTTTTCCAAAGCGATATTTTCAGTTAACCCGGCTAATTCCGCAGCTTCTTTAATATAAGCGTTAAGTTTAACATTTGAAATTGCCGGGGGCAAGCTATTAATTGTTTTGCCATCATACCGTTTCATTATCTGCCGTATTGTTGGATGGATCGGTATAGCAACATTTTGGCCTGTTTTTGCGGTTTTAATCTCTATAAAGTCACCTTGAATATTTTTAGGTTGTATGTTTGTAAAATCAGAAAAGCGCAAACCGGTATAACATCCTATTAAAAATAAGTCGCGTACCCTCTCCAGTTTGGTATTTTCCGAAAAATCAAAGTCGGCAAGTATTTCCAATTGGCTTTGATTGAGGTAAATATTTTCGACCTCAGATTTAACCTTTACAAAATTTTTGCTTGTATACTTTTCGTTCTTATGAAGTTCGTCTTCCCTGGCTTCATTTAAACATAATTTTAAAAATTTAATAACGGCACCAAAATAGTTATTGGATAAACCTTCAATATTATATGCCCAGTCCTTAAAGTCTTCATAAAAATCAAGATCAATATCTGTAAACAACAATGGCCGTTTATACTTGAATTGATGATGTTTTTTTAAAATGCCAAAAGTACTGTTGTAAGATTTTATTGTACCGGGACTATATCTTTCTCCATTGCCCAATACTCTTTTACCGTTTTTTGTATTGTTGATTAATTGTTCAATGTATTCAAATAACGTAAATTTTGTTTTTGGTTTTTCAGCATTCGGGTCAACGCCATCATTTTTAATCAATAATAAACACGCCTCTTTAAGCTTATCGGGTTCAGGGTATTCCTTGGTTTCCTTTGTAATAGTCTCAAAAGCGAACCCTATCCAGTCTTTTACATTTTTAATATCCGTTGATAAATCATCAGCATTTTGCAAGCTGGCGGCTTGCCGCGGCTCTTGCTTATCAGCATTCCAATATTTCGGCTCAATAACTACACCACTACTAAAAACAGATCGTGTATTATTATACCTCACAAAGCACCTAAGCGGTGTAGACTTTGATTTATCTTTTGTTTGCTGTAAGACAAATTTAACAGTGAATTTAAAACCAGCCATAATGTTTTTCTTGTTAAACAAACATAAGCATTAGTGCGGTAATTGTGCGGAATTATTTTGTTTACTTTAATCTCATTTCGTCTTCTTTGATAACAAAGTGCATTATTACCTATATAAAAGGCATATTTTAATTTAGATTACTTCCGTTTGTTTTGTGTTTATAATCCTATTGGGATCACCCAGCGGGACAACGCCAAATTTTGGTCAGTTGTCCCGCTTTTGTTTTTACTCAACTCTTTGTTAATCAAGTAGGTGATTTGGAACGGTTCGCTAACCGTTGCGGTTCGTTCTTGCAATTCCTCAAAAGTGAATTTTTCGGGGTAGACCGAACCAATAATTTTTCTTTGAATATCCGGCTCTGATTTCCAGTAGATTACATCAATCTTTGTTAATGTGTTAATAGCACCATCTACTATTGGCTCCAACTCCTGAATTTTAATAAAATCAGTTCCTATGTCTGAAAGTTTAGCTTCCAATACGTTGATCTTTAGCTCTGTTTCGGATTTAATAACTTTATAGTCGATGGCATCAATGTCACTGTTAAGCAGCAGTTCACGGGCTTTAGTAAGCCTGTTATTCAGTACAGTGATCTGGTCAATATATTGTTTGCGGCTCTCCCTGCCGTATTGGGTGCTGTTACTATACGCATCCATAATAACCCTTTTGAAAAGCTCCGCAGCATCCGGATTTAAAACATATTCCTTTAAACCGGATACAAAAGTTTCATTCACATCTTCCGCTTTCTGCCGATAACCACATGTGGAAGAACAATGATAATAATGATAGTATTGCGTTCTGCCTTTTGACGCACTACCAGATAAGGTTCTTGTACATTTGGAACAGTTCAAAAACCCCCTTAACGGCAGCATATTCATAGACACCATCTTGGTTCCCATTTTTCGTTTGCGGCCATTTAAAACATCCTGCACATCGTAAAACAAGCTCTCTGAAATTAAAGGATCATGCAAGCCGGGTACGGTATAACTATCTTCATCCTTATATTTAGGAATAACAATCTTACCGCAGTAGATCGGGTTGCGGATAGCCAGCCAAAAACTATTTTTGCTGCATATTAGCCCTAATTCCTTTGCCCTTTTCCATATCTGTTCGGTAGAATATTTCCCCTCACTAACCTCGTTAAACGCCCATTTCAAAATAGATGCTTGCGGCTCCTTAAAAACAATATGTTTCCTGCCGCCTTCCATTGTTCTGTTTACATAGCCTATTGGCGCGGTAGCCATCCACCGGCCTTCTTTTCTTGCCCGGCGCATACCATAAAATACGTTTAATGACCTGCGGTCATTCTCAATTTCAGGAGCAGTCAGGTAAATAGCCAACATCATTTTATTTTCCGGCACGCTCATATCCAACGGCTGTTCCATAGCCTGCGGTTCTATGCCTAATCCTTTCAGGATATTGATCATTTGATAAGCATCGGGGGCGTTACGGCTGAACCTGTCCCATTTGGTAAAAAGGATCAGGTCGGTTTTATTGCGGTACTGGCGCAGATATGCCAGTAGCTTTATCCATTCGGGGCGAATGAATGATTTAGCGGAGTGATCCTCAAAAATCACTTTCCTGACGGTAATATGGGTGATGTCACAATACTTGCGTAATACTTCTTCCTGGTTACGTTGGGAATAGCCCTTATCAGCCTGCTCATCTGTGCTTACCCTGATATATAAGTCTGCTATTTTCATTTTTTAAAGTTCTGATCGACAACTAATTTAGCTAAAAAATACATGAAATCCAATACTTTCTCCGCCTCTTTTTCGCTAATATTTATACCGCTTTTACTTAAAATTTCAACGGCTTTTTGGGGTGTTATATTGCGCTTCTCAGTAACCATTCCTGCTCCCTTTCTTTAATAAAAAGCAAATCTGACTTATCTAAAAATATTCTATTCGCAAGGGGTTCGTGAGGTACGTGAAATTTATAGATTACTTACCATCTTTGATTTACAAGATCTTATGAGTTTATCTAAATTATCGGCAAGACATTGCAGAATTATCTATTTTTTAGCTATCGAGTTCATCAAGTGCTGTATGTTGTAAGTTATTGCAGAATAAATACATTATCGACACGAGTGCACTATTGATAAATATACTAAAGGTTTTAAAGTAATTGGGTAAATGCATTCTGATCATTACTGGGACTTATAAGGAGTTATCGAGCACTTAAAGCGCGGCAAAACCCCTGATTGCCGACCACTAACTTGGTGATACAGTGACTATAAGGCGGCTTCCTGCCTCTTTTTTACCTTAAACAAGGCTTTTCATGCCTATGAATTTAAGTTACCACCTTGGTAAATAAATACCCGGTATCATTCATAAGGTTGGCTATTATAGGAATTGATAAATTCGGTAAACTCTGTTTGAAAAGTTACGGGGTTATCTTTCGCCAGTTGTTCGGCGTAGCCCTCCCAAAATATTTGGTTGGTTAATTCGATAAATAACTCTAACATTGTCTTTAGCTTTTAAGATTAGAAATTTCTTAAATAACGCCCCCTGTACGCTGATACAAGGGGCGTTTCCAATTTTCAACTTAGGCGGGTATCATGATACCTGCTTCAATCTGCGCCAGTTTGTCTATACAAAGGGCGTTCACATACTGCGTTACATGAAAAATGATTACCGGGTTTTTAGTGGTAAAGCTTTTGCCCTTGTCATCTGCAATGGTTAGTTCGCACCGGGAATAATTGGTTATCCCGCTTTCTTCGGCTTCATCCTTTTGGTTAACCTCGAAAGCTTCTAAATTTTGGATGGTTTCCATTAATTTATCCCGTTGCACCTTACGGCGGTGCAGTTCTTCCACCAATTTTAACGTACCCTCTAAATTCAGTAGAGTTTTAGCGGGTTCAGCTTTAACTTCTGCTTTTGGCTCGGTCTTAACCTCTGCCTTTGGCGCTTCCGCTTTTACCTGCTCCGCCTGCGGTGTTGGCTTTTCTGCCTCACCTGCCTTGATTTCTTCCTTTGGCTGTTCGGGTTCAATCTCTTTTTTAACAGATACAGGGTTGAGCGGGTTGCCGTGTACAAATTGCTTTGCTTTGTTGTCGGCTGTTACGGAGTTAACTCCATTTAAGCTACCGTTACTTTTTGCGGTCTTACTATCTTTTACTTCGGTTTTCATGATTTTAATTTTTAAATGTTTTTTATAATAAAATGAATAATTGCCCAATTGGGCGGGTGTGTCAGGCGGAGCGGTCTGTCCGCTCCGCTGTGGGTTCTGTGGTGGGCCTCTGCCATTTGCTGTTTTCATGTTGCTTTTTTTTTAAAGTCAGTCGGCATGGCCTCCGGGCTTTTTGTTAAGCAACCTCACCTGAATACAAGCCCTTTGTAAGGCAAGACTTTGCGAAAAAAAATACGCTTGCGAGGAACGAGCAAGGAAGATTTTTTTTCAGCAAACCCGCAGGGCCCCGGTCTTGACGTCAAAGGGCTTGTTCAGAAATTTGCTAACCAAAAAGCCTGGGGGAATTTTTAAAAGGACATTGAAAGCACTTGTTAGAAGATATAAAGTGGCGGTAAAAAGTCCGTGTGGATTGAGTGAGCGCAGGCGATGCTCAAATCGCGCGGTCTTTTAAATGCAGGGAAGTGGCTGAATGAGGGACGAATGAAGCGGCTGGAGCTGCTCACTTTATTAAGCTCTTTTAAAAACAGCCGTGAATCAGTTTTTAACAACTAAGCCTGGAACCAATTTAACAGGATATATCAGGTAGTTTGCAGGCTGTAATTATTCTAATAATCTCAGCACTTCGCGAAAGGATTATAAATTAAGCTCCACCTTTGCTTTGTTCAGTTGTTTATCAATAAATTAGCCTAAAAATTGTGGGAATTATTTAGATACCATAACACAAGCCCAGTATTAGCAATCCTTTGGAGTAAAAGATTTGATGATTATAAACTCTTATGATAGACTTTAAAATATTAGCCATTCGACCTCTAAGCAACTGTAACCCTCAATATTTAAAAGTTCTTAATATTAATGAATTTTATTGTTTTTATAATGATTATGCGTTCAAGGCTAATCCAAATGATAGGGATGACGTTATCGTTAGCTACGAATCAGTTATACCTCATAACCTATTCACCCCTATAAAGTATGACGAAAAATTTTCTATAAACATCGCTGCTATTGTAGGCAAAAATGGTTGTGGAAAAAGCACATTAATGGAACTTCTATATGTTGCCATTTATAATCTTGCCTTACAGAGGAAGATTTTAAAAAAACGCAGCGGAAAAAAAACACGCTTCCTTGTTAAAAACATCAATGTAGAGATATATTACAAAATAGACGATGATATCTACGGCTTGAAAATTACGACAGAAGAAGTGCAAACTGCCAAAGGCTATGAAACGATAACTTTTTTGAGTAAGTCGATCTATAAAAATAACAATGAGGGATTATTTGAATATGATAACATCACTAACAAAAACGATGACATCATATCGGATTCTTTCTTCTATACTATAGCAGTAAACTATTCTATATACAGTTTAAATTCTAAATACATTGGTGATTGGATTGAACCACTGTTTCATAAAAATGATGCCTACCAAACCCCAATTGTCATCAATCCAATGCGAACGGAAGGCAATATTAACATTAATACTGAAAATATCCTTGTAAAACAACGTATGCTGGCCAATATTTTAGAACCTGTTTCTAATCCACAGAAGTCTAAAATAAATTTGAGATACTTAACAAAAGATAAAGTTGCTGATAAACTCAAATTGACCTTTAATAATAACAAATTAGAGTTTTATCAGGATAAAAATGATTTGAAGAATGTCGCAAATGGGGACGATGCGTTTATACAATTGTTTAAAATGTACACTGGTACGATAGATAATTCAATAGCTGGAGACGAGCCGGTTTTTGTAAAAACGCGGGTGTATGTATTATATAAACTAAACAAAATCTGCAGTACTTATGTGCGTTACAGAGAATTTATAGTAAATAATTCTTTTGTAGAAATTGAGGAACTTGTTAAGAGGGTAAGTAAAGACTCAAGCCATATTACTTTTAAAATCAAACAGGCCCTCAATTTTTTGAGGTACGCGTTATATTTTGACTATAAAAAAACGGACGATATCGTAATTGGAATTGAGGAATTTTCAAATTATATTAAAAAAATCATCCATGATGAAAAACAAAAGGGTGGAACTCTAACTACTATCGAACTTATTCCACCATCCATTTTTGATATTTCTGTTTTATTTGAAAGTGAGGGAAGCTTCGACGACTTTAGCTCTGGAGAAAAACAGAAAATACATGCTCTAAACACGATTATATACCATTTAATCAATGTTAATTCGGTTTTTAAAAATGGAGAAAGCACCAAAAACATAATAACGAAGCGATATAAATACATTAATATCTTTTTCGACGAGATTGAATTATATTTTCATCCTGATTTGCAAAGGACATTCATCAAAGACCTATTAGAATATATCGAAAAAATAAATAAAGACCTGATTGATAATATTAAGGGGATTAATATTCTTTTTGCGACACATTCACCTTTTATTTTATCTGATATTCCGACCTCAAATGTCATGTGCCTGGAAATTGATCAAGAAACCAAAAAGGCAGTGCAAAAAAACAGGATCTCGCAAACATTCGGCTCTAACATTCATGACCTGCTTGCTCATGAATTTTTTATGAATGATGGATTTATGGGCGAATGGGTGAAAAGTAAAGTATTATCGGCCGTTGCATATCTGGAAGGTTATATAGCAAATCCAAAGGCAATAAAAATTGGGCTTAATAAAGAATGGTCCAAGGAGAAACTTATTGTTTTTATAGAAATGATCGGAGAGCCCTTGATTAAAAATAGTATTAAAGATTTATATTTTAGAGCGTTTGGTAAAAAGGATATACAAAAGGAAATTGACCGTTTAAATCAATTAATGGGGGAAGGCGACGCATGATATCTATATATACAGACGACGTAGAAAAGCTGATTACCGGCCTTTTTAAAAAAAAGATACAACAACAAATATTCAATTTGAACACGGACCTGTTAGCTTTATTAAGAAATACCACGATTGTAAGCGAACAATGGCAAAGAGATTATATCAATGCTATTATCAATAATAGAAATATACTTATCACCAACAAGCCATCCGAGCTTGAATTGTTAAAACCTGTTTTTGACGTAATTAAGGCACCTGGTATCGTAAGCTCAACTCACTATAAAACATTCAGGGATAAACTGTTATATGTAATTGGCTATACAGATCGGAGATCTGATTTTTATCCCGACTTTTTTTGGGAGGTTGGATTAAAGTCCTGTGTCTACTGTAACTCCCAATTAGCTGTAAGCGTTAAGGCAGAT
The DNA here is from genome assembly GCA_002413785.1 of Mucilaginibacter sp. UBA5151. Lineage (GTDB taxonomy): Bacteria > Bacteroidota > Bacteroidia > Sphingobacteriales > Sphingobacteriaceae > Mucilaginibacter. The sequence goes on from DHXR01000017.1 coordinate 11,235, forward strand.
AGATATACGAATGGTAGAAGAAAAAAAACTGTTTCTGCTAAATTTCAAGTTGACCATTACATACCCAAATCTGAATATCCATGCTTTAGTATTTCTCTATACAATCTTTATCCCGTTTGCGGTGTATGTAACAATATTAAAAGAACAAAGAATGTAACTTTTCAGCTTTTTAACGAAAATAAGCTAATCCCTAATGTTTCAAAATATCGCTTTGCTTTGGCTCCAGGGTGTGAAGCTAAATATTTGTCAAAACTTGACGCTAAAGAAATAAAAATTCTCTTTTTTGATCCTGACAAACCCAAAATGAAAACATATGCAAAAGGATCTATGCAAGATACTTTTGATATAAAGGGGATTTATGAAACCCAAAAGGATTTAGCAGAAGAGTTACTTTGGAAAACCTATACATATAACGATTCTTTCAAAAAAAGGTTAGCCACTGATTTTCCCTCGCTCTTTACGCGACCAAGTTTATCAAATAGGATATTAATTGGAAATTATTGTGAACCGAGTGAAATTCATAAACGGCCAATGGCAAAATTTGTTCAGGATATCGCCCGGCAATTAAAAATGATTTAGTCAATTTTAATTAAATGTTCGAATTCGGCAAGTTTTAACGTTGGATAAACAAAAATGGTGACCTAAAGAGTTTTATTCAATCATGATAAAAACCCCGGTCATTTCTGATCGGGGGTTTTAAATTAATCAAAATTTAATTAACTTTTTTGATTTCCGTTACTTCCTTACGAATACCAGTAGCGGTAACTTTAATTTGCTGTAAAGCATTGCGCAAACGTGTGCCTGCCGCTTTATTGCCTTTGTCATAGAACGCTTTTGCATCACTTTCTATAGATGTTACCAGGTCTTTTAATTCTTCAAACTTTTTCATGCTGTTAGATTTTAAATTGAATTTATAAATTATTTGATTAGTTCGCTACCGAGGTATCTTTAAACACCCATTCCCTGGCTTTCAGCCAATTCTTTACCCTTACTTTGGCCTTTGCCCTGGTTCAGTGACTGATCTATTTTAGGCTCTTTTAAAAATTGCTCCCTTTTTTCCGGCTTACCGTTTTCCTGGTACAAGTTAATTTGGCTGTAACGTGGAACAGCCTCGACAAACATTTTTACTTCCTGCCCGTCCTTTATGGTCGTGATCATCGGGCGGTTGCCGTTTTTCAATGAAGTTTCCAA
>DHXR01000017.1:12539-14478 GCA_002413785.1 Mucilaginibacter sp. UBA5151
GGTAAACCGCGCGTCCCTGTATCAAATTTGCTGCCTGGTCGGCGGTAAAGCCCTTTCCCTTGTCCACGTAAAAGGTCTGTGTTACCGATGGTGTTTTGAAAGTACGCTGAAAGTCTTTAGTTATGTAATTTACTTTTCCGTCCTCCATAGTGGCCAGCTTGGTACGGCTTTTTTCGTCTTTGCCGATAGCTAATTCACTGTTGCCTTTCTGCTCTTTAAAAAAGGAAATAGCTTCAGACACATTTTCGAGCTTTTTAACCATGTTCTTTCCAGCCCCATCCGGTGAAACTACCATGTATTTCTGCCCATCTTCCAATGGACTTGCCCTGGTTGAGGGCCACCTCAAATTTGTTAAAATAATAATACTCCGATTGCCCGGACTGTTTGAAATGCAGGGTAAGGTCAACCTGCCCCCTGGCACCTGCAACATGGTCATTAAGGGTAAATTCAGGGATACCCTTTTCCATGTTCTTTTCCATTTCGCTGATGACCTTATCTTTAAAGGCCAACGCTTTCAATTCCTCTTTGAGGTTTTCTAAATTGTTTAAATTCATGTCAATCTTGTTTATGGTTAATAGATTCGCTTGTTTAACTTCTTCCAGTAAATGGTCGGCGTGCTTGTAGTAAACCGGGTAGTCCGTATCCCCCGGTAGGTAATTATTTCCTGCCGCGCTGTCCAGGTAGTCCAAAGCCTCACCGAGCGTTTCAAAAAAACTCAATTGGTGGGGCTGTAGTTCCATATCCTGCGGCCGTAGTTCAATCACGATATGCGCCAGCCCGACATCCTGTGCGTCTTCCAGCAGACTGATGATCTTTTCAGCATATTTGGTTTCCAGTTGCATGGGATCATTTATTATTGCGGAGTAAGACAGTTACACCGCCTTTTAGCTTTACCCTGATCTTCTTTACCTTTTTACCCAATAATCCTTTGGCGGCATTTATACCGGCGGTAGCCGCTTGCGTTGATACCGATTGATCCATGCTTAGAAACTCCATATTTTCCAATGCGCCGTTTGCGCCGTCCCCGGCAGCCCCGCCTAATTCCGCTTCCGGTGCATTTATACCCTGCATCCCATCCAGTGAAAAGACCGTCAAATTGACCGGGAGAATGGATGTGCCCAAGCGGATATTTTTAATATCGAGCAACAGTCGCTGGTTGGTAACTGTGCAGGAGCCGGATAAAGATTGCCCTTTTGGAAAAATCACGCCATTTATTCTGATAGTATCCTGCAATCGTAGTTTAACTACGCCGCCGTTCATCACTTTTTGGTTACCGTCAATCATGGCGGGGATGGCTTTAAACGCGCTGTCTTTTGAAACAGGTTTATCCGTTTGCTTTGCTTTGGCTAAACCCGGATTTTGTATTTGCATGATCTTGTCAAGCATCGTATTTAGCTGCTTCATTTCCGGGTCGGGGGTATTTCCATGTTCCTTGCTTTTGATCAATTTTTCCATCCTGTCCAAATCGGGTGAAGCGGAATTTGTATTTGAATAATTGTTTTGATAATGAGCCACCGGTTCGGGTTGGCTGATTTGCCTGTTAATCTCTGCCAGCTTTTGGTTTATCTTCGTTTCATTGGCCTGTGCGCCAATGGCAGGTGTTGATTTATAGGTTTGCCCTTGTCTTGAAGTATCCCAACCCAAAGCGGCAAAGGCATTGCCACCAGCCCGTGATTTAGCAGCCGCAGAATCCCGCATAGCTTTATCATAGAGCGCCATTTTATCCTGCGCTTTCTCGTGCTGCAACTGTGCTCCGGGTAGGGTCGTGTTCAAGCCCTTGCTGATTTGCTGATTTCCGTTTGTAAGGTTCCCCTTGCCGCCGCCGAGCGCATAAAAGGCTAATGCCAAAAAGGGCAATAACAGCAGCGGTAAGACCAGCAGCATTTTTCGTTTTCTTTCTTCCTGTGTTTTCATGGAATTAATTTTTTTAGGTTAATAA
>DHXR01000017.1:14578-16809 GCA_002413785.1 Mucilaginibacter sp. UBA5151
TTTTTTACTTGTTCATCCTTGTTTTCCAACGTTTCCCATTGCTCTATCAAAAACCCATGCGGGTTATTGTCGCTCCGGCTGACATTCCGCAAATAACCTTGTGTCACTAAATTCCTGGTCGTTGTCGATGTAGTGCGGATTAGCTTTTCGGTTGCAAAGCATTTGAAAGCGTATGGGTAGATATTCATATATAAAGAAATGCTATCTATCTGGATATGTTGACTGATATTGCCGGAAACGATGTTTGAGTAATACCCTGCTTCCTTTAGATCATCATATTGCCTTTTGGCACTTTCATCGGCTAAATACAAGGCTTTGGTAATTGTCGCTTGTATGGCCTTATCATCCGGGTCCAGCGTAAAGAAATCTTCGTGAAACATTTTGATATGATCGCGTGCCTCTACGGGTATATTTTGCTTACGGTCGGATGCGATAGCTTCTAATGCCTTGCCGTTGGCCAGGATATAAATGTGTGCCTTGTAATTGTCCGAACTCTGGTAGCTTTTGTAAATGGCAAAGCAGGAAATCGCTATACAGGCAGCAATTATCAAGTAACTGAACAGCTTGATATGCTTGAATGCGGTGTCGATATTTTTGAATTGATTGAACATGATTTTGGGATTACACTGATTAAATAATTGATTGCACCGATTTATTTGCCCGATAATTTATCTTTCTGATAATTGCTGCCGGAACTGCCACTATTGTAACCTGCCTTAAAATCGCCTGGCGCATTCAGGATGTTACTCCGGGTTTGTTCCATCCGGCCCCCTACTGCGGATGCGGCACTTATGGTTGTGCTTACCGTTGTGGATGCTACGTTGTTTACCTTACTCAATAAACCATTGCCGCCATGTGCATGAATTACATAATTAGCTACGCTCGGAACGGAGAAGTACCCGACAATACCAATACAAAGAAATATAAGGTAACAAGTATCTGTAGGGCTAAAGAAAGTGTCACCCGCGCTTTGAATCTGGCTAATATCAAGCTGAAGCATTTGTTGTTGCACCTTGCCTATGATGCTGCCGAATATGTTTGCAATGGGCAGCCATAAAAAGATATTGATATACCGGGCAACCCACTGCGACAACGTATGCTGTAAGCCGTCAAAGACGGAAAAACCAAATACCAGCGGACCTAAAATGGCTAAGACAATGAGGTAAAAGGTACGTATCGTATTGATACAAAGAATAGCTGCCGCATAGATCACCTGCAAAATCTCACTCATCCACTCCTTAATACTGTTTTTGAAATTGTAAGAAGCCTTATCCATCATAAACTTAACATCGTTCCCCAGGCTGGAAAAAGTCCCCTCGTTTTGGTCGTTCGGGTCATCAGGGTGAGCGTATTTGTACCATTTATCCCGGTCGCCATTGCCATCATCGCCTATATACATTTGATAGCTTGAACTGTTTTTGATCGCATCTTCCTTTTGTTTTAATAATAGTGCAATCGAATTATTGGAATCTGTCACCATAGCGCCGGTCGCCGAAACGATGGGCTGCATAATGCCGTTCATCAGCGAAATGACCATCGGGAATAACATCACCGCCATGCCCAAAGCGAAAGGCCGCAACAATGGATAAAAGTCAAGCGGCTCCGCATTTGCAATCTGCCGCCACACCCGCGAAGCGATATACCACAAGGCTGCAAATCCCGCTATGCCTTGCGCCGCGCCAATCAAGTTGCTGCACATGGGGATCATTTCATTGTACACGTTGTTCAATATCGGCTGCATACCTTGCAGGCTCGATGTGATGTCCTGCGCCTGTGATAATAGCGGCAACTGCAAAAGGAGCAGTACACCTGCCGTACTATATAAGATTTTTCTTTTCATGGTTAATAGAGTTTTTGAAGTGTGTTAACATCATTTTGCGCCTTTGCCCTTTGCAGGGAAAGGATAGCTACCTGGTTATCAAAGCTTCGCAGGAAAACCAACTTGTTTTGCGTGTCCGAATAGATATGGTCAATAGCTTGCAGCCGTTCCGCATCGCTCATGCGTAGATTTCCGGCGGTAATCACATTGGCAAGCGTTGTTAAATTATTAAGGCTTTGGTTCAGCAAAGCGTTAAAAACGCCGTTCATATAAACCATTTCCTGTACATTAAAATGTCCCCCTGAATTAGCTTGTTGCAAGGTTAATTTATACTCGGAAACGATCCTTGCCTGATTTTCGATAATATCGGCTATCCGGCCATATTTCCTGACTTCCGGGCTTACCGCCATTA
>DHXR01000017.1:16981-86436 GCA_002413785.1 Mucilaginibacter sp. UBA5151
GTTTTCATATCGGTAAGGATTGCTTTAAACTGTGTCAGCTTTTCAATATCCAGTACCAGTTGCTGTACATCCTGTGCGGTTGAAGCCTGGGCGTTAGCTTTATGTGCTGTAGCAGTTATTCCGACTGTTAGTAATAGTATGATGATGATTTTCTTCATGATGATTATTATTTAAGGATTAATGCCGTAAAGCTTTTGTAAAGTGCCGTTACTATTGCCATCGTTGACCCTTTGCACCGCCAACACCCGCACCTGTGTACAAAACGAACAGGTAAAAACGTACTTGTCTTTGATGGATGCCGTTACTTTATTAATACTTTTGATGCGCTCATCATCCGACATGACCAGTTTCCCCGGTGTTAATACGGTTTGCAATTCCTCCAAATCCTTGTTGCATTGGCCCATCAGGTTTTGTGCTACATTTTGGATATAAGCTTGTTCTGCCGCCGATAAACCGGATAAATTACTGATTGCATTAAACTGGCTGATAATGCTTTGTTGTTCATATTGAATGGCGGTCATATCCGTGCTGTTTTTGACAAGCGGGTTAACCTGGCTCAATGAATTATAATAGCCCTGGTGCAGGCTGTACTCACTTCCTGAGAAGTTCTTAATGGAACTTAACTCACCACTAACGATATGATAACCCTGTTTCAGGGAACTTTCGCAAGCGGACAAAGCAGAAATTTGTTGTATCAGATATTTGACCTGCGTTTTACCCTGCGCAAACCATTCGTCGAAAGATTGCGCCTTTGTCGTAGTTGCACTGGCAGTAAGCAGTAGCAGCAGTAAACCCAAACCCCTAAAGGGGCTTAAAAGAGCTTTTACCTTATTGGATTCCATAATATTTTTTCAGGGTTATTACTTCGTTTTCACCGCCGGCCCGTTGCAGGCTTAGTATTTCATTTTGGTTGTTGAATTGCTGCATGTCGTTGTAATTACTATCCATGTGGTCGGCAGACTTATTGATGATCTCCATTCTTTTGGCATCCGGCATCTGCGTTTTATTGGAATTTATTACCAGCAGTATTTGATCTAAATCCTTGACGCTCTCCTGTAATATGCCGGAATAGACATTGCTCATATAGGTGAGTTCATCGGCTGTAAAGTGTTTGTCCGATTTCAGAAGGTTCCAAGCCCGGTTATAGGAATTGACCAGTGCGACTTGCTTTTGGGTCATTTCGCTAATCCTTGAATAATAAGCGATTGCGGTTTTAATTTGCCATAGTTCCTGGTAATAGGAACTAAACAGGTCTTTTTGTTTTTGCGACCAGTCGGATATTTCTGTTAGTTTCAGTTTGGATAACTGGTTTTCTAACGCCTTTTGAGCATTTTGCAGCCAGATCGTTTGGTTCTGCATACTTTGTACATGCAAGTCAATTGCACGTATGACCCTGCCTACTGTGGATGAAATAACCGATCCTACTATAAATTGAGCATCTGCACCTTTAGGTATAGATATAAAGATTGTCATTGCGGAAATTGGCAGAATGACCATATATTTTTTCATAATAAACCCCCTTTAATCACCTTTTAAGGATGATTATTCTATTTTGATGGTTAATAAATTTTGTTAATTGATCTTCTTGTATTCGCCTTTGGAATTGATGATTAACACTCGTTTAGCCGGGTCAAATCTGAAAACTTGCCCGTTAATGGTTTCGTTAAGTAGCTGCGTTTGCGGGTCAAATACGCCATTCAGTTTTTTAACTTTGTGGTGCTTGGGCAGTAATTTCCCGTCACGGATGGCCTGATAAGTAGTATTTCTTGTAATGAAATAAGCGTTATTACCCGCCAGGGTAATGGTTAATGTGTCTTCCGCCTGTGCATATTCACCTTTTGCTGAGTTTATATACGTGCCGGGTATAAATGCTTTTACACTGTCGCTTTGATTTTGGCAAGCTGATAAGCCGATGATGGCTAACGCTAATACTAAATAGGCTCGTTTCATATTATTGAAGATTGCACCGATGTTTCTTTGATTGCACCGATTGGTTAATTATTGGGTTAATTATTTCTTTTTGTCCCTGATTTCCTGCGCCAACACGGTGATACCTTTTTGGATACTGCCGTATTTCCGGGCGTACTCCTGTACCCTGACCTTTTCGCTTTCCTCTGTTGTATAGGCCAAATATTCCTCGGGGGAAACTTCCGTCCGGTAAACCTTGCTGTATTGTCCGCCCAGGGATATAAATACTTCCTTGTATTTACGATTTGGGTCGTTGGCCTTGTTCATCGAAAGGATCTGCGCTTTTTCCTTTTCGGTCAATCCTAAGAGTTCCTGTATCTGGTCGAACTTGTTTTGGTATTTACTTTGGTCAAGTAATATTTTGCAGTCGGAATTATTGATGATTGCCTGTTTTACAACCGGCGAACTGATGATGTCCTCAACTTCCTGCGTTACCACTACCGCTTCACCAAAGAATTTTCTGACCGTTTTAAAAAGGTACTTGATGTATTCTGCCATGCCCTCTTTGGCTATGGCTTTCCAGCACTCTTCTATCAAAATCATCTTTCGGATGCCTTTAAGCTTGCGCATCTTGGAGATAAATACCTCCATGATGATTAGCGTTACCGCAGGAAAAAGGATGGGATGGTCTTTTATAGAATCTATTTCAAAGACTACCAGCCTTTCATTGAGCAGATCAAGGTTTTCGGTTGCGTTCAGCAAATAGTCAAACTCACCGCCCCGGTAATACGGATTAAGCACATACAGGAAATTACCGATGTCAAAATCTTTTTCCTTTACTTTACCATCTTCCAATACCTGTAAATATTCTTCTTTCAGGTATTCATAGAAAGTATTAAAGCAGGGAAAGATGTCGGGATATCTAACCAGGTGCTGAAAATAGCCTGTGAGTGCATTGGATAAGGCCACATATTCCGATCTGCGGAAAGTTTCATTATCTTTTTTCCATAACGCTAACATCAGGGTTTTGATACTCTCTTTTTTCTCGGTGTCCAGTATATCACCCTCGGATAAATAAAAGGGATTGAATTTGATCGGGTCGTTTTCCGAATAGGTGAAGTAATATCCACCTACTAAATCACACAACCCTTTATAACTGTGCCCTACATCCACCAAAACGATATGGGTGCCCTGTTCATAGTAGGCGCGTACCATGTGATTGGTAAAGAAGCTTTTGCCTGAACCGCTTGGCCCCAAAATAAACTTGTTGCGGTTAGTTGTAAATCCCTGCTGGATGGGTTCATCGGAAATATCCACATGCACCGGTTTGCCGGAAAGGCGGTCGCCCAACCGGATGCCAAAGGGACTGATACTGTCGCGGTAATTCGTTTCGAGATTAAAAAAACACGTTGCCTGTTCCACGAAGGTATCAAAGGTGTCGTTCATCGGAAAGTCTGCTTCGTTGCCGGGTAAACCTGCCCACCAAACCTGCGGCGCTCCGTCGGTTTCCTGCTTGGCGGTGGCATCCAGTTGCGCCATAGCGGAACCGACTAAATTTTTAAGGTCTTTAATTTTGGCTGCATCGTCCGACCAGGCCAATACATTAAAATGCGCTTTGACAGGTAAACGTTGCTCCCCGATAGCTTCATTTAAGAAATCATTACAGGCATCCCGGCCAATTTCATTTTCCCTCGAATAAGCGGACAGGGATTGCAGCCGCAATTTCTTTGCTTCGAGCCGCTTGATCGTCTTCCCGGCATCCTCAATAAAGATGTACTGGTTATAGATGTGGTTACAATTCAATAGCTGGCCTAAAGGACTGGCAAACCCAATGCTGAACTTGGTTTTATCGGTGCTATACTTATCATAATTGATACGGCTACCGCAAAGCGCGGGCAAGTCTTCGGCATCTGATAGCGTATATAACTCACAATGCTGGTCGCCGACCTTTATTTCATCTTTTAAATGAATGTCCCTGATAACGGACTGCTGGCCCGGGTTCAGCAAAAAGCAAAATTGCTCAATAATACCCGGCTGGTTTGCTGTTCCCGCCAATTCATCATCATTCAGCCTCTGCATGGCAACAAAACCGCTGTCTGTCAGGATGCGTTCAAACTGGCCTGTGCAGTCCAAAAAATCCTTAAATAAGACAGGATTAATGGTTTGCTGCGGTACGATGGATTTGCGCAGGATATTGTTGTAAACGGATGAGGCCAGCTTACGGTCATTGGGCTTTTTGGTAAGGAATATGTAACAGCGGTGCGCCAGGTATGGCCGTTCATTAAAAAATCTTTCGCTTGAACGGGACAGGAAACTTTTATCCGTCTTTTCAAAATTTGCCTTATAAGCAGCTTCGGTAAACCAATCCTGTTTGTGAAAAATGCTGAATTGTGGTAATACTTTGATCGCTTTTACCCATGCCTGGTGGTAGGCTTCGTAGTCCCGGTCTGATAGCGAAAAAATATCCGGCAGCCCGGCTTCGTAGGCAATAGTGATGTCGCCATTTGCCGAAAGGATAGCGGCATTTTCTACTTTACTCAAAGGCCATATATCGGCACCTCTTATTCCTCCGTTTGTCGGATAACTGTTTCTGCTACTATTCATAATAAGGTTTTTAATTGGGTGAATAAGCGGCGCGAACTGAACCATAGGTATTTTGGCATTTGCTTTTTGGCGAAATATTTCATCAACCCATGTTCGCCGTATTTGTGGCTTAACCGGAATACGATAAGGAACAAGGCTGTCCCTAAGCCTAAGATCACCGGCAGAATTATAAAGAGGCTTAGGCCGCAGATGTACAACACGGCAAAACTGACCAATAGTGAAACAAGCCCTACCGCCAAATAAGCGATGTATTGTGCGCGCAAACCTTTAAATTCAATCGGTTTGTTAATTCCCTTGTTGATATGATAAACGCTGCTCATAACCCGAAAAATGATTTGATTACAGTGGCTACCACAACTAAGAAAATACATGAGCCGAACCATGCGGCGGCAACCTTATTGGTATCCGGTTCACCGGCATTCCATTTGTTAAACACCTTGATGGCCCCGACGATGCCGACAACCGCACCGATAGCATACATCAGGCTGCAGCCGGTGTCAAAATATCCCTTGACCATTGTAGTTGCTTGTTGGATACCCGCATTCCCGTCCTGGGCCATTAAGGTTAAAGAGGAAAGAAGAAAGGCAAAAGTTAAGGCGATAGCAGAAAGCTTTTGGGCGAAAGGGGTATTATTGATTTTATTTTTCATGATTTTAATTTTTGAATTGCATTGATTATGAGATTGACTACGCAAATTATGGGATGCTTATACCCAAAGGCTATCCAGTTCCTCGTCTGAAATTTCAAAGGCCAGGTTTTCACGGATATAATCGTTTAAGGCTTGCTGATTAGAAGTGTTCCTGATCTTAGGATACTTGGAGCTTACCAAACCAAACAGGGATATGAAATCTTCTTTGTCCCCATGCTCTGTATCCAGGATATGAAAGATACTTTTCAGTTCTTCCAACACATCAGGTATTAATCCTAACTTTGTGTCCCTGTCGTCATCTTCAATTGCAGTTGCTGCAACATTCGGTGCAAAACCGAATTGCGACATACTTAACCTACTCATTCCTTCGGGCATAACCGGCTTGCCTATCAAAGTATCTTCATCAACTAAAGGGTCGTCTTCAAAGTCTTCATCCCATGCGTGGGCCAATGGTTCGGGCTGCGTGGCTGGGCGATGGTTGCCGCTTAAAAAATCATTTAATTCTTTCCGGTAAAAGAGAAGGATAACCACCGCATACCAGGTGAGGGTAAGGATTAGGGCAGCGACTAAAAATGCTTGCCATGTGAAATAGTGTAACATAATATTTTACTTTTATCACGACACCCTATTGTGCCGTGATTTACAAAAGCAAATTTTCAACAACCCCAAAATCTTTACTGAACTATTCAGGGATACCTTAACAATAAATGTTAAATCGTTTAAAATCTGATATTTATGCGGCCTACTATTTTGTTTTTTATCTGTTGTTTCCCCTGTCTGGGTCATGCTCATCTTCCTTATCCAACTTATGGATGATGCTTTCTTTCATTTCATCGAGGTATTTAGTTCGGCTAAGCCGTTTCCTGCGCCTGAGTTCAGCCAAACGTTTGGACGGCACGCCTATGCTGACTTGGAACTTTTCTTCCAGCCATCGGAAAATTTCGGAGAGACTGGCCGTACCGTTCCTGACTTGCCCGGTATTGAAAAAACCGATACCGACTTCAGCCAGGTTAATCGTATCGCCCGTCCAGTTCATCTCTCCGGGATCATTTCCAATCTGATAAGGGGTAAGCGGGTTTTTCTTCAGAAAGAGTAATCTTTCAGTAACCCATTCCTGTAACCCTTCAAAAGCTTTGAACTTGGAAAATAGATAGCCGCAACTGGTGCAAAATTCGGGGTCAAGATCAGGCACGTTTGGTAATAGTACACTTTGAACTTCGGCGCCACGCACGAAATAAAGGTTGTCCAGTTCATCAGCGCCGAGTTTATAATACTGGTAGAGAAAGGCATACTGCCGGAAGAAACGTTCGATATAGTGCAATTCCTGCTCCAGGTAAACCACTTGTTTTTCCATGTCGCCGAATGGTAAACCGGCTTCGATAGTGTACAATTCGGTGTAATAGATTTGCCACTGATAAAATGCGGGCTTGGTGTACTTGAAAATTGGGATTTCGTCTGCCTTAGTTTTAAATGGATACTCTGTGAGATACCCCCTTAACTTTTTCAGGGCATCCCGGATTAATTTCAAGGCGCTGGTGAGTTTTTTAAATGGGTCTTTGATCTGTAAAACAACCTGTTCCAAATCCTGCTCCAACTGTTTTGACAGCCGGGTACTCAATTCCTGAATCATATTAGCTATATTTAGGTAAACCCTGACATGCCTGTTCACTGGCAACAACTTCTCACTTAGGCAGGATGAGTACTTATTTATTCTTATAGATTTGAAATTTGCATGAATACTTAATAACCAGGTCAAAAGTATTCTTGCGGAAAGGAGAATGAAATACGCTATAAGACGTATTTATACTACGCCAAAAGGCGTATTTATGGCTAATATGAGGGTTAAACCATTTTTTTCGTTAAGCTTCCAATTTAATAATGAGTTCTATTCTACCAGATACCCCGGCTTTTTTGTAAATGTTTTCTATATGTTTCTTGACCGTAAATTCAGAAATATATAACTTTTTACCAATTTCTTTGTACTTAAAAGCCTGTCGGATTAATTGAACAATTTCAATTTCCCTGATCGTTAATGCGTATTGATTGCAATTTTTTAAAAATGCTTTTGGTGGTACTGAGTTTATCGTCAATTCTATAAGCTGTTCATACTCTAATCTTAGTTGTTTTACAGACTTCACAATAAAAATGATGGTAATCACGATAAGACCTGTATTGGTAAACAATACCTCCATCAGTTGACTTTCTTCTACCAGGCCAAAGAAAGTTAAAGAGGCCCAGGGGACTACAGCGCAATACAATGCGATTTCCTCAAAGTATTTATTTTTATTCCTTTCCGCTTCATACTTATTCCGAATAGCACGGAATATCACCCAAAGCAATATGATTGAGTAAATAAGCGGCACTATCATTCCGAACCGGATATCAACATTCAGATTGCCATTAATGGCATAAATCAGCACAAAAAAAACCAGATAGGGCAACATTAAAAATAAAGGAACGCCAAATAATGCGTGCCAGCGTATTGATTTCAAATCGAACGCCTTGTAAAAGTAAAAAGGGAAAAAGGATGCCATTAAAAATCCACTGCCATAAGCAATCATTTCTTGTATAGGTATGGGTATATCTATTTTTGGATCAGGAAAAAGGCCGCCGGTTATATTGTAAAATTGAAATAGGAAAAGCAATAAAAGGTACAATAAACGACTTTTATCCTTTGGGCGAAGGATGTAATAGAAGATTTGGAAAATGAACATGCAAAATTCCAGAACTATAAAAATAAAGGTAACAATGTGAATTTGTGTTCCGAATACCAGCATATATATGTTTATAGTTTACCTGCATCGCGTTTTAAAAAGAACAAAGCATAGCTTAGTTTAAGTTCATGGTATATTTTGAACCCAAACCGTTCATACCAGGGCAGATTTTTTAAAGTGGATGTTTCAAGGTATATCGGAAGATTTTTTGAATTGCCGTCTTCTATTATTTCCTGTAGTAATTTACTGCCTATGCCAGAATGTTGATTTGACTTGTCTACACTTATGAACCATAGATAGTACATCTTTTCTTTAGTCTGTATTTTTTTAATCAAGCCTTCTCTGCGTAGCGTTTTTTGGATGCCACCCAATCCTACACAAAAAAAGATCAACTTTAAGTCCATGAGAATTGATTTAAGTGTTGTGCGTTTTTGATCAGGGAATACTATCAATGCACAAGCTTTTTTATCATTGGATAGGTATATAGCCCCAAATAGTGAGCATATTTCAAATGAATAATCCATTAATACACGAATACGCTGAACCCTTTTGCTATCTTGTTTAACAATGTAATTAACACTTTGGTTATCATCGAAGGATTCGGCAAGTAGGTTTACTACCAAAGCCCTGTCGTTTGGGTTTGCATTAATCATAATTGGTTTTATAATATTTAGAAAAGGACATTATCAAAAAGCGTTCCGATAAAATATGATAATAGATTATTAAGGTGTGCATTAAGCTACCTGTTATTATGCAACCACCGCGGCAAACCCTTTAGGTTTGGCCTAACTTATTTGAAAGAAAAATAAGAAATAATCCAATAAAATATATAATTTGCGCTTATCTAAAAGCAAGCATCTCGCTTGCTATTGTGATAAGGTTTAGGTTGAAAGTCCCCGGCAGCGAGTGTTAGGGACTTTCTTATTTTACTGGTTGAAAGCTAAAATCCCAAAAGTTATATTTTCTAACTTGATTAATATAACCAGCCTTTCATTTACATAGAAATCGTTTGCCCGGATACTTCCCCGTTTTCTTTGGATTTTTCTTCTTCCGCTTTAGGCTCATCGGATGGCTGTGCCGCTTCTTCTAAAGCCTCCTTTGCATTTAATAAAGCCAGTTCTTTTTTAAACAAGTCTGTGATTTCCTGTTTAATCCTTAGATAATTTTCTTGAATATCTTCTTCAGTTACTTTGGTAATAATGGGGATGGGCTTATAGCAATCTTCTTCAGCTTTGATAGCCTCATGGTCGTTTTGTATTTCACTGTGAAATACTTTAAGCTGTATTTTACAATCCGGGTTATCAGCCACAATACCTACAAACTCGCCGGATGAAAGGGCAGCAATTTTAGCGGCTGGTATCGCATAGTCCAGTTGAGTAGCTTTAGTAGTGGATGTATCACTACTGTTAATGGTCATACTGTTCTTGTCCTGTACGATCTTGCCAAAATTCTCTGACAGGGTTTTTGCTGTACTTCCGGTGACCTGCCCGCTGATTACATTGCCGACTATGCCGGTAATCACATCCGCCTGTTCTGACCCATAATCTTTTTTCAACTGACTGAAATCCTGTACCGCTAATGTGGTGGCGACTTTATTGCTACGGGCTGTTGCGATGAGGCTATCTATGTTATTAAAGTAAATGGTAGGAAATTCGTCAAAAACCAAACTGCATTTCTGCTGGTCCTTCCGGTTCACCAGTTTAATCATACGGGAAATGTAAAGTGATAGTACCGCCCCGTAAATCTGTAATTTCTGCGGGTTATTACCGATGCTGACTATCTTGGGTTCTTTGGGGTTATTAACGTCCAGCGTGAAATCATTACCGCTTAATACATAATATAATTGAGGTGAAGATAGACGTGCTAAACCAATCTTGGCACTGGCGATCTGTCCCTCTAATTGTGCCGTTGCCTTATTATGATAAGCGGAAATAAAGGGGTTGATCAATACTTTTATTTCTTCTTCCTGCTCTAATATGGCAAACAGTTTGTCATAGTCTGCTTGCATCAGTTCTATTACATGCGGCAGGGTGCAATATTTGCCGTCCTGGTACTTTTTTAAATACCAGATGATGGCCGTTAAAAAGTTTATCGGGCTTTCTACGAAGAAGTCGCCTTGTTTCTTAATCCACTCGCGGTTTAAACCTAACATAATGGTGCGGCTGGCTTCTGTGGCATCCGTTATATCTTCCATGCTTTGCGGGTCAAGCGGGTTACAGCGGTGGGTACGATTCAGGTCGTCAAAATTGATCACATAAAAGGCCGGTTTGATTTGATAGTTGTCGCTGTATTTCAGCAGCTTGTTATAAGCTATTTTAGTCAAATCATCATATTTAAAGTCATAGAGAAATAGGGTAAACCCTTTTTTAATATGCTGGTCAATGATGTGACGGATAACAAAATAGCTTTTACCGGCCCCTGGCGTTCCGGCAACCAATATGCCCCGGAACGGATTAATAAAATTTATCCAGCTTTTTCGCTGCTTCCCCTTTAAATTATAAACAGCGGGCAGGTTAACAGAGTATTCGTTGTCCAGCAATCTTTCTTCTTGCGGGAATGTTTCGTTATCAGTATTAAATATGTCCTTGTTCAGTTTGTCTTTGAGTAAACGTGATAAATAAGTACCGCCTGTCAGGATAAGCAAATAGCCCGTTCCGGTTAATACCATATAACTGATAGCGACTATTGCGGTTGATGTATGCAGGTAAAAGCATAAAACACTGATAAAGTAGATTAACAACCCCGTGACCAAATAGGCTGTAATGCTCCGATAGTTCATTTTTTCATCCTTCTTGCCTTTAACGCCAATTAATGAAATAATTAGAAACAGCAATGCTGCCAGTTTGGGCTTCCATATATTACTGAACAAGCCTGTTTTGGCAATATTACCGATGATACGGTCGGTTATCCCTGCCGTCCAGTGCCAGTGGCTAAATGCCTGGTAGCAGCAGATATAGAAATGGATAGCCAAAATAAAAATGCTGATCAACCGGGTAAAGTCGATGATCTTGCGTAGTCCCTGTGTATCTTCTCCTGTTTGCATGATGATGATTTATAATGATTGTTGCTGGTCTTGTTCCTGGTCTTTGGTTTTCTTCTTTTTCTTCTTACGCGGTATCCCTGGTGCGCTATCCGATGCCGTTTTATCAAATAAACTCTTCAGGAACTGTGTCGGTTCAGGCGGTTTTAGGTAAGTTTTATCATGTGCCAAATCAGGCTTTTTACCCGGCGCTTGCTGTAGCTTTTCGGATGGTCGTAATTTCTGTGCTTCTTCCTGGCTTCTCTTTTCTGCATGAAGCGCCATTCTTTGCTCCAGGGTGCCTTTCTTTTGTGTATTGGCATAGCGGAAAGTTTCTGTTAAAGCACGGTCAAAACTAAACTGCGTGTCAAATAACCGCTCTCCCGATGATTTAAAGGCTGAACGGTCAAACTGCCCCATCTTTTTTGAATGCTCGGTATTTTTACCCTTTGATTTGTTCATTGGGCTAAGCTTTATCATATTGGTTATATCCTTACGGCTAACGATCACTTGAATGTGCATTTGTTCGCCGTCCTTACGTTCACCACGCTTTTTGATACCCTGTGTCACTTCCGGGTCTTTGTGGCTGTAATAACGGTGCATTTCCAGTTTGCCGAACCAAAGCAGGTCTTTACCGCTCTCGATACCCGGCCTTTTAAAGTTCCGGGCGTATTCATCCATCATAGAAACTGCGTAAGCTTTCAGATGTTCCTTTGCACCATCCTCACCGTATTTTTCTTTCAGAAAAGCGATCTCTTTTTGACTTGGGCTGATATTGACCAGAAAAAATTTAGCGTCAACCTTACTCAATTTGGCCATATTATTATCAATGGCTGGGCGTACTTCATTAGAAACAATGTTATTGCGCTCGTGGTTAAACCAGTATTCCGGCTGCTTTTCCAAATCCGTCCGGTTTTCCTTGTCCAAATAATGAACCAGGCCGCCGCTGCTTCCTTTATTATTTGCGGTTTCGCTGTCGGTGATATTGATGTACATTCGATTTCAGGATTACAGCTTTGCGATTTGCTGGCGTGTCATTAACAGCAATTCTTCTTTTTCTTTAGCCGAAGTCGCAAAACCGAAGCTTTCCCTTGCTTTGTTATAGCTGTTCAGGATATACAGAAATTTAAGTTTCAGGCTTTCTTTAGTTTCTTGTTTTTCTGCAATAGTTTTTAATAGCTTATCCGTTTCTGCTAATTTCTCGATTTGGGCCTGCTGATTATTCAGTAAGTCTTTATTAGCTTTCAATACTTGCCCATTAAAACAGTCCAGTATTTTGATTTGGGATTGTACCATCCGGTCAACTTCGGTCTTGACCGGGATTAGTATTTTTTCTTCCTGCGCCCGGATGAACCGAATATAGGTATCATGGTTTTTAACGAGGGTGTTTTTGAGTACCTCGTCATTAATATCTGCGGGGTCTTTTTTGGTACGGTGGAAATACTCGACCATCTTGTTAAAGAATTGGAATTTGCTGAGCGTGAACCTTTGGGCCAGTTTCCCAAGCTTTTCATCGGTTTCCGCAGAGAAGCGAAGCGTTTTGCTATAATTGTCTTTTGTGCTCATTTTCGGATGTACTTATAAGTTGACTTATGGCTTTTTCCGCCTTGCTGGTAGTCCTGGGGCCACAACTTATACCCGGAGTATAAGTCAATCCCCCGTAGCGAAGCGTAGGGCAAGCAAAGTAGGGCTCTGCCCAACTTCCGCTTGCTCCATTTTTTTTTCAAAAATGGACGCGGTTAAAACTCCAAACGATGCTGCGCATCGTGGCTTGTTACCGGCTGCAATTCCTCATTACCTGCTCCGATGAGGACGGCGTTAGTCCATTTGGGATTGCCGCTTCCGTTGAGGTCGACGGTTACTAATAGGACAGAACCGAACGGCAAAAAGCGGACAGCTATGGCTCCCGCCATGTAATCTTCCGCCTTATTTCGGTACGCTGTAAGCCTGATATGTTTCCCTGAAACAACAGTCGTAAGATAGCAGTTGATGGCGACCTGTTTTTTTGACCAGATCATAAAGTCCAGCTTGGCCATATATTCGCCTACTGGCACATCCTCCGTTAACCAGGAATACTTGCGTGGCTCATAACCCACTTCTAAAGCGGGATAGAAACCTAATACGGTTGTCTCTTTCATAATTCTTATTTATTAGTGGTAAGTGATACCATACTTGCCCGGTACGGGTCATAGGATGGCTGATAGATGATATAACCGTATGCGACCAGTTCCCGGATACATTTATGATAGGTGGCAACGGATTTGATCCGTGAAAAACGCATTAACTTTTTCCGGCTTACTTTAAAGAAGCTATCGGGTGCATCGCCGGGGCTATAATAAAACATGGAGATAAACAGGCTGATATGGGATGGCAGCAAACGGTTGTCATTTGAAGCTTTACGCAGAAACTGTTCTATTGGATAGGATAGTTTCATCGGCTTATCTTTTTGAGGTGTTTCCTTCAAGCAACCGGGTGATGTCGTCCTGATTATAATAAAGCAGGCTACCGACTTTACTATGGGCTATCGTGCCATTGATGCGCAGGTTTTGTAGGGTTCCTGCTGAAATCTTTAGTAACTTCCTTACTTCAGCGCTTTTCAACCATTTTTTACCGGCTTGCTCTATTGTAGAATTGATACCTAACTTGCGTAGTTCTGCAAACAGGTCAGTCTTGAAGTGTTCGAGGTCTTCTCTGGTGATTAAATCTAATGAAGTCATAATTTCCTTTATTTTGCATGATGCACAAGTTTTTACTTGTGGTTAATGGTGCAAATGAAAGGAGAGTTGCAAAAGGCATTTGGGTCATTTAGGGGTATCCCTAAAATATTTTTAATTCAAAGGAGAATAATTGAAATATTATTTCGTCATGTATCTCCTTTGCAACGGTTGAAATAATATTGCAAAACTGAGATAGATAGCTACGTCCGTTTTTTGTTTCTTCATTTGCTATATAAACCAGTGGGGCTAACATAGTTTCGGATCGGAATAGTACTATAATGAATAAAGCTAAAATTTGTGCTTTTTTTTGGTTCTTAACATCGTTTGTGATTTATAAATAGTCACTATATTTAAATAATTAAAATCATTGATTTTTATTATTTACTTTTAACAATATGTAAGAATAACAAACCTAAAATAAAGATTATGAATCAAAAACAATTGCCATTTGGATTACTCTTTGCAAATGTTGATATGCGGACACAAGGTTTTGTGGCACCTCCTGTTAATGCTAATTACAATCCGATCCTTCAACGGTCATCACTGGAAAAATTCTGTATGGGTGACACAGGAACATGGGGAAGTTCAACAACATTTTATGATAGCAGTGGAAATCCAAACGGATCAGATGAGGATGCCATGCGAGATGATTAGTAATTCACGGGAATAGTTATTTGTAAACTTTCGCTTTATATTAGTTTAATAAATGGACAAAAACTATGTGTTGGTTTTGACATGTAAGATCGATCCTCACGCGGATGAAGTAATAGAAAGAGTCTACCAGAAGGGTTACGGAGACCGATTAATTCGACTTAATACAGAAGATTTTCTTTATAATTGCCAAGTTATCTTTAATGGGAAGGAAACAGTAATTGAAATTGCAGATTCAGAAAAATCAATATCATCAGAATCCATAGCAACTGTTTGGTATAGAAGGCCTTCTCCCGTAAATATCGACGAGAGTTTCGACGATTATACATCAAATTATGTCGCTTTACAAGGAGATGGTTTTCTGAGAGGTTTTTATTCCCAAATTCATGAAACCGCCCGATGGATAAACCCTTTACCGGCGATGTCAAATGCAAAACATAAATTACAACAACTCCAATTGGCTCACAACGTCGGTTTTTCCGTTCCTAAAACAATAGTTTCAAACAATAAAGAGATTATCTTAAATTTTTTTTCCAATTGCTCAAGAATATGCACAAAATCATTTGCCGATTCGAGCCTTAGCAGGAGCAATAAAGTGTATCCATTTCTAACGCAAATTGTCGAAAAACAATTTATCGAAAAGCATATTGAATCTTTGTCTATTTGCCCAACTCTATTTCAAGAATTTATCGAAAAAAGATTTGACATACGGATTTTTGTTTTAGGGCAATTTGTTCAAGCCTTTGAAATTGAATCACAATCAAATGATGCAAGTCGAAATGATTTCCGCGCAATTAACCCCTATAAGCTAATTCACAGAAAGCATAATCTTCCTTTTGACATTGAAACTAAGATTTTAGAGTTCGTTCGGAAACAAAATCTTGTGTTTTCTTCCATGGACATGGTTTTAGATAATCATGGTTGCTATTACTTTTTGGAAAATAATCCTAATGGGCAATGGCTATGGTTGGAAGAGCTTACTGGTGTAGCTTTATGTGACATCTTCGCGGATGAACTAATCAGTTTAGGCAACTGAATTTTATAATTTTAAAATTTAGGATAAGCTGGTAACCGTTTTGGTAACTCTTAGTAGAAATTTTTAACGGTATTTAGTTTCCATAATCGCCATTTTTTCATCCAAAGTTTTACCATTTTCTAAGGATAATTCACTACGCAGGTCATTCAATAATTTTAATTCGCTTCGGTTAAGTCGTAAAAGGGAATCGGAATATGGATGCCAAGCAACTTGCTCTGGCTTTATGTTTAAGTTATTCTTTGAAAATGATTTATAAGATATATATTTAGAGAACCCATAGAAATGATCTTCTTTTTCAATTATCGGCAATTCCACCGATGCTATAGGCTTATCAAAAATTGATTTTTTAAAACGAAAATCTATAGATATTCCTAACGGGTATTTATTTTTATGGAAATTATCGTTTAGTTCTACAATTGTTTCATACGCTTTTTTATATTCGGCATCTTTAAAGGGAATTAAATAACACCATTCATAAGGTAATGGGAAATCATTGTAAAAAACAAAGGAAACAGGGTAATAAATTCCTTCATTTTCGATTTTATGAGGCCCAATTATATATTCCTTTTTTTGTAAATCATAGGTATAAATAATCGGCATTTTATCATGCCAGTGCGTGTGTGCAGCAACAATTGAGAATGCGTTTATGATTCTTTTACTTTTACAAATTTCAAATAATTTATCTCTAATCTCAATAATACCCGGGATATTATTACCACTTAATGTTGGTATAGATTGGAACTTGTCTATTATTTTATTTACAGCAATAAGGGGGTTGTCGCTTATTGCTCGGGAAATAATATCAATACACTTAGCATATGCGGATAATAAATCCGCTCCTAAAATTGGTTCTTGTATTAACTGAAAATGTTTACTCATAAACCAAAAGGTAATTTACTATGGCAAAATTTCATTGATAGCTTTGAATAAACGTGTTAATAAGTATCACATTTATTCAAAGCTGTAAACTAAATCAAACGTGTTCTTTTCCAAATTGATAGCAGAATTTTGCATTGAAAGGTGAATTTTCCTCTCTTAATTTCCCAATAATTTTTTTTAAATTTTGAGCTTTAACGATGCCTGATTTAGCTCGTTCCATTTTTACTGAATTTTGATTTTCCATTTTTTAAAATTTTAGATTATGAAATATAACTTTGTGAAATGTGCCTTTGCAAGTTAATATTTTCTTACACAAAAGCAAATTTTTTGAACAATAATTCTTCTGCTCTTAAATAAAATCGGAGAACCATATTAGACTTCAGTGTTTTACGCCATTTTTTGAGGGTTTTTTTTGTGGTGGAACCGATGGCCAAATTGCCCAGTTTTGAATAATTTAGCCTTGTAGTGTTTCGAGGTCTCGTCTTGTGATTAAATTTAATGATGTCATAATTTCCTTTATTTTGTATAATGCACAAGTTTTGACCTGTGGTTATTATGCAAATGAAAGGAGAGATGGAAAAAATAGAAAAGTAAGCCTGCTAAATACTAAAGGGAAGAAGGAGCTTTTTAGCTAAAACAATTAGATAATGTTTCATGGTTGCGTGGCCATTTTCCCTTGGAGAGCGTAAAATTTTGAGTGATAGAAATTTCACTGTATAATTGCTGTTATGCGATGAGGATTTGAGCATTTAAGTTCAAATATTCAGGAACCGATTCTCATTGAAAGGTTACATTTTGCAAGTAGTGGAGAATGCCTTTTATCATTTTAAAATCATCATCTATTAATACAGCACATTGCTGTTCATCTTTTTGAAATATAACATATAGATGCGCATTGACTTCGATTAGCTCCCCCTTTTTATAAGGTTTGTTGCTGATGAACCAAATGGTATGGTTCTGGTTATCGCCTATCAGACATTTGGTATAGTTCATTACGGAAGTGGATTCCATAACAGTTGCATCTACAGTCAAAGCCTTTTCTGTATATGCCGCCGGATTTTTAGTTAAGCTGTCTATATTTGCTTTATTTCCGGACAATGATTCAGGATGCTTAAAAAAGTGATATATCACTATACTAAACAATGATGTTAAAGCTATGAATACTAATTTTTTCATGAGTTTAAGAATTAAAGGTTGTTGAAGTATGAAATTGTTTTGTTTTTTGAATTAATGCTTCGAGGGTTTGTATGTAACTATCGTAAGCCTGATCTATCTGCCCCATCAGTACCGCCCTTAGTGTCTCATCCTTTACCTTTTCGATGAGATTTAATTGTGCTTTCATTTTCTGCTCACTTGCCGTTTTAATTTTTTCGAGAAAGAACTCATAGGTTCGGGTACTGGAGTTCATTGCAGCTTTGATATCTTCAAAGGCTATTTGGTATTTTTCCACTTGCATTAATAAAAGCTGTTTTGTTTTAATTATACTCGATTTCGCTTCTACCAATTCTTTTTGTACTGCTTCTTGGTTACGGTCATTCATGTCTTTCATTGTACCGTAAGGGTCCATGTCGGATGCAGTCCCCATTTTTATAAAAACAGGGACCAGTTCTATACAAAGGAACAGCATACGTACCATCCAAACACACCACAGCACATGTGAATCTTCATCCATTAACCTGCCCAGGATTCTCATATTACCAAGAAAACCTTTTGCATCCTTATCAGAAACTATCCTTAGCTTGTCAGCTTTTTCCGCCTCTAAAGACTTTAAATCATTCGCCCTAATTAATTCATTTTGGTCAAAGTCCTTTTGAGCCTTTTGATATGCCTGCCATTTGACCTCTGCAATGGGCCCCCGATAAGGTGTTTTAGAACCTCCTGTGCCATCCACTTCCTGTATGTAGGAACGGTTCAACTCGTCCAATTGGCCTTTTTCGTTTTTGGATTCCTGTTTAGAAGCAGCAATGCGGTTTTCCAACCCGGATGTTGCATTGATTTGCTTTTCGTTAAGAATCGTAACCCTTTTATCTTCTATTGCGTCACTGAATATTCTAAGAATTACTGGCTCGGAAATGGTAAAGGCAATAACGACGGCAAGAAAAATCCTGGATAACACACCCAATGATACTTTCCCTGGTCTTGTTGTAGAAACAACCGCCCTGTCAAGCGTAAATATTACAAACGACCAAATTGGGGCGAAAACGAAGGCCATTATTAACGTCCCCGATACAAGGTACATAGTATATCCTCCAGAGAACAAGGCAAGCACCGACGGAATTAAGACGCAGGTTCCCATAATACGGTATTTGTTCACTTCAGAAGATGTACAAAGGGCCATTGTATCAAGGTCTGCTCCTGCGCAGGTTAGAAGAAATCTGGTTAAAGCGTCAAAGTTGTTCATAAGTTGTTTTTTTTAGTTTGTTAATAAAGAATCAAAAAGGTTAGCAGCAGTTAGTTAACTGCCAAACTTTTTGATCTGTTCGTTCATGATGTTCTCAAAACTGGCAATTTGGATACCCAGGAAATTCATAAATCCGTTAAGTTCAACCCCAATCTGGTTTAAATAAATGCTTTGAATTTCAGGATAACCGCTTTGCTGCCTTGCAAAATCATATTTGTTTTTAGCTACCTCAATAAAACTGCGTTGGTTGGTGTCCACAACTTGATGCAATTCCATAAGCCTGGCGATCATAAACTCACTTACCTGTTGACGGTAAAGCGCACGAACGGTCATAAGCGCCGCATTATATTTTTCACGGAGCACCTCCAGGCGAAATTCAGTCGACATCTTGTAAAGGTTAAGCCGAAATTCCATCGCGGTATGAATTGTATTACGCTGCATTTCCGCAACAAGCTTATCCATTTTGCTGGGGAACAACTGCTGTATCAGTGAGCGGTTCTTCATCATCAACTCTTTTGTGTGCGTATCTATCTCTTCGGTATTTCGCAACAGCAAATCAAGGTTTTGATCGGTTTTCTTTACCGGGGCCAACAATTCATGGTTGATTTCCTGTTTGATTATTTTTTTAACAGAAGATTGTGCAGCGGGTTGAATTGGGCTATCATCTGATAGTACATTGAGATCTTCGGCTGCGTTTTCCGGATTTGAAAACTGATTATTACTTGCGGTGGTTGGGTTCTGTGTGTTCATGATTTTAAATTATTTGTTAATGATTGTTGTTTATTTAGGTGTTTCTACTATTTATTTATAATTGGTTAGAATTGGTTAGTAAAATTTTAGAACGACCTGCCTACTTCCTTCGGCAGGTCGTTAATTATTAGGACTGGTTAATCGTACATGGTTAAAAGCTTAAGGGTTAAAAAATAATTTGGTTGCCTACGTTTACTTAATGCTGACATAATGGTTAGCGTTAGTTAGGATTTGATTTTTGTTAGCTTCCTTTTTTCTCTTATATCAGTAGTATATGTCAACGGTTCGTAGGAGTTAGGAATAAAAGGATATAAACAAAAAACTCCCCACCTTTTAAAAGATGGGGAGTTCGTAAGAGTTAGTAAAATGGAGTGGCGTACTATTAAGTTAGATTGAAATAGCCTTCTATATAGTATGTAGTACCTATAAACTTGAGTTCAGTTGCATAATTAAAAGTCTTTTCTATTAGATATTCAGTTATTATACGATGCCCATAATCAAAACTTGTCTCATCGGAGAGCGTATTATTAAGTACTGCAAAATGGTATTTGAAATTCAAATTCTTATCGCGAATAAACCTTATAATCCATTCGCTATCACTAATATCCATTAATGATTTGGATAATGCTTTTATGATAGTTTCTTCTGATATTTCTTTTTCGACATCTTCGCCCAATATAAAATCATATAATTTGTATCCTTCTTCAATTGAATCATCTAATCCAGGGCCCTTATAATTTATCTCCTCATTAAATGCAATAACGTTCAGAGCATTTTCAAATTCTTTTTTCTTTGAACCTTCGTAATCCTCTCTGATTTTAAGCCACTCTTTTTCAGTGAAACTTTCCGGGAATTTATTTTTTGTAACCTCTTTAATAGTTTTAATGAGCAAAGCCAATAGCTTTATTGTAAACTCATTTTTTTTTAATTCAGCCCTGAGTTCATTGTTAGCATAAAAGGCAATTAACTCGCTTTTGATCTCGTTCTCGTATAGTTTTCCAATTCGCCATTTGTAAAATGGATCAAAATTTTCGATATAATATTTTTCGGTTTTGCGTTTAGAATTATTAAGCAGGCGGTAAACATAAGCCGGTATTCTATAGCTTTTGATATCTATTTCCATATAGCCTGCAGAGTTTGATGTAAGTCAATAAGCTCTTTAATTTCTTCTTTGTTTAAGAATTCCTTTTGTTGATCAAGCCATTCTAAACAAATACCAATATCCAGTTTGTCAAAAAATAGCGGATTGAAATTTGTAGAATCAAATTTAAGTTCCCGGCCTTTTTCGCCTTTGTAATAATAATTTGATAACGCTACCTTAGTTTTAATAGATTTTTGAGATGATATAAAATACCCAAGGACATTTTCACTTTCATTTATTTTTTTTCTATATCGGGAATAACTTTCCAGCACCATTATATTAAGATCGTATTCGAACCAACATAATTCTTCAATTGTTGCTCCAAAAGGAAACTCCGTAGGGCTTAAGCCTAATATTTGGCTAAAAAAACCATCAACAGTTTTTTTTATTTTTGAACTTTTATTTGATGGCATCAAATTGGTAGCAATCTCCTTTTTAACGTCTATTATCGTGGTTACAGATGAAAAGTATAAATACAAATATTGAGCTAATCTTCTCGTTTTGTAATATGATTCAAAACGGCCTATGGTATCTATTTCTTTTTCATTTTTTTTTGGCTCAAACGCATCACCCTTAATCATGGGAGTGTTAGGTTTTAAGCCGGTACGGAATTGATTTACCCATAAGCTGCAAAAGTCACATATAGTTTTTTCCCGAATTTCATAATCGCTCAAATTTCTGAATTTAAGATAGTACTCATGAAGATGATTTTCCCATCCTTTATTTCCTAATGGAAGTGCCTGCAACGCCAAATAATTTGCATTTCCTACCTCAATTATCCTATCGCTCAAAAAATTAATTGCTCCCGCGTCATTTATCCTAAAATCAATTTTCGAATAAATCTCGGTTCTTATTTTGTAAGTTCTAAAGGTTTCCAACAGGAACTGTCTGGGCATCCCCGAATACACGATTGCACTAATTAGTTTTGCCTGGTACTGCTCACCAACTTCCTGCAGGAATGTATATCCTTGCGTTTTCTGTTGAATTTGCAACTCTTCAAGTTCTTCATATAGCCGATAGTCCGTTAAAATTAAAGGTATCTTCCCCCGCAAAGTATTATCATTTGCCAATGCATTAAAAGCTGCATTAGCATTGGAGGTGCAGATTACGTCAACGCCTTTAAATTTTAACACTTTGACAAGTTCGCTTTCTGTATTAATTTCGTCGTCCAACAATAGTAATTTCCATGTTTTTTTTATTGTTGCAGCAACTGTGGGATGCCCGCTTTTTAAGCTGATATATTCATCAAGCAGGTCATTTCCCTTATCTATAATTACTCGTAGAGCTTTATCAATATTGGAAACGGTTATTTCGGGGAAAGCAGAATTGAACTCTGAAAGATAATTTTCATGGTTTTTTTGAAAAGCATTGTGGATTTCTTTAATACAAGTTATTAATTCTCTTTGAACGTATAAAGATCCATTTGCTGCAAGCTTTTGTACAATACTTGGTAGCTGGTGAATTTTAGCGCGTACTATGCCGTCCGGGTTGCAGGCAAATAACTGTACATCTTTTATTTCAGTAGCGGTAAGCCTGCGGGCTGTTTTTATTAACTTTAATAAACTATCGGGTAGAATCGGAAGCCGTATAAAATCATGACCAATAGTTTTTATAATCTCACGTTCAGGCTTATCGGAATAGACTTGTTTGCGAGAAAAAAATGATGTGAAAATTATAGGAAGTGCAATACCACGTAGCCTGAGTTGTTTAGCTATCGCTATACCATAAAACTCTTGCATTTTAACCGGCTCGTCATTTTCATTGTATTTAAGTTCACAAAGTATAATTATCGAAGTATATTTTGACGAATCGGATAATTCTAATATCAAAGCGGCAAAAGTAAATGCAAGGGTTGAATTTCCGATTAATTCTGAAAGAGTTTTAGCATAAGGATTATTATTCCAAAGTATAAGTTGCTCCATTGTTAATCCGGTTTTGGTACACTGTAAAACACTACATACTTATTGTCATCATAAGTAATATCCACATGAAGGGGGAAGGGGTATTTTTTCCTATATATTTCAGCAATATGGCTGTTATTGGCTGCTACCAGGGCCGTAACCCTATTTCCTATAGGGAAAAACAAATGGTCCTGATATGCGGCCAACATATTGTCTATCGCCTGGGTAATAGTTTCCTTGTTGGCGAGGTCAATCATTTTATTTAGAGATTCAAGAGGCACGTTGATTCAAAATTAAGTTATTGCAAAATTAAATTATAGTCGAGTGGTTCTGTTTAGTATCCAAATATATTATCGTTTTTTCAATACAGTGTACTAACTTGTTCCAATTACTATTTTGATAATTAGCATGAGAACAAGAATTTCTTATATTTCTTATACTTTTAGAATTTTTGTCACCTCGTTTTTTTAGAAATTCTCCTATTCCGTCATGATATTCCTTGTCACTCATTCTGTGAACGTTTTCAAATACGCCAGCTATTTTATTTATTAGTCCACTCAAAACAAATGCTTCATTAAGCTTATCGTTGTATCCATAACCAAGATAAAACTGATGCAAATAGTTTTTTAACATAAGCACTGATTCCTTTAACGTCTTTGTTATTCCGGCAACATCACCGTTCATACGTTCTTCTCCGACCCAAAAGTTAGCGCTTGCAATATTGCACCAGTGAATGTTTTTATTTGCTTCAAATTTGTTCACGTATTCCGAAAAATATTTCAACAAACGATATCGCTCATCTGTCATCCGTTCAATCAGCCATAAAAATCTGCAATAATTTTCGATTGTTTCTTTCGCCGTAAAATGGTTGTCAATACCTGATTTCATCCAATAGGCATCGGCACCAAGTTTAATTAATTCCTGAAAGCTCCAGATTTTATTAGAAGCTGTCGTCATTAGTACTGGAATCCCTCTAAATTTTTCCTTAATCTTCGACAAAAAAATGGCTCCACTAATTTCCTTAGTAGCTTTATTTTCATCAACCAGAGGATCTAATCTTAGATCAAGTAGTATCAAATCGAAATCACCATCAGCAATCAAAGAAGATAATTTATCAAAATTTTCTTCCGAATAATCTTTCACTTGGGACGTTGGATTTAAGGATAAAAAAAAATCATTCCAACAAAATACATTTTCGTCGTTGTCTTCTAAGATTCTTTGTTTTTCATCGTAAATCATTTTTGAAAATATCTCGCCCCAACCATCTCGCCATTGATCATCAATTTGAAGAATTTTTGGCTTATTGATGCGTTTTTTTTGTAAGGAATAAATTAAACTAACAATTATTTTTCTCAAGCTATAATTGCTTATATTGTTTATTTCGATCTTCGAAGACACCCAATTATTGGCTTTCTTTTCATAGATTGTATCCGGTATGGTTAGGCTAACTGGCGAATTTAAAGCCTGGCCGATTGTTGTCTCGTCTAATTGGTATAGGAATATACTTATTATACTGTTGAGTGTTTCCGCCATATCAGCAATTTTCTTAGGATAAGAAAAATCATCTTTCGGCAAACCTAATATGACCCTATGTATATCCCATAACTGCTTTATGCCCCACCAATTTGCTTCCTGATGTCTGACCGCATCTATATTAAATGCCGGCTTCAAAAATAGTTTTAGTGTATTCCGATTGGTTATGCCTTTGAAGACCTTATCCTTTAAAATTTGAAAGTCAAAGGGTAGCTGATAATAATAACATCCTTCGGAATTTATTATTAGGTGTTCTGGCTTGATTTTTAATAATTGTTGGTTGCTTTGAAAACCATATAAAATTACGGGATTAGAAATTTTATGCTCACAACGTAGCCGTAACAAAATCTCAACGCCTTTTTGTTCTTGGCGGTATGAGCCGTTAAATTTTCCTTCAATATTGATGAAGATATGTATTTGTTTATCGTTCTTCACCAAATTGTTTATACAAGCTGCGATTTCATTTATCTTGGCTTTGGTGTTGATCGATGAAGTATCAATCTTATTTAAATCTTTAAATAAAATGGCGACATCGTTATCAGGGCTATCTATAATTAAGGCATTCATGACCAATTGGTTGAAATGCTGAAAATTAGCGATATTATTTTAAACTGAAAACTAATTTCAATGTAATTGAATTATAGTAATCTCAGTGATAGAGATATTTAATCAGTTCCAGGCAATAATCTGCAAACGCATAACAAAACTGTTCTATTATTTCCCACCAATTGCGATTAGATGGAATTACACAGGGCATAAACCTTGTACTAAAAACGTGTTTTTTAGATTACAGTATACAGTGGGTAATTGTTAGTAATCAGAGAGGAGGGTATCGCGGAGAGTTATGAGTTTTTTGAAATAATTTTCTTCTGAATCTGTATTAATAATACTTTTAAGTTCATCAAATTCTGTTTTGCCTGTACTTCCAATTTCGTGTATAAATGTAATTTTTTCTTCTTCTTTTAATTTGATTTTAGTGTCAGTCCATTCTACATTATTTCTTCCTTCATGGGTAAGGCATGCATGCAATATTTCAAGCTTAACTTCTAAAATAGAATTAGGGAGTAAAGGCTCTAAAGCAGCATCAATTATTTGATTGTTGTTGGGCATAAAATCTTACTATTTTATATTTGATATTACGTTTATTACTACTGTATAATAACGGTCTCCCGCAATATGCATTCCTTGATGAACTATAAGATTACGATTAGTTTGGGCATTAATTAAATTTAGCAAAGTAGTGTGTTGATGAGTATGATGGATTAATAAACTATTAGGTGACATTTCAATTTCAAGTATTTTTTTTATATCTCCATAAACAGAGTGTTGTTCATTAAAGTCCACCTCATTAAAGCAATCGTAAGCGATAATGGCACTGCTCTCCTTAAAATTATAAGGAAGTTTGGCAGAAAATATAAACTGTTCATTAAAAATGAGTAAAAAAGGGTTTTCTAAACTAAACTTTCCATATTTATTAAAAAACTCATTTAATGTGTGAACATTATGTTGAACATCATTTAAACTATCTGAATTTGTAAATGCTATAAACATACCATAAAGTTTAAATTTTTTTAGAGGAATATACAACCTCATTTAAAAAATATTTTAGACGGTTTTCTATACAATATTGAGACACGATGCTAAAATTAAGATATAGGTAGCCAGGCGGCATATTGTGTGGTTTTCCTCTACCTGAAATGATAATAATTTTTGTCTCTACATTCTTATTTTGAAGGATTTGTTCTTCAATAAATTTCTTTACTCCTATATCATCTTTACCAGCCGGCCATTTAGTTGCGGTTATTAATTTTTCAAGTACTCCTAAGTGAATCAATAGAAAATCGGCCTTGTTTTTATCATATTCTTTTTCGGATTTGGTTTTGACGAGAGATCTCAAATAAATAATAGTTTTATCTTTAATCTCATTAAAACTCGTTTCATTGAGATTGAACTTTCTGGAATTATTATCCTGACGTCTAATTTTTGTACTTTCTTTCCCAGAAAGAGGAATTATTACATTCGTGCAAAATAGCAAATCGGTAAACTGTAATCCTTCCGAAGTATTTCCAGCTTTCTGTTCAGGCCTGTAGGTTGTATTTTCTGCCAATTCCTGTAAACGTTCATCAATAATATAAATAGTAGTAACTGAACCTTCTATGAGACGACACAATGCTGGAAAATCGTGTTCTTCAATTGTATCTGGAAATTCTTTAGCTTTGTTTTTTAAGACTTTTTTTAATAAAAAGTAATCTTTAGAATTGTAAGGCTCGGAATAAGATATTTGGTTGCGAAGACCAGTATTTACGTTGAAGGAATTCGCTCCGTTTAATGCCGCAAATATATCATCGTTTATTGCATTTTGATTTTCCTGAGAATTAAGATTAAGCATTTTCAAGCATCCAGAAATTCCATGGTCGGATAAATCTACAATAAAACTTTCGTCAAAGTCTTGATCCGAAAAATACTCCGGTTCAATGTTTATTTTAGAAAAACTGGAGCGCCAAAATCCAGAGCTGATTTTTAATCCTAAATAAGCTAATTGTTTTAATAGCCAGTTTTTCCAAATATAATTTATCAATTTTTTAGGAGTGTCTTCTGCTAAAATTTTAAGGATAAATTCAATTTCAGTTTTTTCGATTTTCTGCGCAAAACGACTCTTAACAAAAGATTTCTTTCCTGCAAAGTAAACCAATTGTCGATTAGGCAGGCCGGTAATATTAGGGATTACAAATTTCTCATAGTCTGCTTTTGTGCCATAAAACAGCATAATAGGAAAGGCATATACGTTATTCAGATTCAGATTTTCCTCGTTTTCGTTATTAACAATACATAATTTTATTCCCTGTTTTCGAAGCCTTGCTAAATTTTCTGGTTTTAAACTATTTATATCTTCAATTTTGTCCTGACTAATTACAATAAGCAACTCTTTAGGTTTTAATAAAAACAACCGATAACCATAGTGTTTATGGTATCCAATGGCTTTTAAAAAATTAGGCTGGTTGTTACCCTCCCCATTTTTTTTTGGCGGATAATAACTTTGATTGTTACTAATATCAATTTTAAATTCTTCGTCATTTATTAGTTCAATTGGTTTTTTTCTTAAATATGCCGCTGATGCTTCCATTTCAATAAGTCCCCACGCTCCAGATCGAAGTTTACCACTTTCTAATAAGTTTGAATTAAGCTTTTCATTTTGACTTATTATTAATCCACTTAGGTTATTTTTTTCAATATTGTCGTATATCTTTACTTCATAAAATTCATCTTCTGTTGCACATTCGTCAAAATCAATATAAAGTCTCAATGGTTTGTTAAAAGTGCTATTGTGTTTTGCGCAATTTCGAATTATATTTTCCAGAATAAGATAGAACGCATGACAACCTAATACATCATTAGGAATAGATACACCAATGTCATTTGAAGTATCCATAATAATGCATTTTTTACAAGTTTCAGAACAAGGCTCTTTTTTACACTTGTCATCACAATTAATAACATTTCTTATGACAAATTGAAATTCAAAATCGTGAGTTCCACTAATATATTCTAAAAGGATTCGATTTTTGTCCAAATCGGCCATTATTTCAGAGAAAAAGAGCCTTGTATTTTCTAATGTAGGTTCGCCAAAAGTAATATCCGCTAAAAAATCCATGCGAGACTTCTGGTACGAATTAAATATGGAAAACAGAGACACACCATCAAGTTCATTATTGGCAGGAATATTTAAACTTTTATAGATCTTAAAAATGTTACCGTTCATAATTGTTCGGTTTGTAGTTTATTATTTCCAAAATTCTATCGGGGGTAACTAATCTGCTTAAAACATGGCTTCCAATATTATGACTCATATTACGGGCCATTACTTGCGAGATGGCAGCTTTTGTTGCCTGTCGTTGCATATCCGTATATAATGTTGGAATGAGGTTCTTGAATGCTATTTCTTGGAGAAGGGTTTCACAAATCCTCCCTATTATACCAATTTGTTTAAAGTTTAATTGACATGCAAATGTTAGAAAAATGCCGCTATACAAATTAAAGTCTGATTTTGATTCAATAGGTAATGTTAGATTTTTCACAAAAACGCTCGCCGCTGTTGGATATATTTTAAACATTAATTTGACCCAATTATCCCATTGTTTTACACAATGGTCATCATTTTCAAAGCGCTCGTATTTGGCAACCGTATCCCTTTCCATATATTCCAGAGAATACTTTTGGACAGTATCACTATGTTTTCTATCCTTATACCATATACCATCATCATTTTGGGGATCGAATTTACATATAGATAAAATAGATTTGTTTTTAGCGCTCTTAAAGAATTTTAGTAGTTCAATAGAATATTTATCTTTTTCTTGATGACAAAAATTAAAGACTTTATATTCATTAACCTTATCAGATTCGCTTCCGTAGTTCACTATTTGACATGAAATTATATTTTGAGTTTCAATAGTATTACCTTCCGAAGATGTTGTTAAAGTGATATCCTCATTACCTTTGTTTTCAAAGCCAACAAATGAATCTAAATACTTAACCAGATGTGTAATTTGTTTTTTCAAATCAACCCGGCTTTTTATTTCATAGCTCATTTTCGATAATATTTTTTCACAAATGATAAGTCTACAGCATTTTTATAATTTACATTTTTTATTAATCCTACGTCTTTCACCAGTGTAACCATTTCTTCTAACTTACTTTCGTCAACCATTAAAAATTGATTGTTATAACCATTGAAGTAAGGTATACCTTTATTAAAAGATGTACGCTCCCTTTTTTCATCTATACTTTTATCATACGCCTTCAACTCTTTAGCAGCATTATCAGGATCTTTAAAAGACTTTGTCCATCCCTCAATAACTGTATTAATAAATAGTTGGACCAACTCTCTATTTTTTTCAACAAATTCTCGTTTTGCAAAGTAAACCCTCCCAGGAAAAACCACTCCAAATTTTCGTGGCTCAATCATATTATACTTCACCCCCTGTTCATCTAAAGCTACATTTTCTACATAAATAAATGCAAGTTTAACATCATAAATTTTATTTATGAACCCGGTTAAATCAAAACCTGCAGGAATTTCTTTTACTTTAGATAAATCCACTCCGGTTTTCTTTAAAAATCCTCTATAAACAAATTCCGTTGAACCACCTGGCATGATACCAACTGATTTACCTTCAAAATCTGTCGGCTTACTAAATTTCTCATTTTGTAGGGTAAGAAAAACAGTTGGGGAGGCATTATTAATAAATCCTAATGTTACTAAATCTGCGCCTTTTTCATTAGCTGCCAATAATTTGTCAAATGTAGTTATGCCTATTTGGTCTGATCCAGCAATTATTAGCTTTACAGGATCAACTCCTTCTCCAGCTTGTAAACACTTCATTTCAATATTATTACTCTTCGCAAAATCATTCATGCCAACAATATCTCCAAAAAAAGACATGTTGGTTGTCCAATCAAAACGTAAAGATATTTTTCGATTGTTTGATGCTCCACTATTGTTACAACTTTGTAAAATAATAAATAGGCTGGCTAATAATAAGGTTGATTTTTTCATATTATTTGTTTCTTACATTCTATAATTAAAAACGGTGGAAATAAAAATTCCTTATCTTGATTTTTAAAATCTTTATCAGGTACCTCTATGACTTTCGTTATCATAAAGCCACATGATATAATCATATTCAAAACAATTGATATTGGTCTATGGTAACATTCAAAACTAATGTGCTCTTTACTGTTTTCAGTATCCAGATGTACAAAATAAGGCAGATGGCTGTTTAAATAATCAAACTTCAATTTTTGAGTTGAAAAGTCTGTGTGAAAAGTGGAAAAAAAATTATTCTTAAAAGCCGGATGAGTCATTCCTATTATAAATGTTCCATCATCGAGTAATAGCTGCCAGATTTTTTTAAAAATTCTATTTAACTCTTCGTTTTCTTTGATTACCGTAACAACATGAATTAAAGAGATAACATTAAAATATAATAATGGCAATTTACTATCTTCTGTATAAAATCGATTTATAGTTTTTCTATTGGCTTTTGCAAAATCTATCATTCCATTGCTTGGATCATATAGATATTTTTCGCATTTAACATTAACCAAATCTAAAAATCCACCATCACCACCACCGTAATCTAAAAGTTTAGCACCTTGTCTAATTTTAAGAATATCTATTATCGCTGGGAAAAGAATAGTTTTTCGATTTTCCACTTCCAAATTAGCATATTTTTCAGGCGTCTCTCCCCAAAATCCTATGATGTCGTTATTGCTCATTTTTTGTAACCAATTACAAATATTTCCGAATCGGAGTCAATAATATTAATATCTGATGATCCTAAAGTCATTAAGAGTTGTTTAATAATAAGTGCAATTTGGAAAGGCTTTTCTTCATCAACAATCCCCGTGGAATAATCGTACATTCCTTTAATTGCTTCATTTTTCTCATTGTCAATATATCCATTTGATACAGATAGAATAATTAAGCCTTTGGGTTTAGTTATGAAGAAGCATTTTTCAACGCTTTCTTTAATATTAATACCAGAACTGTGTAGGGTTCTTAATGAAATACAATAGTCAAAACTGTTCTTTCTAAAGTTAGAAGAAAGAAATGATTCATTTATAACTTCAATATGACGGTGTATAAAAGATCGTTGTAATTTGTCAATTGCCCTTCTACTAATGTCAATTAACGTAATTTGTGGTTTATTAAAATCATCGCCGAGAATATCTCTTAATTCTCTGCCATCATTACAACCAATATCTATTAAAGACTTTGATACGTCGATATTTTCAAAATATGGTCTAATGCTTTTGCACCAATTCAATCCAAATATTTTCCTTAAATCATTGACCTCATCCCAATTACCGTACTTAATATCGTAGGCATATTGAAGGGCTTGATTTATAATTTCTATAAAAGAACTACCTCTTTGTTTGCATAATAATTTTATATTATCATCTAAAGAAATACACTTATCCATTTGAATATTTAGCGTAGAATAATTTTTATCAAAATATTCTAAAAACAAACTCGTAATGTTTAATTCGTGGTATTCCAATATTTTCTCAATTAAATCCATCTTACAATTCTTCTCTCAATTATAACAAAAAGCGAATAAAAAAATATTCCAATAAACATGGAAAGAAATAACGAAGACATCATCAATTCGGGTTCAAGTCTGATTGCGCTTATATATAAATTTTTACCTAAACCATTTTCAGCCCCACTAAATTCTGCAACTATTGCACCAATAACTGCAAGGTTGGCACTTATTTTAAGACCTGCCAAAATGCTCGGCATTGAGAGAGGGAAATAGACGTTTTTTATGCGAAACTTCAAAGGTGCTTGGTAAACCATCATTAATTCATGAATATTTTTTGAAATAGATTTGTATCCTTGCGCGAAATTTATGAATATGGGGAAAAAACTAATCAACGCGGCCATTGCGATCTTTGACGAAAGCCCGATGCCCATTAGGACAATAAAAAATGGTGCCAATACAATTAAAGGTATTACCTGTGAAGTTATCATTATTGGTAATATATAATCCATTAGTTTGGGCCTATAAAAGCAAAGTACCATCATGCTAAAGCTGAAGCAAATGGCTATTGCAAGGCCCGATACCGCTTCCAGTAAAGTTGTATAGGTTGCCTGTAACAGATCGAAATGGTTCTGTATGAAATAGCTAATAACCAAAGATGGTGACGATAGTAATAACCTGGCAGTATTGCTGGTACTGCCAAAGTATTGCCATATACCAAGTATTATACAACTAAGTAACAGGTATATGAGCCATTTTTTCATTTTAATCTTTGTGTTTATTTTCAATCTCTTTGGTGAAAAATAATTTAAATTTTAAAGTGTCCATTAGCTACTTTTTCTTCAACCTGATTATCTGCACGGCCAGTAAGTTTATTCCAATTACCATCGGTCATAATAACTTTTTGAATAGGCAAAAGGTAGTCTGCATAAACTTCTTCAAGAAATTCAGAAACATTATGTACTCTATTATATAAAGACTTTTCTGTTGTTATTTTATAATTAGCTTGTATTTGACCAAGTTGGCCAATAATTACAACCTGATTGGATAAGAGGAGCGCTTCCTGAACATCATGAGTAACTACCACAATAGTAGTTTTGTGCAATTCACGCAACTTTTCTAACTCAATATAAAGTTTACTCTTCCAGGCGATATCAAGCGCGGAAAACGGTTCATCCAATAAAAGCAACTCCGGCTCTGTAGCAAAACTGCGTGCCAGCGCAACGCGTGTTTTCATGCCACCAGACAATTGATTTGGAAAGTAAGATGAAAATTCTGTCAACCCAACCGTTTCAATCAACCTGCCCACTTTCTCGTGATTTTTGACCCCTTTGATCTGTAAGGGAAGTTCAAT
The DNA here is from genome assembly GCA_002413785.1 of Mucilaginibacter sp. UBA5151. Classification (GTDB taxonomy): domain Bacteria; phylum Bacteroidota; class Bacteroidia; order Sphingobacteriales; family Sphingobacteriaceae; genus Mucilaginibacter. The sequence continues at coordinate 49,285 of DHXR01000017.1, forward strand.
ATTTTGCCGCACCGTTAAATTAGGCATTAATGTGGCCTCTTGGAACATAAAAGCCAATTTACCATCCTTGAGGTATTCATCTGTAGAAACACTATTTATGTCAATTTTACCTGAAGAAAGCGAATTGCTATTTGTATTTAGTATGCCTGAGATTAATCTAAGTAGGGTGGATTTCCCACAGCCGGAAGCACCCACCACAGCAATAGTTTCTCCTTTTGGTAAAGCAAAGGAAACATTCTTTAATACACTTCTTTTCCCATCATAGGAAAAACTTATATCATCGACTTTGAGGTACATACATGAATGTATGTAACGATGGTTAGTAATGGTTAGTAAAATGCTCAAAGTCTAAAATACATTAACGCAAGCTAATTTCACCCCTAAAATTTACAATCTGGTTTAATACTTTAAATGTTATTGCCGAGTCAGGTAAGCAAACCATTTCTTCGCAATCTTCTACGTGAAATTTATTTGTGTGATACACCAAGTGTTCTTTTCGCAAATTGGCCAAAAGTTCTTTTGGCAATAAAAAGTCTGAATAGATTACTAATCTGCCAACCGATTTTGGATTAAGGATATTTGCAAGTTCTATAGAGGAATCAAATGCGTATAAATTTATTTGAAAGCATGAAGGCTCGTTTTTAAAGAAAGAAATTGCACTGGTTCGGGCTCTAATAGGGTTATCGTCATTAAAATATGCCGACATCTTTCCTTTTGGGATTTTATCATTTCCAAAATATTCTATTTCGTAAGTCAAATGTTTTATACGGGAAGTTATCCAATCACATTGATAGAAACTAACAAAATTGTCAATGATCTCAACAAGATCGGAAGGATGGCTAACCTGTTTATTTTGATAATAGCTTGAAACGGTATAACTCCCCCCGAATTCTTGTCCAGATATAACAATTACAGGGGTAAAAGGAAATTCCTTTTCGAGATGAATTACGGCATCTTCTTTTTTTGGCCCCTCGCCAAGTAATTCCCAATCTAATAAAATCCCCAAAATACAGGACTTAACTTCAAGAGGAAGAAGCAATGCTTCATTTACTGTTTTTACAAGAACAAGTGTATAGTCAAGATTTTTTTCATCTATATAATAATCTATACCAGCGAATTGATTTTTATCATTTGTAATATATATGATGTAACGGAGGATCATAAAAGCTTTTCAAACTATTAATATCTTTCGAAGATAGTAAACAATGTATTTCACTATCGTAATAAAACAAAGTTAATCCCGCATGGATTATTATAATTCATCAGATTTGTAACCAATCCTTTTCCGCGGGTGTGGAGTTGCCTTTTTCTCAATCAATTCATCCAGACATCGAAATACTACATCCATATTTTTATCTTGATTATCCAGCTTCATTTTAATTTTTTCAATTTCCACCCGTAATTCGGTGTGATCTAACAGCATTTGACGGATGCGGGTGAAAATTCGCATAATCTGAATATTGACATTAATTGCCCTGTCGCTGGATAATACCCCGGATAACATGGCTACACCCTGCTCACTAAAACAATTTGGGGCTTGCCGCCGTCCGCCCCAACTTGCTATTCCATTTTGGAAGAGCAAGTTTTTATATTCTTCATCTGTCAGCCGAAATGAGAAATCAGGCGGAAAACGCTTAATATTTCGGGCAACGGCCTTGTTTAAATTACCAGTTGTTACCTGATAAAGTTCTGCCAAATCTTCATCCAGCATGACTTTTTGTTCCCTTACAAAGTAAATTTTATTAATGATAGCTTCATCGGCCATTAATTGATCTTTCATATTGATAATTATTAATCGTGGAATATTTAATGTTTTAAGCCCTGGTATCACATATTGCAATACCAGGGCTAATAGAGAATTTATTTAGTTGTATATTTCTGCTTTAGCATAGCCATATCAGCCCCAACCTTAATATCAAGTATTTTGGCATAATGCTGTGTCGTCTTGATATTGGTATGGCCTAACATCTTCGATACGCTTTCAATCGGTACGCCATTTAAGAGCGTTACGGTAGTTGCAAATGTGTGTCGGGCTATATGAAATGTTAAATCTTTATTTATCTCACATAACGCTGCGATCTCCTTTAGATAAGCGTTCATTTTCTGATTAGAAGATACTGGCAAGGCTTTCCCTGTATTGCAACAAATAGGATGATCTGAATATTTATCCAGCAAATTTAGGGCAACTGGCAATAAAGGTATTCGGCTTGGTGTATCGGTCTTTTTCCTTTTGGTATTTATCCACATTTCCCCGTCAACGCCTTTCACAATTTCCATGCTTTTTAGCTTTTTAACGTCAGCGTAAGCCAATCCTGTAAAGCAACAAAAAACGAAAATATCCCTTACCAGGTTAAGGCGATCAGTGGAAAAAACTTTATCGGCCATCGCTTGCAATTCGTCCTGATTAAGAAATACGCGGTCAACCTGCTTGATTTTTATTTTATAATTAACAAAGGGGTCTGTAGTTAACCATCCGCTTTTTACACATATTCCAATGATTTTTTTAAAATTCTTGATATACTTATAAGCTGAGTTATTAGCGCATTTACGTTCAGAACGAAGATAAAACTCATAATTGGTAATAAAATCATGATCGATTTTCTCGATTGCTATATCAGAAATTTTATATTTCCATAGTAAATAATTCTGTGTGTGCATTAGGGAGGTTTTGTATCGGATATATGTCCCGGCGGCATATTCATTACCTACTAACGTAGCTACTTTTTTATTGTGGTCTTTAAATACATCTAAAAGCATTATAGATTTTTCGCCCTTACCTAAGAATTTGTTTTTCAGGATTTCAGCAGTGACCACGCTATTTGCTTCTGTTAATAAACGGTGTGCTTCATAAACTTGATTTTGCAGGTTGTCCAAATAGGCATTAAATGCCCTAATGTCTTCTTTTGTGCCGTTGGCACGGCCTGCGCCTGAATTCCAACGGGTAGGTTCGCATTCACGTCCAGTTGTGGTTTCTGATCGTTTTCCGCTGACCGTGAAGCGAATGTAGATCGGCGCAGAGCCAGATTGATAGTTTTTTTGCTTCTTCATATAGAAGAGCAAGCTGAAATTGGTTTTCATAATGTTTTTACATTAAAAAGTGAAACAAATTTAGCTTTGCAGATACGTCCTGTCAAGATGTTCAGTTTTTGAACATGCTGTATATCAATTGTTTATAAGCTATTCGGTGAGTAGTAATATGTCCGAAATCTACTCACCGAATTACGCCCCTTTTTGCCGGGAATTGGTGTATAAATAAGGACTTTGACTAAAAAACAAAAGCCTGCAATCATTTGATTTGCAGGCTTTTAGTTGGTTTTGATACCGAATTAAGTGGAGCCGGAGGGATTCGAACCCTCGTCCAAACATGGTATAAGGTAAGCTTTCTACATGCTTAGCTGCTGTTTAATTGTAGGGAAGGGGAAGGTCAGCCGCTTACCTGTACCGTCTTCCTTAGGTGCTTTGTTTCGCCTGCTATGCACACCATTAAGCAGGCTATTTTCATCTTTCGATGCCCCGGTTGCCGGCCCGATGAAACGGAAAACCGGCGGGACAAAAGCTGGGCTAATTCTAAATTAGGCAGCTAAGGCGTAAGTATTTTCGCCATTTGTAAGTTTGAGCGTTCAGATTAAAGCGCTAATTCACCCAACGCGCTGCATGCTTACTTACTTATCTCCATCCTGTCAATTCCGGTCGACCCCTTTTTTAGAGTTTGCAGTTGCCCGTGGGCAGTTTGCAGTTTTTGATAACAATACAAAGATAAAGAAAAGTTTGCAGTTCCCGGTTTGCAGTTTGCTTTTTTTGTTTTGCTGCCAACTCAAAACTGCCAACTGAGGCTACCTGCTATCTGCCAACTGCCTACTGCTAACTGTTCTCCCCGGGTACACCTTCAATGCTTCCTCCAGCACAATCATCGCATTCTCAATATCGTCAATATTCAGCACGTAGGCTATCCTCACTTCTTTAAGTCCCGCGCCGGGTGTGCTGTAAAAGCCGCTTGCAGGGGCCATCATTACTGTTTGGTTATTGTAACTGAAGTCTTCCAGTATCCATTGGCAAAACTTATCGGCGTTATCTACCGGTAATTGTGCAACTACATAAAACGCACCGCCGGGGTTGGGGCAATATACACCCTCTATTTTATTTAAGGCTTTTACTAAAGTATTACGACGCTGGGTATATTCTTTATTTACCGCCTCAAAATAAGTATCAGGGGTGTCAACTGCTGCTGTACCTGCAATTTGTTCCACCATACCCGGACTAAGCCTTGCCTGTGCAAATTTTAAAGCAGTAGCAATCACGCTTTTATTTTTGGTAATCAGGCAGCCCAACCGCGCGCCGCAGGCGCTGTAACGTTTACTAACGGTATCTATCATAATCACATTTTCGTCGAGCCCGGTAAGGTGCATGGGCGAAGTAAAGCTACGGCCGTCATAACAAAACTCGCGGTAAGCCTCATCTGTAAACAGGTAAAGGTCATATTTTAAAACAAGCGCTTTCAGTTCCTCCAGTTCATCTTTTGAGTATAAATACCCGGTCGGGTTGTTGGGGCTGCAGATGAAAATGGCTTTGGTTTTTGGGGTAATCAGCTTCTCAAATTCAGCAATGGGCGGCAGCGCGAAGCCATTTTCTATAAAGGATAATATAGGTTTAACCACAACGCCGCTTTGGCAGGCAAAACCGTTGTAATTGGCATAAAAAGGCTCGGGAACAATCATCTCGTCGCCCACGTCAAGGCAAGTCATCATGGCGATGGTAATGGCTTCTGAGCCGCCGGCGGTGACAACAATGTTTTCGGGGCCAATATTGTAGCCTGATTTGTTATAATATCCGCTTAGTTTTTTGCGATAGGATAAAGTGCCTTCGGATGGGGTATAGGCCCAAACTTTAAAATCAATATTTTTTATCGCGTTAAGCATACCCGCCGGGGTTTCAATATCCGGTTGTCCAATATTCAGATGATAAACCTTTTTACCATCAAGCTTAGCCTTATCGGCATAAGGCGTTAATTTTCGGATAGGGGAGGCAGGCATCTGCTTTCCTTTGTTTGAAATTTTTGGCATAACACAAAATTAGGTATTTTAGTCGGAAAGTCCGAAAATCGGAGAAATCCAAAAAGTCCTCTCCTTGCGCCACCGCTAAAGCTAAGGCGGCACGCGGTTGGAGAGGGTTGGGTGAGGCAAAAATCAAAAAAGACACGGATTTCGTGTCTTTTTTTGATTTTTTTAAACCCTCCTCTTATAGCCCTCTCCTTTGGAGACGGTTGGGTGAGGCGAAATTAAGCTTTGGTGAGGCCTAATTACTGCTGCTTGTCGCCGGCTTTGCCACCACTTCGCCAACAATAATTAAATTTTTTGTGGGTGTCGTAGCATTTGAGGTCACCACAATTGTTTTTGTAAATGGCGCTGCAAATGCTGCGTTATAAGTGATTGTAATAGTGCCTTTGTCGCCGCTTTTTACCGGTGTTTTGGTGTAATTAGCTATGGTACAGCCGCAGGTTGGCCTTACATCAGTTAAAATAAGCGGCTCCTGCCCGATGTTGGTAAACTCAAAAACAGTGGTAACCGATGTACCCTGGGGGATTTTACCAAAGTCATGTTTTTCTTCATTGAACTTAAACTCAGCTTTTTGTGCACGGGCTGTAAATGCAGTAAATACAAAGCAAAAAATTACTGCGCATATCATTAATGTGTTTTTCATATTTTATATTTGATTATTACAAATATAAAAGGATTAATCCAATTTAAAAACTATTAGTAAAAGTGGATGTTTTATATGTTTTGTTGCTAATTACAAAATAGAATTTTATAATTTTACCGCTTAAACAAAATTTTATATGCCCGAAACTGCAACACACGCTACAGGTAAGTTTAATTCTGCTGAGCTCAGTTTTGATGATTTTAAGAAAATAGTAATTGTTGATTACCGTATAGCCTTTGAAAGCAGGCAGGCGAGTTTGATAGGCAGGAGGGAAGTACTTACGGGAAAGGCTAAGTTTGGGATATTTGGCGATGGCAAGGAAGTGGCGCAACTGGCTATGGCAAAGGCTTTTCGCAAAGGCGACTGGCGCGCAGGTTACTACCGCGACCAAACATTTATGTTCGCTACGGGCATGAGTAATCTTCTGGAGTTTTTTGCGCAGTTGTATGCTTACCCTGATATTGAGAAGGACCCTGCATCGGGCGGCAGGCAAATGAACTGCCATTATGCTACCCGTTTTATAAATGAAGACGGGAGCTGGGTAAACCAGGCGGAAACCATGAACTGTTCCTCTGATGTTTCGACCACCGGCGGGCACATGCCGCGCTTACTCGGCCTGGCATACGCTTCAAAACTTTACAGGCAAAATAAGGAACTTGAATATCTTGATCAGTTTTCGGTAAATGGTAATGAGGTTGCTTTTGGTACCATAGGCAACGGTTCTACTTCCGAGGGCTTATTTTTTGAGGCCATTAATGCGGCCGGCGTATTACAGGTGCCTATGGCGATATCTGTTTGGGACGATGCTTACGCGATATCGGTACCGGCCAGGCTGCAAACCACAAAGGAAGACATTTCGGAAATATTAAAAGGCTTTCAGCGTGAGCCCGGCACCAATGGCTACGAAATATTTAAGGTACGCGGATGGGACTACGTGGCGCTATGCGAAACGTACGAACGCGCCATAGCGCTTTGCCGTAAAGAACACGTGCCGGTGTTGATACATGTTACTGAAATGACCCAGCCGCAGGGGCATTCCTCATCGGGATCGCATGAACGCTATAAAACCCGGGAACGCCTGGCGTGGGAAGATGAGAACGACTGCCTGATACAGATGCGTAAATGGATGATCGCTTCGGCCATTGCCACGGAAGCCGAAATGGATGAGCTGGAAACAAATGCTAAAAAATATGTCCGCGATTGCCAGCGCCAGATTTGGGGTCAGCTATGTGACGATATACGGCTCGAATTAAATGAAGCGGCCCGGTTAATTGAAAAATTAGCTGAATATGTCCCTGCCCGTGATGAATTAAATGAACTTGCTTCAGTATTGCGCGAATGTATTGATCCGGGGCGCAAAGATGTGGTTTCGGCTATACGGAAAACGCTCCGCATTACGATAAAAGACAATGTTTTGCAAAAACAGCAGTTGATAAACTGGCTGGCAGATGAAAACGTTAAAAATATTGCCCGGTACGATTCCAAATTATTTACCGGAACGCAGCATTCACCTTTAAATGTAGCGCCGGTTCCGGCGAGATATTATGAGGACTCAAAGTTTATTGACGGACGCGAGGTATTGAATGCTTGTTTCGACGCTAATTTTGAACGCGATAAAACCATAGTTGCTTTTGGTGAGGATGTAGGTTCCATTGGCGACGTAAACCAGGGTTTTGCAGGTTTGCAAAGCAAATACGGCGATTTACGCATAACCGACACCGGCATACGCGAAGCCACTATTGTGGGGCAGGGCCTTGGTCTGGCTATGCGCGGTTTAAAACCCATAGCCGAAATTCAGTACCTTGATTATATTTTATACACAGTTAATGTTTTAAGTGATGACCTGGCAACTTTAAGCTACCGTACCCATGGAGGTCAGAAAGCGCCGTTGATTATCCGTACCCGGGGGCATCGTTTGGAGGGTATATGGCATTCCGGTTCACCATTGGGATTGATCCTGAACTCCATGCGTGGCCTGCATATTTGCGTTCCCCGCGATATGACGCAGGCCGCAGGTATGTATAACGTGTTGTTGAGAGGTGATGAACCTGCTTTGGTCATAGAATGCTTAAACGGTTATCGTTTAAAAGAAAGGCTGCCCTCAAATGTCGGCGAATTTACCGTTGAATTAGGGAAAGCCGAGATTTTAAAGCATGGAACGGATATAACAATAATCTCTTATGGTTCAACACTGCGCCTGGTAATGGAGGCAGGGAAAGAACTGGAAAGATTGGGAATAAGCATTGAAGTAATTGACCCGCAAACCTTATATCCTTTTGATACAGAGAATGTTTGTGGAAACTCGTTAAAGAAAACCAGTAAATTACTGATTGTTGATGAAGATCTTCCGGGTGCAGCTTCGGCTTATATTTTACAAAAGGTTTTGGAATCGCAAAAAGGCTATTATTCGCTTGACGCGCAACCGCGCACTCTTTGTTCCAAAGAACACAGGCCGCCTTATGGTTCTGACGGCGACTATTTCAGCAAACCTTCGGTGGATGATATTATTGAAGCAGTTTACAGCATGATGAACGAAACAGATCCGCATAAATATCCGCCAATTTACTGATGGAATTGCTGCTACAGCGATTGACCGGTTGGTAAGTATTTTTAATTTAATAAAGGTCCAGGCTAACGCGGGACTTTTATTTTTGCATCTAAAAGTCGTATAAGGCAAATAAATATCCTATTAAAAAAAATATCGCCTATTATACAATAATTGCATTTTTTTTCAGTTAATATTTTGTACACTATTTATTTCATCTGCGGTTGTTTAACAATCTGATGAAATAACTTTTTAATTATAATTCCTTAATGATTTAATGACTAAGAAATTATAATTAGCATTCGCAGCGAAAAAGCGGAACCTAATTCTGCTTTTTTCGTAAACCTGATTACTATTTAATTTATTGATTTTAACCCAATTTTAAAAAATGAAGAAACATTTTATCGGGCTGATTTGCATTTTATTGATGCTCTCAGTTACCACAATAAGCTGGAGGCCGGCAGAAGCAAAAAAAGCTAACGTTATTGCAAACAAATCTTTTAACGCGCGCGAATTACTTGAGAAATATGTTGATAATATTTATGAATCGGCCCGTCTGCAGGAATCCGGGTTAACATTCGATGTGTTTAAAAAGGCGATGACCGGTTTTTTAAATTTGAAAATCGCCAATAAATTATCACCCGCAAGTTCTATATTAACAGTGATTGATTTCACCAAATCAAGCCGCGAAAAGCGGATGTGGATAATTGACGTTATGGGCAAACAATTAGTGCTAAATACCTGGGTTGCTCATGGGCAGCGAAGCGGCATGGATATAGCAACCCGTTTTTCTGACAGAACAGATTCTTATCAAAGCAGCGTAGGGTTTTATGTAACTGATAATGTGTATTATGGTAAACACGGACGCTCATTACGGTTAGACGGTATGGACCCCGGTTTTAACGAAAATGCCCGTTCGCGTGAAATTGTTGTACATGCGGCGGATTATGTAGGAAGAAATATTATTGAAGAGCAAGGTCGTTTAGGGCGCAGTTTAGGTTGCCCGGCGGTATCTCCTGAAGTTGCCGACATGGTGATTAACAACATTAAAGATAAAACGGTAATGTTTATTAACGGCGATGCCAAAAGCTATTACTCAAAATACCTTGATGAAGAAAAGGCGTCAAATTTTGTGGCCGAATTAAACCGGCCATTTATGGCAAGTTTGTAGAGATGTCCCGACGCACCAGGCATTGTCATTTATTTAAGGAGAAAATGAAATATCGAATAATGAATTTTGAATGTCGAACGCCGAATATTACTCAATATTCAACATTCAAAGTTCGGTGTTCGATATTAAATTCCTTAACCTGACAGCATTGTGCATCGGGAGACCTCTTTAATTAATGAGCCGACTGTGGCCCGCCTGCACAGCAAACTGAATTTACCTCCAGTGTCCTCTCTGCCATCTGTAACCATGATTGTTATGTTCCCATGTGCCCCGAACGTATGCGCGCCCTTCTCTCGGGTGGTCCCAATGCCCGCGTACATAAACGTAGCTGCCTCCACTCCAGGTCCAATCGCCATCTATCCATATTGCACCTGAATAAGGCGCTAAAGGCCGCTCATAAACGGGCTCAACAGGTTGCGAATAAACAAAATAACCACCCGCACATGAAGAAATAAACATAGCTATTGCCAATACAAGCAGTAATGCTATTTTTGATAGTGTTTTCATCTTTATATGTTTTAAACAACTGAATATATTGACAAGTGAAAGGCAAAAAAGTTTTAAAATATTACCGCTTAAATTTATCAGCAACAACCAGTTCCTTGCTTCCGCTTGCGTACTTATAAAAACCGCTCCCCGACTTTACTCCCTTGTGCCCGGCTGTAACCATATTTACGAGTAGCGGGCAGGGGGCATATTTTTGATTGCCGAACCCTGTGTGTAACACGTTCAAAATTGCCTGGCAAACATCCAGGCCAATAAAGTCGGCCAATTGCAGGGGGCCCATGGGATGCGCCATGCCCAGTTTCATTACCGTATCAATCTCTTCAACCCCTGCTACGCCTTCATGCAAGGTGTAAATGGCTTCGTTTATCATGGGCATTAAAATGCGGTTGGCAACAAAGCCCGGGTAGTCATTTACCTCCACCGGGGATTTATCCAGTTGCCTTGACAATGCCATTATGGTATGCGTAACTTCACCGGTAGTAGCGTAACCCCTTATCACTTCCACCAGTTTCATGAGCGGAACCGGATTCATAAAATGCATACCTATTACGTTGCCTGGATTTTTTGTTACAGATGCAATAAGCGTTATTGATATTGACGAAGTATTTGAAGCGAGTATTGCATCATTTTTACAAAAATCGCTTAGTTGTTTAAATAAATTTAATTTGATCTCCTGATTTTCGGTTGCAGCTTCTACTACCAGGTCAGCATTTGAAACAGCCTGTTCAAGATCAGTAAATGTGGTAATATTTTGGAGTGTTGCCGCTTTTAACTTTTCATCAATAGCGCCTTTTTTTACCTGCCTGTCCAGGTTATTGGCGATGGTTTGTAAAGCCCGGTTTAAAGCCTCCTGACTGATATCAACCAAAGCCACTTCAAATCCATGCCGGGCAAAGGTATGGGCTATGCCGTTTCCCATTGTCCCGGAGCCTATTACTGTGATGTTTTTCATATTGGTGGATTAGTTGATTGAGTTTATTAGGTTGATTAAATTAAGAAAATGGTTGAAAATATTGTAAATGTTGCAAAGTTGGAACGTTTTTAAAACTTATACAATATTAAAACAATTCAACTTAATCCAACTCAATCAACTAATTACAACATTATATAGTTTCCCGCATCAATAACGGCTTTTTTATCAAGCGGGTCATATTCAGGAATATGTCCCAATAATTCAAGCCCCGAATGTTCTAAAATAAATTCTTTTGAATAAATATCCTTGGTGCCATTAAAAATGATCCCTTTTATCGGGATCTGTTCCTTTTTTAGCGCATAGATCGATAATAATGTATGGTTGATACTTCCCAAATAATTTTGTGAAACAAGGATTACTTCCGCCCCCAAATGCCTTATCAGACCGATCATTAAAAAGCTGTTGTTTAAAGGGACCATCAGGCCGCCGGCGCCTTCAATAATTAAAGTATTGTTTGTTGAAGGAAGAACAATCTTTTGCGGATCGATATTTATGCCGTCAATAGCGGCGGATTTATGCGGTGAGCAGGGTTGCGACAGTCTGTAAGCTTCCGGGTGAAAACAGGAGGTGGTATTTGTTACCAGGCTTTGAACTTTATTGGTGTCGCTCCACTCAAGGTCGCCTGATTGAATGGGTTTCCAATAATCGGCCTTCAGTTTTTCAACCAATACCGCAGATACGATTGTTTTACCTATCCCGGTGTCAATCCCGGTTATAAAAATGGGTTTATTCCGCATCTAAAAATTTATTTATAGTTTCGGTTAGTAATATTATCTCCTCCCCGGAATTAAATGAATGCAAACATATTCGTATCCTTTCACTTCCGGCTGGTACAGTTGGACTGAGAATAGGCCGTACATCCAAGCCATTAGTTTGTAAAAGCAAAGCCAGTTCTTTAGCTTTTTCATTGCTTTTTAAAACTATGCATTGAATGGCGCTCCCGCTGTTTATTAAGGGGTATGCGGCGTTATTTTTGATTTTTTGTTTGAACAGGCTGATATTGTTTCGCAGCAATGCTATTTCATCTATTGATTGCTGCAATAACCCGTAGGCCATTTTTACAGCGGCAACCTGATGATAGGGCGCCGCAGTTGTATAAATAAATGACCGGGCAAAGTTCACCAGATATTCTTTTAATAAATTACTGCCCAAAACAATTGCGCCGTGGCAACCTAATGCTTTTCCGAAGGTAACAATCCTGGCAAAAACACGGTTTTGGAAGCGGTTGTCAATCAGCCCGAAGCCATACAGGCCAACGGCATGCGCCTCATCAACAATTAAATGGGCGTTATACTTATCTGTCAATGCTAATAAATCTTCAATCGGAGGCGTATCTCCATCCATGGAGTAAACGCTTTCAATAGCCACATAACAATTCCCTTTTGCCTGTTTTAATTTACCCTCCAGGTTTTGCAGGTCATTGTGTTTAAATATGTAACGGTTGGCATAACTTAAACGCGCCCCATCGATGATAGAGGCATGGATCAGTTCGTCGGTAATAATGGTATCGCCACGCTGGGGGAGCGAAGAAAATAAACCAAGGTTGGCATTGTAACCCGAAGTAAACAGCAACCCGGCCTCACTTTTATGGAGGGCCGCAATTTGTTTTTCCAGGTCCTCCGTAAAAGTTGAATTGCCCGCCAACAGCCTTGAGCCGCCGGAACCGTTTGCAATTAAGCCGCTGCTGTTTATTTCAGCATCAATTTTACTTTTTAATGCAGGCGAGCGGGCAAAACCGAGGTAATCGTTGGAACAGAAATCAACCAGTTTATTTTCGGGTTTTAATGTTCTGTAATTACCGGCAATGCGCCTTTCTTCCAGTTTGCCTTTAATATATATTTCCGGAGATTTCAATTTTATAATTTCGGCTAAAATAAAGAAAGCGCCCCGGTTTATCAGAGCGCTTTCTTTAAAATTATTTTGTGTGTGGGGATTAATTACCGCCGCCACCGCCCTGCATCATCCGGGCGCGCCGCTCATCCAGTATTTTTTGAAAAGCGGTTGCCTGGTCAGGGGTCAGAATTGCCTTGATCTTATCGTTTGTGACTTGCATTAAAGGACGCATAGCCTGCATCATCGCGTCCCTGTCGCCATTTGCCGCAGTTCTTATACTATCCCTCTTAGCGTTCTGGGCAGTATAGATAGCTTCGATCTTAGCCGTCTGATCGTCATTGAGCTTAAGTTGCGTTTGCAGTTGTTTTGCCCGGTCTGCCGGAGTCATCCTCATGCCGCCACCCTGTGCACGGCCAACGGCTGTAATTCCTAAAAGGAAACAGCACATCAACATAAATTTTCTCATGGTTTTAGTTTTTTATTGTTTGATAAAGATAAACCCTTATGGTTTAAAAACGGGGATGTAACTTAATTGTTGCTTTGGGGATCATTGGTCATTAGTCATTGGTCATTCAATGTCGTTTACTTAAGTAAACGATATTTACTTGCATATTCTAATTGCGCCCTTTCAGGGTTATATTGCTGCTATTTATGGTCGATGAGCTATGCCCATCGCAGACATATTTGTCCCCTTCGGGGCCGTCTGTCAGGTGGAAAAAAATAAAGCTGTAATCGTAGATACCAGGGGGTGAATTGTTGCTGTTTTTCAGCCCTGAAAGGGCGTAATACATCAACACAGGGCGAAGTCCTGTGACAGAAGACATAACCCTAATATTAGAGCCCTGAAAGGGCGCGATATTTAGCCCCATCTAATCCGATAGCTATCGGATTAGATGGGGTAGAAAAGTGACGGCGGAACACATGGATTTCCTTAAGTAAACGACATTGAATGACTAATGACTTCCCTGCAAATTTGAAATGGACCGCTGCATTTGGGCCATCATACTCGTTAAGCTTTCTAAAGTAGGCTCTGGGGTTGGCATCGGCAGGTGGGTTGAAATATAGGCTTTTGCCTTCCAGATCTCTAAAATATCTTCCCCACTTATCTCGTAAGGTTCGTACACCGGGTTATCAGATACCAGTTTAAGCTTTTTATTCTCCCGGTATTTATTGCCGATGCGTTTGTAAACCACGCCTTCAGTTTTGGATATAACTACATAAGTTTCACCGGTTTTTACGTCGGCCCAGTTTTCAACATACTCGCCTATAATAATAGTGCCCGAAACAAGGGGCAGCATGGAATCGCCTTTTATTTCAAAAGCCCTGTAAGTGCCCTGTTTAAACATCGGCAAGTAAAACTTTGGCAATTGGGCCACATATTCAGGATCGGCATAGCCGTTTAAATAGCCTGCGCTGGCTTTCAAAGGCACCAGTTCAATGTTTTCATTATCATCCTTGTCAACCGAAATGCTTAATACACGCAGGTTGGCGGGGTTGCCTTTTGGCTTGGGCGCCCATTTTTCATTGATAACTTCGTTAATAAAGTCATCAATGGAAACACCAAAATACAATGCTATTTTTTTTAGTAAATCATACTTCGGATCCGCTCTTTCTTCTTCATAAGCGCCTACAAGTGATCTTTTTATGCCCACTGCATCAGCAAACTGCTGTTGGGTAAGGCCTTTCTTTTTACGGAGAAATTTAATATTTGAAGGAATATTTGACATAAAATTTGGAATTGCTAAAATAATTAGTAATTTTATGCTCATAAAGTTAGTAATTATTTTTCAACCAGCAAAATTTATTATCAAATGAAACGATTTATTTATATCATCACCGACAGAAACCGTAATAATTTACATGTAGGCTTATGCTCTGACCTGCTAAAAACCCTTGATTTTTACCGCCAGATGCCCACCTTATTTTTCGACAGCGCGCAGCATCTTAATCGCCTGGTTTATTTTGAAGAGATAAATACCGAAGAGCAGGCAATGGAAAGGTTTAAAACAGTAAGTACCTATACAAGGCCCCAAAAAGAAAAAATGATCAGACCTGTTAATCCTGACTGGGTAGATCTGACCATTGGTTTAAATTTTGAAAGCGGTATAAGGCCGAGACCGCAAATGCGCCCGTCGCTGAGTTCAAGAAAAGCCTTTACTTTTTAATAAATTTTAATGCGCCCGAATTCATGCAATATCTTTTTCCACCGCGATCTGCAGGCCCGTCATCAAAAACATGGCCCAGGTGCAGGCCGGTGCTGCGTTCAATTACTTCATCGCGTGTCATGCCATCGCTATTGTCGGTCACAATTTCAATTTTTTTAGGATTAACCGGTTTTACAAAACTCGGCCACCCGGTACCGCTGTCATATTTATCATCCGATGTAAATAATACTTCCCCGGTAGCAGCGCTTACATAAACGCCTTTTTCGCGATTGTTATAATAAGCGTTCCGGAACGGCGGTTCGGTACCGCTTTCAACCATGATGTAATATTGATTTGACGTAAGGAATTTTTTCCACTCCAAAGGAGCTTTACTCATTTTCCTTTTAGGGTCATACTTCTTCAACTGCTGACCGCTGCTTTGCTGACATCCCAACGCCGTAATCAGGCACAGGGCTATCATTGCCAAAATTGATTTTTTCATCTTACCGAAAGGTTTTGTTTATATAGCCCTTGGCTTCGGGACCAATACGGCGTTAACTATATGCAGGAGGCCATTGCTTTGCTGGATATCAAATTTACTGATCACACTTTCCCCGCCATTTTCATCAATTAAAACAATGTTACGGTTGGTATCTATCTTTGCAGTAAGCCTGCTGCCGGCAATGGTTGTAAAAGTGGCCTGCCCGTTATTCGAATTGATTTTTCTTTCAATATCCCTTACGCTCAGCCTGCCCGCTATGGCATGATAGGTTAGCAAATAATTCAAATCAAATTTATGGCCTGGTTTTAAAAGGGTATCAAGTGCACCAGCTGGTAATTTATCAAATGCCCGGTTAGTTGGGGCAAAAACAGTGATGGGACCCTTGCTTTTAAATGTTTCGGTTAAACCTGCATTTTCAATGGCATTAATAAGTACCGTGTATTCCTTTGACAGGGCCATGTTTTCGATAATATCATTTGACGATATCATTGCGGCGCCGTCAACTATCTTAATTTTGCCCCATTTTGCTTTTACCGTGTCATTTACAGGATTAACCACAGTTGCTTTTTGGGCAAATAAAAACGAAGTGGTTAGAATAAACAAAATAAACAAAGGCCATTTTTTCATGAGCGCAAAAGTAAATAAAAACAATTACTGATAGGACAATTGACCTGAGGAATAGTTTATTTGAAGTCAAAATATTGTAAGATTAATGACAAATGTTTACGATTTAAAAAAATGGAAGCGGTATAGTTTGCTTTTTATTTCGTGTAATATGGTCTGTAATTAATTAATGTTAACTCATAGCAATCATGGTGGTGAAATGCCTGCTTATTGTTTATCTAAATTGCTTATATATAAATTTGTTTTGCCGATAAAGTGGTAAGGTAGTAAAAAAGTATATTTATTGATGAAAAACCAAATCGAAAACATTCGCTAATTTAGCCCAAGCCACTTCTCATCTAATTGTGATAAAAGTATTATGGAATCAGCCCCACCTACTAAAGAAAAGTCATCTGGCCAATTATCTTTCGGGATAATATTCTCATTCTGCAATTTCAATACATATTTGTTTCTGAAATAATCAAAAGAAATTGATTTGTAATCCGAAGCAATTTTACATCTATTGATTGTTTGGTGATTTTTTATGATTGTATTATATTTAAAAAAATCAATTGTGAAAACAAATAACAATAACAACACACTGAGGCTAAATAATATTGCAAAAGCAATTAAGAAAGTAGGTGCAATTTTATCAATGTAAGATTTGAATTTATTTAAAAGCAATAGGATAACAGCAATTATAGCAGCCATGGTAAAGGAGGTTTTGACGATGCCCTTCCAAATTTTTTTAAAAATAGATACATTAGTTCGTAAAATATTCATGAAATAGAAAATATCAAGAAATGGAAAAAGTAATAGGCCAGCAATTGTAAATAATATATTAAAAATATATTTATTTGGAAAAATAAGCCAACTCAACATTGGAGCCAAAATGATACCATCTGATTTTAACAGATTTGGCGTTGACGATGTTCGCGCCAATAAATGCATACCTAAAGCTATTATTGTTAGTGAAAACATTAATCTAAGTTGGACAACAGCCATTGTAGTTATGCTGTTATATAAAGGTTTCAAGGTGCCTGAAAATGTTGAAGTTCTTGATGCTAATGAATTTGTAAATAAATAAATAACCAATATTAAAACAGACAATAATGGAGTGGCGAAAAATAATAAAATAAGCCCGAATAATAGAGATAAAATATCTATATACTTAAAAAAAGCATACTTTTTAATATTTTTAAATGGCTCAGAAAGCGATAATGAGAATAATAATTCATCCTTTTGATTTAAAAACTTAATAAAATTTAGTGATTGAATAAACCATACTATCCTAAATTCAAGTTTCTTACTTATTGATGTTAGATGCTTACAAGATTGCATTGCGGTTTGGTTGATCCACCAATTCTTTATTTTAAAACATGATAGCAATGCCTTTTGCATTTCTTCTTGCTCAAGTATTCCCGTTGCCTCCACCGCAATTTTTGTTAAAAGTTGATTTTTAGTAGTTTCATAATTGCCTATTGTACTTACTATAAGCTCGCTTAAGTCCTTTCTAAATGAATTTAATAAATTAAGTCTCAAACGGTAGGCCTCGATCAAAAACCTTAGACAGTGGATTGATCTTTTAAACTGAATTATATCTGTTTCATTTAATAGTTTTATTTCATTCCAACAATATTCGGCTATTTCTATTGCCGTATGTTCAGGTGCAATTTCACTATATAATACCAATGAATCACGAAATCTCGAGTCTATAGGTATGGATTCCATGTTAATCAACGAGGGGTCTGTTAAATACTTTTGCACGATGAAGTATTCGTTAAATCTCCTGTGAACAAAACTAAATCTTTTTTCTTCGCCACTTCCAATCCTGCCAATACGAGCATAAACCAATATCTCAATAATACTCCCAATATCAACTGAAGGGAATCGTAGTTTAAGTTCCTCAAAAGAAGCTTCGAGCCCAAAATTGTCTTTATTAAGCATATAGGCAGATATTTGAATCGCATAGTTTCTAATTATCTCTTCATTGAAGTTGTTTTTTTTAATAAGTTTTTTGCACGAATTAAGTCGACTTTTAATATAACTCGAAAACAAGTCGTCTTGATTATTAGGCAGTTTATTATCGTTGTCTTTTAAATACGAATAAATCAACCCAATGGCAAATGGATTGCTAGCAATAGGTAGTAGATCACTCCGTTTACTAAAGATTAATTTTATTATATCTTTATCAATAAGAATATACTTATGTAAAGCTTGATTTATTTGATAGTGGGAAAAAGGGCGCACATTCAAAGTTGTACTCGAATTAAATTTATTAGTTGGCTTTCTAAAATACCTTGATGCCAAAACACCCCTTGATTCGTGTGCACCACCTAAAAAATTGAATAATATTTCTGAAAGTTTATCAATTAACCACGAAGACTCATCAACATCTAAAACAGCTGGAATTTCATCGAAAGAGTCTACTATGAAAAATAAATGACCATTTTCATATAATCTTTTAAAGTATTTGTCAATAAAGTCATCAGCGAAAATGTCTTTGCCCTTTAAAAAATTTATACAAAAGCTATACATGTCTTCTGGGGTCGGTGGATTTTGGACATCCCATTTCTTGTCTGTAGCCCATTCTTTTAAATTTAGATAAATTGGAATTTTTCTTGTCGGTAATACTTCGCTTATTAAGTCCCTACACAACTTCCGTAAGGCAACACTTTTGCCTGAACCAGGATCACCCAACACCAAAAAAACTTTACTACTATGGTCTTTTTTTATAGCTCTTATTAAATTGGTTATTCTACTTTCCTTTCCTCTGCTAGTGTATGTTTCAACTTCCGCATCCAATGATGTAAAATGTGCATCGCTCCAATTTGCTTCATTATCAGATAAATCAATTCTGATTTTTAAGAAATTACAGAAAGACTTTAATCGTTCACTAAATTCCCTTTCAGGAAATGTTTCATCAAAAGAATTTCTATGTTCTTTCATTACGCTTTTATCTTGTAGAAGATAATTAGCAAAGAATAACAATAGTGCTGAAATGATCAGGGAAATGATTACAGAAAACTCTGTAATTGATAATTGGATTATGTTATTGGCTTTTAATAGTTGATTTAATTTGAAAAATAAATCATTAGGGATTTTTTTAAATATTTCTGCTTTACTTGTAAAAAAGGTGAAAAGTACAGATATAATTAAAACAGTGAAACGACGGTATTTGACCCTCCCAAATTCTTTCGGAATTAACAAAACGTAAATAAACCAAACATTTATAGATATGGCTATGCACAGGACTAATCCAATTTGAAATGATTGAATTATATTAAAAACATATAAGATAAAAAGAATCGTTAATGAAAAAATAAATAAAATTATTTTTAAAATTTTAGGCGTCGATATTTTTGTTACCATAATAATAAGGTTTTTGTAAATATAATAAAATTTAGATTTTATTATATAATATTTCCATCTCCCAAAAAGATGGGCGGTTGGAAATTGCGATTCGCGAAATCCCCACATAGATAAAGTGTCAAAAGATAATTGAAAATTACCAGGGGGGAAATGCTAATGGTGGGAGTTAAAGTGTACGTTATCTAAAAATTACCAGCCCGGCGTAAACCCCAAACCAAATACTGGCCTGGCAACATCTGTACGGTTAAACGGCCAGGCCAGGTAAGGTTCCAAAATAAAGGCCCCAAACACATTTACCCTGACGGATATGCCTGCACTTGTTGCCGGAACGCGCTGGTGTGTATTATAAATGGTGGCCCCGGTGGCATCCTTCCCTATTGCATCAGGTCCTGACCGAAATTTAATCTGATCTCCGGCATTCCAGGACAAACCTGCATCAAAAAACAGGTTAAGCTCTGTAAAAAGCATTTTTGATTTAAATTGTGACAGTCTTTCGGGACCGGTAAAAGGTAAGCGGATCTCAAAATTTGCAACTGCGATACGGTTACCTGACAGCTGATCGGCGGTAAATCCGTTTGCAGGTATTTTCCCTGTCCCGGTATTAAAAGTTTGCGCTTCGTATCCACGTATTAAAAATGGATAGCCGAGATATAATTGATAAAGATTGCCCGTGTTACCAAAACGTCCGTAGCCATATAACCTGGCGGCAAAAGTTACCGGCGCAGCCCGGATATATTCCCGCAAGTCAATGGTTGGAGCGAAAAACTGGTAGGTGCCAAAATCATATTCAGCCTGCAGTCGGTAACGATAGCCGTTGAGCGGGGAAGCCACACCGAAATATGAATTATCGCCAACCAACGCTGTATTGATATTATAAAGGGTAAAGGGTGTTAAAATAAAGCCATTGTTTGTGGTCCCGGAATTATATACTGAATTTGGTATATGCGTATGGGTGTAGTTGATTGCATTGCCAAGCGAATCAAGCGTCGTTGTGTAACGATCAACCCTGTAGTAATAGGTGGCTGCACCTGTACCAAACTCAACGCGCGTTTTTTTAGTAATAGGGAAGGAGGTAAACAGGGATAACTGATCCTGGAAGATACGGATCAGGTCGAAGTTTTGAGCAACAGTTGAACCGGAAGGCACTACGCTATAATTGGCAGTTTGAAACGGGATATGCGAAATACTGACTCCAAAATTCCACCTGCCTTCTTGTTTTATATAAGTGAACTGCCCCCCAATATCATATATCTCTCCATTCATGGCTACACCGGCGTATAGTTGGTTGCGGCCCAAAATATCGCTGAATACGCCCTGTACACCGCTTGATAAACCCGCCCCAAACTGGCTCACCGAAGCGCCAACACCGCTGCTTGCAAGGTAATCGAGTTTGAACATTGGTTTATAGGGAACACTTTTTACAGAATCGAACGGTATTTTGGGATAGGCGAGGAAGTTGTTTAAGTTAGCATTAATGAGATCGACCCCAACAGCCCGCGCTGGCGGCAGTATGCCGGGTATTGCATTATAAATTACGCCATCGTCAACCGTTTTTGCAGTAAAATCGGATGCTTTTGCATCATAAAGCACATATTTTTGGGCGCGGTAATACGAATAGATAATATCGTTATTTGCTGAAATACTGAGGGCAGGGGAATATTCGGTGATGCCGCTGACGCCTGTAAACAAATCAGTCATTTGTTCCACTTTCCCGGTAGCCGGGGTATAGCGGTACATATTTCTGAAACCATCCCTGTTTGACAGAAAATATATTTGCGTGCCATCCGACGAATATTGCGGATTCAGATTATTTGCCCCGTTAAACACTTTTATGTCGGTGATTTTCCCTGTTGCAAGGTCCAGTTCGGCGAGGTTAAAGGTTATATCCTGTGATAATGACTGATCGTAAGTAGTGCGATCACTCGAAAATATGATCTTTTTCCCGTCCCTCGAAAAACCTGGCTGGTAATCCGAATATTTATCGTTGGTTAACTGCTGTACTTGTTTGCTGTCGAAATTGTATAAATACAAATCCCCCTGTCCTTCAGACATACCCTGGAATACCATATTTTTTCCATCCGGCGACCACGATAAATTACTGAATTGTTCGGCCTTGCCCATAGCAACGTCATCAAGAATATTGCCCGATGTTACATCAACCACCAGCATGCGGTTGCGCCCTTTGTTAAACACACTGAAGGCAAAACGTTTACTATCCGGCGACCAGGCGCCTGCCGATTCGATAAAGTTAAATTCGTCGATATGGGTGTTAAATGTTTTGCTGGTGAGCTTTCGTAATACCCGGCCGGTTCTGGCATCAGCCAGGAACAGATCGACGGTAAAAAGGTTTTTTTCGGATAAAAATGCCAGGTATTTACCGTCCGGGCTTACTGAAGGGGCAAGGTTTAATTTGCCGGCATTTTTGTCGTCAATTATTCTGCGGCCAACCGGAACCTGCGCCGTATCTTTTAAGAAAGGTTTATACGTTGTTTCAATTGCATTTTTCCAAAGCTTTGATAATGTTTTTTCATCGTAACCAAACGTGCGCCTGATACCATATTGAAGTCCGAAACGCGCTGTGTTTTTAAAAAAAGGAACTATGACAGTATCGCCGTAGGTTGATCCTATGAACGACCAAAAAGCCTCGCCATAGCGGTAGGGGAAATATTTATTATTTTCGGTAAGTGCCTTTACGGTTGGGATATCGTGGTTTAAATAGGCGTCGCGCATCCACATGGCGGTATAGGTGTCTTTTTTGCCGAGGGAAAGGTATTCGGCCATACCCTCAATCATCCAAAGCGGCAGGTTGTTCAGATTTTCATAGTTAGAGGAATCTTTACCAAGCAACAGGTGATATTGGAAAGCATGGACCAGTTCGTGGCCTATAACATGCCTGGTCATCTGGTTAGTTTCCATAACAGGCATTATCACCCGGTTTTTCAGCCCTTCTGTAACGCCACCTGTACCCACACCAATTTCCCCGTCAATAGCTGTGGTTTGTTGGAAATCGGGATGATTTGCGTAGAGGATTATGGGGTTTGGTTTTTTAAATGTGTCCCTGAAAACCTGCTGGTGCAGGGTGTACCAAAGTTCGCTTTCCTGGGCAAAACGTTTTATCATGCTGTCATTTTTCAAATAATAATAAATCTCAAAATGAGGGGTATGATAAACCTGGAAGTTTAGTTTTTTATATCGCACTTTATTTTGCCCGAAGTACTGCGCTTTTGTTTGCAGGCTTATAAACAGTAAGCTAAAAATGAAAACAGGTATAAATAAATATCTTTTCGTTTTTATAAATGCAGGGTAATGTTTATTCATATAACGATTGAATAATTTATTTGATAGAATCAGGAAGTAACTTAGCCGAATCAATTCGCATCAATGAGGTATCCGTCGCTACCGAATCCGTATCAATACGCGGCGATGGGCAATCATAAGATTTAGTGATCTTTACCCATGGTTTCGGGAACAAGCCGTAGGTATAGCCCGATTTAGGATCGGCATAAACCTTTTGCATAAAGGCCGCGAAAACAGGCAGGCCGGTATGCGAGCCTTCGCCTGTTTCGGAGCTGGTAAAATGGACACTCCGGTCGTCGGCGCCTACCCAAACTCCGGTCACAAGGTCTTTGGTGATCCCCATATACCATCCGTCCACATAGTTGGATGAGGTACCTGTTTTACCGCCGATCTGGTTATCTTTTTTCCACAGGCCGGGGTATTCCCAAAGCGCCTGGGATGTGCCGCCGGGTTCTTCCATACCGCCCCTGAACATATAAAGCATTAGCCATGCAGTTTCTTCGCTGATCACCTGTTCTTCATTTAGTGTAAACTCCTGTATTACGTTTCCTTCCTGGTCGGTGATCTTTGTTATCAGCAGGGGATCAATTTTTTTGCCTTTATTTAAAAAAGTGCTGTAGGCCCGTACCATTTCATAAACCGAGACATCATTTGAGCCCAGCGATACAGAAGGCACAGATTTTAAAGGGCTTTCAATACCGCATTTATGGGCATATTGAACAATCTTATCCCATCCAACCTTTTCGGTTAATTGCGCGGTAATGGAGTTGACAGAAGCTCCCATAGCCCAGCGCAATGACATTTCCTGGCCGGTGAATCTAAAGGTGGCATTTTTAGGCTCCCAAACTTGCTGCCTGCCTCCGTCTGTATATTTAATGGATACAAATTTATCGGTAAACTTATCGCATGGCGTATAGCCGTTATCCAGCGCTGTTAAATATGCAAAAGGTTTAAAGGTTGAACCTGCCTGTCTTTTTGCCTGGTTTACGTGGTCGTAATTAAAATAACGGTGGTCAATCCCGCCAACCCATACTTTTATTTTCCCTGTTGACGGCTCAATGGTCATCATGCCGGTGTTTAAAATGCGGGTGTAATACCTGATGGAATCGGCGCTCGAAAATGTGGTATCCTTCTCACCTTTCCAGGTAAATACTGTCATTCGTTTTTTCTTTTCAAAATATTGACTGATGAGCGCTGTGTTATAATTGTATTTTTTTTGCAGTAAAGCATAAACCGGTAAATGTTGTTCGGCTTTTAACAGAAAATCCTTTATTTCACCGCCGTTCGAGTCGCGCCAGGGGTTCTTTTTACCCCACAGATCATCAAAACGTTTTTGGAGCATTTTCATTTTTTCGGCTACGGCTTGTTCGGCATACCGTTGCAGGCGCGGATCAATGGTGGTATATATTTTCAAGCCGTCCTGATACAGGTCATAATCATTATCCTTGCACCATTTTTTTAGCCACCGCTCAATGGCATCACGCAGGTACGAGCCTCCCTGGCCCTCATTATCTACATAACTTAAATCAAGTTTAACAGGCGCCTTTATGCTTTCGTCATAAACATCTTTGCTCAGGGCGTTATTATATTTCAGCATTTGCCTTAATACCGTGTTACGACGCTCCATGGAGCGTTCGGGATTATTTATCGGATTGTAGGTTGATGTCGCTTTTAGCATCCCGATAAGTGTGGCCGCCTCTGCCGGGCTGACTTTATCGGGTGTTTTATTGAAAAATTTTAATGAAGCCGTTTTAATACCAAAGGAATTATTACCAAACGGTACGGTATTCAAATAAAGGGTAAGTATTTCATCTTTGGAATAAACATGTTCAATTTTAAACGCAGTAAGCCATTCTTTACATTTATAAACCATGGTCCTGATAAATGGTATATGCTTAATTAAGCCCTGCGATTTCTTTTTGCGGGTCTCGAACAGGTTTTTTGCTAATTGCTGTGTAATGGTGCTGCCGCCGCGCCTGTCGCCTTTGGCGGTGGAGAGCATACTGGTAAAAAATGAATAAAAATCAACGCCGTTATGTTTGTAAAACCGTACATCTTCGGTTGCCACCAGGGCATTGATGATATTGGGCGATATTTGTTTAAACTCAACAGGTGAGCGGTTCTCCCTGAAATAGCGGCCTATCAGGGTACCATCGGCATAATATACTTCAGAAGACAAAGATAGGGCCGGGTTTTTAATATCCTGCATATCAGGAGAATAACCAAAAAGCCACAGGAAATTCAACTCAATTGAGCAGAAAAAGATGATAACAGCATAGATGAATATGAGGAAATACCTTAAATACTTATTTTTTATTCGTCGGAACATGCGGGTAAAGATGTAAAATTATGGCCCTAAATAAAAGTCTGTTTAACAAAATTAACAACGCAATTTTAACAGGTAAATTTTAAGTTAACTTAGCAATATTAAAATTGTTCTAATGAAAGACATAATTAATGAATTTAAGATAACTGATGGCAAAAAATTTTCACTTGGAGATTTTGATACCGCTTATTCAGCTGATCTGAAAAAGGAAGATTCGGAAGCCATTTTGGAAGATCTGATTAAACAAATTTCAGGATTACAGGAGGCATTATATGCCGATAAGCGTTATGCACTGCTTATATTGTTTCAGGCGATGGACGCGGCAGGGAAAGATGGAGCGATTGCCCATTCCTTATCGGGATTAAATCCGCAGGGCTGCGAAGTGTTTAGTTTTAAACAGCCCAGCGCAGAAGAACTTGACCACGATTTTTTATGGCGGCACTATAAAGCTTTGCCGGAATTTGGACGCATTGGTATCCATAACCGCTCGCATTATGAAAATGTATTAATAACCAAAGTACACCCCGAATTATTGCTCAATGAAAGGCTTCCGGGTGTTAACAGTGTTAAAGATGTGGACAAAAATTTTTGGGAACATCGTTATGAAAGTATCCGTTCGGTTGAAAAGCACCTGACGATCAACGGCACCGTTATTATTAAATTTTTTCTCCATCTGTCAAAAGATGAACAAAAAGATCGCTTTTTAAAACGGATTGACGATCCGGATAAAAACTGGAAATTTTCGGTGGCAGATATCCATGAGCGTGAATTTTGGGATGATTATATGGATGCTTATGAAAAAGCAATAAAGGAAACCGCAACAGAACATTGTCCCTGGTATGTGCTCCCGGCTGATAAAAAATGGTTTACCCGGATCGCTATTTCCACTATTATACTGGATACCCTGAAAGGCTTAAAACTGAAGTACCCCGTTTTGC
Source organism: Mucilaginibacter sp. UBA5151 (assembly GCA_002413785.1). Lineage (GTDB taxonomy): Bacteria > Bacteroidota > Bacteroidia > Sphingobacteriales > Sphingobacteriaceae > Mucilaginibacter. The sequence goes on from DHXR01000017.1 coordinate 75,193, forward strand.
CAAAGGCGGAAAAAGATAAGCTGGTGGAGGCGAAGAAGACGTTGCTGGACGGGTGATTGTTGTAAGGCTGGAATATATTGTATCGTCGGTTCACTTCCATTGGCGGACTAAACAGACTTACGAAGTTTTCAAAACTTCGTAAGTCTTTCTCAGGTTACAATCACTCTACAACAATCTCATCCGCAAAAATATAGGATGGCTGGCCTTTGCTTTCGTGCCAGTCGGGTAAGGCGCCGTATTGTTTTGCTATCAGTTTAATATACCTTGTATTAAGGTTTAAAGGTGCGCTAAACTCCTGGGTTTGTATATTGAGGTCGTTTATAGCTACTTTGGTGTTAACAGTTGCCGCCAGTTTATAGTTAAGCCCATCGTCAGAAACCCAGTATTCTACATATTTCGGGAAAACGATCCATGAGCGTGTATCCTGCAAGGCGCCTAAGCTTACTTGTTTTACGGGTTTAACCTGTCCCATATCAATAATTGCTACCAAATCATTACCCTGGTAGCCCTGCCAGTTGCCGAGGCGCCAGTTAGCTTTGCCATGGAGGCCGTTGATCAGGGTATTATCACCCTCATCTGCATAATTGGGCAGGTATTTGTTTGGCAGCGTTAGTTTTAAATCGTCCCTGATCTTTGTAAAACTGCCTTCATCCACAAAACTTGTTTTTTCACCTTCAACTGCAATGGCCTTAACCGTTATGTTGGTTGAAATATTTATAGGGACAGTGTATAACGTAGAATTTGCGGTTGGGGTGGCGCCATCAAGCGTATAGTAGATTTTAGCAGCCGTGTCCGCGCATTTTATTTCGATATTGAAGGGTTGTTTAAACGTTTTGGCAGGCGCTAAGATATAAGGATTTGGAACAATCAAATTATCGGTGATCTTTGAAGCCGGCTTTTCAAGGTCCTGCACAAAAAGTTTGTTGGGCAGGCTCCCGGTCAGTACTTCAAATTCGCCGCCGTTTGCAATATCAGCATAGTCAATATAAATTTTGTTGTACGATTTTTTGTTCAAATTAATACCCTGCAGGTAAATATCGCCCCCGCTTATGCCTGCACCCGGATTAAGGATGGTGAATTTTTTACCATTCTCCAGGTTAATCACGGCTTTATCAAACTGCGGCATACCGATCTGGAACTGCTGCTGGCCCGGCGCAATATTGTATATACCCAATGAACTGATCACATACCAGGCCGACATTTGCCCGCAATCTTCATTGCCCGATAGCCCATCGGGATTGGCGCTGTATTCTTCCCTTAATATTTTATTGATATAGAATTGAGTTTTATCCGGCGAATTGGTAAAGTTATACAGATAGGCCATGTGGTGACTGGGCTCATTTCCATGCGCGTACTGGCCAATCAGGCCGCTCACGTCGTCCTGCTGCCGTCCGCTTAATTTGGCATTGGTGGTAAATAATTCATCCAGTTTAGCTTCAAAAGCTGCTTTTCCACCCATGCGGTCAGCCAGGCTTTCAACATCCTGCGGCGCTAAAAACGAGTACTGCCATGAGTTGCCCTCGGTAAAGTTACTGTTGATCTCTGTTGGTTCAAAAGGAGTGTACCAGCCACCGTTTGCACGGCCCTCCATAAAGCTGTTCTGGTTGTTGAAATTGTTTTTCCAGTATTGGGCGCGCTGAATAAATTCCCTGTAATCGTCCGGTTTGTTGAGCATTTTCGCCATTTGGGCTATGCACCAGTCGTCAATAGCATATTCAAGGGTTTTGGATACCGACTCAGGTTCATCATCCGACAATACCACCCCATTTTTCCGGTAGGAATCAAGCCCGAACTGGTTGCGGTTTACGGCAGCTTTCATCGCGGTAAAGGCCTCATCAACGTTAAAATCCCGGATGCCTTTTGCATACGCATCCACAATAACCGGGATGGAATGGTTACCCACCATACAATAAGTTTCATTTGAAGCCAATGGCCAAATCGGCAGCAAACCGCCCTGTTCATACATCGCTAAAAATGATTTTACAAAATCGAGGGTGCGTTTACGGTCAATCAGGTTAAGCAAGGGGTCTTCGGCCCGGTAAGTATCCCATAAAGAGAATACGGTGTAATAGTTAAAGCCATCAGCCGTGTGTACCTTTTGGTCCATCCCGCGGTACTGCCCGTCAACATCACTGTAAACATTTGGGGCCAGCATCACATGGTACAGCGAAGTATAAAATATAGTTTTTTTGGTTTTAGCGTAATCAACAACGGGCTGCTTTTTTTGTTGTATTTGCCTGTGTGTCTTTGCTTTGCTATTGACGCGTGTATTGTTGGCGTTTTGTTGTTCCTGTTGTGCTGCAGCATTTGCGCCGCCGCCTTCCACTTCTATCTTAGCCAGTTCATTGTTCCATAAAGTTTTTGCTTCCTTTTCAACTCTTTTAAAATCAAAATCAGGCACTTCGGCGTCCAGGTTTTTAAGTGCGCCACCCGCACTTACTGACGATATGCCTACTTTGGAGATTACTTCGCCGGGGTTATCAAAACAGATATACATCTTGATGTTTTTCCCCTGTATTTTATTTTTTCCCGGCTGCAATGTGTCATTCAAAGCAATGCCATAGGTTTTAAACGGTTTTGAAAATTTTGCATAGAAATAAACAGACTGATCTGCCGCCCACGCCCCCGATCTGCGGAAACCGCGGATCTCGTGGTCATTCACGACTTCTATCCAAGAGTCAAGCACCACATCCCGGTGCTGCAGGTCGATAATAATATTTGCCTGTGTCGTTTTCGGGAAATTATAACGGTGAACGCCGGCGCGGGTAGTCGCGGTAAGTTCAACGCCAATATTGTATTTATCCAGATAGGTTTTATAAAAGCCGGGTGTAGCTACTTCGTTTTTCTTTTTAAATCCCGATTGGTACTCCGTGTTTTTAAATTGGGGTTCACCGGTTGTGGGCATAAACAAAACGTCGCAATAGTCAGCAATACCCGTACCGCTTAAATGGGTGTGCGAAAAGCCATACACCACGGTATCAGTATAATAATAGCCGGAGCAGCCGTCCCAGCCAGTTAACCGTGTATCGGGGCTTAACTGCACCATCCCAAACGGCGCCACCGCGCCGGGATAGGTATGCCCGTGGCCGCCGGTGCCAATAAACGGATCAACAAATTGAGTGTAATCTTTTTTTCTTTGTGCGATAGATGTTAGCGATGTTAAGATAAAAACCAGCGAAAAGATACTGCGGAATAATGGCCTCATTGAAATCAGTTAAATAGTTTTGGATGGGTAAAAATAGGATATATTGTTATTGTCTGAACCACTGATTTAATTGATTTTTTTGATTACGCAGACTCTTGTCAATAATGTTGGTCATTATTCAATAATTCAAGTGCTGAAAATCTTTTTAATCCTAAAAATCGTGTTCACACAAGCTTAAACTCATCCGCATCCTTCAAAAAGGGCAATGCCCGCCTGGTTTTCTTCACTTCATCGGCAATGATGGAAAATGTGTAAAGGTCTTCTTCGTCGCGTTTGTAATAAACCACGTTGCCGTTTGGATCGATACAAGTGGAATCGCCGGAATGATAAACTTCGTTGCCATCGTGCCCGACACGGTTAACTCCAATCACATAAGCCTGGTTTTCAATTGCCCGGGCTGCAATTAATGCGCGCCAGTGGGCAATGCGGCGTTCGGGCCAGTTGGCTACGAAAAGCAACAGGTCGTATTCACTCTTAACATTACGCAGCCATACAGGGAAACGGAGGTCGTAACAGATCATCGGGCAAATATTCCAGCCGTTTAGTTCAACAATAAGTTTTTTGTCGCCGGGAGTATATGTTTCGTGCTCTTTCCCCAAAGCAAAAAGGTGGCGCTTGTCGTAATATTCGTAACTGCCGTCTGCTCGCATCCAGATCAGGCGGTTATAATATTTTTCATTTTCTTTAATTATAATACTGCCGGTCAGCACGCAGTCGTATTGTTTAGCGGTTTTGTGCATCCATTTCATAGTTTTACCATCCATGGGTTCAGCAAGTTTTTCGGCATTCATTGAAAAACCGGTGCTAAACATTTCGGGCAAAATGATCAGGTTTGTTTTTTCGCGGATAGCCGACAAACGCATGGTAATATTCTGGAGGTTTTTATCAATGTTCTCCCAAAAGAGGTAGCCTTGGAAAGTGGTTATTTTTAAATTATCCATACTTTAGTTAATGGTTAATGGTTCATAGTTCATGGCAGTTCTGTTTTCAAAATTGACTGTTTCCGGCTCCAATGGCTTTTTAAGCTATGAACCATGAACTATCAGCAATAAACTAAACTGCCATCAATCTTTCAACGGCTTTATCCAGCGTTTCTTGCCTTTTGGCAAAACAAAAGCGTAAAACATGGTGGTCGGTATCCCTGGTGTAAAATGCAGATGTTGGTATTGAAGCCACCCCGATCTCTTTTGTTAAGCGTAAAGAAAATTCATCGTCCTTTTCATCTGTAATATTATTATACATTACCGATTGAAAGTAGGAACCAAAACAAGGTAACAATTCAAAGCGGGTTTGTTCCAGTCCTTTCCGGAAATAATCGCGTTTTTGCTGAAAAAATTCCGGGAGGCTTAAATAGTTGTTCTCATTTTTCAGGTATTCGGCAATGGCATACTGAATAGGGGCGTTTACGCTGAATACCAAAAACTGGTGAATTTTTCTGAATTCGTTCATTAAAAATGCCGGGGCCATGCAGTAGCCTATTTTCCACCCGGTGGCATGAAACGGTTTGCCGAAGGATGCCACAATAAAACTGCGCTGCTGCAATTCGGGGTAGCGCGCCATGCTGTGGTGCGTTTCGCCGTCGTATATCAAATGTTCATACACCTCATCGCTTAATATCAAAATATCCTGGTTTTTTACCAGGGCGCTTAATTCATCAATATCTTCCTTATGCAGGATGGTTGCGGTAGGGTTATGCGGCGAATTAAGGATGATCATCCTTGTTTTGCTGTTGATGAGCCTTTTCACCATATCCCATGCTATGCGGTAATCGGGTGGTTCCAGCTCCAGCGATTTTACAATGCCGCCCATTAATTTAATGGCGGGGGCATAACAATCAAAAGCGGGTTCAAATATAATTACCTCATCATTAGGGTTAATCACGGCGGTAATAGCTGTAAATATTGCCTGGGTACCACCTGCTGTTATCGTGATCTCGGTATCAGGGTTATACACTGCGCCGTAAAGTTTTTCTGTTTTTTGGGCAATCTGCTCCCGGAGGGCCAACACGCCCGGCATAGGGGCATATTGGTTGTGCCCGTTGTTCATGGCCTTATGTACCAGTTCAATAAGCTCGGGTGAGGTATCAAAATCAGGAAAACCCTGCGACAGGTTTATAGCGCCAACTTCGTTTGCCAAAGCCGACATTAAGGTAAAAATAGTTGTCCCTGTTTGTGGTAATTTTGATATAATAGGTGTCATTCAAGGGCTAAAATAAGCAAAAAAGCGGAAAAGTCAAAAGCTGAAACCAGGGCATACACATTAAAAAGAGGTCCAAATGAAGCTAAAGGTGTTGATAAATTAGTTGATAAGACCCCTTTTTGGGGTCAAATATGGGTAGAAATACAGACCAGCCCGACCTTGTGTGCCGTAGGTACCTAACCCCGCCAGGCATTGGCACTATTGCTGCTTCATTCGTTTCGTACCGTATTCTAAATCCTTTTTGTTAGTTTCTACCAATATGTCGCACCTAACGGCGCTTTTTTTAAAAGCCAGTTGCCCGCAGGCCTGCACTATCGGGCAAATTGGTATTTTACGCAGAGCTTTAAGTAAGGATGCGATGAAGTATTCTTAGGAAGGCGAAAGGGTAAAGGTGAAGGGTAAAAGGCGTAAGGCAGAAGCTGCAAAAACCTTTCGCCTTTCACCTTTCACCCTTCACCTTCCCCCACTACCCAAGCGCCTGTTCAATATCCGCAATCAAATCGTCAATATGCTCCAGCCCGACCGATACGCGTAACAAATTAAACGGCGTTTTGGTATCAGGGCCTTCTACTGTGGCGCGGTGTTCCACCAGGCTTTCAACACCGCCAAGGCTGGTTGCCCTGGTGAATATTTTAAGCTTGTTTATTACCCGCGCGGCTTCATCCTGTCCGCCTTTAACACAAAAGGATAACATGCCCCCAAAACTTGTCATTTGTGCTTTTGCAATTTCATGCTGTGGGTGCGATGGCAGTCCGGGGTACATTACGCTTTCAACTTTTGGTTGTTTTTGTAAAAATTCAGCTAACAATTGGGCATTGTGTACATGTCCGCGGATACGGTAGGGCAATGTTTTTATACTCCGTGTCAGCATATAGCAGTCAAGCGGGGAGGGGATGGCGCCACCCATTTCCTGCACCTGGCGGATCTTTTGCCACCAGTCGTCTTTTTCTATGGTAATTAAAGCACCGCCCATAAGGTCGCTGTGCCCGCCGAAATATTTGGTGCAGGAGTGCATCACCAAATCGGCGCCTAATGCAAGCGGTTGCTGGCAAACCGGGGTAGCGAAAGTGTTATCGCAGGCTACTTTTATACCCTGTTTACGGGCAATTGCCACCACCTTTTTAATATCGGTAATTTTTAGCAGCGGGTTCGAGGGTGTTTCTATCCATATCAAACCAGTTTCGGGCCTGATGTGCTTTTGTAAAACATCACTGTCGTTTATGTCGATAAAATCGAAAGTTAAAATCCCGGCAAATAAAAGTTTAAGCTGGTTGCGCAGCCCGTGGTACATATCATCCGGTGCAATGATGTGGGTGCCCGGCGGCAGCGATTGAAAAACCGACATCCCCGCAGCGTTACCCGAGGAGAACGAAGCGGCGTCGGCCCCGCCTTCCAGCTTTGCCAGAACGTTTTCCAGCAAGGTACGGTTGGGGTTACTGGCCCGGCTGTAAATATGCCCGCCGGGAAAGGTGCCGTCAGTAGCACGCTCAAAGGTAGTTGATAATACGATTGGCTGAATTACGGCTTTTGACGTCTCGTCAGTACGGTTACCGGCATGTATAGCGATGGTTTCGATCTTCATGAATTGAAATTTAGGCAAATTTATTATTTCATGTACAACTTATCCAAAAATAGATACCTGGCGCGATCAGTTTCAGTTTCAAGATGCGTATTTACATCAATATCCATAAAATGAACGCTGCTGCCGTTGGTATTGGCTTTCCATTTTGGCAGACCTTTGCCATTGGGGTTGCCGGTTTTTATGAAGTTTGCAAAGTAATCTTCAATAGTTGCCGATACTTTATAATCATCAGGCGTCCAGGCATAAACTTTGTTATAGGGCAGGTTGCCCATTGCAAATTCAATTTCCGAGGCATGGGATGCGCCAACCATCCCTGCGGGTAATTTTCCGGCGGGCGGGTTTGGCTGGCCAACCATTGGCGGCCTCGGGCACGAAAACATGTAACGGTAAACAGGTTTCCCACCGGTTTTTGATTGCAGGTCGGCCCATTTCCAGGTGCTGTAAACAATAAACCCGTCGCTGGCCAATGCCGTGGCCGATTTGATCACTTCATCCTGCGTAGTACCGGGATAAAGGGTTAAAACCGTAGTTGAATCGGCTCCAAAGCGCTGTTTTACCTTTTTTGCATAATTTTGAGGGGTAGGCATATCTCCGCCGGTAAATGCCTGGTACGGTATTTCGGCAGAGTTCCATCCAACCAGCAAAGGGACACGGGCCTGTTCGCCTGCTTCAAAAGTTTCTACCGGCGATTTTGGAAAGAAATAACCGTCGATAGTGGTAGCCAATTGGTAATTTCCCGGTTTGGAAGCATCATCAAGTAATTGTGCGGCAGGTATGGCACGGAGATCGGCCAATGATTTTGCACCAATTTTTGCTGTAAAGTTTGTGCCAATCTTTTCTCCGTCCGCAAGCGGAATAGGAGGAATGGTTGGTTTTATAGCGCCGCCGCTTTCACCAATGGCGCCAGCTATCAATCCCTTACTTAAAGGTGTAACCATTTGTGCACAAACAGATATTGATCCGGCTGATTCCCCGGCAATGGTGACCCTGCCAGGATCGCCGCCAAATGCAGCAATATTGGCCTGTACCCAGCGAAGTGCAGCGGTCTGGTCCATAAGTCCGTAATTACCTGAAGCATGATGAGGTGATTCCTTAGTTAATTCAGGATGCGCAAAGAAGCCGAAAATGCCAAGCCTGTAACTTAATGTGACTGTAACTATTCCCTTTTGGGCCATGCTTTCACCGTCATAGCGCGACTCGGAGCCATCGCCGCCAACAAAGCCGCCGCCATAAAAATAGACAAGCACCGGTAATTTTTCATTTGCTGATTTGGCGGGCGTCCACACATTCAGGTAAAGACAATCTTCGCTCATGGTATCAGCACGGAAAATCATATCACTGAATACATGTTTTTGCATGGGCTTATGGCTAAAATGCGCGGCATTACGAACCCCGTCCCAGTTTGCGGGTGCTTGTGGTTCTTTCCAGCGCAGATCGCCGACAGGTGACAGCGCATAAGGGATTCCTTTAAAACTCTGAATCCCCGTAGCCGTATTATAAGTGCCTTCGAGAATTCCGTTGCTGATTTTAACCTGCGGATTGTTTTGTTGTGCAATTGCAGGGCTTAAAAAAATTAACAACAGCAGTGCTGATGAGAAAAAAGCTTTCATAAAATGTTGGTTCAAATTGGTGAATAAGCAGACGCCCCGACACATCGGGGCGTCTCTACGTATTTCAAAAATAGTAAAGTATATTTAACATTAAGGTTTTTGAATAGGAATATTCAGGGAAATCGCTTTTAAATAATTAAAGCACAAGGTACCATACTGGCAGGAAATTCACCAGCTATCCATGCCTGGCACACAACGGGTAGCCCCTCGGGGGCATTCGCTTTTTAAACGCGATTTCCCTGTAGGAATATTACAGTAGCAGGTTTGTATAATTATTCTGCAATCTGTAAGTAAAAACGTTTTAAACGATACATCCGGCGTCTTGTTATCTTAAAGTTTTCGCTTATCCAACGCAGGGCCCTCTGCGAGAGACCCTCAATGCTATTAAGTTAAGGAATAAGTATTTGATTGTCAGGTATTTATTGTATATTTGTCGTAAATAAAACAAAACAACATGAGCATAATAGGCCAAAACCTGGTTCAGGAGCAACATAAAGTCGCTTCTAAAAAAAACATTTGACTTTATCCATCTAAATCCTGATTTTAGCAAGTACACGACCAAGGCGACCTTTTTTACGAGGAACCGCATACTTACCTTTCCGGTTGTGGTTTCCTCGATTTTGAACCTGTTTAAGGAATCCGTAGAATACAATATCTCCACGATTCTTTCTTTTTTGGAAGTAAAACCAGTTACAGGGGCCGCTTTCTCTCTGGCCCGCTATAAGATTGATCTTTCGTTCTTCAAAGACTTGAATAAGATACTTGTTGATTTTCATCAGAAATTGCCATCGAAGTTGTGGAAAGGCTATCAGTTGATCGCCGGTGACGGCCCTGCAGCTTCATTACCGCCTTCAAAGCAGATAAAAGAATACTTCGGAATACACTCAAGTAATGATGATGGTATTAACAACTGTCTGGCCCAGATATTTTACAGGTGAAGGGTGATATAAACCAGACCAAAGAGATAGTGAATTTTTCTGATTTGATTGATAATATTAAGTTCAGTATTCAGCATTTGATTGATAAATATGATGTGCGTGTGAAAATTGTTTGAAACCCGGATTTTTCAGGCGTGATGCGTATTAGTAAAAAATACCTGTAGTTAAAAAATTGCAGGTTTTTTATTTTTGCATTAACATCCAACTAAAATTCATATTTTACGTAACAGACGATATGCACAACTTATCAATAATTAATTGCGCAAGCGGACTGTAATGAACATTTATTTTTTGATATTTTAGCCCAGGCTGAAAGAAAATTACCATGACGTTAGAATTAAAAAAGAAACTGGAAACCCTGGACCAGGCCTTACAAAAAAACATTAAAGAATTAGCGGATTATAAGTATGCGTTTGATGAGTCTTTCATCACAGCCGTCACCGACCAGAAGGGCATCATCACTTATGCCAATGATAATTTTTGTAAAATTTCAAAATATAGCAGGGAAGAGTTGATCGGGCAGGACCACCGTATTATTAATTCAGGTTTTCACGATAAAAAGTTTATCCGTAACCTGTGGGTAACAATTGCGAATGGAAAAATATGGCGCGGCGAATTTAAAAACAAAGCAAAGGATGGGACTTATTACTGGGTTGATAATACAGTTATCCCTTTTTTAAATGAGCGCGGCAAACCTTACAAATACCTGGCTATCCGTGTAGATATAACCGCTAAAAAGGAAGCGGAAGAAAAATTAAGTAAAGTAAACCGGCGATATGCCTTCATTAGCCAGATTAATCAATGCATTGTACATGTACAGGATGAGCATGATCTATTTCGCAATGTATGCAGCATTGCAATTGAATTTGGTAAATTCAAAATGGCATGGATTGGCATGTTCGGCAGTAAAAATGAAAAAATAACGCTCGTTGGTCAAAAGGGTATTCCCGCCCGTGACATCAAACTATTTAAAAATAAGCGGCTGGAAGCCGGCAGCCCACAACTGAATGTGTTACAGGCCGGCACGTATTACCTCTGCAATGATACCGGCGGCGACCGTAAATTAGAAAACCGGGAACATATTGCCGTTGGCTACGGTATTAAATCTTACATTGTGTTACCTATCCGGAGTTCAGGGAATATTATCGCTACGTTCAACCTATATTCAACCGTACCCGATTTTTTCGACAATGATGAAATAGAACTATTATTGGAAGTGACCGGGGATATTTCGTTTGCACTGGATGATTTTGAGAAAGCAAAAAGGCAAAAAGCAGCGGAATATATTACCGCTCAAAACGAAAAACTTTTCCGGGCGTTGATTGAAAAAAGCGGCGATATGCAAGCGCTGACCAGGGAGAATGGCGAAATATTTTATGCCAGCCCTTCCGTTGCCAAGGTCATGGGATATAGCTTTGAAGAATTACGAAAAAAAAAGGCTTTTGACTTTTTTTTTCCAGATGACCTTCCAGGCTTTTTAGAAAAAAGGAATGCAGTGTTGCAAGTGTCGGGCGGGTCATTTTATTTCCAATTGCGGATGCAGCACAAATATGGCCATTATATATCGTGTGAAGGCACGATCACCAACATGCTTCACGACCCGGCTATCCACGCAATTATTATTAATTTCAGGGATATTACTGAAAGGGCGCTTGCAGCAGAAAAACTTTCGAAAAGCGAATTAAGATTAAAAGAGGCACAGGCTATAGC